>NZ_JACYVC010000004.1:0-338029 GCF_014842145.1 Stenotrophomonas sp. CFBP 13718
TCCGTAGCGCCGACCCATGGTCGGCGGAATGTTCCCGCCAACGGCCCGCTCCGCTCGCCGACCATGGGTCGGCGCTACCGCTTTTCTTTTTTTATTACGCGGGCTGGCGGCCACGGAACCTGTCAGGGGGCGGGCGGGGGGGCTGGGGCGGGGGCGTTGAGCGCCATGGATGGCGCGAAACGAGCGCTACATGGACGTACTTGTGCGCGTCCCCCGACCAGCCCCACCGCCCGGCCCCAAGCTCGTAGGCTGGCCGTCAGAGCCAACCGCGAGGGGGTCACCCGTTCGACCGACTCACTGCGCGGGACGCGCGACCACCGGTGCCGCTGGCTCCACCGACGTATCCACTTTCGCTATCACCGACATCCCCGGCCGCAGGCGCACCGCCAGCGGTTGATCGGCGTCGATCGCGATCCGCACCGGCAGACGCTGCACCACCTTGGTGAAGTTGCCGCTGGCGTTGTCCGGCCGCAGCACGCTGAACTCCGAACCGGTCGCCGGGGCGATTTCTTCGATATGGCCGCGCAGCACCTCGCCCTGGAACGCATCCACCGCGAAGGTGGCCGGCTGGCCGATGCGCATCGGCCAGGTCTGGCCTTCCTTGAAATTGGCCACCACCCACAACGTGTCCGGCACCAGGAACAGCAGCTGTGAACCGGCTGCAACGTATTGCCCGGCGCGCGCGCTGGCCTCGCTGACTTGTCCGTTGCGCGGTGCGTGGATGACCGTGTTGGCCAGGTCGATGCGCGCCAGTTCCAGGGCAGCCTCGGCGCTTTCCACCTGCGCTTCCAGTCCCTTGCGCGCCACCCGGGTGGAGACCAGGGTCTCTTCGGCGATCTGGATCTGTGCCTGCGACTGCTGCACACCGGCCTGCGCCGAGGCTTGGCTGGTGCGGAACTTGTCGCGGTCGTTCAGGGCGACGAGCCGCTGCGCGGCGAGCTGCTCATACCGGGCCAGTTCCGCACGCGAACGCTGCAGCTCGGATTGTCCGGCCGACAGCGTGGCTTTGGCCGAGGCGATCTGCGCGCGGTTCTGTGCCTGCGACTGATCGGAGTTGGCCAAGGCCGCCTTCGCACTGTCCAACGCGGCTTCCGCCTGGGCGACACGCTGGTGGTAGATGCGGTCGTCGATGCGCAGCAGCACCTCCCCCTGTTTCACATGCTGGAAGTCCTTGACCAGCACCTCGGTGATGTAGCCGTTGACCTGCGGGGCCAGCACCGTCACCTGTCCGCGCACGTAGGCGTTGTCGGTGGTCGCGATGGCCGTGGTGAACGGCCACAGCTGCCATGCACGCAGGATCAACGCGATGCCGATCAGGGCGATCACCACCGCCAGGATCACCGCGCGGTTGCTGGGCGTAAGGTACTTCGGCGCACCGTCGCCGGTGGCCGTGCGGGTCACCGGTGGCGGTGGCGCGGGTGCAGGCGCGGCATCGGTAGGCGGCGGCGGGTTGACGTTGTCCGCTGCTTCGTCATCGCGGGGAGGCTGTTGTGGGGACATGGAATCGACTCAGCGTGGTGCAGCGGCCGGAGGCGGCGCCACAGGAGGGAAAGAAGAGGAACGGCGCTTGCGCCACTGCTTCATCAGCGCGGTCCACGTGGACAGCAGCAACAGCCATCCAAGGAACCCCAGCGCGATCCAGCCGGTGACCGTGAATACATCGTTGAAGCCGCGCACGTTGGCCTCGCGTCGGGCGATCTGCGCCAGTTGCGCTGTGCCTTGTGCGCTGCGCAGCATCGGATCGGTGATCTGTGCGGCGTAGATCTGCTGCTGCAGCCGCAGCCGCTGCGCCACCACCGGATCGGCGGGGTCGAGCTGGCTGACCAGGGCGCTGGAATAGATCTGTTCGCGGTGCAGCTGCACGGTGCCCAGTACGGCCGACCCGGCCAGTCCGCCGAGGGTCTGGGTGATCGACAGGGTGACCAGGAAGGTGATCATGTGGTCCACGCCCTGTTTCAGCACGGCGGTGATGCCGAGCATGATCAGCGGGCCCATGAACATGCCCGATCCCACGGCGGCCAGGAACTGGCTGGCGAAGAAATCATGCGGGCGGTCCAGGCTGGTGCGGTGCTGGTCCAGCAGCGCGGCGCTGCCGAGCAGCAGGATGGCCATCAGCAACTGGGGGATCAGCCGCTTCGGCCCGAAAGTGAGCGAGCTGGCGGCGATGCCGGTGACCACGCCGGCCAGGATCACCGCGAACAACGGCCGCATCTGGTCCGGCCCCATGCCGAGGATGCGCATCAGCCCGACCACGCCGTAGGACTGCTCGGTGGTCAGGAAACGCAGCAGGAACGCGCCGACGATGAAATGCATCACAGGCAGGCTGAAAAGCCAGCGCGTCTGCAGCAGCGGATTGCGCCGATGGTGTTCGATGACGAACGCAGTGGTGGCCAGCGCGATCGAGGCCACCAGGGCCCAGCCCAGCCACGGCGTATCCAGCCACCAGCGCACATAGCCCTGCGCCAGCACCACGACCAGCAGGCCGACGGCCGGTGCCATCAGGGCGAAGGTGAGGAAGTCCATCGGCTCGAAGGCTTTGATCTGCACGCCCGGCGGCAGCTTCAACAGGACCACCGCCGCGAACGCGCACAGGGCAAGGCCGGCTTCGAAGAAGTACAGCAGGTGCCATTGGCCGGTGCCGACCAGACTGGGGGAAATCACCCACGCCAAGGGCACCGCCAACTGCGAAAGCCCCACCCCGATGACCAGCAGGTTGCCGGTATAGCGGCGCGGCAGCGACTGCAGCATGTACAGCGTGCCGAGCGTCGAACAGGCGGCACCGGCAAAGCCACTGGCCGCGCGCAGCAGCACCGTGGTTTCGAACGTGCCGACCACCAGGTGCAGCAGCGCAAGTGCGGCGTACAGGCCGAGCCCGATCTCCGCGAACAGGCGGATGCCATATTGCTGGCGGAACTTGAACGCCAGCAGGTTGGCGGTGACGTTGACCATCACGTAGGACGCCACCAGCCAGCTGCCCTGGGCCGGGGTCAGGCCCAGCTGACCCTGCAGGAAGGGCAGGTTGGCAGTGACCAGCGCGGTGCCGAGACCGCCGGTGATTGCCACCAGCACCGATACCATCGCATAGGCCATGCGCCGGTGCGGCGGGTGCCACGGCATTGAAGCGGACCCGGGCAGGGTCGGCTTTTCGTGTTCTTCCCAGTCCGGGATGGGCTTGAGGTACTGCGACATCAGGCCTCCGCGGCGTCGGTTCCCTGCAGGCCCGCGCGCAGCAGCTGCAGCGCACGTCGTGCCAGTTCAGTGCGCTCGGCGCGGTCTTTGCCGCGCAGCGCGGCCCCCAGCATGCCTGAAATCAGTGAAATGTCCGTGGAGGTCAGGTCGGGCCGGCACAGGCCCGCCGCGATGGCGCGCTGTATCGGCGCTTCCATCAGGGTGCGGACGGTTTCGCGGGCGATGGTGACGGTCGGATCGTCCGGATGCACCGCGCGCCAGTAATCGGCCAATGCGGGCGAGTCGACGATACGGCGACCCATGCCGTCCAGGAGTTCGAACAGCGCATCATCCCGATCACCCAGTTCGACCACCTGTCGCCGGATACGCTCGACGGTGCGTTGCAGCAGTGCCTCGATCAACGCCGCGCGGTCCGGGAAGTTGCGGTACAGCGTGGCCCGCCCAACCTGCGCGCGCTCGACGACCAGGTCCAAGGGCGCGGTGACGCCGTGGTTGCCGAACACATGGTCGGCGGCATCCAGGATCTGTGCGCGGCGTGCTGCCGCGTCGGCACGTAAAGAGGTCATGACGCTATTTTCGGACAAAAGTGTCCGAAATGCGATGGCCGTTTGCGTCATCGGGCGCCCGCGTTGGCGTCCGGTGGGCTTCGTGAGAGGGCAGTGATCCCGAGAGAAACAGGCGGGGCCCGGCTGCATGCCGGACCCCGCCTTGTCACGCGTGCATCAGAAGTAGGCGCGGATGCCGAACGCCACGCCGCGTCCCGGCAGCGGCGAGTAATCGCGGAGCAGGGACGTGTGCGGGCGTACTTCGCGGTTGGTCAGGTTGTTGCCGTCCAGGAACACCTCGTAGCTGTTGCTGTCGCTGCGGTCCCAGCGGTAGGCCACGTGCGCGTCGACCAGGGTATAGCCGTCGCTGGCCTGTTCGTTCTGCGCGGTGTCCTTCTGGCTGCTGTAGCGCACGGCGCCCAGCGATGCACGCCAGCCGTCCTTTGCCCAGCGCAGGTCCGCACCCACGCGTGCCGGCGAAATGCGCGGCAGGTAACCGCCGTTGGCCAGTTCCACGGTGTAGTTGTGGTTGTGGTCGCCATGCGGCACCGCGATATCCACGTTGCGGCTGCCGCTGCCATCCAGCTCGGCCTTGACGTAGTCACCGAACACCCGCAGGTCCCAATCGCCGGCGCCGCCTTCGAACAGATGGACCAGTGCCTCCGCTTCGGCGCCCTTGAAGGTGGCGTCCTGCTGCGCCCACAGACGTACCGGCAGGTCTTCCACCACGCCGGTGTCGGCCAGATAGATGAAGTCCTTGAACTTCGTCTGGTACACCGAAGCCGAGAAGTCCACGCGTTCGCTGTGCGTATGGATACCCAGTTCGATGCGCTGGCCGCGCTCGGTCTTCATGTCAGGGTTGCCCAGCTCGATGGAGCGCGTGGCGATATGCGCGCCGGCGGCGTAGAGCTCTTCATTGGTCGGGGCGCGCTCGGAGCTGTCCACGCCGAAGCGCAGGTCCACTGCGTCGGTGAGCTTCCAGATACCGGCGGCAGACAGATTGGTGGCATCGAATTTGCGCTGCTGGTAATCGCCGGTGGGGTCCAGCTTGACCTGATCGTGGCGTGCGCCCAGCTCCAGCTTGAACGGGCCGAACTGCTTTTCCTGCAGCACGAACAGGCCGGCGTTTTCGGTGCGGGTATCCGGCACGAATGCTTCTTCGCCCTTCGCGCCGAAATCGCTGTTGCCGAACTGCAGGCCGAAGGCGCCGTTCCAACCGGCGATTTCATTCTGCACCGCTTCCAAGCGACCTTCGATGCCCTGGTTGGTGAAGCGGGTGGCCGGGGTACCGGCTTCCAGTTCGACGTGTTCGTAGTCAGTGAACGCGGTGCGCAGGGTGACGCTCTTCAGGAACGAGGTCGGGTTGTACAGGCCGCCTTTGAACTCGAAGCGGTTCTGCACCATGTCGATGCGCACGTCGTGCTCGTCCCCTTCTTCTTCCTCGCTGCCATGATCGTGGTCGTGGTCGTGATCGTGGTCATCGCCGTCGGCATGCACGTGCGCGCCGTTGGGAATGCCGTAGTTGGTGCGGTAGGTGCTGGCAGACAGGCCGAAGAAGCCACCGTCGCCCAGCCACGTCGCGCCCACGCCGCCGGCGCGGGTACGGATGGAGCTGTTGTCCAGCGTGCCGCGCCGCGGCTCGGCGGCGTCGCCATCGTCATGCGCATGGTCGTGTTCTTCCAATGCATCGACCACGGCGTAGCCGGGGATGCGGTAATCGTCGCCATTGCGTACCAGGCCGTCCACGTGCAGCACCCAGTTGCCGTTGACGCCGTCCAGCCGGAACATGCCGCTGCGCTCGTCATTGACGCTGTTGCCACGTACTTCGGCGCGGCCACTCAGCGGGCGATCCGGGATCTCCCTGGCGATGCGGCCATCGACGACGTTCACCGCACCACCGATCGCGCCACTGCCGAACAGCAGGGTGGCCGGGCCCTTCAGTACTTCGATCTGATCGGCCAGGAACGGCTCGATGCTGGTGGCATGGTCGGCGCTGACCGTGGAGGCATCCATGTTACCCATGCCGTTGGACAGCACGGCCACGCGCGGTCCTTCCTGGCCGCGGATGATCGGGCGGCCGACGCCTGGGCCGAAGAAGGTGCTCTGCACGCCGGGCAGCTTGGCGACGGTGTCACCCAGGGTGCCGGCCTTGGCGTCGTCCAGGCGCTCGCCGGACAGCACCTCGACCGGACGCGCCAGTGATTCGGCGTCGCCCTGCAGTGGGGAGGCGGTGACCTTCACTTCGGACAGTTCGGTCAGGTGGCGATCGCGATCAGCGGGCGCGTCGGCCGCCATCGCCAACGCGGGAACAAGGGCAGCGGCCAGCGCCAACGCGAGGGCATGCGGGCGGGGCCGGGAACGCAGAGCAGTCATGGGGCTATCCAATGAAGTATTATAACGTATCAACAAGGGGGCGCACGAATCCCGTCGGGTGCAGCGGGAGAGAGAGACGCTGACGCAAACGGGCCGTGCGGGTTCAGAAGGGATGTTATATTATTCCATAACGCTTCGCCGACCCTGCTGGAAGTCATGCCCCTCATCCAACGCCTTCGCCATCTGCTCGACCGCTTCGGTGCCACCGGCTCGCTGCTGTGCGCCGTGCACTGTGCGGTGATTCCCATCGTGCTGGCCGCGGCGCCTTCGCTGGGCCTGTCGGTGTGGCTGGGTGACGGCGTGGAAGCGGCGCTGGTGGTGTTCGTGACGCTGCTGGGGCTGTTCAGCCTGGTGTGGGGTTATCGCCGCCATCGCGCATTGCGCGCGCTGGGGTTCCTGTTGCCTGGTCTGGTCGCGTTGTGGGCGGGATTGTTGTATTCCCCGCTGCACCACGACCCTGTTCCGCACGCGGTGGTGATGACCTTGGGCGGCCTGCTGGTAGGGGTGGCGCACCTGGTGAACCTGCGGCTGAACCACGGCCATGTGCATGACGCGAGCTGCGCGCACTGAGGCCGTCGTGGTAGGCTTTCCGATCGTGCGCGGGGGCGTCCAGCAAGACGGCCCCGCCAAACCCGTGTCAGCACGGGGTAATCAGAATCAACATAGCCAGGAGTTCAAGACATGGGTAAGGGTGACCGCAAGACCGCCAAGGGTAAGCGTTTCAACGCCAGCTACGGCAACGCCCGTTTGCACATCGTGAGCAAGGCCGCCGTCGGCGCCGCTGCTCCGGTAGCCAAGAAGACCGTGGCCAAGGCCCCGGCAAAGAAGGCCGTTGCCAAGAAGGCCGTCGCCAAGGCCAGCTGATCGCTGACCGGCAGAACACGAAAAAACGCGGCGCCCAGCGCCGCGTTTTTTTTATGCCTCACATTTCCTGCTCGGCGGTGTCGCTCGCGGCGTGCTGCCGTACACGCATCAGTCCCTGAGCAGGACTGTGCTCACACCACCGGCTCGCGCAATGCCGGATTGTCCCAGCCCGGTCGCGGCGAGAAACGATCGCCATGGCGCTGCTGCAGTACCTTCAGCCGCTCCACCAGCACGTCCGCGCCGGTGGCCCGGATGTACTGCACCGGACCGCCACGGAACGGGGCAAAGCCGGTGCCGAAGATCACGCCCGCATCCAACAGGTCTGCATCGGCCACCACGCCGTCGTGCAGGCAGGCCACCGCTTCGTTGAGCAACGGCAGGATCAGGCGATCCTCCAGGTCACCCGGTGCCTGGTAGTCCTTGGCCACTTCAGGCTTCTTGGCGCGGCCGTTTTCCCAGGTGTAGATCCCCTGGCCATCCTTCTTGCCGCGCTTGCCCTGTTCCACCGTCTGCAGCGCCGCAGGAATCTGCAGCCCCAGGAACGGGGCCAGTTCTTCGCCCACACCCGCGGCCACGTCCAGACCCACCGTATCGAGCAGCTCGATCGGACCCATCGGCATGCCGAACTTCACTGCGGCCTTGTCGATCACCGGGCCCGGGATGCCTTCGGCATAGGCGGTCGCCGCTTCCAGCATGTACGGGAACAGCACGCGGTTGACCAGGAAGCCGGGGGTGCCGGCCACCGGTACCGGGAACTTGCCCAGCGCCTTGCAGAATGCCGCCAGGCGGCGCTCGGTCTCCGGCGCCATGCCATCGTGATGGATGATCTCCACCAACGGCATCTGCGCCACCGGGTTGAAGTAGTGCAGGCCGGCAAACTGCGCCGGGCGCTGGATATGGTCGCGCAGTTCAATCAGGGGGATGGACGAGGTGTTGGTCGTCAACAGCGCGTCGGCCTTCATGTTCGGCTCCAGCGTCTGGTACAGGTCACGCTTGGCCTGCGGATTCTCGATGATCGCCTCGATCACCAGATCCGCCTGTGCGGCGCCGGCACCGGCCAGGTCGGCCTGCAGGCGTGCGGCCACGGCGGGGCGCTTGCTCTCGTCACGGACCTTCTTTTCGAACAGCGTCTGCGCACGCTGCATGGCCGGGTCGATGAAGCGCTGCTCGCGGTCCTGCAGGGTCACGTTGAAGCCCTTGTACGCTGACCAGGCGGCGATGTCGCCGCCCATCACCCCGGCGCCGACCACATGCACATGGTGGATGCCGTGGTCGCCGCCACCGAGGGCCTTCAGCCGCTCGGTCAGGAAGAAGATGCGGATCAGGTTGCGCGCGGTCGGCGTGCTGGCCAGCTTGACCACTGCGCGGCGCTCTGCATCCAAGCGGGCCTGCACCGGCTTGCCGCCGGTCCGTTCCCACGTGCTGATCAGCGCATACGGCGCGGGATAATGTTCCTTGCGGGCCTTGCGCGCGACCTGCTTGGCCATCTGCGGGGCCAACAGCTTGCGCGCCGGCCAGGTGTTGGTCGCCCACGCGGTGGCGCGCTGCTTGAACGGGCGCGTCGTGCCTTTCAGCGCCAACGCAACCGCGGTGTCGAGCAGCAGCGCCGGGGCCACGACCTTGTCGACCAGACCGATGTTGCGCGCTGCTGATGCCGACAGCGTGCGGCCGGTGAGCATCATGTCCATCGCCGCCGGTGCGCCGACCAGCTGCGGCAGGCGCGCGCTGCCACCCCAGCCGGGGAAGATGCCCAACTGGGTCTCCGGCAGGCCGATGCGGGTGCTGCTGTCGCTGGACGCCACGCGGTAACGGCAGGCCAGGGCCAGCTCGGTGCCGCCGCCCAGGCAGTGGCCGTGGATGGCCGCGACGGTGGGGCAGGGCAGCTCGGCCAGCTTCTGGTAGGTGACCTGGCCACGACGGATCGCATCGTTCACGGTGCCACGGCGGTCGAACTCCTGGAATTCCTTGAGGTCGGCCCCGGCAATGAAGCCGGCCTTCTTCACCGACTGGATCACCACGCCCTTGGGCGGATCGATCGCAATGCGTTCAATCAGGTCGCCCAGCTCGAGCAGGACGTCCTGGGACATCGCGTTGACGTTGGCGTCCTGGCGGTCGAGATTGAGCACCACGACACCGTCGTCGCGGATCTCCGGGTGCCAGTGCGCGAGGCGAAGCCCATCGAAGCCTGAGAGCATGGACGTTCCATCCGGTTGTGTATGGAGAAGGGGCTATGATCCAGAGGTTGTTTCCGTTCCGTCAAATCCCAATCAATTACGTGGGATATGGCAGGCTGGTTCATATCGTGAACGCATACGTTAACGGAACGTTGGTTAAAAGCTGGTGCGGTGCCCGCATGCGCGGCGCTGAACTTTTTCCGGGATTGGCAGTCTCATTGCCTGACGTCGGTTGGGCTGACAGGAGTGCGGTCCCGAATGGCCGAGGTTGAAACACCACAGGAGCTGGACCTGGAACTGGTCCGGCGCGTGCAGCGCGGCGAGAGCGCGGCATTCGATGTGCTGGTGCGCAAGCATCAACACCGTGTCGTGTCGCTCGTGGGGCGCTACATCGCCGACTGGAGTGAATGCCAGGACGTCGCCCAGGACACGTTCATCCGCGCCTACCGCGCGATCAACAGTTTTCGTGGCGATGCCCAATTCTCGACCTGGTTACACAGGATTGCCGTGAATACAGCCAAGAACCACTTAGCCGCAAGCAACCGCCGTCCGCCCACCGATGACATCGAAATCGGGGATGCCGAACAGTTCGACTCGGGCACCCGCCTGCGCGATAACGACACGCCCGAGCGCCAGCTGATGCGTCAGGAGCTGGAGAACACGGTCATGAAGGCGGTGTCCGGATTGCCGGAAGAACTGCGCCTGGCCATCACCCTGCGTGAGGTGGAGGGCCTGAGCTATGAAGACATCGCGCTGAAGATGGGGTGCCCGATCGGCACCGTACGTTCGCGGATATTCCGCGCCCGCGACGCCATCGATATCCAGCTCCGGCCGTTGCTGGACGTTGGCAGCGCCACACGGGAGAAAAGCCGCGCATGAACACGCATCAGCAACCGGTCGACAAGATCGACATGCATAACCGGCAGCAGTTGTCTGCGCTGGTGGACGGCGAGCTGTCCTCCGACGAGGCGCGTTTCCTGCTGCGCCGCCTGCAGCACGATCCGGAGCTGCAGGCCTGCCAGGAGCGCTGGGCGCTGCTGGGCGATGCGCTGCGGGGACAGGCCGTTGCGCCGGCACCTGCTGATTTCGCCGCACGGGTCAGTGCGGCGCTGGCCGCCGAGCCGGCACCGCAGGCCGAACCACGACGTGAGCTGCCGCGCAGCTGGATGCGCTGGGGTGGCGGTGCCGCACTGGCTGCCTCGGTGGCGGCCGTGGCGTTGTTCATGGGACGGCAGTCGCTGGATGCGCCGGAACCCCCCGTCGATGCGCCGACCCAGGTGATCGCCAGCCAGGCCGAGCTTGCACCGCCCGTGCAGGCGCCGTCGGGCGGCGATGCGACCGGTACGGGCAGCGAGGCCGCCGCGCTGGGGGCCAGCGTGCCGGTTGCCGCTGTCGCCGCAGCAAGCCGGCGCCAGGACGCGGCCGCCCGCCGCGCCAGTGCGACCCGCAGCCAGCAGGTCGCCCGTGCCGCGCAACGCGGCGACGTGCCGCAGACCGCCGTCGCCTCCCGCGAGCCGGCGTCGCTGCCGTCGTTGGCCGCAGCCAACCATCGCGACCTGCCCTTCGGCAATGTCGGGGCGTTGCAGGCACGGCCCTGGCCGCGCTCCAGCGTGGGCCCGGCAGCCGGTGGCGCACTCAATGCCAGCTACCCGGGCACCGCGCCCGGTGCCACCTTCTACCCCTTCGAACCGCGCCTGCAGGAAGAGCTGCAGGTGCCGGGACGGCGTGACTGATCGCGCCGTCCCCCTCGCGCCTGCCACCTCGGCAGGTGCGTTTCCCCGTATTCCGTTGATCTGACCGGAGGTTTTAATCCGATGATGCCGCTCACCCGTTCGTTCCGTACCCAGGCACTGGGCCTGTTGGCCATGACCCTGCCGCTGGCCGCCTGCGCGCAGTCGCCGTCGCCGCTGGCGCAGGAGGCCGCTGCGCAGACTGCCGCCGCCGCGCCGCGCGCACCGGCGCAGCCGCTGGTGACCGGACTGCCTGACTTCACCAACCTGGTGGAGCAGGTCGGGCCGGGTGTGGTCAACATCGAAACCACCATCGTGCGCAGCAACCGCCAGGCCCGTGGCGGCGGTGCCGGCCCGAGCCAGGACGAAATTCCGGAAATCTTCCGCCGCTTCTTCGGGCCGGAGTTCGGCATGCCCGGTCCGGGCGGCCCCGGTGGTGATCAGGACGGCGGTCCCAGCATCAAGGGCCGCGGCATGGGTTCGGGCTTCATCATTTCCGCTGACGGCTACGTGCTGACCAACCATCACGTGGTGGCCGATGCGGCCGAGGTGAAGGTCAAGCTGGGCGACAGCCGTGAGTTCACCGCCAAGGTGGTGGGCAGCGACCAGCAGTACGACGTGGCCTTGCTGAAGATCGACGCCAAGGGCCTGCCCACGGTGCGTGTGGGTGATTCCAATTCGCTCAAGCCCGGACAGTGGGTGGTCGCGATCGGCTCGCCGTTTGGTCTGGATCACTCGGTCACCGCCGGCGTGGTCAGCGCGGTCGGTCGCAGCACCGGCGGCGCCGAACAGCGCTACGTGCCGTTCATCCAGACCGATGTCGCGATCAACCAGGGTAATTCGGGCGGCCCTCTGCTCAATACCCGTGGCGAGGTCGTCGGCATCAACTCGCAGATCTTCTCCGCCTCCGGCGGCTACATGGGCATCAGCTTCGCGATCCCGATCGACCTGGCCATGGGGGCCGTCGAGCAGATCAAGAAGACCGGCCGGGTCAGCCGCGGTCAGCTGGGTGCGGTGGTACAGCAGATCGATTCGTTGAATGCGCAGGCCTTGGGGTTGCCGGACAGCCGGGGCGCGCTGGTCAACGAGATCGTGGTCGGCAGCGCAGCGGCCAAGGCCGGTGTCCAGGTCGGTGACGTGATCCGCTCGGTGAATGGCAGTGCCGTCAACTCGTTCAGTGACCTGCCGCCGCTGATCGGTGCGCTGCCCCCGGGCAGCAAGGTACGCATCGGGCTGGTCCGCGATGGCAAGGAGCGTGAGCTCAGTGCCACCCTGACCGAGCTGGCGGAAGATGCGCAGGCGGCGGCCGATCGGCCGTCTGCCGCCAATGACGCCGCCGCACCGCAGGCCGGTGCCAATGCCCTGCTGGGCCTGGACGTGGCCGACCTGACCGCCCCGCAGCGCACGCAGTTGGGCCTGGAAGCAGGCGAGGGCGTGCGCGTGACCCGGGTCAACGGGCAGGCAGCGCGCGATGCGCGGCTGTCGCCGGGGATGGTGATCCTGCAGGTCGGGCGCACCTCGGTGGGCAGTGTGGATGCCTTGAACCGCGCGCTGGCGGGGTACAAGAAAGGTGACGTGGTCATGCTGCTGGTGCGCAGCGGCGGCAACAGCGCCTTCGTGGCCGTGAAGACCGGCAGCTGACCCGCTCACGGGTCACAAGTGCTGGGTAGCGCCGAGCCATGCTCGGCGAGCGCAGCGGCATGACGCGTCACGCACCACGGGCGGTCACCATCCACCGGGGACCCCCTTCCCGTGCGATAATCCAACGTTACCCTGACGACGCCCGGCGCCGCCGCCACCTCTATGTCCTCTGATTCGATGCGGAACATCCGCAATTTCTCCATCATCGCCCACGTCGACCATGGCAAGTCCACGCTGGCGGACCGCATCATCCAGCTGTGTGGCGGCCTGCAGGCCCGCGAGATGGAAGCGCAGGTGCTCGATTCGAATCCGATCGAGCGCGAGCGCGGCATCACCATCAAGGCGCAATCGGTATCCTTGCCGTACGTAGCCGTGGATGGACAGACCTACCATCTGAACTTCATCGATACGCCCGGGCACGTGGACTTCTCCTATGAAGTCAGCCGTTCGCTGGCGGCATGCGAAGGCGCGTTGCTGGTCGTGGATGCGGCCCAGGGCGTGGAAGCACAGTCCGTCGCCAACTGCTACACCGCGGTGGAGCAGGGCCTGGAAGTGGTGCCGGTGATCAACAAGATCGACCTGCCCACCGCAGACATCGAGCGCGCCAAGGCCGAAATCGAAGCGGTGATCGGCATCGACGCGGAAGACGCCGTGGCGGTCAGCGCCAAGACCGGGTTGAACGTGCGCGACGTGCTGGAGGCGATCGTCAAGCGCATTCCGCCGCCGGTGCCGCGCGATACCGACAAGCTGCAGGCGCTGATCATCGATTCCTGGTTCGACAACTACCTGGGCGTGGTATCGCTGGTACGCGTCATGCAGGGCGAGATCAAAGCCGGTGACAAGCTGCAGGTGATGTCCACCGGCCGTAACCACCAGGTCGACAACGTCGGCGTGTTCACCCCCAAGCGCAAAGTGCTGGCCAAGCTCGGCGCGGGCGAAGTGGGCTGGGTAACGGCGAGCATCAAGGACGTGCACGGTGCACCGGTGGGTGACACCCTGACGCTGGCGTCGGATCCGGCGGCCAAACCGCTGCCAGGCTTCCAGGAAATGCAGCCGCGCGTGTTCGCCGGCCTGTTCCCGGTGGATGCCGAAGATTATCCGGACCTGCGCGAAGCGCTGGACAAGCTGCGCCTGAACGATGCCGCGCTGCGCTTCGAGCCGGAAAGCTCCGAAGCCATGGGCTTCGGCTTCCGCTGCGGCTTCCTCGGCATGCTGCACATGGAAATCGTGCAGGAGCGCCTGGAGCGCGAATACAACCTGGACCTGATCAGCACCGCGCCGACCGTGGTGTACGAAGTCCTGAAGACCGATGGCAGCATCGTCAACATGGACAATCCGGCAAAGCTGCCGCCGGTGAACCAGGTGATGGAAGTGCGCGAGCCGATCATCCGCGCGAACATCCTCACCCCCGAGGAATACATCGGCAGCATCATCAAGCTGTGCGAAGAAAAGCGCGGCAGCCAGTTGGGCATCAATTACCTCGGCAGCCAGGTGCAGATCAGCTATGAGCTGCCGATGGCCGAAGTGGTGCTGGACTTCTTCGACAAGTTGAAATCCGTCAGCCGTGGCTACGCGTCGCTGGACTATGCCTTCGTGCGCTTCGACGCCGGCCCGTTCGTGCGCGTGGATGTGTTGATCAACGGCGACAAGGTCGATGCCCTGTCGCTTATCGTCCACCGGTCGCACTCCGATCGCCGTGGCCGCGAACTGTGCGACAAGATGAAAGAGCTGATTCCCCGGCAGATGTTCGACGTGGCCATCCAGGCCGCGATCGGCGCGCAGGTGATTGCCCGCACCACCGTCAAGGCCATGCGCAAGAACGTTCTTGCCAAGTGCTACGGCGGTGACGTGTCGCGCAAGAAGAAGCTGCTGGAGAAGCAGAAGGAAGGCAAGAAGCGCATGAAGCAGGTCGGCCGCGTGGAGATTCCGCAGGAAGCCTTCCTCGCCGTGCTGCAGATGGACAAGTAAGGTAGCGTTCGGCCCCCCCTGGCCCGGGGTAGGGCCGCCCTGCCTTCGATACGTTGCTAAGGACCCTGAATGAAAGCGTTTGAGTTCCTCCTGGTTGCCCTGACCCTGGCCTCCGGCTTGATCCTGCTGGCTGACAAGCTGTACTTCGCCCGTCGTCGCGCCCGTCGCGCCGGCCTGCTGGACAGCGAGCCGGCGCTGGTGGACTACTCGCGGGCCTTCTTCCCGGTGCTGGCCATCGTGCTGGTGGTGCGCAGCTTCATCGCCGAGCCGTACAAGATCCCGTCCAGCTCGATGATGCCCAACCTGCTGATCGGCGATTTCATCCTGGTCAACAAATTCGCCTATGGCCTGCGCCTGCCGCTGACCAACACCAAGTTCATCCCGGTGGGTGAGCCGTCGCGCGGTGATGTCGTGGTGTTCCATTTCCCCGGCCACAACGACCAGGATCCGGCGAAGGGCGAGAACTTCATCAAGCGTGTCATCGGTGTTCCGGGCGACGAAATCCGCTTCGAAGGCAACGCGCTGACCCTCAATGGCCAGCCGGTGAAGTACGAAGACAAGGGCCTGTACGCCGGCCATCGCGGCCACGGCGAAGGCGCCAGCCTGCTGGTGGAAGAGTTGCCGGGCCGCACCCATACCGTGCTGGAGACGGCGTATCCTGCCGGGCAGGGGGAATGGACCGTTCCGGCGGGCCAGTACCTGGTGATGGGCGACAACCGTGACAACAGTGACGACGGCCGCTTCTGGGGCCTGCTGCCTGAGCAGAACCTGCGCGGCAAGGCATTCCTGATCTGGCTGAACTGCTCGGGCTGGTTCTGCAAGGACGGTTTCGAGCCGTCGCGGATCGGTTCGGGCGTCAATTGATTCATCCACGCGTATCTGGGGAGAACGCAATGAACAACATGAAAGCGCAGCGCGGCCTGACCTTGACCTCCTTCCTGGTGGTCCTGATCGTGGTGGGGTTCTTCTTGTACGTGGGGATGAAGCTGTTCCCGATGTACCAGGAAAACTATGCCGTGCGCTCGGCGATGAAGAGCCTGGCCAAGGAGCCGGGCATCGGGACGATGCAGCCGGCCAACATCCAGTCGCTGTTCTTCAAGCGCCTGTACATCAATTACTCCGACAACGTGAAGCCCGCCAACGTGAAGTTCGACCGCAAGAACAACGGTTGGACCCTGCGTGTGAACTATGAAGTGCGGCGCCCGTTGATCGGCAACCTCGACGTCGTCGGCAAGTTCGACGCCAGCCAGGACCTTACCCGTAGCGGTGTCGAATAAAACTTTCCAACGCGGTGATCTGATCGGTCACCCTTTTGCCACGCCGGACCTGCTCGTGCAGGCCCTGCGGCACCGCTCTGCGGGTGTGCCACACAACGAACGGCTGGAGTTCCTCGGCGACAGCATCGTCAACATGCTGGTGGCCCAGGCCCTGTACGAACGCTGGCCGAAGGCCGACGAAGGGGCGCTGACACGCGGCCGTGCCGAGCTGGTGCGCGAAGGCGCGCTGGCCGAACGCGCGCGCGAACTGATGCTGGGCGACCGGCTGACGCTGGGCGCCGGCGAAATGAAGACCGGTGGTCATCGCCGGGATTCGATCCTTGCCGATGCGTTTGAAGCCGTGGTGGCCGCGATTTACCTGGATGCCGGCTTCGACGCCTGCCGTGCCCGCGTGCTGCCCTGGTTCGACGCCGCCATGGATGCGCTGCCGGCGACCGGAAAGCCCGGCAAAGATCCCAAGACCCGCCTGCAGGAATGGCTGCAGGGCCGACAGAAGGCGCTGCCGCAGTACGAACTGGTGTCAGAATCCGGTGACGACCACGCCAAGACCTTCCAGGTACGCTGCATCTTGACCGAACCAACCGTCAGCACCGAGGGCGAAGGCTCCTCGCGGCGATTGGCAGAACAACAGGCGGCCGCGGCCGCGTTAGACCTATTGGTGGATTCAAAGTGAGCGAACAAACGCCCCATCGTTGCGGCAGCGTTGCCGTCATCGGCCGCCCCAACGTGGGCAAATCGACCCTGACCAATGCGTTGGTCGGGGCCAAGGTGAGTATCGTCTCGAACCGGCCGCAGACCACGCGGCACCGGCTGCTGGGCATCGCCACGTATCCGCAGGGCCAGCTGGTGCTGGTGGATACCCCCGGCCTGCACAAGGTGCAGAAGCGGGCGATGAACCGGGTCATGAACCGTGCCGCGCGCGGTTCGCTGGAGGGCGTGGACGCCGGGCTGCTGGTGATCGAAGCCGGTCGCTGGGACGAAGAAGACGCCATGGCCTTCAAGGTGCTGCGTGATTCGGGCATCCCGGTGGTGCTGGTGGTGAACAAGGTCGACCGCCTGAAGGAAAAGGCGGCGCTGCTGCCGTTCCTGCAGCAGGTGACCGAGGGGCGCGAGTTTTCCTCCGTCCATCCGATTTCCGCGCAGAAGCGCAACGGGCTGGAAGCGCTGGTGCACGACGTGCTCGCGCTGATGCCGGAAGCCCCGCCGATGTTTGGCGAGGATGAAATCACCGACCGCAGCCAGCGCTTCCTGGCCGGCGAACTGGTGCGTGAGCAGCTGATGCGCCAGCTGGGCGAAGAGCTGCCCTATGCCACCACGGTGGAAATCGAACGCTTCACCGAAGACGGCAACCTGCTGCGCATCGGTGCGGTGATCTGGGTCGAGCGCGAAGGCCAGAAGGCCATCGTGATCGGCAAGGGCGGTACCCGCCTGAAAGAGATCGGTGCCAAGTCGCGCCTGCAGATGGAGCGCTTGTTCGGTGCCAAGGTATTCCTGGAGACCTGGGTACGCGTGCGCGAGGGCTGGTCGGACGACGAGGCCGCGTTGAAGGCCTTCGGTTACGAGTAAGCGGCGGAGCGCCCGGGTCGATGCTCATCGCAGCCGAGCCGGGCTTTGTCCTGCATGCGCGGGCTTACCGCGAGACCAGCCTGCTGGTGGATGTACTGACCGTCACGCATGGTCGGCTGGGGCTGTTGGCACGTGGCGTGTCGAGTGCGAAAGGGCAGGTGCTGCGCGCCGCCCTGCAGCCGCTGCAGTGGATACGCTTCGATGCCGTGCAACGGGGTGAGCTGGCGCAGCTGCGCGCAGCGGAAGCGCTGGATGCCGCACCTCGCCTGGCCGGGCACACCATGCTGGCCGGCTTCTATGTGAGTGAACTGGTGATGCGGCTGGCGCCCCGCAACGATGCCGTGCCCGATCTGTACCGGGCCTACGGCGAAGTGCGGGCGAGACTCGGATTGGAGCTCTCGCTGGCATGGAGCCTGCGCCGGTTCGAGCGTGATCTGCTGGAGTCGTTGGGTGTTGGATTCGACCTGGCCTGCGCGGACGACGGTGTCGCGCTGGATCCTGCGGCGCGCTATGAGCTGGATCCGCAGGACGGGCCGCGTCGGCTGCTCAGCGAGCGCGACGGGCAGGGGCGGCGGGGTACCGCGACCGGAGCGGCGCTGCTGGCGCTGGGCCACGACAAAGAACCCGCGGCTGACGACCTGGCCAGCCTGCGGCTGCCGATGCGCACCGTGCTGGCCCACCACCTGGGCGGTCGCGGGCTGAAATCCTGGGAGATGCTGGACGACCTGGCGCGCCGGCGCTAGGCCCCCCGTTCAGTGCAGCAATGCCGCGACCGCGTCGCGGAACCCCGCCTGCGCCTGGTGCGAGGCCGGCATCTGGTGCAGGGTGCGTACCGCACGGCTCAGCCGCGCCGCGCCGACAAAGCCGCAGCTGGCCTGCAGACGATGCAGCTGATTGCGCAGCGCCGGCTCGTCATGACGGTCCACGGCCATGTCCACCGCATCGCGCACACTGGGAAGTTCGGCCAGGAACAGCTCGCGCAGGGCAACCAGATGGGTCCGCTGGCCGTTCAGCGCGGCCAGAGCCGTGATTTCATCCCAGTCCTGCGCCTCGTTGAGCACCAGGCCCGTCGACACCATCGGTGTCGTTCGATACGCGGCGCCGCGCCCCAGGCTGCGGCGCACCACCTTCAGCAGGTCTTCGCGACCCAGCGGCTTGACCAGCACCTCGCTGAAGCCCGCTTCGCGCAGGCGCACATGCAGGCGGGAGTCACGGTCTGCGGTGTGGGCCAGCGCCGGTGTATCGGGGTGCAGCGGATGCAGGCGCTGCAGCAGCTCGCTGCCGTGCCCATCGGGCAGGTTGGCATCGATCAGCCACAGGTCATACCGGCATTGCTGCACGCAGGCCGTCGCCGCGCGCAGCGAATCGGCGGTGTCCACGTCGGCCGGCAGGGTTTCCAATGCGGCTTTCAGGAACCCGCAGGTAATGATGTCGTCCTCGACCAGCAGGAAACGGGGGCGCGGTGACCGCGACGGGCTCGTCTGCATAAGTGCTGCCTCCATGTCAGCTATGCGCATATTAAACGCCGCGGGCCACCATGCAAGCGCGAAGAGGCGGTTGCGTGCCCTATCTGAGACAATACGCGCCCTTTTTCTCACGCAGCCCTCCGCCACGTGGCCCGTCACCGTTCCCGCATCGACCGTACCCCTTTCGAAACCGACATCCTCGACCTCAGCCACGATGGCCGCGGCGTTGCCCGCCGTGAAGGCGAGGGCGGCAAGGTCACCTTCATCACCGGCGCCCTGCCCGGCGAGGTGGTGAAAGCCGAGCCGACCGCGCGCAGCAAGCATTTCGACCAGGCACGCACGGTCGAGGTCGTGCAGGCGTCGCCGCTGCGCGTGCAGCCGAAATGCCCGCATTTCGGGGTGTGCTCCGGCTGCGTGCTGCAGCACCTGGAGGAAAGCGAGCAGATCGTGGCCAAGCAGCGTGTGCTGATGGACAACCTGCAGCGCATCGGCCATGTGCAGCCGCAACAGGTGCTGCCGCCGCTGGTCGGTGAGAGCTGGGGCTACCGCCGCAAGGGCCGGTTCTCGGTGCGTCGCGTAGAGAAGAAAGACAAGACGCTGGTCGGTTTCCGCGAGCTGGATCCACGGTTCGTGGCGGACCTGTCGCAGTGCCTGACGGTGATCCCGGAGATCGGTCTGAAGGTCTCGGTGATCTCGGCGTTCGTCGAGTCGCTGGACGGCAAGCGCGACATCCCACAGATCGAATTCATCGCAGGTGACGACGCCATCGTACTCACCATCCGCCACATGCAGCCACTCAGCGCAGCCGATCGTGCAGCGTGGATCGCGTTCGGGCAGGAGCACGGGTTTGCGATCTTCCTGCAGCCTGATGGCGTGGATTCGGTCCATCCGCTGTGGCCGCAGGAAGTGCCGCTGTCGTTCCGGCTGGCGCCGTGGGACATCGAGCTGGCGTTCCGCCCGCTGGACTTCATCCAGGTCAATGCAAACCTGAATGTGAAGATGATCGAGCATGCGTTGGCATTGCTGGACGCCGGTCCGGATGAGCGGGTCCTGGACCTGTTCTGCGGCCTGGGCAACTTCACCCTGCCGCTGGCGCGCGGGGTGCGCGAAGTGGTGGGGGTGGAGGGCGATGCCGGGTTGGTGGCGCGGGCGAAGGACAATGCACAGCGCAACGGGCTGGGCAACGCCAGCTTCCACGCCGCCGACCTCACCCAGGACCAGACCCAGGCGCCATGGATGCTGGAAGGCTTCGACAAACTGCTGCTGGATCCGCCGCGCTCCGGCGCGATCGAAGTCCTGCAGCAGCTGCCGCTCGAGCAGTTCAAGCGCATCGTCTACGTCAGCTGCCACCCGGGTTCGCTGGCGCGCGATGCCGGCTATCTGGTCAAGGAGCGCGGCTTCACCCTGGTCAGTGCGGGGGCGATGGACATGTTCCCGCACACCGCGCACGTGGAAAGCATCGCGGTGTTCGAACGCCGGTGACCGGGCAGGGGCGTGACGCGCATCTGTCGTCACGCCGTTGCTTCATAATCGCCGCATGGGCATTGAAATCGAACGCAAATTCCTGGTGACCGGTGAGGGCTGGCGCGCTGCCGCGCACGCCGTCATCCCGATGGCGCAGGGCTACATCAACGACATGGGCGCGCTGGATCGCGGTGACCAGAACGCGTCGGTGCGGGTGCGCATCGAAGGCGATGTTGCCGCGCTCAACCTGAAATCCCGCACGCTGGGCCGCAGCCGGCAGGAGTTCGAGTACCCGATCCCCCTCGACGACGCACGGGCGCTGCTGGCGCTGTGCGTGGGTGGCCTGATCGACAAGCGCCGCCATCTGGTTCACCACGAAGGCCTGTTGTGGGAAGTGGATGAGTTCCTGGGCGACAACGCCGGCCTGGTGGTTGCCGAAGTCGAACTCGACGATCCCGACCAGCCCGTACCGCTGCCCCCCTGGGCCGGCAAAGACGTGACCGACCAGGCCCGCTACTACAACGTCGCCCTGGCCTCCCACCCCTACACCCGATGGCAAAAAGGGGACGGAGGGGATTAAGTCGTTTCTGGCTGTCGGACCGCGGGCGGGGTGAATGCGACTTAATCCCCTCCGTCCCCTTTTTTGAGTGGCTCTGAGACAATGCGGCGCCCGGAGTGGAGACCTGACCATGCTGCTGATCGGCGTTGCCGGAACTGAACTGACTGCGCAGGAGCGTGACTGGCTGCAGCACGATGCGGTGGCCGGCGTGGTGTTGTTCAAGCGGAATTTCCAGGACCGGCAGCAGGTGGCAGCGTTATCCGCTGCGATCCGTGACGCTGCGCCGCGCCCGCAGTTGATCTGCGTGGACCAGGAGGGGGGGCGCGTGCAGCGCTTCCGCGAGGGCTACAGTGCGCTGCCGCCGCTGCAGCAGCTCGGCGCCGGTTATGCGGACGATCCGCAGGCGGCGCTGGCCCGGGCCGAACAGCACGCCTGGCTGATGGCCAGCGAGATACGTGCCAGTGGCGTGGACCTCAGCTTTGCACCCGTCGTGGACCTCGGCCATGGCAACCGTGCGATCGGCGATCGTGCCTTCAGCGATGATCCGCAGACCGTCGCGGCGTTCACCGCGGCGTATGTCCGTGGCATGCACAGCGCCGGCATGGCCGCCACGCTCAAGCATTTCCCGGGACACGGCACGGTCATCGAGGACACCCACGTGGACACCGCGATCGATCCCCGTGGGCTGGACGAACTGCGCGCGCGCGACCTGGTCCCCTTCGTCGCGGGCATCGACGCGGGCGCCGATGCGGTGATGATGGCGCATGTGGTCTACCCCCGTGTCGCGCCCGAGCCGGCAGGCTACTCGCGGCGCTGGATCGAGGAGATCCTCCGCGGCGAAATGGGCTTCCGTGGCGTCGTGTTCTCCGACGACATCGGCATGGCGGCTTCGTTCAGCGCCGGTGGAGTGAAGGCGCGCGTGGACGCGCACCTCGACGCGGGGTGCGATGTCGTGCTGGTATGCCATCCTGAACTGGTGGAAGAATCCCTGCGTGCGGTGGAACACCGCACCTGCAACACCGCCGCGCTGCTGGGCCTGATCGGCCGCGGCGCGCTTGGCTGGGACGGCCTGTTGGCCGACGCCCGCCATGGCGATACACGAACCCATCTGCTTGAACTTTCTGGAAGAACCGTCTGATGCCCAACCTCACCATCTCCCAGGCGCTGGAACAGGCCGACCTGCTGGTCGACCGCGCCACCATCGACCAGGCCATCGGCCGCATTGCCGACGCCATCGCGGCGGACTACAAGGGCGAAGTGCCGCTGTTCCTGTCGATCATGCACGGTGCGCTGCCGTTCGCCGGCCAGCTCGCACTGGAGCTGGGTGCCCGTGGCCAGGACGTGCAGTTCGATTACCTGCATGCCACGCGCTACCGGGGTGAAACCACTGGCGGCGACCTGGTGTGGAAGCACAAGCCGGCCACCGCACTGTTCGGTCGGCGGGTGCTGCTCGTCGATGACATCCTCGATGAGGGCTATACCCTGCAGGGCGTGCGCACGTGGTGCCTGGAACAGGGCGCCACCGACGTGCGCATCGCCGCGCTGACGGTCAAGCAGCACGACCGCGCGCTGCCGGACGTGCACGCCGATTACGCGGGCGTGGACCTGCCGGACCGCTATGTGTTCGGCTTCGGCATGGACGTGAACGAGACGCTGCGCTGCCTGCCGGCCATCTATGCGATGAAGGAAGGCTGATGCAGCAGATCGCATTGGCGGTCATCGGCGGGACGGGCGTGTATTCGCTCGCCCAGCTGGACGACGTGCAGACGCACCAGGTCGATACCCGCTACGGCACCCCTTCCGGCCCGATCCGCGTCGGCACGCTGCTGGGCCATCGCGTGGCGTTCCTCGCCCGGCACGGCGAGGGGCACTCGCTGCCGCCGCACAAGATCAATTACCGGGCCAACCTGGCGGCCCTGCAGCAGATCGGCGCGCAGCGCGTGCTGGCGCTGAATACGGTCGGCGGCATCGGCGATGCCTTCGGTCCGCGCGTGCTGGCCTGTCCGGACCAGCTGATCGACTACACGTGGGGGCGTATTTCCACCCTGTGTGAAGAACCGGGCAGCGAGGTGCTGCACGTGGATTTCGGCCACCCCTACACGCCGATGCTGCGGAGCAAAATTCTTGCCGCCGCAAAAGTGACTGGTGTCACAGTCCACGACGGCGGCTGTTACGGCGCGACCCAGGGTCCACGACTGGAAACCAGCGCGGAAATCGCGCGCATGCGGCGGGATGGGTGCGATCTGGTCGGCATGACCGGAATGCCCGAAGCAGCCCTCGCCCGCGAGCTCGGACTGGACTATGCCTGCCTCGCGATTGTGGCCAATTGGGCCGCTGGGTGTGGGTCCGGAGAGGAAATCACCATGGCCGAAGTGCTCGCCAATGTGCAGGCTGCGTCCAACGGATTGCCCGAATTGATTGGTGAATTGGCACGGGGGTGATTGTCATCCTCGGGCAAGGTTTGCATACTCGCCCGGTGCGCAGGGTTTTTGCGCACACCACCCATTCATTGCAAAGGTCTCGCATCAACATGGCAACAGGTACCGTTAAGTGGTTCAACGACGCCAAAGGATTTGGCTTTATTACTCCGGACGACGGCGGCGCTGATCTGTTCGCGCACTTCTCCGCCATCTCTGGCAGCGGCTTCAAGTCCCTGCAGGAAGGCCAGAAAGTGACCTTCGAAAAGACCCAGGGCCCGAAGGGCGACCAGGCTTCCAACATCCAGGCTGCCTGATTTCCGCGTCTGCGTGTTGAAAAACCCCGCCTCGGCGGGGTTTTTTTTGCCCGCTGCGCAGATCAGGCACACTCTCCGAATGGACTCCCGCATGCGCATCGCCGTCATCGGCTACGGAACCGCCGGCCAGGCATTGGCCATCCTGCTGGGGCGTGACGACCATCACGTCGATATCTTCGAACGGGCACCCGCGCCCGGCCCGGTGGGCGCCGGGTTCCTGCTCCAGCCCAGTGGCCTGCAGGTGCTGTGGCGCATGGGGCTGCTGGATGCGGTGCGCGCGCACGCGGCCCCGGTGCACCGCCTGCACGGCGACACGCCCTGCGGGCGGGCGGTGATGGACATGGGCTACGACGGGCTGGATCCACGCCTGCACGGGCTGGGCATGCAGCGCGGCGCGCTGTTCCAGCTGCTGGACCAGGCGCGTGAAGGCACCGGTGTCCTGCACGCGGGAACCGCCATTACCGCGGTGGACAGCGAACGCGGCCTGCTGCGTGACGCGCAGGGGCGGCAGCATGGCCCCTATGACCTGGTCATCGCCGCCGACGGCTCCGCCTCGGCGCTGCGCGCGCAGGTGGGCGGCACCACCCTGGACCGGGTGTATCCCTGGGGCGCCCTGTGGTGCCTGCTGCCTGCCGAAGACTGGCCCCACGTGAATGAGCTCAGGCAGCGCTACGTCGCCGCGCGCAAGATGATCGGGCTGCTGCCGGTGGGCACCCGGCCCGGCGATGACACGCCGCGGCTGAGCTTCTTCTGGAGCCTGCCGTGCCACGACTTCGCGCGCTGGGAGCAGGACGGCCTGCAGCCGTGGCTGGATGAACTCCACGCGTTGTGGCCCGAAGCGGGGGCCCGCTTTGCCCACCTGCAGGACGCCGGCCAGCTTGCCCGCGCCAGTTACCGCGATGCCGTGGTGCACCGCTGGCACACGGGGCGGCTGGTGCTGGCCGGCGATGCAGCGCATTCGATGAGCCCGCAATTGGGGCAGGGGGTCAACATGGCCCTGATGGATGCGCTGGTGCTGCGTGACGCGCTGCGGGTGCACGGGCGCGGCGAGGCGGCCTTGCAGGCCTATCAGGCCCAGCGGCGTGCCCACGTGGCCGTGTACCAGCGCTGGAGCCGCTGGCTGACGCCGCTGTTCCAGTCTGACCGCGATGCCTGGGCAAAGGCCCGTGACGTCCTGCTGGGGCCGATGGGGCGCATGCCGGGAGGGCGCGGCCACATGCTGCGCGTGCTCAGCGGCACCCAGCAGGGGTGGCTGGGTACGTTGCCGTTGGAGGCCGCATTCATCGATGCGCTGGAAAGGCGCCCTGCGGCGTCTGTGAACACGCCCCTGCCGCCTGATGTTAATGCCGCACTGCAATAAGTTGACAGCCGGCTCACCTGCCTCGTGGCACAAGTAGGGGGTACGCACACGCGTGTGGCCCCTGTGATACGTGATCCTGCATCGCGCACCGCCTGCGGCCCGGCGCTGCTGCCCCAGTTGGCTCGGGTGAGCCGAATGCAAAGGAGTCTGTCATGTTGTTCTCGGCCGAAGCGCTGGAATCGGAAATCTGCAAGCTGCGCGGACTGTTGCAGATGCTGCACGAAGACCAGCCGGACGTGCTCGAAGACGTGTTCGAGTTCCATGTCGGTAGTCTGATCAGCCATTCTTCGCCAGAGCACCACGGGTATGTCCGTACCTGCGCGCAGGAGATGCTCGCGACCATCCGCGCATTGCCCCGGCGGGTAGAAGGGCGTGACGTGGATTTTCGGTTGATGCCTGAGATGCTCGCCGTCGCCTGAAGCACCACGCCCCACCGGTAGGATCCCGTGAGCGATGCGCGCGGGGTCCCACCCCGGGCGCAGGACCTGCTAAACGCGCTTTGGCAGCAGAAACACCGCCCCATCCCCACAGGCCGCCATCTGCTCGCCCGTCTGCAGGCGCGGCACTACGCCAGCGGTGAAGGCCGAGAAGGCCGGCAGCACCGTCATGTGTCCACGCAGCCAGAATGCCGGTAGTCGTCGCGGCAGGCCAGGCAGCGCAGCCTGCGGGTGCAGGTGGCCCGCAATCACATGCGCGCCGTCCTCGGCCGGTTCCGGCTCATGCTGCAGCACGAAAGGCCCGAGCATCGCCTGGCGCTCATGCACGTCCACCGCCAGCGTCGCCTTGGACAGGGCGCGATCGTGATTGCCACGCACCACATGGACCTGCAGGCGGGGCTGCTGCTCGCGCCAGCCCAGCCATTGCGCATGCCATGGGGCGCGATGCACCGGGCCGTGCAGCACGTCCCCCAGGATCCAAAGCTGACTGCAGTCAGTGCGCTCTACCAGCTGCTGCAGACGCTGCAGGTCGCTGTGGGTGCCGCCCACCGGCAAGGCAATGCCGGCGCGGCGGAAGATGTCCGCCTTGCCCAGGTGCAGGTCGGCGATCAGCACCGCGCCGCGCTGGGGAAGCCACAGCGCACGCTCGCCCAACAGCACCGCTTCTTCGTCCCCCAGCTGTACGCGTACGTCATCGTCCATGCCGCTTCTCCAGTTGCTGCGACGCACGCAGCACCCGCGTGCGCCAGTCTTCGTTGCTCAGCTGGCCGCGCAGGCGCTCGGCCCACAGCGGGAAGCCCAGTGGCGTGAGTGAGGTCGGCGCACGCAGGCACAGGGCCCGGGCACCCAGCCACTGCAACGTCGCGTGCAGTCCTTCGATGTCCAGGCTGTCATGCAGCACTTCGTGCTCGGCCAATCGCAGCAGCATGTGATCGGGGTCGTGCTCGCGCAGCACGTCATACAGCAGGCCTGACGATGCCTGCAGTTGGCGCAGCGAACGCGGCATGCCACCGGGCAGGCTGGGTACCAGCAGGCCGGCGACGCGCGCAATGCCGCGGAACTGGCGGCGTGCCAGTTCGCCCAGGTTGACCGCCGCGCGCAGGTCATCCAACAGGCCGTCGGCGGACAGCAGGGCGCGCCACTGCAGTTCGTCGAGCGCCTGCGGCAGCGCCGGGGCCAGCACCAGGCCATGGTCGTTCACCGCGTAGCCGATGCTGTTGCGCTGCAGCCGCGTGCAGCGCAATGCCAACAGGGCCGCCAGGGCCTCGTGCACATGGCGACCGGCAAAGGGATACAGGAACAGGAACTGGCCCTCGCGCCGACGCACGTCTTCGATCAGCACATGGGCCGGCGACGGACGCGCCGACAGCCGTTCCTGCAGGCCCAGCAGCGGGTGCAGCCACTGCGACTCGGGGCTGTCGTCGGCGCCGCCGAGCACGGCCTCCAGCTCGCGCCCCAGCGATGGGGACAGCGCCAACTGGCCACCCTGCCAGCGCGGTACCGCCCCCTCGCCGCCACGGGCAAGGCGCACATAGGCGGTCATGTCCTGCAGCTTCACCAGTTCCAGCAGTCGGCCCGCGAACTGGAAGCGGTCGCCGCGGCGCAGGCGGCTGGCGAACTGTTCCTCCACGGCGCCCAACCCGCCGCCGCGCATGAACTGCACGCGGACGCTGCCGTCACTGCTGATGGTGCCGATCGACAGCCGATGGCGCAGCGCCTGGCGGCGGTCATGCACGCGGTACTGGCCATCGTCGTCGCGCACTACCTTGTGAAAGTCGGGGTACTGCGACAACGCGCGACCGCCCTGCACGATGAACTCGAGTACGGCCTGCCAGTGCGCATCGGTCACCTCGGCGAAGGCATGGGTGCGGCGCACCTGCGCCAACAGCGCGTCGGCCTCGAAGCCGCCGGCCAGGGCGCGGCTGATGCAGTGTTGCGCCAGCACGTCCAGCGACAACTGCAACGGCCGCCGCGCTTCCACCACGCCGTCGTCCAGCGCGCGGCGGACGGCGGCATATTCGGCAAGCTCCAACGCGTGGCTGGGAATGCACACGATCTCGCCACTGGCACCGGGGCGGTGGCGGGCGCGACCGGCGCGTTGCCGCAGGCGCGCCACGCCCTTCGGGCTGCCCAGTTGCAGCACCTGATCGACTTCGGGAAAGTCCACGCCCAGGTCAAGGCTGGAGGTGGCCACCACGCAGCGCAGCGTGCCGCTACGCAGGCCATCTTCCACCTGCTGGCGCAGGGCCGGGTCCAGCGAGCCGTGGTGCAGGGCCAGGGTGTGCAGGTCTTCCGGCCACACGGCAGCCAATGCCTGATGCCACAGCTCGGCCTGCGCTCGGGTGTTGGTGAACAGCAGGCTGCTGCGTGCAGCCATCACCGTCTGCAGCACACGCGGCAGCTGGCGCAGCCCGAGATGGCCGGCCCAGGGAAAGCGTTCGCCGGGTTCGGGCAGCAGGCTGCGCACGCGTACCGGGCGCGGCCGCGCGCCTTCCACGCTCAGGGCATCGTGACGATCAGGCAGCAGCACCGCACGGGCCTGATCAAGGTTGCCGAGGGTGGCCGACAGCCCCCAAAGCTGCACCGCGGGAGCTGCATCGCGCAGCAGTGCCAGGTTGAGCTGCAGCAGCACACCGCGTTTGCTGCCCAGCAGCTCGTGCCATTCGTCGACGACGATGCAGCGCAGCTGGCGCATGCGGGCCAGCGTATCGGGGTAGCTCAGCAACAGCGCCAGCGATTCCGGCGTGGTCACCAGCACGTCCAGCCGTCCTTCGCGCGCCAGGCGTTTGTCACGGCTGCTGGCGTCGCCGCTGCGCAGGCCTACCTGCCAGTCGAGGCCGATGGCCTTCAGCGGCTCCTGGAGCGCGCGTGCGGTGTCGGTGGCCAGCGCGCGCAGGGGCGTCACCCACAGCACCTGCAACGGCCGTACGGCGCTGCGACGGGCTGGTGTGGGCAATGGGTCCAGCAGGGCCTGCAGCAGCGGTCCGCCGAACATCGCCAGCGTCTTGCCGCTGCCGGTGGGCGTGTGCAGCAGGCCGGAGGCGCCGTCCAGGTAGTGCCGCCACATCGTGCGCTGGAACGGCAGTGGGCGCCATCCACGTTCGCTGAAGAATCCCGTCAAGCGGGCCAGCGCCTCGCTTCGGGTCATCGAGCGAGGGCCTGCAGCTGTGCCAGCTGGTCGGCTTCGCTGGCCGGCTTGTCGTGGCGCCAGCGCAGGATGCGCGGGAAGCGCACGGCGATGCCGGACTTGTGCCGCTTGCTGATGTTCACTGCTTCAAAGCCCAGTTCGAACACCTGTTCGGCGCGGACGCTGCGCACTGGCCCGAAGCGTTCGCGGGTGTTGGCCCGTATCCAGCGGTCGAGGGCGAGGATTTCCTTGTCGTCCAGGCCGGAGTAGGCCTTGGCCACCGGTACCAGTTCTTCGCCGTGCCAGACGCCAAAGGTGTAATCGGTGTACAGCGTGCTGCGCCGGCCATGGCCGGCCTGTGCATACAGCAGCACCGCATCGATGGTCAGCGGGTCGACCTTCCATTTCCACCAGTCACCGCGTCGGCGCCCGGCCTGATACACCGAGTCGCGCCGTTTCAGCATCAGGCCTTCCACGCCGCGCACGCGGGCCTCTTCGCGCAGCGTGGCCGCCTGCTGCCAGTCGTCGGCCTGCACCTGCGGGGACAGCTGGATGCGCGGGTCGGCCAAGCGCTCCAGCAGCGCGGCCAGACGCTCGCGTCGCTGCTGCAGGGGCACGCCGCGCAGGTCTTCGCCGTCCTGTTCCAGCAGGTCATAGGCCAGCACCCGCACGGGCGTGCTGCGCAGGGTGGCCGGCCCCGGTTTGCGCCGCTGGATACGGGTCTGCAGGGCGGTGAAGGCGCGCGGCAGGTCGTCGTCGGCGTCCCACGCCAGCAGTTCGCCGTCGATCACGCAGCCATCGGGCAGGGCGGCGGCGGCCTGTTCTATCTCCGGGAAGCGCCCGTCCAGCCGTTCTTCGCCGCGCGACCACAGGGCGACTTCGCCTTTGCGGCGCAGCAGCTGCAGGCGGATGCCATCCCATTTCCATTCCAGCACCCAGTCCTGCACCGGGCCCAGCGTCTGCGCCTCGGCTTCCAGCGGCGAGGCCAGGTAGAACGGATAGGGCTGCTGCCGATCCAAGGGCAGTTCTTCGTGCGTCAGCAGGGTGCCCAGCAGATCCGGTGAGGGCACCCACTCACCCAGCATGCGCTGGGCGATGCGCGCGATATCCAGCCCCGACAGTTCCGCCAGGGCCTGTTGCACCAGGCGCTGCGAAACACCGACCCGCAGCGCCCCGGTCAGCAGTTTGTTGAAGACCAGTCGCTGCGGTGCCGGCAGCGACTGCCAGCCGAGTTCGACGGCCGCGCGGCGCACGCTTTCATCCCTGTTCGCCACGGCGAGCAGGTGGCCTTCGATCCACTCCACCAGTGAGCGGTCCGCCGCGGCCTGCGCGGGTTCATCGATCAGCAGGGTAAGTGTCTCGGCAAGATCGCCCACCTGTTCGTAGCTGTCCTCCACCAGCCAGGCGGGCAGGCCAGTGGCTTCGACCAACCACGCGCGCAGCTCGCCACTGGCGGCGATCTTCCTGCGTGCACCGCCCACCTTGCCGCCGCTGAGCAGGTACAGCGCCCAGGCCGCATCGTGTGGCGGGGCGGCACGGAAATAGTCGACCAGCGCGGCGCGCTTGTCGCCGGTCGCGGTGCTGCGGTCAAGGCGCTGGTAGAGCGCGGCGAAGGCCTTCATTCTTCGCTCCCGTAATCGGTACGGAAGGCCTCGGCAGCGGTGCCGTTCTCGCGCAGGTAGCGGATCAGCGCATCGGTGTTGCCATGGGTGGCGATGATGCGCGACGCGCCGGTCTGCGCGATGGTCTGCAGCAGCGCCGGCCAATCGGCGTGGTCGGACACCACGAAGCCGCGGTCGACGTTGCGGCGGCGCCGGTTGCCACGCAGGTGCATCCAGCCGGAGGCGAAGGCCAGTTGATGGCGACCGAAACGCCGCACCCACGGCGTGCCGGCCGCCGACGGCGGTGCCAGTACCAGGCGACCCGCGGAGTCCGGCTGGCGTCCCTGTTCGGCGACGGCTTCGGTGGCCAGCATCGGGATGCCGGCCTGCCGATAGACCTGCACGCCGTTGTCGATGGCGCCGTGCAACCAGGCAGGCTGATCGTCGAGTGGCAGCAGTTCGCCCAGTAACCGTTGCGCCTTGCCCAGCGAGTAACAGAGCAGGATCGCCGCCTCGCCGCGCTCACCGCATTCGCGGCGCCACGCCACGATGTCGGCGGCCACCTCGGTGGTATCGGGCCAGCGGTAGATCGGCGAGGCGAAGGTCGCTTCGGTGATGAAGGTATCGCAGGGCACGACCTCGAAGGGGTCGCAGGTAGGATCGGGCTGCCGCTTGTAATCGCCCGAGGCCACCCAGACCTGCTCGCCGTCGTCGATGCGTACTTGGGCCGAGCCCAGCACGTGGCCGGCCGAATGCAGCGACACCTCGACCGCGCCCATGCGGAAGGGCACGCCCCAGCCGTGGGTGTGGATGCGGACATCACCCAGTCGCCAGCGCAGGATCGCCGCGCTGGACAGGCTGCAGAAGTACTCGCCCATGCCGCCCCGGGCGTGGTCGCCATGGCCGTGGGTGATCACCGCGCGCGGCACCGGCCGCCAAGGGTCGATGTGGAAGTCGCCAGCGGGGCAATACAGTCCTTCGGGCCGCAGTACCACCAGATCGTCGCGTCTGCTCATGCCCGCACTGTGCCGATGCATTCGTGCAGGAGGTGAGAATCCGCCTGAACAGCAGCGACCACGGCAGTGCGGCAGAATCGTGCTTTGCTGCTGCCAAGGAGGCCTCCGCCATGCGCACCGATCCTGCCGCGTTCCAGACCCACGGGGTTCAGAACCAGCCCCCACCCTTTGCCGGGCGGCATCTGTGGTCGGACGACGCAGCACTGGTGGAGGCGGTGGATCGTGCCGGCGCGTCGTCGTTCGTGCCGCGGCTGGCGGCGTACGGCGTGTTGGCCGGTGACACGCTGTATCGGTTGGGCTTCGAAGCGAATCGTGACCGGCCACGGCTGCGCACCCACGATGCACAGGGCCATCGCATCGACACCGTCGAGTTCACGCCGGCCTACCACCAGTTGCTGCAACTGGGAAAGGAACATGGCGTTGCCGGCCTGTCCTGGCATGAGCCACGGCCGGGGGCGCACGTGGCGCGCGCGGCCTTGAGCTATCTGCACCACCAGGCAGAGGCCGGCACCAGCTGCCCCTTGACCATGACCCACGCGGCGGTCGCCGTACTGGCCGACCACCCGGTGCTGTCCGACTGGGCGCGCAAGGCGGCCGCGCCGGTATACGACCCGCGCGATGTGCCGGTGGCCGACAAAGCCGGCATCACGCTGGGCATGGGCATGACGGAGAAGCAGGGCGGCTCGGACGTACGTGCCAACCAGACCCATGCCGAGCCCTGCGCGGATGGCAGCTATCGGCTCGTCGGGCATAAATGGTTTTTCTCTGCGCCGATGTCCGATGGCTTCCTGGTACTCGCGCAGGCACCGGCGGGCCTGACCTGCCTGCTGATGCCGCGGCGGCTCGCCGATGGCGATCGCAATGCGTTCCAGTTGATGCGGTTGAAAGACAAGCTGGGTGACTGGGCGAACGCATCCAGCGAAGTGGAGTTCACCGGCGCCCAGGCGTGGCGCGTGGGCGAAGAAGGGCGCGGTGTAGCGACCATCATCCACATGGTGATGATGACCCGGCTGGACTGCATGCTCGGTGCGGCGGCAGAGATGCGCATGGCGCTGGCCCAGGCCCTGCACCACGCGCGCCATCGCCGCACCTTCGGTGAGCGCCTGTGCGACCACCCGCTGATGGCCAACGTGCTGGCCGATCTGGCGCTGGAGTCCGAGGCCGCTACGGCGCTGGCCCTGCACGTCGCCGCGGCGGTGGATGCTGCATCGCGCGATCCGCAGCGCGCGCTGGTGGCCCGGGTGGGCACGGCACTGGGCAAGTACTGGGTCTGCAAGCGCGCCGCGGTGTTCGTCAACGAGGCGCAGGAATGCCTGGGCGGGGCAGGCTACGTGGAAGAGTCGATGCTGCCCCGGCTGTACCGGCAGGCGCCGCTCAACTCGATATGGGAAGGCAGCGGCAACATCCAATGCCTGGACCTGCTGCGTACGCTGCAGCGCGAGCCGCAGGCGCGCCAGGCCCTGTACGAGGAACTGCTGTCCGCCACGGGCCTGGACAGCCACTTCGACGAGGCGCTCTCACGGTGCTGGCACGACGTGCCGGTCGCACCGGTCATGGCGCGCCTGCATTGCGAGCGGCTTGCGCTGCTGTTGCAGGCTGCGATCCTGCTGCGCGCGGGTAGTCCGTTCGCGGCGGCCTTCGTGCGCAGCCGTCTATGCGCGCAGCACGGCCTGGCGTTCGGTACCTTGCCCGCCGATCTCGATTTCGGCGCGATGTTGGCGCGCGCGCTGCCCTGAGCGGCGGCATGAAAAAGGCGCCGGATGCCTCCGGCGCCTGCCACGTGGAAGGGCTGCGTGATTCAGTGCTTGCCGTGGTCGGCGGTGTCCTTGGCATCGTCGGCGACATCGCGTGCTTTGTCGGCCACGTTCTGCGCGGCGGTGGCGGTCGCTTCGCTGGCATGGGCGGCAGCATCCTTGGCGGCGACCTTGGCTTCTGCTGCTGCATTGGCCGTGGCATCCGCCGCGCGGTCCAGCGCCTGCTGGGTATCGGCAGCGGCCGTCGCCGAGGCAGCGGAGGCATCATCGGCGGCGTTGCGGGTAGCGGCAGCGGCGCGGTCAACGGCATCGCGCGCGGCCACGCCGGCGCTGTCGGCGGCCTGTGCGGCGTCCTGGCGCGCCTGCTCGGCTTCCGGGCCCTTGCAGGCAGCAAGGCCGAAGACGAGGGAAGCGGCCAGCAGGGAGGTGGTGAGGGTGCGGATGGTCATGGCGCGCTCCAGGTCAGGGTTTCAGTGAGCGCCAGCCTATTCATGTGCGGGTCGATGGCGGGTGAAGTCTGTTTGCGCGTGCGCGCGGCTTGAAGGCAAGAGCAAGGGCAACGGCAACGGCAACGGCTGCAGGGCCGCGTGATGGCGGGGCGGGGTGGGTTGGCGGGGGACGGCAGAAGCCGCTCCTGCGTGCCTTGTTTCGCGCCATCCATGGCGCTCAACACCCCCGCCAACCCACCCCGCCCCACCTTCGACAGGTCCATGGCGGCCCTCGAATCGGTAGCGCCGACCCATGGTCGGCGGATTCGTGGGGAATGGGGTTTGATGGATTCCGCCGACCATGGGTCGGCGCTACCGCTTTTCTTTTTTTCATACGCGGCGGGCGGGCACGGGACCTGTCAGGGGGGCCGGGCGGTGGGGCGGGGCGGGGGCGTTGAGCGCAGGGGCTCCCTCCACCCGACGGGTCAACGAGGCTTGCGGTAGCGCCGAGCCGTGCTCGGCGGAATGTTTCCGCCAACGGCCCGCTGCGCTCGCCGACCATGGGTCGGCGCTACCGCTTTTCTTTTTTTTCATACGCGGCGGGCGGCCACGGAACCTGTCAGGGGGCCGGGCGGTGGGGCGGGGCGGGGGCGTTGAGTGCCATGGATGGCGGGTCCACGTCATCGCATTCGCGCTGCCGCTCCCACGCTTTGCTTCGCAAACCGCGGGCCCCGTCTCACCAGCACCCACACCCCGCCGCTTCGCGGCCGCCCCTGACTCAGGGGCTCCTCCACCCGACGGATTATCGCAATCTGTAGCGCCGAGCCGTGCTCGGCGGAATGTTCCCGCCAACGGCCCGCTGCGCCCGCCGACCATGGGTCGGCGCTACCGCTTTTATTTTTTTTCCATGCGCGGCGGGCGGCCACGGAACCTGTCAGGGGCCGGGCGGTGGGGCTGGGCGGGGGCGTTGAGCGCCATGGATGGCGCGAAACGAGGCACGCATGGACGCAGTTTTTGCCGTCCCCCGACCAGCCCCACCGCCCGGCCTATCCCACGTACTGCTTCACCGCAGACAGCCGCGAGGGGGTCTCACCCGTTCGATCACCCGAACGACGGGCAAAGAAAAAGCCGCTGGCGAACCAGCGGCTTCTTCAGAACAGCGTGAAGAAAGAAGTTATTACTTCTTGGCTTCTTCAGCAGCGTCCTTGGCCTGCTCGGCGGTGCCTTCGGCAGCCTTGGCAGCGTCGGCAGCGGCGTCAGCAGCAGCGTCGGTGGCAGCGCCAGCAGCCTGACCAGCAGCGTCGGCCGAAGCGTCAGCAGCGGTAGCGGCGGTGTCAGCAGCCTGCTGAGCAGCGTCAGCGGTCTGCGAGCCAGCAGCAGCAGCCTGGTCAGCAGCGGCCTGCGCTTCGGTGGCAGCTTCGTTGGCCGAAGCGGCGGCGTCCTGGGCAGCTTCCTGCTTCGAGCAGGCAGCCAGGGCCAGGGCCAGGGACATAGCAACCAGCAGCTTGTTGATGCTCATTTGGTGAATCCTCGTCGTCGTTAGATAGGCAACGCGCAGTTGCGCGCCGTCAACATGATGACAAGCCAAGATTGGCTGTCAAGCGATCCCGCATTCAGTTTTGCGAAACGGGCGTTAAACTCAATCAAATCAATTCGATGGCAATGGCCGTTGCTTCGCCACCGCCGATGCACAGCGTAGCGATGCCGCGCTTGCCACCGCGGCTGCGCAATGCGTGCACCAAGGTGACCACCAGTCGCGCGCCCGAGGCACCGATCGGATGGCCCAGTGCGCAGGCGCCGCCGTTGACGTTCAACTTGTCGTGGGCGATGCCCAGTTCGCGCATCGGCGCCATGGCCACCACGGCGAACGCTTCGTTGATTTCGAACAGGTCCACATCCTCCAGCGCCCAGCCCGCTTTTTCAAGCAGCGTATGGATCGCACCGATCGGCGCGGTGGTGAACCACTCCGGTTCCTGCGAGTGGGTAGCGTGGGCCACGATGCGCGCCAGCGGCTGCAGGCCGCGCGCCTTGGCATCGTCTTCCGACAGCAGCACGACCGCAGCCGCACCGTCGGAGATGCTGGACGAGCTGGCGGCCGTGACCGTCCCGTCCTTCTTGAACGCCGGACGCAGGGTCGGGATCTTGCCGATGTCGGCGCGTGTCGGCTGTTCGTCGAGGGAAATCTCGACGTCGCCCTTGCGGGTGGTGACCTTCACCGCGACGATCTCGTCAGCGAATGCGCCGTTGGCCTGCGCGGCCTGCGCGCGCTTTACCGACTCGATCGCGTAGGCGTCCTGTTCCTCGCGGGTGAACTGGTACTTGTCCACCGTACATTCGGCGAACTCCCCCATTGCCTTGCCGTCGTAGGCGTTGACCAGACCATCGTGGGCCATGTGGTCGACAGCCTGGAAGTTGCCAAAGCGGTTGCCGGTGCGCGAATTGGGCAGCAGGTGCGGCGCATTGGTCATCGATTCCATGCCACCGGCCACCACGATGCGGGCCGAGCCGGCCTTGATCAGATCGTGCCCCAGCATGATCGCCTTCATGCCCGAACCGCAGACTTTGTTGAGCGTGGTGGCGCCGGTGGACAGCGGCAGTCCGCCGGCGATGGCCGCCTGGCGGGCAGGGGCTTGGCCCAGGTTGGCCGGCAGCACGCAGCCCATGATGACTTCGGAAACATCCGCAGCAGGGACACCGGACTGTTCCAGCGCGGCGGCGATGGCCGCTGCGCCGAGGGTCGGGGTGGGCACGCCGGTGAACTGGCCGAGGAAGGAACCGATGGCGGTGCGCTTGGCGGCGGCGATGACGATGTTGGACATGGCAATCTCGTTGTTGCGTGAGCAAATTCGGAAAAGGAGACGCGAGGCGTTGGATAGCGACGCAAATCCCGGCAGACTGCGTGGGGGACGCCCAGTATAGGCGGTGCCCCTGACCGCTGCTGTCCACGTAGGCTCACACGTAGCGGCGACGGCACTACTCGACACCATCGACGGGGATGCAGGGATGACGCACGTTCACGAGTCGTATCGCGGGGCCGTCCGGTCCGCACTGGCCGTTGCACTGGTGGCTGCATTGACGGCCTGTGGCGGAGGTGGCGGGGGCGGCAATGTCCGCGTGGATCCCCCTGTGCCGCCGCCGGTCACACCGCCTGTCACGCCGCCGCCGACCACGCCGCCGCCGGTGACGCCTGATCCACCGCCGCCGCCGCAACCCAGCCTGCAACGCCACCTGACGGCGGTGAATGCGCTCGGCACCGGCTTGACCGGCCAGGGCGTGCGCATTGGTGTCGTCGACTCCGGGGTCAATCGCAGCCATCCCGCGCTGGCGGGACGTGTCGCGGCCAGTTACAGCTACGTCGACCCACGGGCCAACGACCTGACGCGTGACGATGTGGTCGGGCACGGCACCACCGTTGCCATGCTGGCCGCCGGTGGCTCTTACGCCGGTGCGCAGGTGGGCGTGGCGCCCGGCGCCGAGGTGGTGTCGGCACGGATCATCGCCGACACGCGGCCGGTGGATGATGGGTCAGGCTCCGGTAACCAGGTCGACGGCCCGATCGGCTTGGCCGGTGTTCACCGCGACCTGATCGCGGCCGGTGTGAAAGTGATGAACAACTCCTGGGGCGGCCTGTACTGGACCAGCCCCGCGACCACCGCGCAGATCGCCGACGAGTACCGGTCCTTCATCATCGGCAACGATGGGCTGGTGGTGTTCGCCACCGGCAACGACGGCAGGAACACGCCCTCCAACATGGCGGCCCTGCCCAGCCGCCCCGGCAGCGGCGGCACGTTGCCCGCTGCGGATCTGGCACGCGGCTGGCTGGCGGTGACCGCCGTGGACACGGTGAATCCGACCGAGCTGGCGAACTACGCCAATGCGTGCGGCGAGGCGGCCAGCTACTGCCTGGCCGCGCCTGGCACGGCGGTATATCCGGATCCGCAGGCGACCACGCAGGCCGCTACGTTTTATTACGGCTGGGGCACGTCGTATGCCGCCCCGCTGGTCTCCGGCGCAGCCGCACTGGTCTGGCAGCGCTTTCCTTATTTCAGCAACGACCTGGTCCGGCAGACCCTGCTCGGCACTGCCACCGATCTCGGCGCGGCCGGCGTCGATCCGGTGTTCGGCAATGGGCTGCTCAACGTCGGCAAGGCGGTGGACGGTCCCGGCCGCCTCGACTGGGGCGACGTCACCGTCAACGTCGATCGGCTCGGACTGGATTCGGTGTGGCGCAACGATATGAGTGGCACGGGTGGCCTGATCAAACAGGGTGCAGGCGCGCTGGGGCTGGCGGGACGCAATACCTATTCCGGCAGCACGCGCATCGAGCAGGGCACGCTGGCCCTGCGGGATGGGGCCTCGATCAGTTCCAGCGTCAGCATCCTGCCGCAGTCCGGCAATGCCAGTGGCGCGGGGCTGCAGTTCATGAACGGCAGTACCCGTGTGATCGGCAACGTGGACAACGGGGCCAGCGTGATCCTGACCAGTGCGAACGCCGACGCCACGATCGAGGGCAATTACGTGCAGCGTGACGGGGCCCAGCTGATGGTGGCGCTGGGCGTGAATCCACTGCAGGTGACCGGCACGGCCACGCTGCAGGGCGGGGGGGTGCTGGTCAACGGCGTCATCGCCGGTTACGTCCCGGCCGATGGCCGCCGGCAGGCGCTGCTGCGCGCACAGGGGGGACTGTCCGGGCAGTTCAACACGGCCGCGAGTGGGCAGAACGGGGTTTCGCTTCTGGAATCGCGCTACGGCTATGACAGTACGTCGGCATGGCTGGAGCTGACGCGGGTGAGCGTGGTGGCGGCCGCAGGCGCGGCGTCATTGGACGCGCAGGCGATGGCTTCCGCGCAGCGGGTGGAGCGGGCTTTTGAGCAGCTCGATGGTAATGGCGCTGCGCAGGCCAGTGCGTTTGCCGGTGCGGCTGCCGACCTGCAGCGCGTGAACGGCGGCGCTAGCGGGCTGGCGCAGAGCCTGGACAGCCTGTCCGGCAAGGCGCACGCGGTGGCGGCCCAGGCGACGTTCGACAGCATCGACATGAGCCGGCGCGCGATCGCCAGCCGCTTCGGCCAGGTGCAGGCCGCGCCTGCGGTGCGCGGTGCGTGGCAGAGCGCGTTGGGTGAAGCGGGGCAGGGCCACTTCGCCGGCAACGCGACGCAGAGTGATGGCTGGATGGTCGGCCAGGAAACGGCGCTGGCAGGCAACGGTGTGCTGGGCGTGGCCTTCGGCGAACTACGCAGTGCGGCCGGTGGCACGGACAACGGCGGCACCGGGCGTGATCGGCAGGCGCAGGGGCAGCTCTACGCAGGATGGACGGCGGGACGCGGCTATGCCCTGGCGCAACTGGGGGTCGGCCAGTTCCAGCGGCAGGTGGATCGGCAGCTGCTGCTGGGCAGTACGGCGTTGGCGGCGGGTGCGCGCTACGGCGGCCGTTTCGGCAGCGCGAGCGTCGAATCCGGCCTGCGGTTCGGCACCGCGCGTGCTGCGCTGACCCCTTATCTTGCGGCAAGCGTGGTGCAGGTCCGCTCGGACGGTTTCAGCGAGCAGGGCGGTCTGGGCTTCGGCCTGCGCACGCAGGACAATACGGCCCGTCGCAGCCTGGCGATGCTGGGCCTGCGTGCAGAGCGCCAGTGGCATGCATGGACGCTGCGCGGTTATACCGAATGGCAGCAGGAATTGTCCCGCGATGGATTCGATCCGCAGGCCAGCTTTACCGGCATTGATGCGTTCGCGCCGTTGACGGCGGGTGGCTTGCCGCGCGCATCCGGGTTGGCAGGCATTGCGCTGGAAACCTGGCTCGGTCGCCAGGGGCGGCTGACCTTTGGGTATGACCAGCGCTTTGGCGGCGGGTTGGATGTATCGCAGGTGGCCATGCGCTACGCCGCCGGGTTCTGACCGGCGACAAGCGGGTAGAGCCGACTTCAATCGGCTGCACCTGCCACGGCGACAACAAACGCCAGCCGACGGGTAGAGCCGACTTCAGTCGGCTGCACCTGCCGCGGCGACAACAAACGGCAGCCGACGGGTAGAGCCGACTTCAGTCGGCTGCACCTGCCGCGGCGACAACAAACGACAGCCGACTGAAGTCGGCTCTACCGGTCGGTTTTAGCTGCCGGGGTGGCGGCGAAGGGCAGCCGACTGAAGTCGGCTCTACCGGTCGGCTCTACCGTCGGCGTCACCGGCGCGGGAGGCTCAGCCGGCGCGCAGGTCACCCAGGCGCGGCGTGGCGCGGCCCAGCGGCATCTTGAGCTTGCCGATGGACTGGATGCGCGCTTCTGCGATGCGATCAGCGGCGCGCGGTGGGGCGATGTTCTCGCGCTGCGACAGCTCGAAGACGCGCCCGAGGTTGTGGTAGATGCTGCGGATGAGGCGCATGGCGCGCTCGCGGTTGTAGCCGTCGATTTCCAGCGAGACGTTCATGACGCCGCCGGCATTCACGGCGTAGTCGGGTGCGTACAGGATGCCGCGCGCATGCAGTTCGTCGCCCACGTCGGGGCTGGCCAGCTGGCTGTTGGCGGTGCCACAGATGATGCGGGCCTTGAGACGCGGCAGCACATCCAGGCTGATCGCGCCTTCCAGCGCACACGGTGCGAACACGTCCGCGTTCACCTCGTGGATTTCATCGGGTTTGACCGCCTCCGCGCCGTACTCGGTCACGGCGCGCTCGACCAGCGCAGGGTTGAGATCGGTGACGAACAGCTTCGCCCCCCGGTCACGCAGCAGCTTCACGAACTCCATGCCGATGTGGCCCAGGCCCTGCACGGCGATGCTGGTCTTGCCCACTTCTTCATGGCCCAGCTTGGTCTGCAGCGAGGCCATCAGGGCCTGCAGCGCGCCGTAGGCCGTGAACGGCGCCGGATCACCGGATCCGCCGTGCACCTGGTGCACGCCGGTGACGAACTGGCTTTCCAGGTAGATGTTTTCCATGTCGTTGACATCGGTGCCGACGTCTTCGGCGGTGATGTAACGACCGCCCAGCGCATCGACCTGGCGGCCGAACGCGCGCAGCAGCACTTCGGTCTTGTCCGTGCGCGGGTCGCCGATGATCACCGCCTTGCCGCCACCGACATTGAGGCCGGCCAGCGCGTTCTTGTACGTCATCGTCCGGCTGAGCCGCAGCACGTCGGCCAGCGCCTCGTCGGTGCTGGCGTACGGGCGCATGCGCACACCGCCCAGGGCGGGGCCCAGCGTGGTGTTGTGCAGGGCGATGATGGCCCGCAGACCGGCGTCCGGGTTGTGGCAGAACACCACCTGTTCATGACCGGTGGTTGCGAGGGTTTCGAATAACATGGCGACTCCGTTGACGTGATCAGCGGCGAACCACTTCGAACACGCCGGCAACGATGAGGGTGCAGAAACAAAAAAAGCGACTTCGTCAGTTCTGGAGACGGGTCGCGCGGCGCCATTCTAGTCCATTCCCTGCCGCCCCGCTGTTCACATCCCGGCGCTGGCACGTGCCGGCCTAAAGAAGCCGCCCGTGGGGCCGATGCTGGAGACACGGCGATGTCCGCCATGCGAAAGGATGGGTGCAGTGGCAGGTGTGGTGACCAATATGGGGTGGGTCGGCTGCTGCGGCACGGAACGCGTCCGCCTGCTACCCGGCGGGGCCGGTCGATGACGGGGTTTGCGCGCTGGTGGTGGGCCCTGTTCGGGCGCCCGCCCGGGCGGACCTCATCGCGGCTGCATCAGCGCGCTGACTATGCAGAGCAGGTCCAGCGCGTCGCCGACTCCCTTGCACCGGTCGCGCAGGACGATGCGGAGGCGCGACTGCATGCGGGCCTGTACGCGCTGGCCCTGCACCCGGCGCTCGACGGCGGCTGCCCGCCGAACCAGGCCCTGCTGGAGGCGACACGGCAGGCCCTGCAGCGCAGTGACTGGAATGCCCGCCAGCTGCCGCGACGGCCGCAACTGCTGCCGCAGCTGATCCAGACGGTCAACGATCCGGATGGTTCGGCGCGTGCCACGGCCGCCATCATCGGCCAGGATCCGGTGTTGACCGGCAACCTGCTGCGGATCGCCAACAGTCCCGCGTTCCGCATGCAGGAGCGACCGGTCGACAGCCTGCAGCGCGCGATCACCCTGGTAGGCACCGAAGGCATCCGGCAGATCATCAGCGCGGTGCTGGTACAGCCGGTGATGCACATCCAGTGCCAGGCGTTTCCGCAGTTCAGCACCATCATCTGGGAGCACGCGCTGCTGTCATCGCGCGCGGCCGCTGACCATGCCCGTACGGTCAGCCAGTGCGATCCGTTTGCGGCCCAGTGGTTGGGGCTGACCCAAGGGCTGGGCGCGGCGCTGGTCATGAAGGCGCTGGTGCAGGAAGCGGAGACGCTGCAGGTGGCCGTGGACTATCCCAGTGCAGAAGCACTGCTGCGCCAATGGACGTTGCCGGTGGCGCAGCGTATCGCCGCCGCCTGGGAGCTGCCCCTGCCGGTGCACCAGGCGCTGGAACCCGAGCATGCCGGCAGTGGCCTGGCACAGAGCCTGCGCTTCGCACGGGCGGCGGCAGCGGCCAGCCTGTTGGCACGACATGGGCATATGGGTCAGAGCCAGGGCCTGGCCTGGCTGGAGCAACTGCCGGGTACCCCGGCGCATGCCCTGTTGTGGATCTGGCGCCGCCTGCATGGACGATCAGTGGAAACCCTGGCGGACGAGCACGCCGACGCCTGACACATCCGCCGAGCACGGCTCGGCGCTACAGGCACTCCGCACGGCCGCAGCGACGCACCGTCCGGCCCGGTAGCGCCGAGCCACGCTCGGCGAGCGCAGCGGCAGCCCGCCCGGCCCGGTAGCGCCGAGCCACGCTCGGCGAGCGCAGCGGCGCGCCGCGGTCTAGAGCTGCGACTCCAGCGGCAACCAACTGATCACGCGCGCACTCGCGCGCATGCGCGGGCTGCTGTCCGGCTCGGTGGTGACCCAGTGCGGCGACTTGTCGCGTTCCAGCCAGCGCACGTCGCCGGCCGGATCCAGGCCCAGCCACCAGCTCTGCTGCGGGCTGGACAGGCGCAGGTACTCCTGCGTCAGCTGCGCGGCCAACACCGGGTCATCGAAGATCACGCCCATTTCCGTATTGAGGTAGGCCGATCGGGGATCCAGGTTGAACGAGCCCACGAAACCATGCCGGTCATCGAGCACGAAGGCCTTGGTGTGCAGGCTGGCGCCACTGCTGCCAAACAGGCCCGAGCTGGTTGCCTTGCCATGCGCTTTCAGTTCGTAAAGCTGCACGCCGGCCTGCAGCAGCGGTACCCGGTAGGTCATGTATCCCCCGTGCACGGCCACTACGTCATTGGCCGCCAGCGAGTTGGTGACCACGCCCACCTGTGCGCCGCGCTCGCTCATCATCGACAGGCCGTCCAGCCCCTCGTTGCCGGGCACGAAATAGGGCGAGATCAGCAGCGCCTTGTGCTGGGCGCTTGTCATCATGCGCACCAGATCGGTGACCAGCCAGTTGTGCTGGTCGTCGCGCTTGTGCTTCATCGGCGGATCGGACGCGATGCGGACGTTGGCACTCCAGTGCAGCGGTGCCGCACTGGCGCGGACACGCTGCCGCGATGCGGCCACTTCCTTCAGGTAGGGCGTGGCGGCATCCCGCTTGGCCTCGTTGTCGGACTCGCGCAGCAGCAGGCGCAGCTCGGCCGGCGTGTGGAAGGCCAGCGCGCCGATCGGCACGGCGGCCTCGCTGTTCCAGTAGTCGTCGAACACCCGGTTGGCGCCGTCCACGGCCTCGCCGGCGACCAGTAGATCCAGATCACGGAAATTGACGTCCGGACGCGCGCTGAAATACTCCTCACCGATGTTGCGGCCGCCGACGATGGCCACGCGGCCATCTGCGATCCAGCTCTTGTTGTGCATGCGATGGTTCACCGAGAAAAACCGCTGCACCATTTCGACCAGCCGCCACAGCCCGGCGCGGTTGCGGAACGGGTTGTACAGGCGGATCTCGATATTGGGATGCCGGTCGAGCGCCATCATCAGCGCGTCCTTGTCCTGCGCGTTCATGTCGTCAAGCAGGATGCGCACGCGCACGCCGCGCGCGGCGGCATCGTGCAGGGCACGCGCCATCAGGTGGCCGATCAGGTCGTCCTGCCAGATGTAGTACTGCAGGTCCAGGCTGCGCTCGGCGCGCTCGGTGATGACCGCTCGGGCCGCGAAGGCATCCAGGCCATCGGACAGGAACGCCACACCGGACTGGCCCGGATGGGCAGCCTGCAGTGCACTGATTTCGCGATCGATGCGGGTCTGCGCCGGTTGCACCGGCAGCACGCTCGACGGTGTGCCACGGGCCTGCGGTGTCAGCCGGTCCGCCAGCAGCAGGCCCGACAGCACCAGCAGCACCAACAGGCAGATCAGGATGGCCACTACACGCAGCAGCCGGCGCCACAGGGGCAAGGGTTCAGTCATCCCCTGACTGTAACCGGCACCGCAGTGCAGAGGGAGTGCAGCCGTCAGAAGCGCTCGTCAGAGCCGAGATAGCGCCACTGGCCCGGTGCCAGCTTGCCCAGTGATACGCGGCCGATGCGCAGCCGGCGGATCGCAACCACCTCCATCGAGGCGATGGCGCAGGCTTCGCGCAGCATGCGCGGATGCAGACCCTTGCCGGCGAAGCGCAGGCGCTGTTCGCTCTGCCAGCTGATCTTGCAGCCAGGAATCGTTCGGCCGTTTTCCTTCAGCCCGGTCTGCAGGCGCGCCACGTCCCACATGGCCCGCTCGCCCTGCACATCGACCAGGAACTCCTGTTCGGTGCGGGACAGCTGCTGCTGCAGGTGGGTGATGATCAAGGGATCCTGGCTGACGACCACCAGCCCGCTGTCCGACGCCGGCAGCGAGGCCGCCAACTGCAGGCCGTGGAAGTGCCGCTGCAGCGGGCGGATGCTGCCCAGGTCCAGCGGACTCTGCGATTCGGGCGTGATCAGCGCGCTCAGCGTGTGCGCAGCCGCATCGATCGGCTTGGCGAGCAGCATCGTCACGCGCTCGGATTTCTCGTCGCGCGCAGCCGGATCCAGCTCCACCGTTTCCGTGGTCACCTGCGCCTGCGGCTGCTCGACCACCTGCCCATCCACGCGCACCCAGCCGCCTTCGATGTAGCGGCGGGCTTCGCCACGGGGGCAACCGAGCAGTTCAGCGAGGCGTTTGTCCAGACGGGTCGGGAGCATGGGGCAGGGATCTCCAAGGGGCGCGCAGTGTACCTGTCGCGGCGCGCGGCTGCTTCAGCCGCGGCGGTTGACGAGTTCGGTGAGGTACAGCCGGGTATCGAATTCCAGCTGCAGGTAATCCGGTTCCATGTGTTGGCACAGCTGGTAGAACGCCTTGTTGTGGTCGGCCTCCTTCAGGTGGGCCAGCTCGTGCACCACGATCATGCGCAGGAACGCCGCCGGTGCCTCCCGGAACACGCTGGCCACGCGGATCTCCCGGCTGGCCTTGAGGCGCCCGCCATGTACGCGCGAGATCGCGGTGTGGGTACCGAGGGCATGCTTCACCACCTCCAGCTTGCTGTCGTAGCAGACCTTGTTGAGGTGCACCGATTTGCGCAGGTAGCGGTCTTTCAGCTCCTGGGTGTAGTCGTACAGCTGGCGGTCGTTGCGCACCTCGTGCAGCTCCGGATAGCGGCGCTGCAGCACGGCACCCAGCTTGTCTTCGGCCAACAGGGTGCGGACCTGGTCGAGCAGGGCATCGGGGTAGCCGGTCAGGTATTTCAGCGAAGGCATGGGGCCGCCGGGGCTCCGGTATCATGGGGGCCTCCTACGATAGAACAGTTGCAGGCACGATCATGGCAAAGCCCAACGCGCTGCAGGAACAATTGCTCAAGGCCGGGCTGGCGAAGAAGTCGCAGGCCAGTGCCGCCGCCCGTGACCAGGCCAAGGCCCGGCAGGGCAAGGCACCGGATGCATCGGCCGAGGTCCAGCGTGAGGCCGAGCGGGTCCGGCTGGAGAAGGTCGAGCGTGACCGCGCCATCGCCGCCGAGCGCAACGCGCAGCTGCGGGCGACCGAGCAGAAGGCGCAGGCACGGCAGATCGTGAAGACCCACGCGGTGCCGCATGCAGGCGAGAGCGAGTATCGCTTCAGCGACGGCGATGCGATCCGCACCTTGTGGATCGATGCCAAGCTGCGCAAGGCGCTTTCCGCCGGTGCGCTGGTCATCGTGGCCAACGGTGAGGGCCATGCCCTGCTGCCGCGCGCTGCGGCGGAGAAGGTGCGCGAGCGTGCGCCGGAGCTGGTGGTGGTCGATCATGGCCAGGCCGGCCAGAGCACGGTGGCTTCGACCGGCAACGCCGAAGATGACGCCTACTACGCGCAGTTCCAGATTCCCGACGACCTCGTCTGGTAACCGCCGCCGGGGCCGCCCTCAGCGCAGCTGGCTGTCCTTGCTGCCCCGCCGGTTGTAACCGGACTGGGCATGCTCGTCTTCATCGTGTGCCTGCTGGCAGGACACGCACAGGCGCACGCCGGGCACTGCCTGGCGCCTGGCCAGCGGAATCGGTGCATCACATGCTTCGCAGTGTTCCAGCCCAGGCCCTTGCTTGAGCTGGCTGCGCGCGCGTGCGATGGCGTCATCGACGGTGGCGTCGATCTGGTCCTGTACTGCGCCGTCCTGTGCCCATCCGGTGGCCATGGCCTGTCCTCCACGTGTTTGCCAGCAGACAGCGTAGGCCTGGGAAGGTGTAGGGCAGGTTGAGGTAGGGCGGCTCGGGGGCGGACGGGCTCAGCCGTCGCCCTGGATGCCGCCAGGCGCGGTGGACGGATCCCGCCAACGCCGTACCGTACGCTGGAAGAACAGATTGTTGGGCAGCTGCAGCACCGTGCCCTCATGGCCGTCTCCGGTTTCCTGCAGCGTGGTGTAGATCAGGTTGACGTCGATCACGCGCCCCTTCAGGCCCGGCTTCTCGCCGTTCTCCAGGACTTCGATGTAGTCATGCAGGCGGAATGGTCGCGTGGTGAAGATCAGCAGGGTGCAGAATATGTTCGACAGCACGCTCCACGCGGCGAAGAAGGCCACCGCGCCGACCGCTGCAAAGCCGGTGAAGGCGGTCCACAGCACGGACGCCGACGTGCCCAGGATGTGCAGGATGACCAGCAGCGCGCCGAAGTAGACGATGAAGCTGGTCAAGCGCCGCGCGCCCATCACCATTTCCAGCGGCAGCGTGTAATGGGCGGCGAAGCGGCGGATCAGCCGCCGGGCGATGAAGCGCAGCAGCCACGCCGCCAGCAGGGTCAACAGGACCATGCCGATCAGCTCGGCCTGTTCAAGCCAGGCATGGGTCCACGGCGGCAGGTACTTCTCCATGCAACAACATCCAATCAGACACGGGGGGAGCACGATGTTACGCGCGCACAGCCCGTGATTCGACCTTCGGCCACGTTGCGGGTAGGCCGGTGCAGGCCAGCGTGTCGGCGCCACGCAGCAGGCAGGCCTGCTGCGCCTGCAGGCTGATCCGCAGATGCAGGGGATTGCCCTGCAGCAGCGCGCAGACGAGGATGGCCAGCAGGCCACTGACTGCAGGGGTGGACATCATGTCGCTCCGTGGCCATGGCGGGCCGGTGGGGTGTACGGCTTGGATGCCCTGACCGGCAGAAAGGTTTGAATCCGGCGGCTTTAAACCTTTTCTTTCGTGGCGGCATCCAAGGGTCATGTTCGATACGCTGACGCCAGAACGCGACACCGCTTCCCCCGCCGCCTACGACGAGCACGCCGTGGTACGCGCGGCGGTTGCCGGCGATGTGGCGGCCTACGAGCAGCTGTATCGCCAGCATGCCCCGCGTCTGTTCGCGGTGCTGTGGCGACTGTGCGGTGGGCAGCAGGCGCGCGCCGAAGATGCGCTGCAGGAGGCCTTCCTGCAGGCGTGGAAAGCACTGCCCGCGTTCCGCATGGAGAGCAGCCTGGGCACCTGGTTGCATCGGCTCGGCGTCAATGCCGCCCTGATGGACCTGCGTGCGCAGGGGCGCCACGACCATGACAGCCTGGAGGACAGGGACCGGGAGCTGCCCGGGATGGGCGTCGATGATCCCTGCGCCGGTACCGAACGTGACCTGGAACGTGCCCTGGCCCACTTGCCACCACGTGCACGTGCGGTGCTGGTGCTGCATGACATCGAGGGCTGGAAACACCACGAGATCGCCGAACAGCTGCAGATGGCGGTGGGTACTTCAAAAGCGCAGCTGCACCGTGCGCGCGGCCTGCTGCGTGCGCGACTGGGAGACATGACATGACGCACCACGATGACCTTGACCACGCGCGGGACACGGCGCTGCTACGTCAACTGCGGGACCTGCCGCGCGAGATGCGCGTGCCTGCCGACGGTTGGACCCGCTTGCAGGCCGTGCTGCCGGTGCGCGCTGCGGAGGAACAGCCCGGGGCGAAGGTGATTCCGTTGCGGCGCCTGCGCCATGCACGCTGGTCGCTGCCCGCAGGCGCTGCGCTGGCCGCCAGCCTGGCGCTGTACTGGGTGTTGCCCTTGCCACTGCAACCCGCCGCGCCGCCGGCGCCCACGGTGTTGCAGCAGCAGGCGGCCGTCATGACCGACGCGTACCGCCAGGCCATGGCGGCCCTGCCGCCGGTGGATGCGCCGGAGTGGCGGCCGGCGCTGGTGGAACTCGACCACGGCGCCGACCAGATCCGCGACGCGTTGCAGCAGAGCCCGCGCTCGCGCCATCTTCTTGAACAGCTGCAGCGCACCTACGCACTGCGGTTGGAACTGACCCGGCAGGCAACACGCGCTGCCTCCGGCCTGCCCACCTGATCCTGTTTCCCGAGGTAACGACCATGCGCCCTTTTCTCCTGTTGTCTGCGTTCGCGCTGCTTGCTTCACCGGCATGGGCCGATACGCGTGTCGATGAGCGCCATGCCATCGCGCCCGGCGGACGGATCGAAATCAGCAACATCGCCGGCAAGGTCACCGTGCGCGGCTGGGATCGCCGCGACGTGCAGCTGACCGGCACGTTGTCCGACGGGCTGACGCTGAAGCCGGAAAAGAGTGCCAGCCGCGTGCGTTGGGAAGTGGTCTACCCCCGCCGCAGCAACAGCGGTGGGGCCACGCTCGAGGTCTTCGTGCCGCGCGGGGTAGAGCTGCAGCTGGGGACGGTCAGCGCGGATATCGATATCGCCGGCATCGATGTCAAGCGGGTGCAGGCCAACACGGTCAGTGGCGATGTGCGAGCGGCCGGACGCAGTGCGGAAGGCACCCTCAACTCTGTCAGCGGTGACGTGGACACCGAGTTGCAGACCACTCGCATGGAGGCGCGTACGGTCAGCGGCAGCATCCGTGCCGGTGGCGGACTGTCGGGGGAGATCGGCGCGACCACGGTGTCGGGTCAGGTCGGCGTAGAGGCGGGCCGCACGCAGCGGCTGGTGGTGGAAACGGTGTCCGGCCGCATCGATCTGTCAGCGGCAGCGCTGGCGCCGGGCGGACGGATCAGCGCGCAATCGGTCAGTGCGCCCATATCCCTGCGGGTGCCGGCCACCGTGTCGGCCCAGCTGTCGATCGACAGCTTCAGTGGGAACATCCAGAGTGATGCCGGAAACGTGGAGCGGCCCCGGCATGGTCCCGGCAGCACGCTGGACACGCGGCTGGGGAGCGGCGACGGCGATATCAGCCTGCAGTCACATTCGGGCGGGGTACGCGTGCGCCTGGACCGCTGAGCGGCAGGGCATGCAGGCCGGCCGCGGCGGTGCAGCCGCCGCGGTCGCCGACACGGTCAGCTGGCTTTCTTCAGCGACCAGGTGTTGCCAAGTACTTCGATCTTGCCACCCGCTTTGCGGAACGCGGCCAGGTCGGCGGCGATGCTGTTGCTGCTGGGCGTAGAGCTGGACGAACCGCTCTTGCGCTCATTGCGGATGGTGTTGCTGGCCTTCGCGGGGGTCTTTGCCTTGCGGGGCATGGTTGCTCCTGTCAGGGTGAAGGGTGGGGGGAGGTCCAGGCATCTGCCTGGTGCTGGTAATCCTGCCGTTCGCGCTGGCAGTCATCGCCGCCCATCTTGAACTGGCGACAGATCGCGGGGCGCTGCGTATAGATGCTGCAACGCAGGTGGTACGGGTCGATGGCTGCGCACCAGCCTTCTTCGTTCTGCGCCATGCGACGGCCGCCCCGGCCGTCACTTTCCACGAACCAGATGGGGACGTCATCGCCCGGCATCAACCACACCGGCAGCCGGCAACAGACGGCATCGCATCGACGGCAGTCGATGGGGGCGGGCGCCTGCTCAGGTTGTACGGCCTCGTGGGCCTTCGTAATGCCCAAGGATGGTCTCGATCGCGGCTCGGAAGCGTGGCCATGGCAGAGCCAGGAGCCATGGCCGGAAGGCCCGCGGACGGGCCGTTGCACGCAGTGACACATCGCGCACGCAGGTAGAACGTGCGCCGACGGAATATGCGGATGGTTGTCAAGCCGGTCGAGTTTAACGCGGATCGCTTCGGGATATGTTAAGGGGTGCCGGCTGCCGCCAATGCCAGCCCCTGCACCACGCCGAACGAGGCATCGCCGTGGACCTGCCGGGCATCCGGGAAGGCCGCTGCCGCGACCTGCCGCAGATACCCAGCGCGGGACATGCCCCCGGTCAGGAAAACCGCATCCGGGTCATGCCCGATGTCCTGCCGGACCTGGGCCAGCAGCGCCTGCAGCTGCCCCAGGTAGGCATGTGCGGCCTGTCCCAGGCCGTCGGCCGAGGTGTCAGCCTGCAGCCCCTTTTCGATGAACGGCAGCGGACTGGCATGGGCGGGCGTGCTGCTCAGGCTGATCTTGGCCCGCTCCACTTCACGGTACAGCCGTGCGGTATTGCCGGTGTCCTGCAGGGCCTGCAGGCGGCTGCCGTACGGGTTTTCAACGTGATCGTAGGCGTGCTGGCGGAAGTCGCGCTGGCGCGTCATGTCCTGCACCGTGGCCGCCTCCACATAGTGGTGGGTTGGCACGCGGGTGATGCCGCGGCCGAACAACGGCATGTACGCCGCCAGGCTCAGCGCCAGATCGATATCGGTGCCGCCGCGGGCGATGCCCCAGGCCCGGTGGATGCGCGGGGCTTCACCGCCGCCCACCCGCGCATGGGCGATGTCGGTGGTGCCGCCGCCGATGTCCACGATCACGGCGTCATGGGCATCGCTGCTGGTGGCGTGGTAATGCATTGCCGCCGCTGCGGGTTCTTCCAGGAAGTCGACCTGGTCGAAGCCGGCCGCGACCGCTGCCTCGCGCAGGATGTCCAGCGCCTGGTCGTTGCCGGCATCGCCGATCGAGCTGCGGAACTGCACCGGGCGGCCCAGCAGCGCCTCGCGCACGGGCACGCCAAGTTGGGCGCTGGCGGTGAGCCGGATGTGCTCGAGGATGTGCGTGGCGATGCCGGTGATGGTCTGGCGAGCACGCGGATGCAGGTTGTAGCCCAGCATCGACTTCGGGCTCTGCACCAGGTTGCCCTCGTTCTCTTCGAAGTAGGCTTCCAGCGCCTCATCGCCATACACCGCGTTCTGCAGCAGTTGGCTGGAGCTGCGTGGTTCGGCCATGCGGCGCTCCATCCACCGCCGGCGCAGGGTGCGCAGGGCCTCGCGACGGAGGGCTTCCAGCGGACGCGGATGGCCGGCGGCACGGGCTTCGCGCGCGGCGGTGTCGATCAGCTCCTGCAGCTCATGCTCCTGCCCTGGCTCAAGGGTGAACTCACCGGGGTCCTGCATGATGCCGGGAAAGTACACCGTGGTCCGGAACTGGTCGGCGTCGCCGAAGCGGATCGGCTCCACCCGCCCATCGCGGACGATGGCCGCGGCGGAGTTGCTGGTGCCGAAGTCGATGCCCAGGCGCATGTTGGGGCTTCCGTGATTGCAAGGGCCGCGCACTGTAGCGCGCCGGCCGGCGCAGCGGTAGGGCAGGGCGCGGGGGCCGCCCGGTTACAATGGGGGCTGTCGAAATTCTGCAAGGTCCCGCCCGATGTCCGCCACCCCTCCCTGCCCGCAATGCACCCTGGAAAACACCTACGCCGATGGCGCGCTGATGATCTGCGCCGACTGTGGCTTCGAGTGGACGGCTGAAGAGAGTGTCGGCTCCAGCGTGGTGGTGCGGGACAGCAACGGCAACGTGCTGGCGGCCGGGGACACGGTCACCGTGATCAAGGACCTGAAGGTCAAGGGCTCGTCGATTCCGCTGAAGCAGGGCACGGTGATCCGCAACATCCGCCTGGTGGAAGACGATGCCGAACACATCGAAGGCAACTCGGAGAAGATCAAGGGCCTGGTGCTGAAGGTCTGCTTCCTCAAGAAAGCCTGATGCGCGCGCCGCCGGGCAGGGCTCGGCGCTACAACGCCGCATGGGCGGCCTGCTGGTGCCGCCAGCGCTGCAGGCTGTCCAGTTTGCTCTGGTAACGCGACTGTTGCGCTGCTCCACCCAGCTGCTGCGCGCGCTGCAGTTCGCGCCCCGCGCGCGGCAGGTCACCGGCCATCACGTAGACACGTGCCAGCGCGAAGTGGAACTGGTGGGCGCTGTCGTACAGCCGCAACGCCCTGCGATAGAAATGGATGGCGCGATCACTGTCGCCCGCGCGTTCGGCTTGCGTCCCCAGCAGGTACTGCACGAAGGGATCACGTTGCCGCACGTGCTGCAGGCGCTGCTGCAGGCGCGCTGCTCCCGCGCGGTCGCCCATGCGGGCCAACAGGCTGCTCGCGTTGATCAGGCTGGGGGTGTGGCGGGGCGAAATGCGCAGCGCTTCCATGTAATGCGCTCGCGCCAACGGCAGGTTTCCCTGGCGGCCTTCCAGCACGGCGAGGTTGTTCAGGGCTGCACTGAAGCCTGCCGATTGCCGCAGGGCAGCGTCGAACCATGCGCGCGCGGCGACCACGTTGCCCGCCTCCAGCTGCACTGCGCCGCGATTGTTGTAGAAATGGGCGAGGGCCCGCGCATCGTCGATCGGGCGCGGTCCCTTTCGGTCATAAAGGACGTTGCGGTCAAGGTCCACTGTGCCGCTTCGTCCGTTGACCTCGATCCCCGCGTTGACGTGGCCGACGTTGTAGATCACGCCTTCTTCCTGATACCACGACACCACCTGGTCCACTTCCTGCACGCGGGCCTGGATGCCAGCGCTGCGCGCGAGGGCAACGAACAACAGGGTGAAGGACAGGCAGTTCGCGCGTCGCTGCTGCCAGGTCTCGCTGACGGTGAGCGTTGCAGCGGCGTCGTACTGAAGATCCATGCCGTCGCGGGCGAAGATCATCTCGACCAGTTGCTGCAGGCGCGCTTCGCGGTCGGGTCCGGCGGAGATCACCCGTTGCCGCAGCAGCGCTTGCAGGCCGGGCGGCACCGCGACGATCTGCGACGCCGATGGTGGGGTGTCCGCAGCCAACGCCTGCACCGGAGCGCCCTGCGTCACGGGCAGCGCGAAGGCGGACACGCTGAAGAAAGCGAGCAGCAGCACCGGCCAGCGCGTCATGGCGGTTCTCCGTGGGCACGCGGGTGCCTCTTCGGGCGAGTCTAGCGCCGGCGCGTGCCCCCGCAAGACCGCCCGTCGGCCGGTTGCGCTTCATCCACAGCGGGTGTGGACGAGCACTCGATAAAGCTGTGCATAAGTGCTCCCGCCCCAAGCGCAGCAAGCATCGTGAAGGGTGGTGAAAAACTAGCCAGCGCTTGCGTGCGCAGGGACTGGCGGGCCATGCTGCGGTCATGGAATTCCAGCCTATCGTTCTGCCTGCCGCGCAATGGACCGAGCTCGAAGCGTGTTACGCCTCGCCGCCGCGTGCGTATCACCATTTCGGCCATGTGCGCGCGCTGCTGCAGCACTGCCAGTGGGTTGCCGATGGCCCCGGCTGGGCACAGCCACGCGAGGTGTATCTCGCCGTGCTGTACCACGATGCCGTCTATGAAAGCGGTCGCAAGGACAACGAGGCGCGCTCTGCCGCCCTGGCGGTGGAGGCGATCACCCGCTGGTTGCCGGACGAAGGTATCGACGCGGGCAGAGTGAGCGAGCTCATCCTGCTGACGGCGCAGCATGGTGGGCTGCAGCCGGCCGATGTGGATGCGGACGCCGCGCTCTTCCTGGACTGCGACATGGCCATCCTCGGCGCGCCCGCCGAGGTCTTCGATGCCTATGATCGGGGCGTGGCGGAGGAATATGCCGGGACGGTTCCCGGCTTCCTGTACCGGGCGGGACGGCGGCGCTTCCTGCGCGGCGTGCTGCGGCAGCCGCGCATTTTCCTCAGTGACACCTTCCACCAGCGTTTCGATGCGCCTGCGCGGGACAACCTGCAGCGGGTGGCGGGCCGCTGAATCGGCTCGTTACACTGACCGCCCCTTTGTTGTCGGCGTGCCTGCGTGGCTGATCCTGATTCCGATCCGCGTCCTGTTCCCCCAGAAGCGCCCGGCCCGAACGAGTGCTGCGGGAGCGGCTGCCCCCTGTGCGTGCTGGATCTGTATAGCGACGAACTGCAGCGTTACCGGCAGGCCTTGGCCGAGTGGCAGGCGCGGCACCCTGAGGATGCCGCCAGGTGAGTCGCCAGGATGGGCTGCGCACGGCGAGCGGGGTTGCACTGTTCGCTTTGGCGGGTTTCATCGCCATTGCACTGTCCACGCAGTTTCTTCGTGATGACCTGGATTGGATGCAGGCGACGTTGAGCCTCTACCTGCGTGGGCCATGGGGGCTCTTGTTGCGGCTGGCCTATGCGCTGCTGGCGCTGGCGCTCGTGCTGCTCGGCACCGCCCTGTTCCGGTATGCCCGCGGTCCTCGCCGCAGTGGGGCGGCGGCGCTGCTGTTCGCCATGGCGGCCCTGGGACTGGTCGGCGTGGCGGTCGGGGACAGTTGGCTGCCCACCCATGCGCCGCTGGTGTGGCCCTTGGCCCACGGCGTGGCGGCCAACACCGCGTTCCTGTGCGCCAGCGTGGCGATGCTGCTGCAGGCGTGGTATCTGCGTTGCGAACCCGGCTGGGAACGCAGAGCCGCCCGGTTGTGGTGGTGGGCCTGGCTGGCCTTCGGGCTGCTGTGGATGCACGTCCTGTGGCGTGCACCGCCCCGCGGTGCGGGACAGAAGCTGGTGATCGCGGTCATCGTCGCGTGGCTGGTGGCAGTGGCATGGGCCGGGTGGCGGCGCGGGGCCCTGCCGGTGGATGACCACGACAGGATCGGCATCGCCTAGCGCACGCGCGCAGGCGTATCGTTGCGGCATTGTCCGATGTCGGGAGCAGTGCATGCGGTTTGCGGGGACGTGCAGCGGGATGCTGCTGATGTTGACGATGCTGGGGGCGCTGCCGGCCGATGCCGGCACGTTGCAGGTCAGCCATGGCCGCTTCCAGCAGGTGCCGGTGCAGCAGCCGGAAACGGCGCCGCAGCGGGTGGTGATCTGGTTCCATGCAGCCGGCAAAGCGGCGCTTGCGCAGCGGGAACGTGCTGCGCTCGCCGACGATGGTGCGCTGGTGGTGGCGGTCGACCTGGGCCAGTTGCAGGCCGCACTGCGCCGAGAGCACGCGGGCGACTGTGCGTTCGGCTCTGGTGATGTCGAGAATTTTTCCCGCTGGCTGCAGGCCTACCTGCGGCTGCCCGGTTATCGGCTGCCCCTGCTGGCGGGTGACGGCGAGGGCGCGGCCTTCGCGTATGCGCTGGCGGCCCAGGCCGATGCGGGCGTGTTCGCCGGACTGCTGACCACGCAGCTACCGGAGGCGCCTGTAGGGCAGCGGATGACCTGCGGCGCCGGTACTGCAGCAGGACGTCTGCAGGCCAGCGCTTTGTCGCTGCCCTGGTTGGACGCACGCGATGCGCAAGGACACGCAGAGCACGCACTGCTGCGCGACGTGGCACGTGCCCGGTCCTTCCGGCGAACCGCGGACGGTGACGCGGTGCCGGGGCTGCGTGCCGCAGCGCGGGTGATCGGTGCGGCACCGGGGGTCAGCGTTGCGCCGCCACCGGCCGGGCTCGACGACCTGCCGGTGGTGGAAGTGCCTGCGGTGGGCGCAGGTGACACGATGGCGATCTTCGTCTCCGGCGATGGGGGCTGGGCCGGGCTGGACAAGGACGTTGCCGCCGCACTGGCCGCGCGCGGGGTCGCCGTAGCCGGGGTGGACTCACTGCGCTATTTCTGGAGTGCACGTACACCGGCGGGATTCGCTGCTGATCTTGCCCGCATCGCGACACACTATCAGCAGCGCTGGCAGCGCCCCAATCTGCTGCTGGTCGGCTTCTCGCAAGGCGCGGATGTACTGCCCGCGAGCATCAACAAGTTGGACCCGGCGCTGCGGGCACGGGTCGATCTGATTGCGCTGATGTCAGTGGGGCGCACGGCGGACTTCGAGTTCCACGTAAGCAACTGGCTGGGCAGCAACGACGATGGCCTGCCGATTGCCCCCGAAGTGGCGAAGCTGCCTGCTGCGAAAACGCTGTGCATCTATGGGGCCAAGGATACGGATGCCCTCTGCCCCGACCTGCCGCCGGGCAGCGTGCGGGTGCTGCAGCTACCGGGTGATCATCATTTCAACGGCGACCACGACCGTCTGGCCGCCGAGATCCTGAAAGCGGCAGGCCGCTGATCGTCAACCCCAACGTGAAGCACAAGCAGCCGCCGGTAGTGCCGACTTCAGTCGGCACCGCGAAGCAGGAGCAGCCGACTGAAGTCGGCTCTACCCGTGATGGTGCACGCGATGCAGCAGCCGCCCGCTAGTGCCGACTTCAGTCGGCACCGTGAAGCAGGAGCAGCCGACTGAAGTCGGCTCTACCCGTGACGGTGCACGCGATGCAGCCGCCGCCCGGTAGTGCCGACTTCAGTCGGCACCGTGGTGCAGGAGCAGCCGACTGAAGTCGGCTCTACCCGTGATGGTGCACGCGACGCAGCAGCCGCCAGGTAGTGCCGACTTCAGTCGGCACCGCGAAGCAGGAGCAGCCGACTGAAGTCGGCTCTACCGTCGCGGTTCCAGCGAGATCAATCGGGTGGCATCCAGCAGGGCAGCGGGTAGATGGACGCCACCCGGTGCGGCCAGGTAGCGCGGTCGCCACTGCGGCGCGAACTTGGACTTGAAACGGCGCAGCCCGCTGAACCCGTAGAAGCGTTCACCATGGCGCGCCACCAGCGAAGCGACGCGGTTCCACCGGCCCGCAAGGCGATGGGTGGCCAGCCCGGACAAGGGCGCCATGCCCAGCGAGAACCGTGTATCGCCCTGTGCGCGGGCCCACAGGAACAGCTCGATGAAAAGAAAGTCCATCGTGCCTTTCGGTGCATCGGGCAAATGGCGCATCAGATCAACCGACAGCTCATGCCCCGCTGGTGCGTGCCATAGGTTGGCGAACGCCACGATGCGCCCCTCTGCCTCGACCAGCGCGATCGGAAAGCGGGCCAAGTAGGTGGGATCGAAACTGCCCAGCGAAAAGCCTTTCTCTTCGCCCGCCTTGTCGTCCAGCCACGCGGTGGAGATCAGCGAGAGCGCCGGAATCAATGCAGGAACTTCGTCGGCGGCGGCGACGCGGAACGTCAGTCCACTGCGCTTGCCCCGGTTCCAGGCCTGCCGCAGATCAGCACGGTCGCGGCCCTCCAGGGTGAAATCCTGCAACGGCACCATGGCTTCCTCGCCCAGCTTCACCAGCCCAAGGCCCAGATCCAGGTAGGTCTGCCAGTACGCTTCGCCGACCTGGTAGAACACCGGCCGCAGCCCCAGCCGGTCCGCTTCTTCGCGGAACTGCCAGATCAGGGCGCGCGCGATGTCCGGCGGGCCCACCGGATCCCCCATGGCGATCAACGAGCCGCCATGGCGCTGCATCATCACGAAGCCCAGGCCCTGCGCATCGCGCAGTACCGCTTTGTCCGCGGTGAGAACCAGACAGGCCTGGGTATCCATCGCCTGTGCCAGCACCGGCGCGAGCGCCTGCAGTGTCGCGTCGTCTGCCGGGGGCAACGGGCCCCGCGTGCTGTGCAGCAGCCGGCCCAGGCCGAAGATGGCCACGGCCATCGCCACCACCAGCAGCGCACGCAGCGCGCGGGGGGCGTTGCCGGACAGGGCGAACTGCCACCAGAGTTCATTCTGGTACTCGACGTGGCTGTAGACGAAGAACAGCAGCCACACTACCGCGACCAGCACCAGACCCAGGTTGCGGATCCACGGCCACGACCACGCCTGGTCAAGCAACGCGCCCTCGCGGTAGAACTCGCGTCGCGCGCTCCACAGCGCCACCGCGACCACCAGTGCGGCCAGCGCGATCAGTACCTGGCCGCCGCGCAGCCAGATCGGGAGCGGCGACGCGACGCAGATCGCCACTGCCAACATCCAGGCGGCATGGCTGCGTCGCGCCAAGCCTTGGGCGATCAATAACAGGACCACGCCCGCCAGGCTGCCCAGCAGGTGCGAGGTCTCCAGCAGCGGCAGCGACGCGGTACGCAGGTAGCGATGTGTGGCCGGCAGGGTGCCGTCCACGATCAATGCCGCACCCACGCTGAAAACCGCCAGCGCGATGATGTTCGGTAGCCAGGGGCGCAGGGTCTTCCAGCCTGCGCGGGTCACGCCGGCGCTGGCACGCAAGGGACGACGCAACGTGGGCGCTGCGGCCAGCACGGTGGCCAGCAGCAGCGGCAGCACGTAGTAGGTGATGCGATAGACCAGGGCGGCGGCCAGTACCGCGCCGGGGGCAACCTGCGGCAGCAGTTTCAGCAGGCTCCACTCGAACACGCCGAGCCCGGCGGGTACCGTGGATACCAGGCCCGCCAGCACGGCGACCAGGTACAGGCCGACGAAGCCGGGCAGGCCGGTCGGTGCGGAGTCGGGCAACAGGACATAGAACGCCGCAGCGGCCAGGACCAGTTCCACGATGCTGAGCGCGGTGACGGCCAGCATCGTGCGGCGGTCCGGTAGCCACAGGCCGTGGCCGAGCAGCGAGAAGGTGCGCCCCTGACGGCCGACCAGCAACGCCGCGCTGGCATACGCCAACAGCAGCAGCACGCCGAGTGCCTGCAGCGCGCCGCTGTGCAGGGGAAGCGCCAGCGCGGCCGCGGCCGGTTCCAGGCTCAGGGCGACACCGAGCAGCACCCAGGCACCAAAGACGAAACCGAGCGTGCTCATCAGCACCACCTGGCCGATCTGTGCCAGGTCCAGGCCAGCGCTGCGGTAGCCCCGCAGGCGAACGGCGCCGCCGGTCAACGCGGCGAATCCCACGGTCTGGCCAAGCGCATGGGCGAGGAACGCGGTAATGCCGATGCGCGCGGGGTGCACGCGGACGCCACTGCGATGCAGACCGATCGCATCGAAGCCGATCAGGCAGGCATAGCTGGCCAGACCCAACAGCACGGCCAGCAGCAGTTGGCCTGCACTGAAATCGTGGAAGGCCTGGCGCACGGCACGGTACCCATGCGCATCGAAGGCGCCTGCCAGCCCATGCAGGGCCAAGGCCAGCACCGCAAGCGGAAACAGCACGGCGAACACACGTTTGACGCGCAGTGACGTCGTGGAAGAAGGCGCGGTCGTGTCGGTCATGGGGGGAAGGTGGGCCAAGGATGGCGACGGAGGCGTCAATGCGTCGAAGCTGCGCACTTTGCGCCGGGTTGGATGATTTTGCCAGCGGAATGGCGTGCAGAGGATGAGCGCACGTTGATGTCCATGTACTGCCCACAGTCGCGCCGTGGTGGAGGACAATGGGGGTCCGTTTCGTCCAAAGAGGAGCCACGCCCATGTTGGAGCGTTTCGATGTTGGTCCGCGCATGTCCGAGATGACCGTGCACAACAAGGTCGCTTACCTGTCCGGACAGATTCCCGAGGACACCAGCCAAGACATCACCGGGCAGACCCGCCAGGTGCTGGAAGAGATCGACAAGTTGCTCGGTCAGGCGGCCAGTGACAAGCAGCACGTGCTGCGCGCGGAGATTTTCCTCGCCGACATGGCGGATTTCGATGGCATGAACGCGGCGTGGGACGAATGGGTCGTGGCAGGGATGACGCCCGCCCGTGCGACCGTGGAAGCCAAGCTGGCGCACGCCGAGTGGAAGGTCGAGATCGTGGTGACGGCCGCCGTCCCGTAAGGGCGGTTGCCCGGGCCCCGCTGTCAACGCGAGGGCCGGAGCTGCAGGGCTGCCTGCAGGTGGGGCGGGGTGGGTTGGCGGCGGGCATGCGCTGACCTGTCGCGCCGACCCATGGTCGGCGGCATGTCCACGCCAAGGGCCCGTTGCGCTCGCCGACCATGGGTCGGCGCTACCGTCCTGCGGCGACTGGAAATGGGGGGCGTCGCAGGGGTTCAGTCCCTTCGACCGGGCACCAGCACGATGCAGTCCACCGGGCACGGGGGAATGCACAGCTCGCAGCCGGTGCACAGGTCGGCAATCACCGTGTGCATGTACTTGGCGCCACCGACAATGGCATCCACCGGACAGGCCTGGATGCACTTGGTGCAGCCGATGCAGTCTGCTTCCACCACCAGCGCGACCTGCGCTGGCTTGTGCGCGCCGCGGGTGCGATCGAAGGGCACGGCCGGCACGCCCAGCACCTGCGCCAGTGCGCGCGCGCCGGCGTCGCCACCGGGCGGGCAGCGCTCCACGCCAGCGACGCGGCGGGCCATCGCATCGGCGTACGGGCGGCAGCCCTCGAAGCCGCACTGGCCGCACTGGGTCTGCGGCAACAGGCGGTCAAGGCGCTCGACCAATGGAGGAAGCATCGTGCTCATGCGGGGCGAAGGCTGCGCAGGGGACTCATGGGGTCAGGGGTTTTCCGCGGTACCAGCGGTCATGGGCGAGGGCCAGCATCGGCCGGTCTTCGCTGCTGTCACCGTAGGCGTGGATGCGTGCGTAGCGGTCCAGGTCGAACCGTTGACGGATCTGCTGCGCCTTGCGTGGGCCACAATCCGTGCCGGCGTAGCAGCCGGTCAGACGACCATCGCGGCTTTCCAGCCGGTTGCAGATCAACTGCAGGCCCAGCGCCGTGCACCAGGGCTGAAGGTACAGGTCCACCGACGCCGACACCACGGCCACGGTATGCCCCTGCGACTGGTGCCATCGGATCTGCTCCAGCATCTCCGGCCGCACCATGTCCGGCAGCAGGTCGCGCGCATAGCCGGCGGCCAGCGCGGCGATATCGTCTGCGTGGCGGTCCCGCATCACCAGCGCGGTGACCCGTGCGCGGATACGCGCGGCAGAGATCAGCCGTAGCCGGTACGCGGCCAGCCACGGGCCCACCGTCCACCACGCGCGTGCGCGCTGTTCCGGCGTCGCGACACGGCGCAGGAAACGGCTGTAGGTATCGCGCGTGGTGATGGTGTGGTCGAAGTCGAACAGCGCCAGTTCCATCGCACCCTCCGTGGCGACCATGCCGGGCTTCAGCGGACCGGCATGCCCGGCAGCGCGGCACTGTCGGCGTCCAGCAGGGCCAGGGCACCGCCGTCGAAACCGGCCGAGAGGATCATGCCTTCGCTCAGGCCGAAGCGCATCTTGCGCGGTGCCAGGTTGGCGATGAACACCACGCTGCGGCCAACCAGCTTTTCCGGCTCGCCGTAGCTGGCGCGGATGCCGGAGAAGATCTGCCGCGTGCCCAGCTCGCCGGCATCCAGTTCAAAGCGCAGCAGCTTGTCCGAGCCTTCCACGAATTCGCACGCGACGACCTTGCCGATGCGCAGGTCGAGCTTGGCGAAATCATCGATGCCGATGTAGGCCGGCGCGCCGTCGTCCTTCGTCGGCGTGGGGGCAGCGGCAACTGCGGCAGCCGGCTTGGCTACGGCATTCGCAGCAGCAGCGGGCGCGGCCGGGGTCGGCTGCAGGGTGTCTTTGGAGGCGTCGGTCATGGCGTCGATTTTCTTCGGGTCGATACGGGTGAAAAGCGGAACGTACTCGTTGATGCGGTGGGCCAGCAGCGGCTGCGACAGCGCGGTCCAATCGGTCACCGGCGCGGCGAGGAAGGCTTCGGCTTGTGCCGAGGTGGCCGGCAACACAGGCTTCAGCGCGGTCACCAGCACCCGGAACAGGTTCAAGCCCTGGCTGCACACCGACTGCAACTGCGCGTCGGCGCCTTCCTGCTTGGCGATCACCCACGGTTTGACGTCGTCGATGTAGCGGTTGGCTTCGTCCGCCAGTGCCATGGTCTGCCGGATCGCCGCCGCCGGGTCGTTGCGCTCGTAGGCTTCGCGGATCGGCGCGAGCGCTTCGACGAAGCGTTCGTACTGCGCCGGGTCAGGCAGCTGCGCGGCCAGTTGGCCATCGAAGCGCTTGGCGATGAAGCCGGCGCAGCGGCTGGCCAGGTTGACGAACTTGCCGACCAGGTCGGCGTTGACGCGGGCGATGAAGTCGCCGAGGTTCAGATCCAGGTCGTCCACGCCGCCAGAGGACTTCGCAGCGTAGTAGTAACGCAGCGCCTCCGGTTCCAACCCGGCATCGAGGAACGTGCGCGCCATGATGAAGGTGCCGCGCGACTTGCTCATCTTCGCCCCGTCCACCGTCAGGTAGCCGTTGACGTGCAGGCGGGTCGGCGCGCGGTGGCCGGTGCCATGCAGCACCGCCGGCCAGAACAGGCCATGGAAATTGACGATGTCCTTGCCGATGAAGTGATGCAGCTCGGTCGACGTGCCGGCGCGCAGGTGTGATTCGAAATCCACGCCGGTCTTCGCACACAGCGTCTGGAAGCTGGACAGGTAGCCGATCGGCGCGTCCAGCCACACGTAGAAATACTTGCCCGGGTGGCCGGGGATCTGGAAGCCGAAATACGGCGCGTCGCGCGAGATGTCCCACGCACGCAGGCCACCGTCGGCATCCAGCCATTCCATCAGCTTGGCCTTGACGCCGGGCAGGGCGACATCGCCGGACAGCCACTCGCGCAGGAAGCCCTCGAAACGGCCGACTTCAAAGAAGAAATGCTCCGAATCGCGGATTTCCGGCGTCGCTCCGGAGATCACCGACTTCGGTTCCTTCAGGTCCGTCGGGCTGTACGTCGCGCCGCAGACTTCGCAGTTGTCACCGTACTGGTCAGCGCTGCCGCAGTTCGGGCAGATCCCCTTGATGTAGCGGTCCGGCAGGAACATGCCTTTGGCAGGGTCATAGAACTGCGCCACCGAGCGACGGCCGATGTGGCCCTGCGCTTCGAGCTTCAGATAGAAAGCTTCGGTCAGCGCCCGGTTGGCATCGGAATTGGTCGAATCGTAGTGATCGAAGGCGACGTCGAACGCGGCGAAGTCGCGTTCGTGGCTGGCCTGCACGTTGGCGATGAAGGCCTCCGGGGTGACCCCGGCTTTCTCGGCCGCCAGCATGATCGGCGTGCCATGGGTGTCGTCGGCGCAGACGAACCAGGCGGTCCCGCCACTCATTCGTCGCGCGCGCACCCAGATGTCAGCCTGGATGTAGCCCACCAGATGGCCCAGGTGAAGGGGGCCGTTGGCATAGGGCAGGGCGGTGGTGACAAGCGCGGTACGGGTCATGGTCACGGGGTGCAGCGAGGGGAAGCGACGATTATCGCATGGCCCCCACGGATGGGGGTCGGATCCCGCTCGCAACGCGAACCCGATCCGACCCCGTCGGCCCCGTCGGGCTTATTCGCGCTGCCAGGTCTGCGCGCGGCAGATGAAGGCGACACAGCCGGACACATCCAGCTTGGTGCCGCCGGTCTGCAGCTTCATCTTGGATTTGTAGGTCTTCCCGTTGGCCGGGTCCAGGATGGTGCCGCCGGACCAGCTGCCCGCGCCATCGGACTTCAGGTTCCACAGGATCGTCATGCCCTTGACCGGTTTGTCCTTGTTGGCACCGCTGCAGTCGCTGCAGACCGGATTGGGGCCCTTGTCGGAATGCAGGATGTCCACCACCTTGCCGCTCAGCGTGCCATTGCTGGCCTGGGCGATTTCCACGATCGACTTCACCTTGCCGGTCTTGTCGTCGATGGTTTTCCAGCGGCCCACCGCAGAGTCGGCGGCGTTCGCCGACAGCGCAGCCAGGCAAAGCGGCAGCGCCAGCAGCAGGGTCTTGAAGGTCTTGCGCATGGTCCCCTCCCAGGGCATTGATTCGAGATCGGCATGGGTGCCGACGTGTGCTGACTGTATACCCATCCGGGTGGGTATGGTGCAAGGCTTCCCCTCATCGACCACACGCCCGCCTCAGGCTTCGTAGAGTTCCAGCGGAAGGTGATCCGGGTCGGCGAAGAACGTGAAGCGCCTGCCGGTGTACTCGTCCACGCGGATCGGCTCGCAGGCCACGCCGTGGTGGGCCAGATGGGCAATGAACGGCTCCAGTGCGTCCACTCGGAAGGCCAGGTGGCGCAGTCCCTGGGCCTCCGGGCGACTGGGGCGGGGCGGCGGCGTGGGGAAGGAGAACAGTTCCAGTTGGCCGCCGTCGGGCAGTGCCAGGTCCAGCTTCCAGGAGTCGCGTGCGGCACGGTGATGTTCGCCGAGGACGGTCAGTCCGAGCACGTCGACATAGAACGCGCGTGAGCGGGCGTAGTCGCTGCAGATGAGGGCGACATGGTGAATGCCTTGCAGACCGTGGGCCATGGGCGTGCACTGAGTAAGGGCGTGCCATGTTCGCAGAACAGGGCGTAGCGCGGGGCGATTGGCCAGTGTGCAAGGACGAAATGCGAAAGTACGCGCAGCGCGTCGCGGGCAGTCTGAGGCTTCCTCAATCCGCAAACGAGTAGCCCCGTGACAGCCACCGCGACACCCAACGCCGAACCGTTGTTCAGGCACACCGCCGCGTTCCTTGCCGGGCAAGTGACGATCAAGCCCACTGCGCCGCCGCCGTCGCCGCCGAGCGCGCTGATATCAGTTGCCAACCAGCCCTCGCCTGGCAGGGTGACGAGCCCTTCAGCCGCCCCCACCTGTGGCGGGGTGGCACTCCTCCCACCCCCGCGTGGCGGGTCAGACGCACCGCTCGTTACCGACCGCGGTGAATGGAGATGCTTCGTGGAGCATCTGCAGCGGCGAGGCGAAGTTCCCGGTGCCAGCGGCCATGATCCCGAGCGGGGTGTGGTCTCACCGCGCGCTGTCAGTGTCAGGCAGATGCTCGCGTTCCTTCGCACCCCGGCGCCCGTTGATCCGGCCTGCAGTGCGACGCCTGCGTCACTGCCCATGGCCGCACGCGTTGCACCGCCCAGCGATGGCGGCGGGACTGACGATCCGAAATCAGCGGGCCCCGTCGATGCTCCGCCGGAGCCGGCCACCCTGCTGCGACGGGTGGCGCAGCCGGAGATGCAGGACATCGCGTTCGACGTTGAAGGAAGCCCGCTGGACGAGGAGCTCGAACAGCGGGCCGAGATCTACCAGACCAACGATCAACCATCGGCCGCGTCGCATGAGGACGAGGATGAGGACGACGAGCCACACCAGTGCTTTGGGACGATGCCGCGGTTCGAGTTGGCGAAGTACCGGGCTGACCGCGTCAGGCAGGCCAACGCGGCGCTCCGACAGGATGCAGCCGAACGCCGCCGTCTCGGGTTCCACCTGCACGAAACCGTCCGCGCCTATGACCCGGACGACGCGCCTGGCGAGGTGGCGACTGCGCCCGATCAACGCGTTCGGACCAAGGACTTCGACGGAGCGTCACTGCCGGAGCAGGGGCCAAGTGTTGCTTCCCCGGACGTAGAGCGACGTGCCGGGAGCGGTTCAACGGCAGCAGACGCGCCCGGCCGGGGTGGCGATGGCATGGACGGCCCGGAACCGGAGCCCGCCCACCAGACGTCGCTGCCGCGTCAGAGTTCATGGCTGCATGGCGCGAACGCTCCACAGCGCGATGCCCGAAGCAGCGAGGCGTCCTCTCGCCACGACGACGCGAACGCACTCCTTGTGCATTCGCCGTCCCACCGGAACCGCCAAGACGAGGCCCCGCCGCACGCGGACGTTGCCGAAGGCAGCACGCTCTGGACCGACCTTGGGCGGGACGACGAGTGGCCCGTCCTGCACACTCGGTCAGACGAAACGGATGTCTCGCCGATGCAGGACCCGCAGATCCTGGATCACAGCGACCCCGCCGCCCGCGCCCTTCGCTGCGAACAGGAATTGGAGCGCGTGATGCAGGAGGTGGAGCAACTTGAGGACGAGATGAAGGCGCAGCTCCTCCTCAACCTTGGCGGGGAGGAAGGCACCGCACGCACCCTTCGCCGCCAGCAGGAACTGGAGCACCTGCTGCAGAAGGTGCAGCACCTGGAGGACGAGTGGAATGCGTGCGTCTTGCCCGACCAGGCCGAGGAGGACGACGTCGGCGTCTACTTCTGAGCCAAGCAGCGGTCAGGTCCCTTCCCCGGCAGGGAAGGGACCTGGTCCGTTCACCGCGCGGGCTGTCCCATCCAGCGGATCATCCGCTGTTCCAGGATGTCCAGCGGCATTGAACCATCCTTGAGCAGTTCGGCATGGAACGCGCGGATATCGAAGGCCGCTCCCTGCGCTTGCCGCGCACGATCGCGCAGTTCGACGATCTTCGCCTCACCCAGTACGTTCGACAAGGCCTGGCCCGGCTGCGCCATCATCCGCTCGACCTCGGCATTGGCGTCTTCGGTGGTCATCGCCGTGTTTTTTTCCAGATACTCCACGGCCTGCCTCTTGCTCCAGCCCTGCGCGTGGATGCCGGTATCGGCGACGACGCGCGCCGCGCGCGTCAGTGCCGCGTGCAGGTAGCCGATGTGGTCGTACGGATCGGTGTACAGGCCCAAGGGCTCGCCCAGCGACTCGGCATACAGCCCCCAGCCTTCAATGAAGGCCAGATCACCACCGAGGCGGCGAAACCGCGGCAGTTTTTCGATTTCCTGCTGCAGCCCCAGCTGCACGTGATGGCCGGGGACTGCCTCGTGCAGATACAGCATCGGCACGCTCCAGCGGCGTCGCGTGGGCAGGCTGCTGGTGTTCACGTACAACACGGCAGGGCGCGCACCGGGCACACCCTGCTGGTAAAAGGCGGCCGCTGCGGTGGCGGCACGTTCCTGCTCCACCGGCTGGATCTCCAGCGTCGCTTTGGGCAGGGTCTGCAGCACCGTAGGCAGTTTACCGGTGACCTGCTGCTGCACCTGGCGATAGCGGCCCAGCAACGCATTGGCGTCGTTGTACTGGAACTGTTTGTCGCTGCGCATGCTGCGCAACAGTTTGGCCTCGTTGCCACGCAGCTTGTTGTCTTTCATCACCGTGGCGATCTGCGCATGCAGGGCCTGCACCCGCTGCTCGCCCCAGGCATGCAGCTGCGCCGGATCCTGTGCCGTGGCGGTTGCTTGGCGCAGCGTGCCGGCATACCACGCCGCACCGTTGGGCAGTGCGCCGATACCGGCGCTGGCGCGGCAGGCGGGCAGGTATTCGGTGGCGATGAAACCGCGCAGCGCGCGATACGCCGGCATGATCCGGTACTCGATCATGCGCTTGTACTCCGCGCTGATACGGGCTTTTTCGTCGGCCGGAATGCTGTCGGGCATGGTCCGCACCGGCGTCCAGAAGATGCTCTCTTCGGCCGTGGGCTTGATCACTGCATCGAGCTGGGGCAGGACTTTTTCCATCAACTCGCGCGGCTGCACCACGCCGGCGGCCATGCCTTGGCGCATGTTGGCGATGGCCTGGTCGAACAGCTCGGGAATGCCGAGCGAGCGCTTGGACCAGTCATCGTAGTCTTTGACTGTGTTGAACGGCTGCGCGCCGGCACCGGCGCCCAGGATCGCCATGATGCTGCCGAGGTTGTAGTACTGGCTGATCGGCAGCATCCACGACGGGTACTGTTCGGCGGCCAGTGAGGCGCGTGCGTCGCGCACGAAGATGTCGTAGCTGAGCAGGTCCTGGCCCTGCAGGCCGGCGCTGCCGATCTTCTCCACCTTGCCCAACCATTGGGTGGTGAAGTCATGCGACTGCTGGCGCCAGGTGGCTGACAGGATGTTGGGCAGCTCGGCGTTGTAGCGCGTTTCGCCCTGGAAGGTCGCCTGCAGCGGATTGAACCGCATCGACGCATCCCAGTATTCCTCGTACAACCGCTCCAGCTGGGCGGCCTTGCTGGCTTGCGCGGCCGGTTGCCGGGCGGCAGCGGCAGCGGCGGGACGCGCACGCGGCTTTGCCTTGGGTTTTGCGGCCTGCCGCGTCTGCGCGGCAGCGGGGCGGGTGGCTTTCTTCTTCGCGGCATCGGCCGGCGGCGCAGCGCTGAACAACATCAGCGAGGCAAGAGCGACCGCCAGGGCGCGGGCAAGCTGGGGCATCGGTCATTTCCGTGGAACACAGATCGTGGAGCTTGCACGATCCAGACGCATACGGCCAGCGTTGAGAGCGCAGTCAGGAAGAGCCGTGTTGTCGCTCAGTCAGCTGCCGCGTCGGCCCGCAGCTGTTCCGCGCGCGCTGCGCCAAGGTACTGCGTGATTGCATGCCGTGCCAGGTACAGCAAGGGGATCAGCGCAATGGCGAAGCCCATTTTGTAGACATAATTCACGGTACTCACGGCCAAGAACAGCGAGGTCGGCCACTGTTGCGGCCCCAGCACGAAGGCGATCCAGACGACCACGAAGCTGTCGATCAGCTGGGACACTGCGGTCGATCCGGTGGCCCGCAGCCACACATGACGTTCGCCGGTGGCGCGGCGGATGCGGTGGAACACCGCCACGTCGATCAGCTGGCCGACCAGGAACGCGACCAGCGAGCCGGCGATGGTCCACATGCCCTGGCCGAACACCACGGCAAACGCGGCCTGGTAGTCCGGCACGCCCTGCGCGTTCATCGAGCCGATCCACCAACTGGCCGGTGCCAGCGAGATCGCCGCATAGGCGAACAAGAAGCCGTAGCAGATCAGGACTGCCGCCAGCCACGAAATGAAGCGCACGCCGCGCTTGCCGAAGAACTCGTTGATGATGTCGGTCATCACGAACACCACCGGCCACAGCAGGGTGCCGGCGGTGAAGCTGAGCGAGCCGGTCTGGCCGAACAGGTTCCAGTTCAGCGGTGCGATGCCGAGTGTGTCTTCCAGGGCGAAGATCTTCACCCCGATCAGCTCGGCCAGCACCGCATTGGCACAGAAGAACGCGGCCAGCCCGATGAAGAGCAGGACTGCACGGTCCTGTAGCGGCCGCACGCTCATCATCCGCGTTCGCCCGCGCGGGTGAACGGCACGGTGTCCGGTGCTACCGCGCCACCGGAGATGATGAAGCTCATGGCCTGGTCCACGGTCCAATCGGTTGGTGTGAGCAGTTCCACCGGCACGATCTCCAAATAACCGGAGGTCGGATTCGGCGTGGTTGGCACATACACGGCGGCCAGTTCGCGGCCCGTGCCCTGTTCGCGGATGACCCGCGTCACCAGCCCCACCGCCTTCATGTCACGGTGCGGAAAATCGATCAGCACTACGCGCTGGGTGGTGCCCGGCTCGGTCTGCAGCATATCGAGCAGCTTCTTGGCACTTTCATAGATGATGCTGGCCAGGGGAATGCGCTTGATCACCGCGCCGACCCAGCGCAGCAGGCGCTGTCCCACTACGCGGCGGCTCAGCACACCTACCGCCAGAATCACCAGCAGCGTGGCGACAAGGGCGACCACGTTCTGGATCCACTCGGCGTGCACCCAGCCCAGTGAATTGGGGAACCACGTAGCGATGCGCTCGGACATCGGCACCACCAGGGGGCTGGAAATCCCCGACAACAGCACGAAGACGAACTTCACCACGACCCACGTGAGCCAGATCGGCAGCAGGGTCAACAGGCCGGTCAGGAACAGGCGCTGCAGGGAAGGGCGGGGGACAAGTTCGGGGGCAGGGAGTGACATCGGCTTATTGTAGCGGTCGCTGCTGATTGGTCACGCGGTCTTGGTCGAACGACATCCAGCTGCTCAGGGGCTGTCGTGCCAACCGTGACGGTGACGTGGACGGCGCTGCGATGACGTCGCAGCACCCCGCAGTGTGCGTCAGATACCGGCCTAGCCGCTGGCCAGCACCACGGTCCATTCGCCGATCAGCGGAGCCGGGGCACCGGCAACGGCGTGACGCAGGTCCAAGGTGACCGTGTCCCGTTCTGCAGGTGTCAGCGCCTGATAGAGCCGGTCCGTATCGTTGAGTGGCTCGCCGGCGAAGTAGATCTGGGTCACCAGCCGATCGTGCTGGCCGCGGATGTCGAAGTGGATATGCCGCGTGCGCAGCCAGGGAGATTCGGGGTCGGGGACCGGATAGGCGCCCGGTATCACCGTCAGGAACCGGAAGCGGCCCTCCGTGTCGGTGCGTTGTCGCGCGAAGCCCTGGAATGCGGGGTCCAGCGGGGCCGTGACGTTCGTATCGCTGGCATGGGCATAGCGGCCATGCGTGTTGGCCTGCCACACTTCAATGCGGGCACCGGCGACGGGGTGACCCAGGGTATCGAGAACCCTGCCGCGCAGGTCCAGCACGCGTCCCTGTGCAACGCCGGGCTGGCCGGCCACGCGGGTGAGATCGGCATCCTCGTCCAGTGGGCGCACGATGGGGTAGAACGGCCCCATGATGTCGGCCACCGTGGGGCGGCGTTGCTGCTGTGCACGTGCGGAAGCGGAAGCGGTCAGCAGTGCAGCCGCCGCACAGGCTGCCGCTTTCAGCGCACCGCGCCGGGTTGTCATCGAGTCGGACATGCGGGATCTCCTTGATGTGTCGCCGGCCGCGCCGAAAAGTGCGACTCGTGGACATCATCACCGGCAAGGAAATGCGCGGTTGTGCGTTGCTTCCCGATATGCGAAAAGCCAATGTGGATCGGGAATTCGACTCAGCCCGCCCGCCTTGCCTGCGGCTTGAGCCGGATGTAGACCTGCTTGCGCACGCGTGCGACCACGTCGCCGTTGGCGTCGATCACATCGTTGCTGTACCAGCGCAACTGCTTGCTGCCATCGGCGGCGGCCTGGCGGATCTCGGCAAGCATGGCCTCGTCGATGTGGAACGTTGCGCTGACCGTGCCGCGGCCGGGTTTGAGGAACTCGATTGCGCCCGCGCGATCCCATACGTAGTAGTCGCGACCCAGGTTGTTCATCAGCCCCAGCATCCAGAACGGATCGGTCATCGCGAACAGGCTGCCGCCAAAATGGGTGCCGACATAATTACGGTTCCACGGGCGCATGCGCAGCTCGACGGTGATGTCGCGGTAATCGGCCGCAATGTGACGCACATGGATGCCGGCGAACAGGAAGGGGGGCCACAGGTTGATGCCGTGGCGGAACAGGCTGGCTTTCATCGAGACGCACACCGGGGCGGGGGGCGTCCAGTCTAACCATGCGCATGCGTATGGAAAAGGCCTGCCTGTCATCAGGGCTGCGGCGGGTGCGGCAGGCGCCAGGTGTACGTTCCGTTCTGCTGGGGGATCGCCTCCCCTTTGTCGGTGATCGCGTCCTGTATGAAGAAGCCCGCCGTGCCGCTGTCCTGGACGAAGGTGAGTTGATGGAACGCGGTGCGGTGTCCCCAGTCCGGAGAGGGCAATGAGATGTAGCGGACGGTGAACGTCTGGTCGTCGAACGCGCCCTGCAGCACGTAGACGCCCCAGTGGTCTTCACCCTCGGAGGTGATGCGGTACATGCCGTTGTCGTAATGGACGAGGCGTGCGTCCGGAAACGGCTTTTCCTCGTAGAGCTTGCGGTAATGCAGTTGGTGTATCGCGATCGCATGGCCTGGTTGGAGCGGATCCGCGGTGGGCAGAGAGACTGCGGAAGGGCTGGTGGCCTGCATCAACGCAAGGGTCAGCGGAAGACTGGAAAACGTCATGGGCAGCTCGCGGCGTCGGGGTGAGCCTCGACCGTCGGCATTTTCCCGCTGAGCGACAAGAGGCAGTCACGTCATCAGACGGTGCGTGGACGGACTCAGCCGGTGCTGGAGATGGCGCTGGGAAGGCGCGGATCCGCCTTGGCCTGCTGGAGTGCGTTCTGGGCGTCGGCGAGGACAGCGGGGGCGACCCCTTCCGCGCTGGGCACCCGGCAGTGGATGCCGATACGGACGATGCGCGACGCAGGGGTCATGCCGTGCTCGGGCTGCACGCCGTGCAGATCGCTGAGAAGTGCTTCCGCGACCTGCGTGGCGCCGCTGCAGGGCGTATCCGGCAGGATCAGGGCGAACGTGCCGGCGCCGAGGCGGGCGGCCGTGTCGCGCGGGCGCCGCGCATGGGCGCTGATGCCCCTCGCCAGGCACTCCAATTGGCGATCATTGGGCGGGTCGTCGACGCCTGCGACCTCCACCAGCATGAGCGAGAGCGGGCGCTGGGCGGCATGCGCCGCTGCGCAGGCGTGTCCCAGCGCCTGGTCGAATCGCGATCTTCCGGCGAGGCCGGTCGCCGGGTCCATGCCCGACGGGTGCCGCGCCACGATCCGCCACGCTGCCCATGCCACCCCTGCGACCGAGATGCACGCCAGCGCGGTCGCCGGTGCCCACCAGACGTGAGCTGCACGCAGCATCGCCGCTGCGATCAGCAGGGGTACCAGCGGCCCGGCTACCGCTGCCGTGCGGGCGATGGCACCGCCACTGGCCAAGGCGAGCACGCTGACCGCCACCAACAAGGCCGTCGCGGCACCATGCCAGCGCCTTGGCGGCACGAGCACGGTCTGCTGCTGCAGCAGCGCCGAAGCGAGGTTGCCCTGGAACTCGATCTCGCTCATGGCCGGTGGCAGTGGGCTGTGCATGCCTGGCCCGGCGGCCAGGGGCGGCGTTGTCAGTCCGATCAGTATCCTGCGGCCCTGCAGACGAGAGGGCGCGATGCGGCCGCTGAGCACATCATCATAGGAGACGCGTGCCAATGTGCCGGGCGGACCCACCAGTCGGGGGCGGACCGTGGCGGCATGCCGGTCGATGACACGGGGGTCCGGAGCGACCAGTGCCACGCCAAGCGCTGGCCAGTACGGTGCGCCGACGCCCTGCTGCAGTGACACATCACGCACTACGCTGTCGCGATCGGGGTGCGCCATGGCGTGGCCCAACGCCGCGGCGCCGGCGCTGAACACCGGAATCGGCCACTGATCTTCGCGCAGCGCGGCCGTATGGGGCCACGTGGTCAGTACCGGCAGTACGACATGGCCATTGCGCCGGATCGCGGCCGCAAGGTCGGCATCGGCACCCGGCTGCGGATCGGGCTCCTGCAGCGGCAGGTCAAGGACGATGCGACGTGCACCCGCGTCGGTAAGCCGGTCCAACAGCCGCGCGTGGACGGTCCGCGGCCATGGCCACGGACCGATCTTCCGCAGGCTGGCGGGATCGATCGCGATGAGCAGGACGCTCGCGTCCGCGCTGGCGCGCCAGTGGCGCGTCAGCCGGTCGTAGATCGCCGTGTCCAGTGGCTGCAACCAGGGACCGTAGCTTGCCGCCCCAGCCAGCAGTCCGGCCAGCACGACCAGCAGCAGGCGCAACGGCCACCGCAGCGCAGCCCGGTGGGCGACATCCGGTGCATCAGGTGCTTGGCCATCGACAGGTGCCACGCGATCCTCCCCCCGGAAGATCGGCGGAGCCGCCGCACGACCCGATGGTCGGTGGTCGTTCCCGCCGTGATCGCTGGCGTGCAGTCACCCCAGCGTCCGCAGTATCGCGCTACGTCCTGCGTCAGATTCTTAACGCATTCAGCATTAGAACAGCAGCGCCGCCATCTTCCGGCGGTACTGGCTGACCAGAGCGGGGTCTTCAATGACATTGAACGCGTCGATCAATGCCTTGCGCGGCAGTCCGTCATCGTAGGTACGATCGAGGCGCAGCATGGCCAGGAACTGGTCCAGCGCGGCCTGGTCCTCACCGGCCAACAGATGCTGCACGCCGCGCAGATGCCGCGCCGCCAGATCTGCATCGTCCGCGGCGATCCGCGCATCAAGTGTCTCGGCGGCGGGGGCGTCCTTCAGCGCGGTGGCGAATGTCAGGCGCGCGCGGGCGCGCACGGCACGGTCATCGGTAGCCAGGTTGGCGGGCAGGCCATCGATCAGGCCGCGTGCTTCGTCCACGCCGCCGATCTGCAGCAGGGCCACGGCAAGGTCCAGCTTCAGCGCTTCATTGCCGGGTTCAGCGGCAATCTGCGCGCGCAGCACATCGACCTGTGCCTGCGGATCCAGAGGTTCCGGCTCCGTTTCGGGCACGGGCTCGGCCGGGCTGATGCCATGCTGGGCCAGGAATTCGCGCAGCTGGCCTTCGGGCACCGCACCCGGGAAACCGTCAACCAGTTGCCCGCCCTTGACCAGGAAGACGGTCGGTACCGAGCGGATCTGGAACGCCGCTGCGATCTGCTGCTCCTTGTCCACGTCCACCTTGGCCAGCTGGAAGGCGCCGTTGTATTCGGCGGCCAGCTTCTCCAGCAGCGGGCCCAGCGTCTTGCAGGGTTCGCACCACGGTGCCCAGAAGTCGACCAGCACCGGCGTCTGCAGCGATTTCTGCAGTACTTCGGTTTCGAAGGTTTCGGTGATGGCGTCGAATACGTTCGGCAGTTCGCTCATGGAAGCTCTGGATCTACGGCGGGAAAACGATTCTATGGTGACGCCCCACGCCTGACGCAACCCGCCTGCGCCGCAATGGCCCACAATTGCGCATTGTCTTCTGGAGCCTGCATCAATGCCCCTGCACTCGCCGCGACGTATCGAAAACCCGCTGGGCGCCATCGCCGCCGCGATCTTCATCCTCGCCGTGGTCGGCTTCGGCGCAGCGCTGGACGGGTATGTGCAGGCCCGCCATCCGGTGGCCTTGCTCGGCGCTGGGGGAATGCCCCATGCACTGGCCTTCAACGTGCTTGGCTGGGCGGTGCCGGGCTTGCTGGCGGTGGCCGTAGCGGTTTACCTGCTGCTGCGTCTGCCGGTGGGCAGCCACTGGGTGCAGCGGGTTGCGGGCCAACTGCTGGTGCTGGCCGGCATGGCGTTTACCGGCATGGGCCTGCTGCCGCTGGATGTGGCGGACCTGGATGGACCGGCGAGCCAGGCCCATGCCAGTGCGTGGATGGTCTGGGCGCTGGCTTTCATCGCCGGCACGCTGATGCTGGGCATCGGCAGCTGGAAGACCCTGCCGCCGCTGGCGCGGCTGGCCCTGTCATGCGGCCTGGTCGCCGGTGTGAGTGCGTTTGCCCTGCAGGGCCTGGTGCCGGCGCCGATCGCACAACGCGTCACCTTCCTCGCTTGGGCGATATGGCTGGGCCTGGCCCTCCCGATGATGGGCAGGTCGTCGCCCCACCGATGAAGCGGTTGCTCGCCGCAGACGCGGATTTTCGTACTTGTCTGATGTCGTGAATGGGCCTGGGTGGCCATCCTGCCTGCATCACCGCAGGAGGGCGACCCATGAAGTTCCGTCATTCACTGCAGTTGCTGGTCATGGCCGTGGCCATCCCGCAACTGGTCCAGGTGGCCCATGCGGAGGCCTTCGTCTGCAGGGCCAACATCACCACCGGCGACGGGCGCCACAAAGCGGTCTCCGGCTGGATGCACGCTGACTCCGCCGCGCTGGCCGACCAGGCCTGGCGGGAGCGGGTGCATGGCCAGCACCGTCCGCGCCAGATCGCCTCCACCCGCTGCACCCCGGTCGCCGCACCCCCCCGCCGCTGAAGGCTTCCCGGGCAGGCGGCGGAGGCGCTGCGCCGCTGATTGGAGGCTTTTGCCGCACTGCGGTACCCTGTGCCGCTTTGCCGCCGCACTTGTGTGTTCCATGACCAGCGTCGAACCAAACGCCTACGATCCGCAGCAGGTTGAATCCGCCGCCCAGCAGTACTGGGACGGCACCCGTGCCTTCGAAGTCAACGAGACCTCGGAGAAGCCGAAGTACTTCTGCCTGTCTATGCTGCCGTACCCGTCCGGGGCGCTGCACATGGGCCATGTGCGCAACTACACCATCGGTGACGTGATCAGCCGCTACAAGCGGATGACCGGGCACAACGTGTTGCAGCCGATGGGCTGGGACGCTTTCGGCCTGCCGGCCGAGAACGCCGCGATCAAGAACAAGACCGCACCGGCCAAGTGGACCTACAAGAACATCGATCACATGCGCACCCAGCTGAAATCGCTGGGCTATGCGATCGACTGGTCGCGCGAGTTCGCCACCTGCCGCCCGGAGTACTACGTCCACGAGCAGCGCATGTTCACCCGCCTGATGCGCAAGGGCCTGGCGTACCGTCGCAACGCGGTGGTGAACTGGGATCCGGTGGATCACACCGTGCTGGCCAACGAGCAGGTCATCGATGGGCGCGGCTGGCGTTCCGGCGCGCTGGTTGAAAAGCGCGAGATCCCCCAGTGGTTCCTGCGCATCACCGATTACGCCCAGGAGCTGCTGGACGGCCTGGACGAGCTGCCGGGCTGGCCGGAATCGGTCAAGACCATGCAGCGCAACTGGATCGGCCGGTCCGAAGGTCTGGAAATCCAGTTCGCGGTGCGCGATGTGGACGGCAGCACGCTGGACCCGCTGCGGGTGTTCACCACCCGTCCGGACACGGTGATGGGCGTGACCTTTGTGTCGATCGCCGCCGAGCATCCGCTGGCCCTGCACGCGGCGAAGACCAATCCGGCGCTGGCCGAGCTGCTGGGCGGCCTGAAGCAGGGCGGTGTGTCCGAAGCGGAGCTGGAAACCCAGGAAAAGCGGGGCATGGACACGGGCCTGAAGGCTGTCCATCCGGTCACCGGTGAAGAGGTCCCGGTGTGGGTCGCCAACTTCGTGCTGATGGGCTACGGCACCGGTGCGGTGATGGCCGTCCCCGGCCATGACCAGCGCGACAATGAGTTCGCCAACAAGTACGCGCTGCCGATCCGCCAGGTCATCGCGCTGAAGGCACCGCGCAAGGACGAGGGCGCCTACGATTCCGCCCGCTGGCAGGACTGGTACAGCGACAAGACCCGTGAGACCGAGCTGGTCAACTCCGCCGAGTTCGATGGCCTGGATTTCCAGGGCGCGTTCGAGGCACTGGCCGAGCGTTTCGAGCGCAAGGCGCAGGGCCAGCGTCGGGTCAACTACCGCCTGCGCGACTGGGGCGTGAGCCGCCAGCGCTACTGGGGCTGCCCGATTCCGGTGATCTACTGCGAAAAGTGCGGTGCGGTACCGGTGCCGGAAGAACAGCTGCCGGTCGTGCTGCCTGAAAACGTCGCCTTCGCCGGCACCGGTTCGCCGATCAAGACCGATCCGGAATGGCGCAAGACCACCTGCCCGGAGTGCGGCGCCGCCGCCGAGCGCGAGACCGATACCTTCGATACCTTCATGGAATCGAGCTGGTACTACGCGCGTTACACCTCGCCCGGCGCGCGCGACGCGGTCGACAAGCGTGGCAATTACTGGTTGCCGGTGGACCAGTACATCGGCGGCATCGAGCACGCGATCCTGCACCTGATGTATTTCCGCTTCTATCACAAGCTGTTGCGTGACGCGCGGATGGTGGACAGCAACGAGCCGGCGCAGAACCTGCTGTGCCAGGGCATGGTCATCGCCGAGACCTACTTCCGCCCGAACCCGGACGGCAGCAAGGACTGGATCAACCCGGCGGACGTGGCGGTGGTGCGCGACGACCGCGGCCGCATCACCGGCGCCACGCTGATCGCCGACGGCTTGCCGGTGGAGATCGGCGGCACCGAAAAGATGTCCAAGTCGAAGAACAACGGCGTGGACCCGCAGACCATGGTCGGCAAGTACGGCGCCGATACGGTGCGTCTGTTCTCCATGTTCGCCGCGCCGCCGGAACAGTCGCTGGAGTGGAACGAGGCCGGCGTGGATGGCATGGCCCGCTTCCTGCGCCGTCTGTGGGTACAGGTGCACAAGCATGCCGGCGAAGGCGCTGCGGCCGCGCTGGACGTGGCGGCGCTGGACGCCGGGCAGAAAGCGCTGCGTCGCAAGACCCACGAGACCATCGGCAAGGTCGGTGACGACTACGGGCGCCGCCACAGCTTCAACACCGCGATTGCGGCGGTGATGGAGCTGATGAACGCCCTGGCGAAGTTCGACGACAGCAGCGTGCAGGGCCGTGCGGTACGCCACGAGGCGCTGCAGGCCATCGTGCTGATGCTCAATCCGATCACCCCGCATGCCAGCCATGCGCTGTGGCAGGTGCTGGGCCACGGTGAGACGCTGCTGGAAGACCAGGTCTTCCCGCAGGCCGATCCGGCGGCGCTGGTCCGCGACGCGCTGACCCTGGCGGTGCAGGTGAACGGCAAGCTGCGTGGCACGATCGAGGTGGCCGCCGAGGCGGCGCGTGAGCAGATCGAGGCACTGGCACTGGCCGAACCGAACGCGGCCAAGTTCATGGACGGCTTTACCGTGCGCAAGATCATCATCGTGCCCGGCAAGATCGTGAACATCGTGGTCGGCTGATCGCGGGACGGGCGGTGGCGGCCCTGGGTCGTCACCGCGCGTTCCGACGGCAGAATATCAATCCCCATTCACGCATCATCGGGCAGGCTATGTTGCCGCAACTGCCCGGCTACTACAGACTGTGCCCATGACCCGAATCCTGCTCGCGCTTCTCTTTGCCCTCGGCCTGGCCGGTTGCGGTTTCCACATGCGCAACAAGCTGATGCTGCCGGCCGATACGGCGGCGGTGAAGGTCGTCTCCAGCGCGCCCTACAGCGAACTGGCCAAGCTGCTGCGCCGCAGCCTGCTGGCATCGGGCGCCGAGCTGGCCGACGAGGATTCCAAGGCACCGGCTGCACAGCTGCAGGTCCTGTCCGAGCGCTGGGGCGACCTGCCCATCGCGATCGACGCGCAGGGCCGTGCCCAGGAGTACAGCCTGCGCTACGCGGTGATCTTCATCTTCCGCCGCGAAGATGGCAGCGAACTGGTGCCGCAGCAGGTGATCGAATTGTCGCGGGACTACGTGTCGCCGCCAACCGACGCCACCGGTACCACGACCGAGCGTGAGATCCTGGCTGACGAACTGCGCCGCGAGATGTCGGCGTCGATCATCCGCCGCATCGACAGCGTGGTGCGTAATGAACTGCGCGAAGGCCGCAGCCTGTCCGCGCCGGTGGATGGCGTGGTGGTTCCGGCCGGTCCCGCGTCGGCGGGCGTGCCGGCCATCCAGACCACCGTGCCGACGGCCAAGCCCGCACCCGAACCGGCCACCCGGCCGGTGCAGGACTGAGCCGGCCCCGGCATGGAACTGCGCCCGGAGCAGTTGGCCAGTGCCGCTGGCGGGCAGCCGCTGGCGCCGGTCTACCTGGTCGCCGGGCCGGAGACCCTGCGCGTGCTGGAAGCCGCCGACGCCGTACGCAGCCGCGCACGGGCCGAGGGCATCAGCGAACGTGAAGTGTTCGACGCCGATGGCCGCGATTTCGATTGGGGCAGGCTGGAGGCGGGCTTCAATGCGCCCAGCCTGTTCAGTGCGAGAAGGTTGATCGAAGTGCGCTTGCCCAACGGCAAGCCGGGCAAGGAGGGCGGGCAGGTCATCAGTGATTTCTGCGCGTCCCCACCGCCGGACGTGGTGCTGTTGATCACCACCAACGAGTGGAGCAAATCCCACCAGGGCAAGTGGGCCGATGCCGTGGGCCGTGCCGGGGTGATTTCCGTGGCATGGGCGATCAAGCCGCACGAGCTGCCCGACTGGATCGAGCGCCGGCTGCGCAGCAAGGGCCTGCGTGCGGATCCGCAGGCGGTGCAGCGACTGGCCGAGCGCGTGGAAGGCAACCTGTTGGCTGCGGCCCAGGAAATCGACAAGCTGGCGCTGCTGGTGGACGGTGGCGACGTGCTGGATGTTGAAAAGATGGATGCGCTGGTCGCCGACGCGGCCCGCTACGACGTGTTCCGGTTGGTGGAGTCCACGTTCTCCGGCCAGCCAAAGGCTGTGCTGCGCATGGTCGCTGGCCTGCGTGCGGAGGGTGAAGCGGTGGCGGCGCTGATGCCGATCGTCATCCGTGAGCTGCTGGCGGGGGCGGGCCTGGCACAGGTGCAGGCACGCGGTGGCAACCTGGCGGCGGAGATGAAATCCCGCGGAATCTGGGAATCGCGGCAGGCGCCCTACAAGCGTGCGCTCCAGCGCCATCCCGAGGCCAAGCGGTGGGAGCGGTTCGTGGCTGAAGCGGGCCTGGTCGACCGTATCGCAAAGGGGCGCGCCGACGGCGATGCCTGGCTCGCGCTGGAGCGTCTGCTGGTGGCCGTGTCCGAGGCGCGTGCGGTGCGTCTGCTCGCCCGGGCCTGACCGATGGCGAAGGGCCTGCGCCTTTATTACGGCGGCACGTTCGACCCGGTTCACCTGGGTCATCTGGCCATTGCCCGCGCTGCGCGCGACGAGTTACAGGTCACCGTACGCCTGCTGCCGTCCGCGGACCCTCCGCATCGCGCAGCGCCGGGCGCCACGGCCGTCCAGCGATGCGAGATGCTGCAATTGGCGCTGGCCGACGAACCCGGGTTGCAGCTGGACCGGTTGGAACTGGAGCGCGCCGCGCGCACGCCGGGCGTGCCCTCCTATACGTTCGATACGCTGTCCGGCCTGCGCGCCGAGGTCGGCCCGGAGTGCCCGCTGGCGTGGCTGCTGGGGGCCGACAGCCTGTTGTCGCTGGCCACGTGGCACCGATGGCGCGAGCTGCTGGACCTGGCCCATTTCATCGTGGCCGAACGCCCTGGCAGTCCGCTGCCGGAGGTGGTGGCCGGCGAGCTCGGCCAAGCGTTGCAGGGACGCTGGACCGATCGGGGCCAGGACTTGGCAGCTGCCGCAGCCGGTCGGGTACTGCGCCTGCGTCAGCCCCTGCGCGGCGAGTCGGCCAGCACGGTGCGGGCCCAGATTGCCCGTGGCGGGGCAGGGCGCGATCTGATGCCGCCGGCCGTGGCCGATTACATCGCCGCCAATGGCCTGTACCGTACTGCCGGCTGAACATCGCCATGAATGGCACGCTGCCGCTGTGGCCGTATAATCCCCCTTACGTTTATCGAGTCGACCCGCTTTGAGCAACCAGCCCGAAACCCAGTCCCAACCCCAGACCATCAAGGTCGATCTGCCCAGCCCGCCGCCCTCCGTGGAGCAGCTGCTGGCCTGTGTCATGGAAGCCACGGAAGAGCTGAAGGCCAAGGACGTGGTGACCATCGACGTGCGTGGCAAGTCCAGCGTCGCCGATTATTTCGTGATCGCGTCGGGCACGTCCTCGCGCCACGTCAAATCCATCGCCGAAGAAGTCGTGCGCTTCGCCAAGAAGATCGACCAGATGCCGCTGGGCACCGAGGGCGAGCGCGAAGCCGAATGGGTGCTGGTGGACCTGGGCGACGTCGTCGTCCACGTCATGCTGCCGCGCATGCGCGAGCTATATGCGCTCGAGCGCCTGTGGACGGTCGGTGACCAGCCGTCTTCGCGCGACGAGATTGAAGACGAAGTCTGAGCGGTCCTGCCGCGTTGACGTTGCACTCTGACGGCGCCGATGGCGCCGTTGGACGTTATGAGGAGCCAGGATGAAAGCACGCCTGATCGCGACCGGTGAACGTGCCCCCAGTTGGGTGGCGCAGGGCTTTGCCGAGTATCAGAAACGTCTGTCGCATTGGCTGCCGTTTGATCTCGTGGAGATCGAGCCGGGCCTGCGCGGCAAAGGGCGTGACGCGCGCCGCGCCACCGATGACGAGGGCAAGCGGGTGATTGCCGCGCTGCCAAAAAATGCCTATGTGGTTGCGCTGGATGTGCCGGGCAAGCAGCTCAGTTCAGAGCAGCTGGCGCAGCGCCTGGAGCACTGGCGCGGGCAGGGCAGGGACCTGGCGTTTCTTATCGGTGGGCCGGAAGGCCACTCTGCCGAAGTGTCCGCATTGGCCGATGAAAAATGGTCGATCGGACCGCTGACCTTGCCACACATGCTGGTCAGGCTGGTGGTGGCCGAACAGCTGTATCGCGCGGCCGCGATGTTGGCCAATCACCCCTACCATCGCGCGTGAAGAGTCGTTATACTGGTCGTCTGCCCGAATAGCTCAGCCGGTTAGAGCACTTGACTGTTAATCAGGGGGTCGTTGGTTCGAGTCCAACTTCGGGCGCCATTTTGAAAACCTGCATCGTGAGATGCAGGTTTTTTTTTGCCTGTTCGGATGCGCGAGGGAGCGCATGCCACTTTTTAACAATACTGTATGGCGATCGTGGGGCAGCATTGTTCTGATGAAGCACACCCTCCGAGAGGTAATGTCGATGACTCCTTCCATCGCTGTAGCTGCCACTGTTGCCCTTGTCGCCGCGTGCTCATCAGGCGTTCTCGCGGCCGAACCGGCGCCGGGCCACGACAACGCTTCCGCGCTGATGGCATGCCCACCGGCAGCCCGGGTACACGTGCAGGACGGTCGCTACCACGCACGCGAGACGCTGGACGGCTGGGAGGGCGAATGGGTGTCGCCGGCGCGGCCATCGGGCGCCGTATCCCGCCTGGAAAGCGCACTCCTGTATACACAGGGTGCGGGAACCGACGCCATCCTGGTCAACTGCACCTATGGCCTGATGTCGGGACAAGAAATCGACCTCGCTTACCAGCCGGACGGGTCGGAAGGGCAGCTCGGCAACCTTTACGTGCATGTGGAAGACAAGACCGAGTGGCTGCGTGATCCCGACGACGCGGCCGGAGACGCGTTCAGGGAGTGCTTCCCTTCTTCCGCATCGCGCGCCTGCCGTTTCTTCCCGTTACGCTACGGTCGCTAGCGATCCAGCGGCGGGTGCCTGAGGGCGCTTTCCCGGTCGACTCGTGGCATGCTCCGTCCATCCCTTGGCCGGAGCGTCACGATGGGCGAGATCATGACAGCGGTGGTCGTCTTTTCCTGCCTGTGCACTGCATCCATCGGCATGCTCTACCTGTACCCCAGGCTCTCTGCCCGGCATCGTGACGATGACACCAATACGGTGCTGAGGTTGGTGGCCAACATCTTCGTGGTGATGACCTCGCTGGTGTTCGGCCTGCTGATCAACTCCTCGAAAAACACCTTCGAGACCATCGACTCCAACGTCCATGCGTATTCCACCAGTCTGATCATGTTGGATCGATCACTGCGCACGTATGGCGTGGAAACCGATGAGACCCGTACGCGGCTGATCGAATACATCGAACTGGCGATTGCCGATCCCGCGCGTGGCGATGATGCGCTGTCGCATCGGCGGAGCCCGGCGGCGAACGCGCTGGATCAGGTCGGAGGAGCACTGGACCGCATCGCACCGTCTGACCGGTATCACGAAGGCCTGCTTGCAGACGCGCGTCAGCAGTTCCAGTCGGTCGTGCGGCAGCGCTGGAGCATCGTCGAGCAATCCGAAGCCAGCGTGCCGCGGTTGATCATCTGGATGCTGATGGCCTGGATGACGCTGATCTACGGCAGCTTCGGCTACCGCGCCCCACGCAATCCGATGGTGGTCGGCATGTTCGTGGTGTCTGCTGCCCTGATCGCCGTTTCCGTCTACTTCGTGCTGGACATGAGCGTGCCGTTCCACGGCCCGATCCAGGTATCGGACGCACCGCTGCGCAGGGCGCTGGCGCAGATCCAGTAGCGCCGAGCCACGCTCGGCGGAGCGCGTCACCGTTCACGCGCGTGCAGACGAAAAGCCGCCGAAGTGCATCACCGCGTTGTAGCGCCGCGCCACGCGCGGCGTTAACCTCGATGACCGGTTCAAACATGGAAGGAGCACGACATGGAAAAACAGCAGGCCGAGGCCGTCTCCAGTGCATTGTTCGCGCCCGAATTGCAGGCGCAGCAGCAGCGCAGCGCGCAGTTGGCTGTTGCTGCGGCGCGACGCGAAGGGCAGCGCCAACGGGGCGCCTTTGCATTGGCGGGCGTTCTGGTGGGCGGACCGCTCGCGTGGGTGACTGGCGCCTCTATCGGCTACGGTGCGTTGTTGGGCATGGCGGCCGGATGTGCGCTGCACGCAGCCAGCTCCTTCGCGCGCCGGTAGCGCCGAGCCATGCTCGGCGGAGCGCGTCACCGTTCGCGCGCGTGCAGACGCAAAGCCGCCGAGCACGGCTCGGCGCTACCGGAATGCACCACCGCGTTGTAGCGCCGAGCCACGCTCGGCGGAGCGTGTCACCGTTCGCGCACGTGCAGACGCAAATCCGCCGAAGTGCGTCACCGCGTTGTAGCGCCGAGCCACGCTCGGCGGAGCGCGTCACCGTTCGCGCGCGTGCGGACGCAGAGCCGCCGAAGTGCATCACCGCGTTGTAGCGCCGCGCCACGCTCGGCGGAGCGCGTCACCGTTCGCGTGCGTGCAGACGCAAAGCCGCCGAGCACGGCTCGGCGCTACCGTCACACATTAAAAAAGCCCGGGCGCGTGGCCCGGGCCTTTTCATTGAAGCGACAGCCTTCCCTCAATTGAACGTGTACTTCGCCCCCACGGTGAAGTAACGTCCGATCGCGCCGCTGAAGTGCAGCGGGTTGTAGTTGATACCGCCGTAGGTGGCCGGATCCAGCGGGGCGGTGCGGTCGAACACGTTGGCCACCGAACCGAAGATCTCCATGCTGTCCGCCACCTTCCAGTTGGCGGACAGATCGAAGGTGGTGAACGAGGCCAGCGAGCAGTTGCCCGGGGCCGGGCTGCCATCGGCACGGAAGTTCAAGCAGTCGTCTTCTTTGGTACCGCCGGTCTCAGCCAGGTTGTCGATCGCGCTGATGTAGTTGACGATGCCGCTGACCGACCAGTCGTGGTAGTTCCAGGTAGCGCCGAAGTTGATGCGGTCCTTCGGCGTGCCGATGCAGTTGGTCACATCGCAGTTGCCATGCGTGCCCGCGTACTCGTGCGTGGTGCCGCCCTCGGTCCGCTCGAACTTGCTGGTGTGGCTCCACTGCAGGTCCAGCCGCAGATCACCCGCGTTACCCAGCGGAATGTCCTGGCGGATGTCCGTATCGATACCTTCGACCTTCGACGCACTGGCATTTACGTAATTGGTGTTGATGGCCAGGATCGAGCCGGTCCCCGGCACGCCATTGAGCAGATCGGTATCGCGCAGCACGTTGCCCGATGCAATGGCGTCGGCCGTAGAGCCCTGTGCGATTTCGTTGCTGCGCTTGATCCGCCAGGCATCGACGGTGATCGAGGTGGTGCGGGTCGGCTGCAGCACGATCCCGACCGAGTAGCTCTTGGACTCTTCGGCTTCCAGGTCCGGGTTCGGCCGGGTGATGATCGCAACAGGCTGCTGGCCGCAGTCGTCCTGCGTGCCGCCCGGTGCCGGGTTGCCGCCGGGGCAGCGGACCGGATCGAGTGCGTTGGAGAACGCGGCCAGGCCGCCATCTCCGTTCTCGGCCGGGTTCGGCGCACGGAAGCCTTCAGCGTAGGTGCCGCGCAGGGCAAACCACTCGGCCGGGGTCCACTTGAAGCCGACCTTCGGGGTCACCGAGTCGTCACCGCTTTCGTATTTGTCGTAGCGTGCGGCGGCCGTCAACTCCAACGATTCCAGCACCGGCGCTGCAAGCTCCGCGTAGCCGGCGTATACGTTCTGGGTGCCGTCATAGGCGGAGTAGCCCAAGCCGATGATGTCGCCCACATCGGTGTAGGTCTGCGGCGTGAGGCTGTTGGTGGTGCGACGCCATTCGGTACCGATGGCCAGGCCGAGCGGGCCACCGGCCAGGTCCATCAGCGAGCGGTTCACCTTGAAATCGAACATGTCCAGGCTGCTCTTGGCGTTGGCCTGGATGGTCGGCGAGATGTAGTCGTACAGGCTCTGCGGATTCGCATCCGATCCGGCGCCAATGTTCCAGGTGCCGGCCGGGCAGGCCAGGTCACCGAGCACGCACTGGACCGCGCTGTAGCGCAGGAAACCATCGCGCTTGTTGACCAGGTTGGTCGACGAGTGCAGATAGCCGGTGTCGTAGCTCCACTCGCCCCAGGTGCCCTTGACCCCGGCCAGGAAGCGGATGAACTCGTTCTTGTTGTTGGTCACCCGTGGACCGACGTCGAAGGCGTTGTAGCGCACGCGCACCGGCGTGGCATACGGGTTGTCCGGGTGGCCAACAGCGAGCACGGTGGCGCCGGGGCCGCTGTTCGCGTTGACGGGGCCTCCCTGGAACCCCCAGGCGCCGGAGACGTTGGAGGGCGTGTTGTTGAAGGTGGTTTCCTTGCTCGAGTAGCCCATCTCCACGTACGCCTCGGCGCTGTCGTTGAAGGCGAAGGTCGCGCGGCTGAAGACGTTGACGTACTTCTCTTCCGGGCTGAGATCACGGAAGTTGGCCATGTCCCACAGGCAGCCGCCACCCGGATCCTGCGGGCTGACATCGGAGAACTGGGCGCAGCCAGGCAGTGATTCCAGCAGCCCGGTGGTCGGGTTGAAGATGCTGCCGGCCGGCGAGTTGCCGCCGCCGCTGCCGTTGCCGGTGATCGCGCCGCCGAGGAACTGGCTGCCGCCGGCACTGTAGCCCCAGCGACGCAGGTCGCCGGTGCCGATCCAGTCACGGTTGCGGCGGTCGCTGACCCGGATGCCATCGGTCTTGCCGACGTCCAGGCTGAAGAACGCATTCCACCCGTCGGTGGACAGGTTGCCGGTACCGGCCGTCAGCGTCGCCTTCTTCGCATCGCCGTCGCTGTCGCCGGACAGACCGTAAGACCCACGCAGGATCACGCCCTCGAAGTCACTGCGCAGGATGATGTTGACCACGCCGGCAATCGCATCGGACCCGTAGGTAGCGGACGCGCCGTCTTTCAGCACCTCCACGCGCTCCACCGCATCCAGCGGAATGGTGCTCAGGTCGGTGAATACCTTCTGGCCGTCATCGGCCAGGCCGTAGGTGGCCATGCGGCGGCCATTGAGCAGCACCAGGGTGGAGCCGGCGCCGAGACCGCGCAGCGAGATGCCTGCGCCGCCGCCAGCGAAGCCATTGCCGAAGGTCTTGGGGATGGAACCAGAGCCATCCGAGGTGAGGGTCTGCAGGTACTCCGCAACGGTGGTCTTGCCGGTGCGATCGATTTCCTGGCGGGTGACCACCTGGACCGGCGATGGGGTTTCGGTGTCGGTACGGGGGATGTTCGAGCCGGTGACCGTGACACGGTCCAGGTTGGTGGCCTGCTCCTGCGCGAAGGCGCTGGGGGAGACGGCTGCGGCCAGCAGCAGGGCGCCGCCGGTCAGAATGTGGGTGATGGAGGCGGCAAGCGGGGTGCAGCGGGTGGCGGGGCAACGGGTCGGATGATTCACAGCTCTCTCCTGACTGGGAAACCTTGATGGCGTCGTTCGATCGCGGGCCCCCTTGCCCCGCGATGGCGTCAATCTAGGTTCGTATCAGGTGATGCAAGAGTGAAATTTTGCTTAATTCGCACCGCTCTGTGATCTGCGTCAAACGGTGCGGCCGGGGCAGGGCACGCCTGCCCCGGCGGTCGGCTTACTGCGGCAGCGAGAAATCAATGGGGACCAGGCCCACGGACGCGGTCGCCACGCCATCGCGCATCGACGGTTCGAACGTCCAGCGACGCAGCACCTGCTGGCGCGCCGCAGTGTCCAGCGCGCGCGAGCCACTGCTGCGCTCGATCGTCACGCGTGTGGGCTGACCCTTCGCATCCACCTCCACACGCAGCAGTACCGTGCCCTGCTCCTGGTTACGCAGGGCAGCGATCGGATACGACGGCGGCGGCGCGCTGCGATAGCTCAGGTAGGCGCCTGCACCGCCCATGGCGGGCGCCTCGGTCGGTGACGGGACGGCCTGCGGCGCAGCGACTGCAGACGCAGGCAGCGCAAGCACCGGTGCCGGGTCGATGACCGCAGGGGGCAAGGCCAACGGCGTCGGTAGCGGCTGCACACTCGTCTGCGGCGGCACCACCGCCACCGGATCTGCAGGTGGCACGGGCGCGGGCGGCAGCGGCTTTTCCGGCGTGATCCAGCGGATCTGTGGCGCCTCGCGCGGAAGCGGCAGGGCGACGTAGGCGGCGGGGATGATCAGCAGCAGAAAGGCCAGCAGATGCAGTGCGATTGCCGCACTCCAGGCGGTGATCCTGACCGGATCGACGTGTTGCGGTACAGCCGGATATGCACGAACCATGATCCACCTCCATGCGGGACAGCGAGGGAACATCGTCTTGCCGGCCGGTGCCGGTGATGCAGGAATAGCGCGCTGAGCAGCGTGTGCCCAGTGGGCGCGCAGGCAGCGTTTGGCTACGGGTCAGGCAGCAGACCGGTGTGGTGTCCGGGCAGGTCCTCTTCGCGGGGGCGACGAGGACCCGCCTGGATCACGGCATCAGCGTCCGAGTTCGAACACGACGTCCAGGTTCACCGAGACGGTGGTCTCACCTGCGGCTACCGGCGTGCTCATGTCGGCGGCCATCGGGGCGGCCTGTGCGCGCATCATCACCGGGCGGAAACCGCCGCCACTGCTTTCGGAAATGCTGACGATGCGACGGACCTGCAGCCCCAATGACTTGGCATAGGTCTGCGCGCGAGCCTGCGCCTTTTTCAGCGCGGCCAGGCGGGCTTCGTCATAGACCGGTTCCGGCTGGTCGATCTCGAAGCTCGGCCCGTTGATCTGGTTGGCGCCCTGCGCCGCCAGTCCGTCGAGCACCTTGCCCAGCTTGGCAATGTCACGCACCTTCAGGCTGACCGTGTTGCTGGCCTGGTAGCCGGTGATCTTCGGCGCTTCGTTTTCGGCATAGCGGTACTGGGGGCTCAGGTTCACGCCGCTGGTCTGCACGTCGCGCTCGGCGATACCGGCCGCTTTGATCGCAGCAAGCACTTTGTCCATCTTCTGCGCGTTCTCGCGCATGGCACTGTTGCCGTCGACGGCTTGGGTGACGACGCCGGCCGACAGGGTGGCCACGTCAGGTACCCGGCTGGCTTCGGCATTGGCGGACACGTTGAGCAGGGTGCCTTCCACCGGCGCGATGGCAGGGGCCGGTACGGCGGCGTTTGCGGTCACGGAAGCTCCCAGGGCGAGGGACAGGGCGAGCAGAAGCGGGGAAAGAGCAGGGCGACGCATGGTGATCTCCTTGAAGGCCATCGAGGTTGCTGGCGTAGGGATGAACGCGTTGTGAGCCGGAACGGGGTTGCCGGTTTTCCCGCCGTGTTGCCGACGATTCAGGCGCTGCGCGCAGGGTATGCTGTGTGGATGCTCTATCTTGCCTCCCGCTCCCCCCGCCGCAGTGAATTGCTTGCCCGCCTTGGCCGCCCGTTCCAGTCTCTGGACCTGGACGTGCCTGAAGTGCGCCTGGCCGGCGAAAGCCCACGTGATTACGTGCTGCGGGTGGCCACCGACAAGGCCCGCGCGGGACTGCTCGCGGTAGCCGGGACGGATCCGCGCGCCCAGGTGCTGGGATCAGACACCGAAGTCGTGTTGGGCGAGCGGGTGTTCGGCAAGCCGACCGATGCCGACGATGCCGCCGCGATGCTGCGTGCGTTGTCCGGCCGCAGCCACCAGGTGATGACCGCCGTGGTGCTGGTCGACGCGCAGGGCGTGCACGCTGACGTGGTGGTGTCGGAGGTTCGCTTCGCCACGCTGGACGATGTCTCCATCGCAGCCTATGTGGCCACCGGCGAGCCGATCGGCAAGGCCGGTGCCTACGCCATCCAGGGGGAAGCAGAGCGCTTCATCACCCATCTGGCCGGGAGCTATTCCGGCGTGATGGGATTACCGCTGTACCAGACCGACCGGTTGCTTGCCGGTGCCGGCTTGCCTTCCCAACCTGTTGCCGCCACGGAGGCTGCCGTACATGTCTGAAGAAATACTGGTCAACGTAACTCCCCGCGAAACCCGGGTAGCGGTGATCGAGAACGGCATGCTGCAGGAGCTGCATATCGAGCGCGGCTGGCGGCGCGGCGTGGTCGGCAACATCTACAAGGGCAAGGTGCAGCGGGTCATGCCCGGCATGCAGGCTGCCTTCGTCGAAGTGGGCCTGGACCGCGCTGCGTTCCTGCATGCCAACGACGTGGTGCGGCCGGCGCCCGTGGCCAGCCCGGATACCGATGGCACCACGCTGCCGCCGCCCTCGTCCGTGCCGATCGTCGAGCTGCTGCGCGACGGCCAGGACATCGTGGTCCAGGTGGTGAAGGATCCCATCGGCACCAAGGGCGCGCGCCTGACCACGCAGATCAGCATTCCATCGCGTTACATGGTGCTGCTGCCGCAGTCCAAGGTGGTCGGTGTCTCGGCGCGGATCGAAGACGAAACCGAGCGGGCGCGGTTGAAGACGCTGGTGACCGAGCTGTCAGCGCAGCACGGCGGCTACGGCTATATCGTGCGCACCAATGCCGAAGGCCAGCCTGCCGAGGCCATCGCCGAGGACGTGGCCTACCTGTCGCGCGTCTGGAACGTGGTCGAGCGCCGTGGCCGCGAGGCCGCGTCGTGCAGCGTGATCTATGAAGACCTGAGCCTGCCGTTGCGCTCGGTACGCGACCTGATCCGCAAGGACGTGGACAAGGTCAAGGTCGATTCCAAGGAAACCTTCGTCCAGCTGCAGGCCTTCGTCGCCAAGTACATGCCGGTGCTGGCTGAAAAGCTGGAGCTGTATGCCGGCGACCGTCCGATCTTCGACATGTTCGGGGTGGAGGACGAGATCGGCCGCGCGCTGGACAAGCAGGTGCCGCTGAAGTCCGGGGGCTACCTGGTGATCGACCAGACCGAGGCGATGACCACCATCGACGTCAACACCGGTTCGTTCGTCGGCCAGCGCAACCTGGAAGAAACCGTCTACCGCACCAACCTGGAGGCGGCCCAGGCCGTGGCCAGGCAGCTGCGGCTGCGCAACCTGGGCGGCATCATCATCATCGACTTCATCGACATGGTGGATGCCGAGCACCGCCGTCAGGTGCTGCGTACGCTGGAAAAGGCGTTGGCGCGCGACCACGCCAAGACCACCGTCTATGATTTCTCGCCGTTGGGCCTGGTGGAGATGACCCGCAAGCGCACCGTGGAGAGCCTGGAGCGCCAGCTTTCCGAGACGTGCCCGCAGTGCAGTGGCCGCGGCAGCATCAAGACCACCGAAACGGTGACCTACGAGATCTTCCGCGAGATCACCCGCGCGGTGCGTCAGTTCGAAGCGGCGCGCCTGCTGGTGATTGCTTCTTCGAAGGTCGTGGCGCGGATCACCGATGAAGAATCCACGGCAGTCGCCGAGCTGGAGGAATTTCTCGGCAAGAGCATCAGCTTCCAGGCTGACGACCAGTACCTGCAGGAACAGTTCGATGTGGTCCTGCTCTGATCCAATCCGGCCGGTTGCCGGCCAAGGCCGATGAGCGCACCGCCGCGCCAGCGACTGCGAAGGATCCGCCGTCTTGCCCTGTACGCGCTCGCTATCACCCTGGTGGTGGTGGCGTTGCTGGTGGGTACCCTCAGCCAGCTGTTGCCGCTGGTTGAGCGCAATCCCGACAAAGTTTCTGCGTGGTTGAGCACGCGTGCCGGGCAGCCGGTGCGCTTCGATGCGTTGAAAGCGCAGTGGACCCGCCGCGGGCCGCTGCTGCAGCTGGATGGACTGCGTATCGGCGCCGGCGAAGGCCTGCGCATCGGCCAGGCCGAGGTGCAGGTGGCGATGTATGCCGGCCTGTTGCCGGGCCGATCGTTGACCGAGCTGCGCCTGCGTGGCCTGGCGCTGACCCTGCAGCGGGCCGATGACGGGCGCTGGAGCGTGCGTGGATTGCCGGCGGCGAAAACCGGCGACCCGCTGGACGGCCTGCGTCGGCTGGGCGAACTGCAGGTGGAGCAGGGTCGCCTGACCATCGAGGCACCGTCGATAGGCCTGCAGACGACCTTGCCGCGCCTGGATCTGCGCCTTCGGGTGGACGCTGATCGGTTGCGCGTTGGCGTGCGGGCCTGGGCACAAGCCGATGCGCTGCCATTGGCGGCAGTACTGGATGTAGATCGTCGCGCCGGCAATGGCGAGGCGTGGCTGGGCGGCGATCCCGTAGACCTGCAGGCCTGGTCGCCGCTGCTGTCCGGTGCCGGCGTACAGCTGTTGCAGGGCCGCGGCGAGCTCAACGCCTGGGTGGCCCTGCGTGATTTCCGCCCGGTGATGGTCACCACGGACTCGGATCTGTCCGGACTACGGCTTGTCGGCACGCCGACGGCGCACGTGGCCAAGCCCACATTGGACATCGAGCGCCTGCAGGTACGTGCGCGCTGGCGTTACAGCGCCGGTGGCTGGCGGGCGGAAGCCCCACGCCTGCGGGTGCGGGCGGAAGATCGTGAGCAGGTACTGGATGGACTGCTGATCGGTGCAGGACAGCACACCGCGCTGGTGGCCAACAACATAGACGGCAACGTGCTGCTGCGGGGCCTGGCGCTGACCGACCGGGTGGATGCCGGCCTGCGCGACTGGCTGTACCGCGCCCATCCCCAGCTGCGCGTGCGCAAACTGCAGGCACGCGGTGAGCGCAACGGTCCGTTGTGGGTGCAGGGCGACCTCGACACATTGGCGTTTTCCAGCGTGGATGGGGGCCCCGGCCTGGTCGGTATCGGCGGCCGGTTCCAAGGCGATGCCGAAGGGTTCTCGTTGCAGCTGCAGTCCCGACAGCAGATGCAGCTGGACTGGCCAAAGGGATTCGGCGTGCGCCACGACGTGCGACTCGCCGGTGAGATCGTCGGTTGGCATGACGAAGCGGGCGGTTGGCGGGTCGGCACGCCGGCGCTGCGTGTGCAGGGCACCGACTACGCTGCCGATGTCCGTGGGGGACTGTGGTTCCAGGGCGACGGCACGCGGCCGTGGATGCAGCTGGCAGCGAAGATCGACGATGTCCCGATGACCGCTGCCAAGCGCTTCTGGATCCGTTCGAGGATGAGCGAGCATGCCCGTGACTGGCTGGATACCGCGTTGCAGGCGGGCCGCGTGCGCAACGGCATCGGCCTGGTGGCCGGCGACCTGGACGACTGGCCGTTCGACCGTAACAACGGGCGCTTCGAAGCGACCGGACATATTGAAGACGGCACCATCCGCTTCCAGAAAACCTGGCCCGACATGACCGCCGTGGAGGCGGACATCGCGTTCATTGGCCCCGGCTTCTCGCTGACGGGACGTGGCGATCTGGCGGGCGTGAACGTGGATGCGATGCAGGCAGGCATTGAAGATTTCGGTGAGACGCCGCTGTACGTGCGCGCGCAGAGCCGCAGTGAGTCCAGCAAGCTGCTGGCGATGCTGCGTCGCAGCCCGCTGCACGCACAGTACGGTGACACGCTCGATGCGCTGAGCGTGAGTGGCCCCGCTGCGGTGGACTTCGATCTGCTGCAGCCGTTGCGTGCGGGTCAGCCGGGGCACCTGAAGGGCAGCGTGACGCTGGAGGGCGTGAAGCTGGCCGACAAGCGCTATGCGCTGGATTTCGACGACGTGCGCGGGGTGGCCCAGTACGCCGGCGGCGGTTTCGGTGCCGACAACCTGGCGGTTCGTCACCTGGGCGCAGCGGGCACGCTGAGCCTGCGCGCAGGCGGCTTCGTGCGCGATCCGCAATTGGCCTTCGAATCGCAGCTGGACGCCAACCTGGATGCCGGCGTGCTGCTGGATAGGGCGCCGGAGATGGCCTGGCTGAAGCCGTACATCACCGGCCGCTCGAACTGGACGATCGGCGTGGACATGCCGAAGGCCGTCGCCGCTGCCGCCACTGGCGGTGCGCCGGCACCGGTGCCGCCCGCACGGTTGCACCTGCAGTCGGACCTGGTGGGCACGGTGCTGAGCTTCCCCGCGCCGCTGGACAAGCCCGCCGGTGAAGCGCTCGATACGCGCGTGGCTGCACAGCTGCCGATGGGCGATGGCCGCATCGAAGTGGCGTTCGGTGAGCGTCTCGCCTTGGCCGCGCGCACCCACCAGGGCCAGACCGGCGTGCAGGTCACGCTGGGCAGCGCACGGGTCGACCGGGATCCGCCCGCCAGCGGCTTGGCGGTGAACGGCCGCAGCGGGTCGCTGGACGCGTTGGAGTGGATCGGACTGGCACGGGGTTCGGCTGCAGACAGCAACGATGGGGCAGGCAATGACCCCATGCCGCTGCGTTCGGTGGATGTGCAGGTGGCGCAGTTGCTGCTGATCGGAGGGGTGTTCGAACAGACGCGACTGCAGTTGCGGCCGACCCCGCAATTCCTTGATGTGCGTCTGGATGGCCCTTCGCTGGCCGGCCAGTTGCAGGTGCCCACCGCCCGCGGCGGCACCATCAGTGGCGCCTTGCAGCGCGTGCATTGGAAATCGCTGCCGGGCCCGGTGCAGCCCCGTCCGCGCGACGGTGCGCCGATCGTGATGCCCGACGGGGAGGTGATGGCCGCGCGGGTACAGGCCACGGCCAACGACACCGATCCGGCCGGCATCCCGCCGTTGTCGCTGGACATCGCCGACCTGCAGTTCGGCAAGATCACGTTGGGCCAGGCGACACTGCGCACCCAGCCGGTGGTGAATGGACTGCGCGTGCAGCAGCTGGACTTCCGCTCACCCAAACAGGCCATCGACGTGCGCGGCGACTGGCTGGGTAAAGGGCCCGCAGCGCGTACCGCGCTGACCGCGCAGGTACGCAGCGAAGACCTCGGTGACCTGCTGCGTGACCTGGACTACGGCGGCCAGCTGCGCGGCGGCCAGGGCCGCATCGACCTGCAGGCCGGCTGGCAGGGCGGTCCCTCTGATTTCCAGCTGGGCAACCTGCAGGGCACGATGACCGTCGATGCGCGCAATGGCCAGCTGTTGGAACTGGAGCCCGGCGCCGGGCGCGTGCTGGGCCTGCTCAGCATCACCCAGCTGCCGCGGCGGCTGATGCTGGACTTCCGCGACTTCTTCTCCAAGGGCTTCGCCTTCAACCAGATCGGCGGCACGCTGGCCTTCGCGGACGGGTCGGCCACCACCGACAAGGTGATGATCGAAGGGCCGGCCGCGAACATCCGCATCCGCGGCCGTACCGACCTGCGCAACCAGCAGTTCGACCAGACCATCGATGTCAATCCGCGCTCGGGCAACCTGCTGACCGTCGTCGGTGCGGTGGCCGGCGGCCCGGTGGGCGCTGCGCTGGGCGCGGCCACCAATGCGGTGCTGTCCAAGCCGCTGGGCGAGATCGGTGCCAAGACCTACCGGGTAACCGGGCCCTGGAAAGAGCCCAAGGTGGACGTGGTGGAGCGTGATGCCGCCGCGCCTCCGCCGCCCAAGCCGAAAGCGCGCTGAGCGCCTTCCTCCCTCACAACGGCGGCGCGGTGGCTTGCCAATGCCGCCATCCGCCCCCAGATTGAACCCCATGACCGATAACGCCCTGACCCTCGCTACCGACCGCCTGCTGCAGCCCGCCGGGCTGGATGCCGGCCTCCTGGAAACCACCTTCGGCCACCTGCTGGGCCCGGGCATCGACTTTGGTGACCTGTATTTCCAGCACGCCCGCCGCGAAAGCTGGAGCGTGGAAGACGGCATCGTCAAGGACGGTGCGCATTCCATCGAGCAGGGCGTCGGCGTGCGCGCGATTTCCGGTGAGAAGACCGGCTTCGCCTACTCCGACGACATCCACCGTGACGCGCTGTCCAGCGCAGCGCAGTCCGCGCGCGCGATTTCGCGCGAGGGCGGGGCGCAGACCGGCAAGTCGCTGCTGCGCGGCGATGCGCGCGCGCTGTACCCCGCGCTGGATCCGGTGGACAGCCTGGGCAACGAAGCCAAGGTGGAGGTGCTGAAGCGGTTGGACAGCTACCTGCGCGCCGCCGACCCACGGGTGAAGCAGGTCACCGTGAGCCTGTCCGGCGGCGTGGACACCGTGCTGATCGCCCGCAGCGACGGCGTGCTGGGGGCGGATATCCGCCCGCTGGTCCGCTTGAACGTGCAGGTGATCGTGGAGCAGGGCGGTCGCCGCGAATCCGGTTATTCCGGCGGTGGCGGTCGCTACGACTACACCGAGCTGTTCGCCAATGGCCGCCCGGAAGCCTTTGCCCGCGAAGCGCTGCGGCAGGCCTTGGTGAACCTGGAGGCCGTACCGGCCCCGGCAGGCGTGATGCCGGTGGTGCTGGGTCCGGGCTGGCCCGGTGTGCTGCTGCACGAAGCCGTGGGTCACGGGCTGGAAGGTGACTTCAACCGCAAGGGCACCAGCGTGTACGCCGGTCGGCTTGGTGAGCGCGTTGCATCGCCCGGGGTGACCATCGTCGACGATGGCACGCTGGAAGGTCGCCGTGGCTCGCTCAACATCGACGATGAGGGCCAGCGGACGCAGTGCACCACGCTGATCGAAGACGGCATCCTGGTCGGCTACATGCAGGACTCGCTCAACGCGCGGTTGATGGGCATGGCGCCGACCGGCAACGGCCGCCGCGAGTCCTTCGCGCACCTGACGATGCCGCGCATGACCAATACCTACATGCGCGCCGGTCAGCACGACCCGCAGGAAATGATCCGTTCGGTGAAGAAGGGCCTTTACGCCGTCAATTTCGGCGGTGGCCAGGTTGATATCACCAGCGGCAAGTATGTGTTCACCGCGACCGAGGCTTACCTGATCGAAGACGGCCGCATCACCGCGCCGGTGAAGGGCGCCACGATCATCGGCAACGGTCCGGAAACCATGCAGAAGGTGCGGATGATCGGCAACGATCTGGCACTGGATGCAGGCGTCGGCATCTGCGGCAAGGACGGCCAGAGTGTCCCGGTAGGCGTGGGCCAGCCCTCGCTGCTGATCGACGGACTCACTGTGGGTGGCACCCAGGCGTGATGCCTGCGGTGCTGAGCCTGGGTAGCGCCGAGCCAGGCTCGGCGGCTTTCCCGCCCCGGCGGACCTCAGTCCTGGGCGTCTTCGGTCGCGTCGCTGCTTTCGTCAGCGTCCACGTCTTCGTCGCTGTCGGTCACGATCAACCCCAGCGCCGCCGGCAGCATGAGCGTACGCAGCACCTGGAAGATCTCGCGGTACGCACGCGGCGGCTTGTTCTTCGCCTTTTCGGCCTGGGCATTGCGCACCAGCGTGCGCAGCTCCTGCCGGTCCGCCTGCGGGTATTCGCCCAGCAGCTTGGACAGCGCCGCGTCACCGTCGTTCATCAGCTTCTCGCGCCAATCTTCGGCACGATGCATCATCGCCACTTCGCGGCGACCGGTATCACTGTTGGCGTCCAGCGCCTCGCGGATCGCATCCAGCGCCGATTCTTCCTCGCGCCGCATGTGCTTGGCCAGGAACGCCAGCTGCCGCTTGTGCGCGATGTGCGCGGTGATGCGCTTGCATTCGGCGATGTGCGGCAGCAGATCCTCCGGCACCGGCAGGCGCGCCAGCTGCGCCGGTGTCAGCGAAACCAGCTTTTCGCCCAGCGCAAGCACGTCCAGCGCATCGTTGCGCTTCTGCTTGCGGCTTTTATCGTGGAATTCACCGGTTTCTTCGTCGCGTCCGCGCATCGTCTTTCCTACTTTCGTAAATACGTCGCCCGGCGCCGTGCCGGGCCCAACCTGTACAGGATAAAGCATTGAACGTCATCGCCCCTGAAGCGGCCGTTGCCACTGGCCCCGAGGCCCGGCTGGAACAGCTGGCCGACATTTCCCAGCAGTTGCTGGACCATGCGCGCCGACTGGGCGCCAGCCAGGCCGAGGTGTCCTGCAGCGAGGATCGCGGGCTGGATGTGAATGTCCGCCTGGGCGAAGTGGAGACAGTGGAATCCACTGCCGACCGCGGCATCGCGGTCACGGTGTACTTCGGCAAGCGCAAGGGCAGCGCCAGCACCGCCGATCTGCAGCCGTCCAGCCTGGTGGCCACGGTAGAGCAGGCCTGCGCCATTGCCCGCCACACCGAAGATGACGTCGCGTCCGGTCTGGCGGATGCCGAGCTGATGGCCCGTGAATTCCCGGATCTGGATGGCTGGCACCCGTGGGCGCTGCAGGCCGAGCACGCCATCGATCTGGCGCTGGCCTGCGAAGCGGCTGGCCGCGAGAGCGATGCCCGCATCAGCAATACCGACGGCGCCTCGGTGTCCACCGGCCAGAGCCTGTCGGTGTATGCCAACTCGCACGGTTTCTTTGGCCGCGAGCGCGGCACCCATCATTCCATGAGCGTGGCCTTGATCGCCGGCCACGGCGATGGCATGCAGCGGGACGGCTGGTACACCAGTGCGCTGGCCCGTGAGGACCTCGAGGACGGCGCGTCCGTCGGGCGCAAGGCGGCCGAGCGCACCATCGCCCGATTGCAGCCGCGCTCGTTGGCGACGGCCAGCATGCCGGTACTGTTCGCCCCGGAAGTGGCGCGCAGTCTGATCGGCCACCTGCTGTCGGCGGTGTCCGGTGGGGCGCTGTACCGCGAAGCCAGCTTCCTGCTGGACAGCGTGGGCACGACGCTGTTCCCGTCCTGGATGCAGATCGACGAGCTGCCGCACCTGCGCCGTGGTCGCCGATCGGCCGCGTTCGATGGCGACGGTGTGGCCACCCGCACCTCGGCCATCGTGCGTGATGGCGTGCTGCAGCGTTACATCCTGGGCAGCTATTCGGCACGCAAGCTGGGCCTGCAGACCACCGCCAATGCCGGCGGCGTGCACAACCTGCAGATCGCGCCCAGCGAAGCGGGCCTGGATATGCGGTCGATCGCCCGGCAGATGGGCAATGGCCTGCTGGTGACCGAACTGATGGGGCAGGGCGTGAATGCCGTGACCGGCGACTACTCGCGCGGCGCCGGTGGCTTCCGCGTGGAGAACGGCGAGATTTTGTACCCGGTCGATGGCATCACCATTGCCGGCAACCTGCGGGAAATGTTCCAGTCCATCGAGGCGATCGGCAGTGACATCGACCCCCGCTCGCACGTTTCGATGGGCTCGCTGCTGGTCGGAAAAATGACGGTGGCCGGTAACGATTGATGTCGTGAATGGCGTACTCTTGCCGGGCTGTGACGGCCTGCGGGGAGCGGGCCGCGCTGACCCATTACCTTAAAAGGAGTTTTCCATGAGCGAATTCGACAACGTCACCGCCCCGCCGCCGCCGCCGACCAGCCTCGACCCGGCCCCGGCCGATCAGCGCACCATGGCACTGGCTGCCCACCTGCTGGGTATCTTCACCTGGTTCATCGGCGCGCTGGTCATCTGGCTGATCAACAAGGATGACGCCAGCAAGGCCTTCGTCACCGACCAGGCCAAGGAAGCGCTGAACTTCCAGATCACCATCGCCATCGCCATGGCGATCTGCGTAGTGCTGATGATCGTCTTCATCGGCGCGCTGTTGATGCCGGTGGTCGGCGTGCTGAACGTGGTGTTCTGCATCATCGCTGCAGTGAAGGCCAACAACGGCGAAGCGTACCGCTACCCGTTCACCCTGCGCCTGATCAAGTAATCCTGTTCCTGCGGAGCAGACGACGCCCGGCACTGCCGGGCGTTTTTTTGCCCGCAGCCCCAGCTACACGTGCCCCTGGCTACACGCAGCCCCGGTCACCCAGCCCCGGTCATGTACCCTCGGTCACGTACGCCCGTTCACGTACGCCCGGTCACGTATGCCCGGTAGAGCCGACTTCAGTCGGCTGCCGTAGCTGTCGTTGCGTCACCCCCAATGGGCGGCGCTGGTTAGGCGGTGATCTGCAATGAGCAAAGCCCCGCGCGTGCGCCGGGACAGCGCCGGCTTGCCGCAAGCGCCGGAGAGAACGCGCGCGGTCCCGACTCAGAATCCGCGCGAGAACCCCACGAACACGGACGCGGTGCCCTTGGTATCGCGCTCCAGCAAGGGACTGTTCTTTATGCTGCTGGGGAGACGGCTGTACTCTGCGCTGGCCCGCAGCGACCATGTGCGCCCGACGGGACGGAAGTAGCTCAGGCCGATCTGCGGCAGGGTGGCAGCACCCGGCCGGTAGTCGACCACGCCGCGGGCCACTTCGCTGTCCAGCGTGCCGTAATAGTAATTGGCGGTGTCCTTGGACATCCAGGTGATGCCCACGTTCGGCGACAGCGTGCCCTTGCCTACCGGGATGGGATAGCTGTACTGCAGCGTTGCCTGTTGGCCGCCGCTCTTGTCGGTGACGTCGGCCAAGAGCTCCAGTTCCAGCTCGCCCGCTGTACCGGCCCAGCTGACGCCTAGTCCCCCATCAAGTGCGATCTTGCGGTCTTCCAGCAGACGGTGGTCTATTCCATTGCGTCCCAACTCCGCGCGGCCCAGGTCCTTGACCTCGAAACCGTCAAAGCGTGCCTTCAGCAGCGCCGCGACTTCCCAACTGTCGTTCTGCACGAAGCGCCAGCCCGCGGCGATTCCCCGAAAGTAGAAACGCTCGCCCTCGTAGGTGACCAGGGGAACCGGTTGCACGCGTGTGCCCTCACCCGCGTACGGGCTGTCAGAGACGATCGCCGCCAGGCCCACGCTCCAGCGCGGTGGCTCTTGTTCGGCGGCTTCGACCGGGTCAGGGGTGTTCTGCGCAGCGGCGCTGAAGGAGAGGCCGGAAAGCAGAAGGGGCAGGTAGTATTTCGACATGGGGGAGCCTCATCAGGAGCGGGGTGTTCGCCTGCAGGGCCGGTGGATGCCTCCGGTTGCAGTGGTCCGATGCAGGATGGGCGGCGGATGTCGCGGAAATGTCGGGCACCGGCGGCGTTTGGCTCAGCGTTCTTCGATCACGCTGGCCCGCACGTCCAAAGCGGCACGGGTGCCGCCCATCGCGGTGCTGTCGATGGACAGTTTCCAGCCGAAGCGGTCGCAGATGCGTCCGATCAGGAACAGGCCGATGCCCTGTCCACGCGCCGGCGCGCCATGGCGCAGGCTCTCGCGGTAGCGTCGCGCGGCTTCAACCGGATCAAAGCCGCTGCCACTGTCGGTCACGCAGATGATGCCGTCGCGCAGGGACAGCTCCACATACCCGGTATCGGTGTTTTCGATGGCATTGCGGGTCAGGTTGCTCACCGCGATACGCACCATGGCTTCAGGTGCGGCCACGATGGTGGGGTCCAACTGCCCGATACGCAGGGCGGTCGTGGCCTGGCCAAGCAGATGCTGGTGGTCTTCCACGACGCGAGGCAACAGCTCGTGCAGGACTGATACCTCTTCCGGTCCGCTGCCCGCTTCTGACTCACGTGCCAGGAAAAGCAGGGCAACCATGGTTTCAGACAGATCCGAGACGGCCAGTTCCATGCGCTCCAGTACCGCCTGAGCGGGCGTGGGAAGGGATTGCTGCTTCAATACGTCCACGGCGCCGGCAATGACCGCGATGGGAGTGCGGAACTCATGACTGGCCTGATCGAGCAGGCTGCGTTCGCGCTCGACGAAGCGCTCCACTCGTTCCAGGTGCGCATTGCTGGCGTGCGCGATGACCTGGATCTCGGCGTGGCGGTAATTGGTGGGTATCCGGGCGCCACGGGACTGGGGGTCGATCAGCCGCATGTGCGCGGCCAACTCCCGTATCGGTCGAACCAGATTGGCGTGCAGCCAAGCAATCACGCCTGCGATGAGCAGCGCCAGCAGTACGCCGAACAGGGCGGTGATGACCGAATCCCGATTCTGTTGGTCCTCCAGATCGTTGATGTTGATCATCGTGATGACCCGCCCCGGTGGGGCATCCGCTACCAGGGCGTGGTAGCTGTCGCGTGTCGACAAGTGGCCGTGGTCGCCTTCGGATGAGTAGTAGCCAGGGGGAACAGTGCGCAGGTGGGGCGGCACCTGCGATGTGTCCGTGCCCGGTCCCACGTACCACGAACGGATGATGCCGCTGGCCGGCAACGACGTGCCACGGTCGGCTTGCAGACGCGCGACATGATCGGCCGATACTGCCTGCAGAATGCTCTGCCACGTGCTGTGTTCGACCAGGTCCTGGCTGCGGAAGGCCTGGATGGTCATTGCCATGAGGATCAAGCTGCCGAAGGCAACAAGCGCGATGCTGGTCAGCCAGTGGATGCTCCGCGAGTGCGGTACGGGTGTGCCCGTCATGTCGGCTCACACAGGCGGTAGCCGGCGCCGGACACCGTCTGCAGCAGGGGTTGCTCACCGTCGACCTCGATGGCACGTCGAAGCAGGTACATATGCGAACGCAGCAGGTCAGTTCCGGGGACGCTGTCACCCCACGCCGCGCGCTCCAGCCGTGCACGGCTCACCACCTTCGGGGTCTCGCGCATCAGCAGTTCCAGCAGGCGCCGACCAGTTCGCGTCAAGGGCACGCGGCGACCCCCGCGATAGGCCTCCAGATTGCCCAGATGAAAGCGCAGGTCACCGATGCGCAGCTGTTCGTCCGGCGCGCCGGCATCGCGCAGGCGCCGTACCAGCGACCGCAGTCGTGCCTCGATCTCGGGCAACGCGACCGGCTTCACCAGATAGTCATCGACGCCGGATTCGAAGCCATCCATCTTGTCTGCAAGCTGATCACGTGCCGTCAGCATGATGACGGGCACTTTCTTCTGCGATTCGCCCCGCAGGCGCCGCAGCACAGTCAGGCCGTCAAGACGGGGCAGGTTCCAGTCGAGCACGATGGCGTCGTAATCATTGGCCGTTGCCAGGTGCAGGCCGGACAGTCCATCCGGTGCAGCATCCAGCCGATGGCCGCAGCCCTCCAGGTAGTCGTAGAGGTTCGCTGCAAGCTGGGCATTGTCTTCAACGATGAGGATGCACAACGATTCTCTGTTCATGGGCCCTCAGTTCAACCCGCCCAGAACCGACTGGCCTGCACGTTCGGCGGACTGTAGCACGAGGTACAGAAGACCAAAGGCGGCAGACAGGATGGCGGCATTGAGCAGGTATTTGAGCAGCAGGTAGAGGCGGCGGCGTTGCGCCTTGAGCTTCAGCGCGGTGATCCGCCACGGCGCGACAAGGGCATACAGTGCATTGAGCGCCCCCCTGTTGTCTTCGTGGGTGTTGGGCACGCGCAGCGCACGAGGGAGCACGGAGTACAGCGCGTTGAACGCCCGCCCCAACCGGTTCATCGGTCGCTCCACGTCGCACATCAGGATCAGTCGCAGCGACCCGGTGTCATTTCGTGCGAAATGTGGATAGGTCTCATCGAAAACGAAATCCTGTCCGTCGTGCCACGAGAGAGGGACGCCGTCCACGTTGATGAAGCAGTCGTCCGAACCGGGCACCTGCAGGCCGAGGTGATAGCGCAGCGAGCACGCCATGGGGTCGGCGTGCAGGGTGAGTTCCGCACCGGGTGGAAGAATGGAGAACATCGCGCCGCGAATGGCAGGAACCTGGCCCAGCAGCTGGACCGTGCGCGGGCATGCACGTTGCGCAGAGACATGCGCAGGGCCATACCAGCTCAGGTAGAACTTCCGCCAACCGCGCTTGTAGAACGTACGGAACCCTGCATCGTGGTAGCCGGGAGATCCCGGGATCGCGGTGGCCTCGATCTCGCCCGCATGGTGCAGCGCCAGCGCCTCATCGCGTATTTCCTGCCAGTGCGAGCGGATGAGCGCGATATCGCGCAGGTAATCAGCGCTGATCACGGCCGTGCGTGCAGACGGACGCGTGGTCATGTACAGCACGCAGTTCAGCGGAGCGAATACCGGCCAGCTTTTGCGCAGGTACTGCGAGAAGCGTCGGTAACGTACCCGCCCGCGCAAGCGGTAGACATACAGCACCGAAGCGCTGATGTAGACCAGGGCGAGCAGGAGCATCCACAGGCTCGCGCTCATCGCGTCTGCTCCCCCGCACGGCGGAAGGGCGTCATCGCTGAAGGATCCACTCGCGGACTGCGCCAGCGCCGTAGTGCGTCCATCACATCATCCACCATGCTGTAGGCAACGGGCACGGCAAGCAGGCAGAGCAGGGTCGAGGTCATCAGGCCCCCGATCACCACGATCGCCATCGGTGCACGGAAACTCGCATCGGCACCGAGTCCCAGCGCGATGGGCAGCATGCCCGCGGCCATTGCCAGGGTGGTCATCACGATGGGACGGGCGCGTTTGCGGCAGGCATCCGCGATCGCCTGCTGGCGTGTCAGCCCGTGTACGTTGCGCGCGATGAGGATGTAGTCCACCAGCAGGATCGAGTTCTTGGTGGTGATGCCCATCAGCATGATCAAACCGATCATCGAGGGCATGGAGAGGCTGGCGCCTGTTACCCACAGGGCCAGGAACGCACCTGGAATGGACAACGCCAGTGCCACCAGTACGGTCAATGGCTGGGCGAAATCCTTCAGCAGCAGCACCAGCATCATGTACACACACAGCACGCCGGTGAGCATGGCCAGGCCGAAGCCGGTCGCCAGTTCGCCCATGGCCTCTGCATCGCCGCCAGTGCTCTGGATTACCCCGCCGGGGAGGTTGCGCAGACTGGGCAGTGCGGCAGCCGCACGCTCCACGCTGCCCAATGGCTGGGTATTGAGCTCCACCGTCAGGCTGACGTTGCGCATGCGGTCATGGCGGGTCAGCTCGGTGGGGCCGCTCAGCATCTGCAGGTCGGCCACGCTCTCCAGCGGCACCGGGCCCCGCGCACCGGGGACAGGCAAGCGTCGCAGAAACTCCAGGTCGTCGCGTGCACTGTCGGCCAGACGTACCATCACCGGCACCTGGCGATCGCTCAGGTTCAATTTTGCCAACGCTTCGCTGTAGTCGCCTGCCGTGGCCACCCGCAGCGTTTCGGCGATGTCAGCCGAGGTGACACCGAGATCGGCGGCACGGGTGAAGTCCGGCCGCACCACCAGCTCGGGTCGTACCAGTGCGGCGGACGAGGTAACCGCACCGATGCCCGGGAGTGTGCGCAGGTCCTGCTCGATCAGTCGGGCGTGCTGTGCAAGCAACGTCGGATCATCCGACGCAAGCACCAGCGCGTAGCCCTCGCTGTCGCCGCCCATGCCCACGCGAATGCGGGCGCCGGGCAGTACGCCTAGTGCGTCGCGCAGGTCGTGTTCGATGTCCTGCCGGGAGACGCCGTTGCGTTCGTTGCGTGGCACCAGGTTGGCCGTCATCACCGCAGTCGTGACACTGGCCGCTGCCGCACCTCCTTCGTCGGGGTCGCCGCCGCCACTGGAGGTTCCGATCGACGTGTACACCGACACCACATGGGGCGCGGAACTGATCAGTACACGGGCCCGCTCTGCAAGTGCAGCGGTGTCCTGCAGCCTGCTGCCCGGTGGCAGGGTAAGAGTGACCTGGGTCTGGTTGCCATCATCGGCGGGAATGAACTCGCCTGGAAGCAGCGTCGCGATGCCGAGGCCTCCCAGGACCAGTGACAAGGTGCCCGCGGCAGTCAGCAGGCGATGGCGCAGGCACAGCCGGGCAATACGCAGGTACCGCAGTATCCAGCGTGGGGTACGCTGCTGCTGCGTCGATGTCTTGAGCAGATAGGCCGCCATGGTGGGAGTGAGCATGCGTGCCACCAACAGCGAGAAGAACACCGCCACAGCGGCGGTCCAGCCGAACTGCACGAAGTACTTTCCCACCACGCCGCCCATCAGGGAGGTGGGGAGGAACACCGCGATCAGGGTGAAGGTCGTCGCCACGACCGCCATCCCGATCTCTGCAGACGCATCGTTGGCCGCCTGCAGGGGCGTCTTGCCCATCAGCAGGTGGCGTTCGATGTTCTCGATTTCGACGATGGCGTCATCGACCAGTACACCGATCACCAGTGACAGCGACAGCAGCGACACCGTGTTGAGGGAAAAGCCCATCACCTGCATCACCGCGAAGGTCGGAATGGCCGACAGCGGAAGCGCAACGGCCGCAATCAGCGTCGCGCGCCAGTCGCGCAGGAACAGGAACACCACCAGCACGGCGAGGGCAGCACCTTCGTACAGCAGCATCATCGAGCCGTCGTAGTTGTCCTGGATGGGATCAACGAAGTTGACTGCCTGTTGGAAGTGCACATGCGGATGCGCCTCTGCCAGCGCCTGGATCGCTGCCTGGGCAGCCGCGGCGACCTCGATCTCGCCGGCACCGCGTGCGCGCATGATGTCGAATGCCACCACGGGCACACCATCCACCAGCGCCATCGAGCGCTGTTCGGCAGTGGTGTCCCGCACGCTGGCAATCTGGTCCAGGCGTGTCCTGCGCCCGTCGCCGAGCGATATATCCAAGCCTGCGATATCTTCTGCAGAAGCGACCGTGGCCAATGTTCGAATGGACTGCTCGGCGCCCCCCATGTCCACGCGGCCCCCCGGTGCTTCCTGCTGCGACAGGCGCAGCTGACGTGAGATATCGGCAGCCGTTGCGTGCATGGCCAGCAGGCTGCCTGGGTCCAACGCCACCCGGATCTCCCGATCGACCCCGCCGACCCGTGTTACCGCGCCGACGCCACGCACCCCCAACAACTGCTTGCCGACCTGGTTGTCGACGAACCACGACAGGGCTTCTTCATCCAGCCGCAGCGAAGACACGGTGTAGGTCAGGAACGGCGTACCTGCCAGCTCCGCTTGGGTGATCACCGGATCACGCAGCTCCGCAGGAAGGGTGTCACGAATACGCGATACCGCATCCCGCACATCGTCCATCGCCTCCTGTACCGGTTTGTCGACTTCGAAGTCGGCGACGATGGTCGCCATGCCGTCGGTGATCGAGGTGTTCAAGTGGCGGATGCCCTGGATGTTGGCCAGTGAATCCTCTATCCGCCGCGCCACATCGCTTTCCAGCTGGGGGGGCGATGCGCCGGGCAACTCCGCCGCCACGGTGATGGTGGGCAGGTCGATATCCGGAAAATTCTGCACCTTCATCGCGCGGAAGCCAGCCAGTCCGGCCAAGGTCAGCAGGATGAAAAGCAGCGAGACGGCGACCGGGTTGTCGATCGACCACGCGGAGATGTTGCGACTCACGATCCAGCCCCGCGTGTGACTGAGGGGTGTGGGGCAACCACCCTGACCCGGTCACCGTCACTGAGGAAGCCGACACCGGAGGCGATCACGGCATCGGTCAGTGCCAGCCCCTGCAGGATCTCCACGCGATCGCCGATGCGGCGACCGACGCTTACCTTGTCCACGCGCACGCTGGCGTCGGTGCCCACGCGCAGTACGTGGCTGAACCCATCGCGCAGCAATACGGCGCCTTGCGGCAGGGTCAGTGTGGCCACCTCGCCTACCTGCACGTGACCGCGGGCGAAGCTGCCTGCCCGCAGTGCGCTGGCAGCGGGCAGGTCTACGTAGACCATGCCATCGTGGGTGGCGGTGTCGATGGCGGGAGAAATGATGCGCAGCGTGCCCGACATCGGCGCATGGCCCTGCACGTTCACGCTGACGCTCTGGCCTGGTGCCAGCTTGCCGAGATCCGCGACCGCGACTGTCGCGCGCCATTCCAGTCGCCCATCCTTGATGATGCGGAACAACTCCTGCCCGGCCGGTACCACTGCGCCAACGGTCGCCGCACGTGCGGTGACCACCCCGCTGTCGGGCGCCAGCAGGCGGGTCTGTGCCAGACGAAGTCGCTGGCGGTTCTCCACGGCGCGCGCGGCATCCAGACGGGCGCGGGCAGTGCGCGCTCCGACCACGTACTGGTCCACCTGCTGGGCCGACATCACTCTGGAGCGGTCGAGTTCCTGCGCGCGCCGCGCGTTGAGCTCCGCCTCGGCGACCTCCGCCTCGACCTGCGCGGTGAACGCGCGTGCTTCGGCATGCTCCGCGCCGACAATACCGGCATCGAACACGGCGAGCACTTGCCCTCGGCGGACCGTGTCGCCCACGTTGACGTTCACCTCCGTGAGGCGCAGACCGTCCCCCTCCGCGCCGATGATGGCTTCCTGCCAGGGAGCGATGTTGCCGGAAGCCGGAACACGAAGGGGGAAGAGCGATTCGGTGGGACGTACCAGCTCCACGGTGAGCACGGCCGGCGGCTGCATGTCCACCGTATCGGACTCGCGTCCCGGCACGACGACGAGCAGGACGATCGTCAGTACGCAGACCGACGCGCCGATCAGAGCGATCTGACCCTGTTTCATGTTGGAACTTCCTTCAGCCGTGCGTGCAACGCTGCCGTGGAGCGGAATCATCGGATCGGCATGTCGCGGAAATGTCGCGCGCCCAAGGAAATCGAGGGGGAAAGATCGTCCCTTGCGAGCGCAACCTAACACTGTTAGATTCGCCCCTAACAACGTTAGGTAAGGCTGTCCATGCGCCAGGCAATCGCCCGGGAACACATCGTCGAGGCCGCCTTCCTGATCCTCGACGAGGCGGGGCTGGAAGGCCTTACCCTGCGCAAAGTGGCCTGCTCGCTGGGCATCCGCGCGCCGTCGCTGTATTGGCACTTCAAGAGCAAGCAGGCGCTGATCGACGCCATGGCCGACGCGATGATCGCCGACGTGGCGCGGGTGATCCCTGACGGCCAGCCCTGGCGACAGACCCTGCTGCAGATCGCCCGCGAGTTCCGTCTGGCCTTCAAAGCGCGCCGCGATGGTGCGCGCGTCTATGTGGGGACCTTCCTCGCCACTGAGAACATGCTGCGGGTGGCCGAGGCAAGCATTGCCGCGCTGGTCGGCGCGGGCGCGCCGGTGCCTTTCGCTGCAACCACCGGGATGGATCTCGTTTACTACACGATGGGCTTCGTCATCGAAGAACAATCGTGGCCGGGCGACGGCAGCATGGAAGCGCTGGGCGCGACCTTCATGGCATTGGCCGAAGCCCGTTTCCCACGCTGCTGGCAGGCCCGCGACATCTGGCGTGAAGTCGATTTCGACGCCCGCTTTGAACAAGGGCTGGGCCTGATGCTGGATGGCATCGAACTGCGCCTTGCCCGCGCCTCCTGACTGCATCCCTCTCTGCTGCTCTGACCCGGAAATCCCCTCATGCGTGCACCCTTCGTGCGTGTTACCCCTCTGCTCCTGATCGCGATCCTGCTCAGCGCATGCGCTGGCAAGGAGGACACGACTGCCGAGGCCGCGGCGGAAACCTCGGCGCTGCCGGTTTCGCTGGCTGCGGCGGAGCAGCAGGTGATGGCGCGCACCGTGCTGGTATCCGGCCCGGTCACCGCGTATGAGGAAATGCAGCTGGGCGTGGAGATCAGCGGCCAGCGCGTTACCGCGTTGCCGGTGGATGTCGGCCAGTGGGTAAAGAAGGGGCAGGTGTTGCTGCAACTGGACCATCGCACGCTGGACAGCGAACTGGCGCAGGCCGACGCATCGCTCAAGCAGGCACAGGCCGCGCAGGAACTGGCCCGCCTGAACTTCGATCGCAGCGAGAAGCTGGCTGCCCAGCAACTCATCAGTGCCAGCAGCCTGGATGACCTGCGGGCCAGCCGCATCAATGCCGAAGCGCAGACCGCGACGGCGCGCGCCGCACGCGATGCGGCCCGCCTGCGCCGCGAGTTCGCCGACCTGCGTGCCCCGGCCGATGGACTGATCTCCAAGCGGCTGGTGCAGCCGGGCCAGGTGGTGTCGGCCGGCACCGAACTGCTGCGCCTGATCCGTGATGGTCGGTTGGAGTGGCGTGCCGAGCTGCCGGAAAACCAGCGCGCCGATGTGGCGGTCGGCAATGCGATCGAGCTGCCTTACGCAGGGCAGGTGGTCACCGGCCGCATCCGTGCGGTCACTCCGGGGGTGGATGCTCAGACGCGCACCGGCACGTTGTACGCCGACCTGCCCACGCCCGGTCCCCTCAAGCCCGGCGTCTTCGTCGAAGGCCGCATCGTCACCGGCGACGGCGAGGTGCTGACCATTCCGACCGCCGCGATCGTGCAGCGTGATGGCCACAGCTATGTCTTCAGCGTGAGCGACACGCAGCAGGCAGCGCGCCTGCGGGTACGTACAGGACAGGCCGTGGAAGGCCGCACCGCGATCCTCGACGGCCTGAAGGCGGGTGACAAGGTGGTGGTGGAGGGCGCTGGTTTCCTCGGCGAGGGGGATCGCGTGCGCGTGGTCAGCGCGGCGAAGGCGGCCGCACGATGAACTTCTCTGCATGGGCGATCAAGCGCCCGCTGCCTGCGCTGCTGATCTTCTTCGTGTTGTGTGTGGCGGGTCTGTGGGGCTTCTACCAGTTGCCGGTGGCGCGCTTCCCGGACATCGCCTTCCCGATGACCACCGTGACGGTGACCCAGCCCGGTGCGTCGCCGAGCCAGCTGGAAGCCGAAGTCACCCGCAAAGTGGAAGACTCGGTCGCCACGGTGAACAACGTGAAGCGGGTGATGTCGTCGGTCAGCGAAGGCGTCAGCACCACCACCATCGAGTTCCAGCTTGAGGCCGACCTGGCCACCGCGCTGGACGATACTCGTGATGCCGTCACCCGCATCCGCACGGATCTGCCGCAGGACATCCAGGAACCGGTGATCTCCAAGGTCGACATCGGCGGTTCGCTGATGACCTATGCGCTGGTCGCTCCGCACATGACGCCGGATGAGGCGAGCTGGTTCGTCGACCGCGACATCGCCCGCGCCATGTACGGCGTACCCGGCGTGGCACAGGTGACCCGCGTGGGCGGCGTACAGCGGCAGGTGCGCGTGGACCTGGATCCCAATGCGCTGATCGCGATGGGCATCACCGCCGGCGATGTATCGCAGCAGTTGGCCCGGATCCAGGTAGAGCGTGCGGGCGGGAAGGCGGAAATCGCCGGGGCACAGCAGACCATCCGCACCCTGGGCACGGTAGGCGATGCGCAGGCCCTGCGCGATTACTCCATCGCCTTGCCGGATGGCCGTGCGGTACGTCTGTCGACGTTGGCCACGATCACCGATGCGGCAGCGGATCCGACCGAGGCGGCGCTGCTGGATGGCGGTGAGGTCGTGGCGTTTTCGATGTCGCGAACGCGCGGCTCCAGCGAGGTCAAGGTAGAGGCCGGCGTCCATGCAGCATTGGACCAGATCAAGGCAGCGCATCCAGGGATCGATTTCCGACTGGTCACCACGGCCATCGACGAGACCCACCGCTCCTACGATTCGTCGATGACCATGCTGTGGGAAGGCGCGCTGCTGGCCCTGCTGGTGGTCTGGTTGTTCCTGCGCGACTGGCGTGCGACGTGGGTGGCGGCACTCGCGTTGCCGCTGTCCATCATTCCCACCTTCGCGGTCATGCACTTCTTCGGCTTCACGTTGAACATGATCACGCTGCTGGCGCTGTCAGTGGTGGTCGGCATCCTGGTGGACGATGCGATCGTGGAAATCGAGAACATCGTGCGCCACCTGCGCATGGGCAAGCCGCCGCTGGAGGCGGCGCGCGAGGCCGCGGGTGAAATCGGCAACGCGGTCATTGCGACCTCGCTGACCTTGGCCGCGGTGTTCGTGCCCGTGGCGTTCATGCCCGGCATCGCCGGCAAGTTCTTCCGCGAGTTCGGCTGGACGGCCGCCACGGCGGTGCTGTTTTCCTTGCTGGTGGCGCGCCTGCTGACGCCGATGATGGCCGCCTACCTGCTCAAGCCGCACGGCGAAGAGAAGCCCGACTCCCGTTTGATGGTCTGGTACCTCGGCTGGGTGGACGCCGCGTTGCGTCATCGCGGCCGCACGTTGTGGCTGGCCACCGGGCTGTTCGTGGCATCGCTTGCGCTGGTGCCTTTCATCCCGGCGACCTTCATCCCGCAATCCGATCTGGGCCGCAGCAACCTCAACCTGGAACTGCCGCCGGGCACGCGGCTGCAGGACACCGTCGCGGTGGCCGAGCGCGCCCGCGCGCTGCTGACCGGGATGCCGGAACTCAAGCAGGTGTACACCGCGGTAGGCAGCGTGCTCGACCTCGGCGACCCGAGTGCGACGGGCGTGGGTGAGCCGCGCAAGGCCACCCTCGTGCTGGACTGGGGCACCGCCGATACGCGCGACCGTGGTCAGCAGGAACTCGAACGTGACGCACGCCAGCGGCTGGCCAACCTGCCGGGCGTGCGCGTGAGCTATGTCAGCTCCGAGCCCGGCAACCTGCTGCAGTTGGTGCTGTCCGGCGACGACCCGCAGCGGCTGCAGGATGCGTCCACCGCACTGGAGCGTGACCTGCGGAGCCTGCAGGGCCTGGGCAGCGTGTCGTCCACCGCGTCGCTGCTGCGCCCGGAGCTGCAGATCGTGCCCAACGCGGCCCGCGCGGCCGATCTGGGCGTGGCGACCGCTGATATCGCCGAGGCCGCGCGCATCGCGACCGCCGGTGATTACGAACAGCGGCTGGCCAAGCTCAACCTGCCGGATAGGCAGGTCCCGATCCGGGTGGGCTTCGCTGAGGCCACGCTGGCCAATCCGGCGTTGATCGGACAGCTGCGGGTGCCTGGCCGCAACGGTCCGGTGCCGCTGGCGGCGGTGGCCGAGATCCAGCAGGGCAGTGGGCCGTCGCAGATCTCGCGCTACCAGCGCCAGCGTAACGTGACACTTACCGCCGAACTCAACGGTCGTCCGCTGGGCGAGGTGATGACCGAAGTGCAGGCGCTGCCCAGCGTCAAGCAGCTGCCGCCGGGCGTGAGTTTCCTCAACACCGGCGATGCGGAAGTCTTCGTCGAGCTGTTCATCGGCTTCATGCTGGCGATGGCGGCTGGCCTGGTCTGCATCTACATGGTGCTGTTGCTGCTGTTCAACCATGCGCTGATGCCGATCACCATCCTGGCGGCGGTGCCGCTGTGCGCGGGCGGTGCCTTCGGTGCGCTGTTGATCACCCAGAACATGCTGTCCCTGCCAGCGCTGATCGGGCTGTTGATGCTGATCGGCATCGCCACCAAGAACTCCATCCTTCTGGTGGATTACGCGGTGATCGCCGAGGACGAGCACGGCATGAGCCAGCACGACGCCTTGGTGGATGCCTGCCGCAAGCGTGCGCAGCCGATCATCATGACCACCTTGGCGATGGGCGCGGGCATGATGCCCATCGCGCTGGGGTTTGCCGGTGACTCCAGTTTCCGCGCACCGATGGCGATCGCCGTGATCGGTGGACTGATCACCTCCACGCTGCTCAGCCTGATCGTCATCCCGGCCGCGTTCACCGTGGTCGACGACCTGGGTGAATGGTTGTCGCGGAAGTTCCGCCACCAATCCTCGCATCCGGCTGCGTAACGCGGTAGAGCCGACAGGTAGAGCCGACAGGTAGAGCCGACTTCAGTCGGCTTCCCCTCCCGTCGGCTCCCCTCCGTGTCTCACCGCTCCCCACGCATCGACACCAGCCTCATGAACGCCTCGTTCTGATAACGGCTCATGCGCAGCTGCTGCCCGGTATCCAGCGTCACCACGTGGTGGCCGTTGAACCACGGGTGGATGGACTTCACCCGCCGTACGTTGACGATGGCAGAGCGGTGCACGCGCGCGAAGTGCCGCGGATCCAGCCGGGCGGCGAGGGCGGTCATGGTCTCGCGCAGTTCATGGATGCGGTCGGCCACGTGGATCTGCACGACGTTGCGGTCCGCCTTGATCCAGACGATGTCATCCACCGGCACCAGCACCACGTGCTCGTCCACGCGTAGCGGAATCCGCTCCAGGTAATCCTCACGCGGACGCAGCGCATCGAGTGCCTGCAGGATGCGGGCCGACGCCTCGGGTCCCATGCCCGTACGTGCGGAAAGGCGGTCCTTCGCGCGCTGCAGCGTGGCGGCAAAGCGTTCGCGGCTGAAAGGCTTGACCAGATAGTCCACCGCGTTCGCCTCGAACGCCTTCACCGCGTACTGCTCGTAGGCGGTTACGAACACCGTAGCGGGCATGCGCTCCGCGCCGATGGTGGCGACCACGTCCAGCCCGGTGATGGCAGGCATCTGGATGTCGAGGAAGACCAGGTCCGGCGAGTGCTCGCGGATCGCTTTCACTGCGGACACGCCGTCGCCGCACTCACCCACGATCTCGGTCTGCGGATCATCGCGCAACAACCGGACGATCGCATGCCGCGCGATGGGTTCATCGTCCACCACCAGCGTGGCGATGCTCATGCGGGGGCGAGCCCGGCGCTGAACTCGGGTCCCTCATCCGGCCCTTCGAGCTCGCGGAAGGGCACGCGGATGCGGCAGACCACGCCCTCTGGCCAGATCATGTCCAAGCGCACATCGGCGGCAGCGCCGTAGAGCTCCTTCAGGCGCAGGCGCGTGTTGGACAGGCCGATACCGTGGCCGGCGCACGGTTCCGGTTCGGTGGAAAGGGTGCTGTTGCGGTTACGTACTTCGATGCACAGCGTGTCCCCCTCGCGGCGGCTCTCGATCTCGATGGTGTCGCTGCCCACACGGTTGCCGATGCCATGCCGCACGGCGTTCTCCACGATGGGCTGCAACAACAGGCTGGGCACGGCGCAGTCCAGCGTTTCAGGTGCGATGTAGATGCGGCTCTGCAACCGGTCCTTGAACCGCGTGCGCTGGATGCCGAGATACAGCTCGATCAGCTCCAGCTCCTGGCGCAGGGTGATTTCCTGGCCGTCGTAGTCCTCCAGGAAGGCGCGCAGCAGCTCGCTCAGCCGCAGCAGCATGTCTTCGGCCGATACCTTGTCTTCGTCAAGCAGGGTAATGATGGCGTGCAGCGTGTTGAACAGGAAATGCGGTTGCAGCTGGGATTTCAGGGCGACCAGTCGTGACTGTGCGAGATCGGTGGCCAGTTGACTGGCCTCCAGCGTGCGCTGCGCCTGCTCGGCATGGAAGTGCATCGCCTGCTGTATCGCAAACAGGGCCCAGTAGGTCAGCATCCCCACCGCGAAATGCTGGGCAAGGAAATAGCCCAGCTGATCGACGAAGCCGCTGGGCTCGAACAGCGTGGAGACCAGTGCGCCGGTGATCATCGCCATGAAGGTGACGGCGAGGCTGGCGACGAGTTGTGGGCCCAGCCCGAGCAGGTGCCGCCCTGGCTGCAGGGGATAACGCACGGCCAGCCGGAACACCAACGGCGCCAGCGCAGCCCAGCTGTACCACTGGATCATCGACCAGCGCAGGTGATCGAACAGGGCAGCGGCCTCGCCATTGAGCGAGCGGGTGAGTGCGTTCTGCAGGGCGAACACGATGGCCACTGCAGTCCAGACGGCGAGGTAGGACGTCCATCCGATGCGGGTCGTGCCGAGGCGGATCTTCATTGCGGTATCCCGTGCGCCCGACGTTCGGAGCTGGCCCATCCTAGGCCCGGTGGGGAGCGGGCGGAAGCGCTGTGGCGGCCGGCTGCGATTGGTCCGCGCTGGCTGACGATTGGTCCCGGATCGCTTGTGGGGCGAGTGCGTGCAGCGCGTGATGCAGAGGCCGGACCGCGCCGCCACGTCGCTGCGACCGGTCCACCGCCACCTACTGGAACCCGTGACATGCCCATGATCCGATTCGCTGTCCTTTCCCTTCTCTCCGCTGCAGCCACCGTGCACGCAGGTGAGGGCGTCCGCTATCTCGAACTGCTCAACCGCGCCCATGACAGCGTCACGGGTGTCGCGGTGGCACCGGCCGGTACCGACCGCTTCCGGCAGGTCGACATCGACCTGCTGCCTGGCGGCGGCGGGGCCACCCGGCTCGCGGTGGCCAACACCGGTTGCCGCTACGATCTGCGCGTTGCGTTCCGCAACGGCCAGCAGGTGGTGTATCCCAACGTGGATGTGTGCAAGGGCGGCAAGCTGGTGATCAGCAGCCAAGCCAAAGATGGACGTTACCCGCTGACGGCATCCACGCCGTTGTAGCGCCGAGCCGTGCTCGGCGGACTGCGTGGTCGTCCAGCCCGCTGCGCTCACCGACCGTGGGTCGGCGCTACCGAACTGCCTCGGCCGTTGTAGCGCCGAGCCGTGCTCGGCGGACTGCGTGGTCGTCCGGCCCGCTGCGCTCGCCGACCGTGGGTCGGCGCTACCGATCTGCGTCGGCCGTTGTAGCGCCGAGCCGTGCTCGGCGGACTGTGTGATCGACCGGCCCGCTGCGCTCGCCGACCGTGGGTCGGCGCTACCGAACTGCCTCGGTCGTTGTAGCGCCGAGCCGTGCTCGGAGGACTGCGTCGTCGTCCGGCCCGCTGCGCTCGCCGACCGTGGGTCGGCGCTACGGAGCTGCTTCGGTCGTTGTAGCGCCGAGCCGTGCTCGGCGAACTGCGTGGTCGCCCGCCCCGCTGCGCTCGCCGACCGTGGGTCGGCGCTACCGATCTGCTTCGGCCGCTGTAGCGCCGAGCCGTGCTCGGCGGACTGCGCGGTCGTCCGGCCCGCTGCGCTCGCCGACCGTGGGTCGGCGCTACCGATCTGCCTCGGCCGTTGTAGCGCCGAGCCGTGCTCGGCGGACTACGTGGTCGTCCGGCCCGCTGCGCTCGCCGACCGTGGGTCGGCGCTACCGATCTGCTTCGGACCCTGTAGCGCCGAGCCGTGCTCGGCGGACTCCATCCGGCCCGCGAATCGTCAGGGCTTGGCCTGTCCGGTCCACGATTTGCTCATGATCATCCACTTGCCGTCGGTCTTCAGCAGCACGACGTAGTCCACGCCATCCCAGCCGGGATAGTCCAGCGTCACTCTGACGGCAGCCAGGTTATGCGCGATGTCGACGATTTCGTAGCTGCGCTTTCGCTGGGCTTCGTTGGCCGCCGGTTTGCCGTTGAAGCCTTCGGCGAACTGCTCTCCGGTGCGCGTGACCAGGCCGCTGCCGCGGGCGGCCGAGTAGCCGATCATCACCCCGTCGCTGCGGAAGACCTGTTTGGCGCGTGCGTTGTCAGCCGTAGTGTAGGCACGCATGAAGGTCTGCATGACCTGGTCGACGGCATCGCGGTCGCTGGCCTGTGCCATGACGTAGGTGGGGATCAGCAGGAGCAGGCTGCCTGCGAGTGCAACGGATCGGATCAGGGTCTTCATGAGGATTCTCGATGGTGGGTGTGTGGCGACGCGCGTTGGTTCAACGAATCAGGATTTAACCTGGCCTGACCAGGATTTGGAGACGACGATCCAGTTACCGTCGATGCGGGAGAGCGCCAGATAGTCCTGCCCTTTCCAGCGGGGGTAATCGAGGATCAGCTTCACCACGGCGGCGTTTTCGCTGACGTCGAGGATTTCGTAGCGGCGGTAGCGCTGGTCTTCGTCAGCGGCCACGCCGGTAAAGCCGGTGGCCCATTCCTCGGCGCTCTGGGTGACCACGCGGCGCTGCCCGGCCGAGTAGCCGAGCACGACGCCGTCGCGTCGCAGGACCTCGAACATCCGGTTGGCGTCACCGGCTTCGAACGCCTGCACGACCTTCTGCATGACCTTCTCCACCTCGGCGCGACCGCCGCGCAGCACCTCCACCACGGCCTTGGCCACCGGCGCGGCCGAGGCGTAGTTCTGGCCGGTGACCACCCGCCCATCGACCTGGATGTACGGCTGTTCGCTGTCGATCGCGCTGAAGGTGCCGCCGCGTGCGGTGACCGTCTGGCCGATCAGGAACGGGAACTGCTTGAAGTAGGCCGCGTCCTGCTGTTCGTGCTGTTCCGGATAGCCGGTGATGCGTTTGCCGGCGAGCAGGCGCTGGCCGCCGCTGAGGGTCAGGTCCACGATGCCGGCGGTGCCGTGGCAGACGGCCGACACCACCCCACCGTTGCGCTCGTAGACATGCACGGCGATGCGCTGCAGTTGCGGGTTTTCGGCAACGCCGTACATGGCGTTGCTGCCGCCGACGTAGTACACGGCGCGATAGAGCGACGGATCAACCTGTGCGGGCGTGGTGGTGTTGCGCAGCCCGGTCATGATGCGCGGGTCCTGCTGGCGCGCGGCCACATCGTCGCTGACGTAGGAATCCAGGATAGGCACGGCCCCGCCATCGGGCGAGACGAAGTCCACGGCATACCCGGCTTCGTGGAAGACATCCCATGCGTGGACGACCTCGCCGAAGCTGACGCTGGCCGGCAGCGCCGAGCTGCCGTGGACTTTGCTGCTGGAAAGGACGAACAGAATGCGCTGCGGGGTGGCCGCCTGGACTGTGTAGACCGCGCCCAGGCAGGCGGCCAGCAGCAGCATCAGCAGGGGGCGGATGAAGCGGGATGTGTACATGGTGCGGACTCACGGGAAGGAGTCCGCACGTTAGGTCATCCCTTTCAGATCAATATGTTGCGTCGTGTTTCAGGAGTGCTGGAATGCATTTCCGGAGTCCGTGCGGCGACTGCGGAAGGCGGCGGGGGTGATGCCCTCGTGCTTCTTGAACGCGCTGTGGAAGGTCGACATCGACTGGAAGCCGGCTTCGGTTGCCACGATCTCCAGCGGCTTCATCGGCACCTGCAGCAGCAGCGACTTGGCTTCGGCCACCCGCAGTTGCGCCAGGTACTGCTTGAACGAGGTCTGGTTGTCGGCGTTGAGCAGCTGCGACAGCCGGGTCTGCGGCACGCCCATGCGACGGGCCAGGCGCGGCAGGGTCAGGCCGGGATCCAGGTGCAGGCGCTCGCGGGCCATCAGTTCGGCCAGCGCCTGCAGCTGGGTGGTTGCCTCGTCGGTCGGGATGCGGCGGTCCTGGTAGGGCTCGATGGCGGCCTTCCCGGAGCGCAGCCGCAGGTAGACCAGCACGCTGGACACCAGCACGAAGGTGAAGCACAGCGCGCCGACGATGTAGGAGGTGTAGCCGGCGGTGTAGTAGGCGGTCCAGATCAACCAGATGCCGACCAGCGCGCCCAGCAGCAGCGGGCCTGACGGGCTTCGCGCGAGATGCACGCGGTGGCGATAGAGCTCTACCGTGGCCAGCAGCAGGTAGGCCAGCCAGGCGTAATTGATGCCGGGGGTGATGAGGTTTCGCCACAGCAGATCGTTGCCTGCGTAGGGCAGGAACAGGTTCACCGCCAAGGTGATGATGACCAGCGCGGTGATATGCCAGCGGTCCACGCGGCTGGCGCCGGGCGTGTTGCCCTGGGTGGAGCGGATAAGGAAGTACAGGCAGGGCCCGATCAGGAAACAGGCGGTGAGGCCGAGCTGCAGGGCGATGCGCGGGATGTCGGGCCAGAAGTGGAAGACCACGGATTTGCCGGTGCGCACGCCGACCGCCAGCACCAGCAGGGACAGCCAGCGCTGGGTGGGTTCGCCCTTGGCACGCCACCAGAGAAAGCTGGCCAGGCCGAGCCCCATGAACGCGCCAAGCATGGCGAAGAAGAACAGGAAGTGCTGGCTCAGCATGGTCTAGGCGTCCTTTCGCTAGGGCGATACTGGCAGGGGGTGTGGGCGATTATGGACCGGGCGGTGAAGCGTGACGACCAGCGGGCGTCAGTATCGAAGGTTGACGGCCAGCGGCCGTCACTACCGGCTAGTGATTGCGTTCTATGGCCAGGCGGCCGAGGGCGCGCAGCGCATCGGCTTCTTCGCCGTAGTGGGCCAGGGCGTCGTCCATCACTGTGCTCAGCTCGGCCAGCCTGGCCTTGGCGCCGTCCATTCCCAGCAGGGCGGGGAAGGTGGATTTGTCCTGCGCCACGTCCTTGCCGGCGGTCTTGCCGAGCTGCTCGGAGCTGGCTTCCACGTCCAGGATGTCATCACGCACCTGGAAGGCCAGGCCAAGCGCATCGGCGAACTGGTCCAGACGGGCCAGATCGATTGCCGGGGCGTGGCCGCACAACGCGCCCATGCGAACGGCAGCGCGGATCAGCGCACCGGTCTTCAGCGCGTGCATGCGGGTCAGTGCGTCCAGCGACTGCAGTTGGCCGGTCGCATCGATATCCAATGCCTGACCGCCGCACATGCCGGCCGCGCCGGAGGCGTGGGCCAGCGCCTGTAGGCAGGCCACGCGCAGTTCCGCCGGCAGTGCCGCTTCGGCCAGCAGGCTGAAGGCGCGGGTCTGCAACGCATCACCGGCGAGGATGGCGGTGGCTTCGTCGAACGCGATGTGGGTGGTCGGCTTGCCACGGCGCAGGGCGTCGTCGTCCATCGCCGGCAGGTCGTCGTGTACCAGCGAATAAGCGTGTACGAGTTCCACCGCCATCGCCGGGGCATCCAACTGGTGCGGGTCGGTGCCGAACACGTCGCCAGCCGCATAGACCAGCAGAGGACGCATGCGCTTGCCGCCGCCCAGCACCGAATGGCGCATGGCCTGGTGCAGCCGATGCGGGGCGTCGGTGGCCGAGGGCAGGGCGGCGTCGAGCTGGCTTTCGATGCGATCGCGCAGGCGCGCGAACATCGCTTCAACCGTCATGGGACGGCGGGTCGAAGGGCTCGGCGTTTTCCGGCTGGGCCGGATCGGTGAGCAGGCGCACGCGCAGTTCGGCCTGCTCCAGCGCCTGCTGGCACTGGCGGTACAGGCCGACGCCGCGTTCGTAGGCGCTGAGCGACGCTTCCAGGCTGAGCTCTCCGGTTTCCATCTGCTCGACGAGCTGCTCCAGCGATTCGAGCGACTGCTCGAACTGGGCTACCGGGGACGCATTTTCGGGGGTTTTCTTAGCCATGCGACAAGTGTGGACGGCCCGCGCGCAGGGGTCAATTCACCAGCCGCCGGGACGCCAGTGCAACTGGGCATCGTGCTGCTGCAGCCAGGCCTGCAGCGGCGCGGACAGCACCACGTCGGCGGCGGCCTGCAGCTGGCCATCGGCGGCGAAGAGCAGCGGCAGCTGGCGGCGTCGCCATGGGGCCAGGTGCTCACGCTGCAGGCAGTCCTTCAGCGCATGCTGGTGGCGGCGGCCGGGCAGCTGGATGCGTTCGCCGCCTTGCCGGGCCGTCACATGCAACGGCGCATCGAATGCCGCCGCGCCCTGCAGTTGCAGTTGGCCGCCATCGGGCAGGGCCAGCGGTGCGCGGCCATCCCAGGTGGCCTGCCAGCCGGCAGGCAGCTGCGGCAGCTCGGCCGGCAACAGGTACCAGTGGCCGCGCCATTGGCGGATGCTGTGCTGTTGCCAGCGCACCTGTGCCTCGCGGTCAGGCCCGGCCGGCAGCACTTCGTTTTCCAGCTGCGCGAGCACGCGCGCGGGCAGGGCGGCAGCGCCCTGGGTCGATACCCAGCGACGCAGCACGCGGGCACGGCGCGGCGGTGACACCTGCTGCAGGCGCTCCACCGACACCACGCGCGCGGCGGCCTGCACGTGCTGCAGCAGCTCGTCGTCTTCTTCGTCCAGCATGTCGCGCAGCTGACCGCAGTGCGCGGCGCTCGCGGCCAGCGCGGCGGCAGCGTGCGGCCACCGCTCGCGCAACAGCGGCAGCACGTGCAGCCGCAGAAAGTTGCGATCGGGGCCATCGTCACTGTTGCTGGGGTCCTCGATCCACTCCAGTCCGTGTTGCTGCGCGTAGCTCAACAACGCCGAGCGCGGCGTCTGCAGCAGCGGTCGCCACAGCCGATGTGTATCCAGCGCCGATACGGGCGACATCGCCGCCAGCCCATCCACGCCGGAACCGCGCAGCGCACGCAGCAGGAAGGTTTCGGCCTGGTCATCCTGGTGCTGCGCCAGGGCCAGCGTCTCGCCAGCGCGTAGTTCCGCTACGAAGGCGTCGCGCCGTGCCTGGCGTGCTGCCGCTTCCATGCCGATGCCGGAAGAAAGATCCACCTCTACCCGGCGCACGCTCAGCGGCACGCCCAAGGCATCGCACTGGCGTTGGCAATGCACCGCCCAGGCATCGGCCGACGCCTGCAGTCCGTGATGGACATGGACCGCCCTCAGGGTGAATCCCCACGCCTGCGCCGACTGCAGCAGCCAGTGCAGCAGCACCGTCGAATCCAGCCCGCCGCTGTAGCCGACCAGCAGGGGCGCATCGACAGGCGTGATAACGGAGAGGTCAGGCACGTTCAACGCGTTTCAGGGCTCGATCCAGCGACGGAAACTGGAGTCCGCAGCACATAGTGCGCCGACGTCCGCTCATGGTGCAGCACACCCTCATCGACGAGCCACGTCAGCCAGACCTGCGTCTGCGGGAGCGATACCTCCAGCGCCGCTGCGATCTCGGCCGCCTGCAGGGGTTCACGCAACAGCCGTGAGAAGGCGGCACGCACGCCCTGCTGGAGAAGCTCACGTGCACCCTGCGAAGCAGGCTCCGCAGGCACGGCGTAAGGCTCCATGGCGTCGCTGTCCTGGGTGGCATAGGGTGCAGCGGCTTCAGCGACTGCGCGGATGGAATCTTGCCCACGCGATGCGGTGTAGCCGCTCGATTCGCGGAACACCTGTTCCAGCGCGGCGACGTCGAGTGGCGCGGGCCAAGGCGACGCGCCCTTCGCCTGCAGTCCGTCGAGGCCTGCACTGGACTCGCCTGCAGATCGTACGAACAGTGGCACAAAGCGGTGCTTTTCCAGCTGTTCAACCGCGCCTGCCCAGGTTCCCCCCTTGCCGAGATCTGCGTTGACCACCAGCGCCACATCCGCCAATGCGTAGATCAGCTTGTTGCGTTGCATGGCGTGGCCCACGTTGAAGCTGGCAGATGGATCGTACGGAGACACCAGCGTGAGGCGACCCTCCAGCAACGGATCGCGCTGCGCGCGGGTCATGCTGTGCTGTTCCAGGCTGTCTGCCACAACCCCGCAGACCCGGCCGCCTGCGCTCAGTGCGCCGCCCATGGCCGCTTGATCGACCCCTCGCGCCCCGCCAGACACAACCGTCCTCCCTGCTTCCGCGGCCAGACGTCCAAGGGCGGTGGTGTAGTCGATCAAAGTGTCTGTCACTTTTCTTGATCCCACAACGGCGAGCCCACCCTGCTCCAGATTGTGCGGATCGCCGCATCCGTAGAGCACGGCGGGTGCGTCTTCGCGAAGGCGTGTCTTGAGACGTCGCGGGTAGCCGGGGTCTGCGCGGCTGATAACCCAGATTGCGCGCGCACCCCAGCGCTCCAGGGCTTGGCTGAGCAGGAAACCACGGCCCAGCAGTCTCTGCAGGCGCGCGCTGTCAACAAGGCCAGTGCAGTCGCGCAGCACCGAATCCATGTCAGCTGTGACAAGGTCCGCAGGTTGCCGGTGGATGCTGCGCAGGTGGCGTGCAAGTGCCTTGTACTCACCCGGTGTCAGCGGATCAGAAGAGGCGCTCGCCTTCCCGATGATCAGGGGGGCCGTCAGCAGCAGAATGGCCTGGGTGTTCGGCGAGATGGGGGTGGTCATCCGCCATGACCTGTCTTGGCAAGCACCATCGGCCAGACGAGGCCGCTTCCGCTGCGACGAAGCAGCCAGGCGGCCACGGTCAGCGTCCAACGCGAATCCACGATGTCGTCAAGCAGCAGGACCGGCCCATTGGACAACGGCAATCCGGTGATGGTGAAAGCGCCATCCAGGTTCCGCGCCTGCTGCGTGCTGTTTGCCATCGTCTTCTGCTCTGGTCTTTCGTGTGATTCCGCAATGACCACCGAGAAGGGAAGGCCCAATGCATGGGCGACGCGCATCGCAAAGTCTGGCATCAGGTCCGGGCGTCGCGGGGAGGGCACGCAGGTCACCCACGTGGGCGCGGGATGCGGGCTCCAATCTTGCAGCATCTCCACACAAGCGGCAACCAGACGGTCGGGGAAGTGATGGTCGGCATATTTTCCCTCCTGCACAAGGCGGCCGAGACCGGCGTCATTGAGCATGCAGAGGGCCTTTCCAGCCTGCGCCACGTGCGAAATGGAGCTGGCGTTGTGGATTCCGAAGCGGGGCATTCCGCCCACGGGCCACTTCAGCCTGGGGGCAATGGGCAGACAGGTCCGGTTGAGGAAGGCCTGGGCGCGCTGTAGCAGCGTCGTATCGATGTCCGAGGGAAGGGCAGGCAGGCGAGGGGGCATGAGCATATCGCTGTTGCCATCGAGGGCATCAATGAGAAATGCCATGTGGCTGCCAAAGGGCTGAGCGACGTAGGTCCTCATCTGCTGCAGTTCCTGATAGCGGAGTGCCGTCAGGCGTTCGGCCCGCGACCAGAATTCAGGACGCAGCAGGGCGGACGTGAGCTGCCACCGGGTCTGCTGCCGTGCGATCGGTGCGGGTGATTCGAGCGACAGCGCGGTGATCGTCTTCTCGATGCGCCCCTTTCCCAGATTCACGCGCGCCATCAAGTCCGGCACGGAAAGCCCCTCGGGCGCGCTTTCAAGCGCAGCCAGGATCAGGGTGACTTCGTCCCGGCTGGGGAATGCGCTGCGGATGAACCAGTCGAGGGTTGCTTCCTGTTCGTCTCCGCTGAGGAGCACTCCGTATGCAGATTCGAGCGCGCGTCCCGCACGCCCTGCCTGCTGGTAATAGGCGACGACGGAACCCGGCATCTGGTAGTGGATGACGAACGAAAGATCGGGCTTGTCGTAGCCCATTCCCAAGGCAGTCGTTGCGACCAGCGCCTTCACCTTGTTGTCCTGCAGAGCCTGCTCCAGCGCAGGGCGGTGTTCGCCGGACTTGCCGGTGTAGGCGTCGACTGCGAATCCCTGCAGCCGCAGCCATGCTGCGACTTGATTGGCGTCGTCTATCGTGAGGGTGTAAATGATGCCGTGACCGGGCAGTGTGTGCAGTTGCCGCGCCAACCAGGCCAGACGACTTGCCTTGTCGGGCATCTGGAGCGTTTGCAGGGTCAACGAGCTTCGATTCAGATCGCCTCGCATCACCCGCATCCCCGGTCCCAGGACAGCGGTCAGGTCCTGCATGACGCGGTCATTCGCGGTGGCCGTCGTAGCCAGCAGGCGAAGGTTCTGCGGCAGTCGCTTCACCACGCGTTCCAACAGGCGATAGTGCGGACGGAAGTCGTGGCCCCAGTCTGATATGCAGTGGGCTTCGTCGATCACCATCAACGCGATGTCCGAAGCGATCGGTGCAAGGATTTCCGCAGTGAAATACTCATTTCCCAGCTGCTCAGGCGAGATGAGCAGGATGTCGATGTCGTTGCTGTGCAGTCGTGCCGTGATGGCATCCCACTCATCGCGGTTTTCCGAGTTCAGCGTCGCAGCGCGAAGGCCCATGCGCTCCGCTGCAAGGACCTGATTGCGCATGAGTGCCAGCAAGGGCGATACCAGCAGAGCAGGGCCGGCACCCCTGTCGCGGAGCAGCCGGGTCGCGATGAAGTACACGAAGCTCTTGCCCCAGCCGGTTTTCTGCACAACGAGCAGACGCCCTGCGCCCTCCACGACGTGACGTATGGCGGCTTCCTGGTCTTCCCGGAAATCTGCCATCACGTTGCCTGAGCCGAGCCTCAGAAGTTCAAGCGCACGCGTGTGATCGTAGGTCATGACCTGCTCTCCTCAGTCCTCCATAAGGTCTAACGGATCGGTCTGCCTTTGTCCAAGTGAAAGAAAAGGCGGCAACCCGCAGGGGTCGCCGCCTTCGCTTCACATCCTCCCAGCCAGCGCCTTACTCGGCAGCCGGTTTCCGCTCGAACTTCACCGGTGCCGGCAGTTCCACCGGTACGCCGTTGCCATCACAGGTGCCGGCTTCGCACAGCCGCTCACGCAGGCGCGGGGTAGCCTGCACGATCATGTGGTAGATCGCGTTCTGCTCCAGCGTGCCGCGGATCGCCTTGCTGCCCGGGCCGCGCGCCCAGATGCCCACGTCCTCGCCACCGTGCGATTCACTCTTGCCCGGCACCAGCGCTTCCTGCATGTAATCCGGGTGCTCGGTATCCACCGCGGTCAGGTCGGGACGGCCGGTGGACGGGTCGAAGCTGGACGGATTGTGCGGGTAGCGCTTCGGGCCGGCCGGCTGCTGGTTGGTGGCGCCGGTGAAGCCCGGGCCATTGGCGTAGGTCAGCGTGGTGTACGGCTGGCCGCCCCCGTCCCGTGCCAGATCCAGCGCGCCCAACCCGTCTTCGCCGCCCTTGTCCTTCACCTTGCCCAGAATCGGGTTGCCGCGCGCCGGATAGCCGACGAAGTTCAGGGTGTGCGAATGGTCGGCGGTGACGATGATCAGCGTGTCGTCATCCTTCGTCAGTTCGGTCGCCACCCGCACGGCGTCGGACATCGCCACGGTGTCGGTCAGCGCACGGTAGGCGTTGCCGCTGTGGTTGGCGTGGTCGATGCGCGCGCCTTCGATCATCAGGACGTAGCCTTCCTGGTGCCGGGACAGGTTGGTGATGGCGGTGCGGGTCAGCTCGGCGAGGCTGGGCTCGCCGCCCGGATCCTGCGCGCGCTCGTGTTCGTACTGCATGTGGTCCGGCTCGAACAGGCCGAGGATCGCCGGCGCGTTGCCGGCGGCCTTGAGCTGCGCGGCATTCCACACGTAGGCACCCTGCGGATGGGCCTGCTGCCATTCGGTGACCAGGCTGCGCCCGTCCAGGCGCTGGCCGACCTTGTCGTCGTATTCGGGATCCCGTTCTTCCACGGTGGTGAACTCGCCGCGGCCACCGCCCAGGGCGACCAACGGACCGCGGCCGAAGCGTGCAGTGGATAGCAACTGCTGGGCGATGTCCTTGCAGCCGGCGGCCTTGGCCTCTTCGGTCAGGTCGGTGTCGTTTTCCCAGTTGCGCTCGGGCGAATGGGCGTACGTGGCGGCCGGGGTGGCGTGGGTCAGCCGCGCGGTCGACACGATGCCGGTCGCCATGCCGGCGCTGTCGGCCAGCTGCAGCCAGCTCAACAGGCCTTTCTGCAGGCTGTCGGCACAGTCCGGACGCTTGCCCGCACTGACGCCGATGGCGCCCATGTGGGTCTTCACGCCGGTGGTGATGGCGGTCATGGTGCCGGCCGAATCCGGGGTCTGCGAGTCGACGTTGTAGGTCTTGCTGAATGCCGTCGCCGGGAAGTGCTCCCAGGACAGCAGGTTTTCTTCACCCGAGCTGCCCTTGCGCTGGCCTTCAAAGATGCGCGCGGCGGCCACGGTGGTCAGGCTCATGCCATCGCCGAGGAACAGAATCACGTTCTTCGCTTTGCCGTTCATGGCGCCATTGCCGGCGGCCTGGGCGGCGCCGCTGCGGTACCACCACTGCGGGGTCTCGCCATCCGGGTGGGTCACGGCAGGCACCGCGACCGTCAGGCCGGCAGGTCCCGCTGCCTGCGGCGTGCTGGAACAGGCGCCCAGCAGCAGCGTGGCGGCGGTGGCGGCGAGCAGGGTGGTGGTACGGATCATGGACAGCGGGCCCTCACGAAACGGAACAGGCGTTCATTATGACGCGTACGACAAGGCACGCCGATGACACGCTGATTTGCCGCTCGGGCTGTCGTACCCGAAGCTGGGTTGGGCTAAGGTGCGATCAGTATTCTCTCCCCCTTGGAATTTCCATGAAGCTGGTCTCTGCCTGGCTGCGCATCCCGTTCTGGCAACGCGTGGTCGCAGGCTTCGTCCTCGGCGCCCTGGCCGGCTGGTTGATGGGCCCCGCTGCCGAAACCTGGTTCGGCCCGTTGGGCGACCTGTACGTGACGCTGATCAAGATGATCGCGGTGCCGCTGGTGTTCTTCGCGGTCATCAATGCCATCTCCTCGCTCAGTGGCCAGAAATCGGTCGCCGCGCTGAGTGGCCGCACGTTCCTGTGGTTCGTCATCACCGCTGCGCTGGCCGTCGGTATCGGCCTGCTGGTCGGCACGGTGATGCAGCCTGGTGCCGGTGGACTGCAGTTGGCGATGCCGCACAACTACGTGCAGCGCGAAGTCCCCAGCGTGATCCAGGTGTTGCTGGATGTGGTGCCGTCGAATGTCTTCTATGCGCTCAGTGGCATCGGCACGCGCGTCAATGCCGCCGGTGAGACCGTGCTGGCCGCCGGACGGGGCTCGATCCTGCCGGTGATCTTCTTCGCCGGGCTGGTCGGCTTCGCCATCGTCAAGCTGGGCGAGAAAGTCACCCAGGCCCGCCTGCTGGTCGGGCAGTTGAGCGAGATCATGATCCAGGTGACCCGCTTCGTGCTGGAAGTCACCCCCATCGGGACGTTTGGCCTGATCGCCGCGCTGGTGGGCAGCTACGGTTTCGAGAAGCTGCTGCCGCTGGGCAACTTCGTGCTGGCGCTGTACATCGCGTGCACCCTGCACATCGTGGTGGTGTACAGCACGCTGCTGCTGGCGCACGGCCTGAATCCGCTGAAGTTCTTCCGCGGGGCCGCGCCGGGTATGCAGGTGGCGTTCGTCAGCTCGTCCAGCTTCGCGGCGATGCCGGTCGCATTGCGTTCGATCACCCACAACCTGGGCGTCAACAAAGATTACGGTTCTTTCGCGGTGCCGCTGGGTGCCAGCATCAAGATGGATGGTTGCGGGGCGATCTATCCGGCGCTGTGTGCAGTGTTCATATCGCAGTACAGCGGCGTGCCGATGTCGGTGGAGCAGTACGTGATCGTGCTGATTGCTTCGGTGCTGGGCAGCTTCGGTACCGCCGGTGTACCGGGCACGGCGGTGGTGATGGCCACGGTGGTGCTGAGTGCGGCCGGATTGCCGCTGGAGACCATCGGCTACCTGTACGCCATCGATCGCATCCTGGACATGATGCGCACCATGACCAATGTCACCGGGCAGATGCTGGTGCCGGTGCTGGTGGCCAAGGAGACCGGCCTGCTGGACCAGGCGGTGTATGACAATCCATCCACCAACGTGGGTATCGACGATCCGGATCCCGCGCCACGCGCGTGAGCACCGTCAGCCCCTGCGCCGGCAGTGACGGCCAGTGGCAGCCCATGGGCCGTCACTACCGGCGTACGAACATCGGCAGCTGAAGCGGGGGCGTACGGGGGTGTGTCATCCCCTGTAACAGGGGTGATACACCCGCGCCCGCGCCATGCGGGGCGGTCGCCTTCGCTGATTCATCGAGCGCCCGGCATTCACCCGGGTGTAACGGTCGGCATCCATAACGCCCCGCCCTGAGCCACGAATTCCCTTGCCAGGCGGGCCTTGCGTAGTTGGCACGAATGCTGCGTTCCCCTCTCCATACGTAACGGGAGAGCGGCATGGACAGCAGCACGCGCAATACCTACCTGATGGCCAGCCTGATCGTGCTGACGGCGTGCCCCGCCGTTGCCGGGGCCTCCGGTGCGCGTCAAGGTGTCAACGCGCGTCCAGGTGAGATGGTGCTGCTGCGTGACGTGCACGCCCGCACCGCCTACCGTCCGGCGCCTCCGGGCATTGCCCTGATCGCCGATCCCTCGCCACAGCGCGAAGTCAGCGCGGCACTGGGCACCTCCAACGGCATGGCCGAGCTCAGCGACGACGATTTCGCTGGGCTGGGTGCTGGCCAGGGCGTGGCTCCCGCGCATACCGGCAGCACCACCGTGGAGCGGGTCACCACCACGGCGCTCGGTGGCGCGGTAGGCCGGCTGGGCAGCGGCAACGGCGGCATGATTTCCGGCAACCAGATCAGCGGCGCGCTCAGCGGCCCACTGAGTGCGATGGGCAACAGTACCCGCGGCATCGGCGATACGGTGCGCGGCGCGCTGGCCCAGTTCCCGATGGGCGGCGCCCCGGCAGGTGGCAAATGAAGCGGTGCGGCGCAGGGCTGATGGCAGGCCTGCTGCTGCCGTGTGCGGCGTTTGCCGACGAGTACGCCGGCATGCTGGGCTACCTCAATCAATCACGCATCGAGGGCCACGCGCTGGCAGGTGCCAACGGCCTCATCGCGATCAACCAGGCCGCCGGTGATCTCAATGCCCAAGCCAACCTGATCGGCATGGCGCAGGGGGGGCAGGCGCGCGTGGATATCGATGCGCGGAGCACCTCGGCACGCAACACCGTGCTGCTGGATGGCCCGCTGCATGCCAGCGCGCACATCGACGGCCAGGCGTTGCAGGGCGCCAGTGGCATCGCAACGATCAACCAGGCCAGCGGCATCGCCAACACGATGGTGAACATCGTCAGCGCGACGCTGGCCCGTGAAGGAATACGCGAGTCCGACGACGCGGCACTTGCCGCAGCGCGCGTACCCGCGTCAGCAGGGGGGCAGGGCAATGCCGGTGACGGCGACGCCATGGGCACCCGCAACGTCGGCGTGGCAGCGTCGGCGTTGCAGGGGTTCGATGGTGTCCTGCAACTCAATCAAATCGCGGGAGCAGGAAACGATACGGCCAACATCCTCGGTATGGCCGTGCACGGCACCCCGTGAGTGGTACCCACCCGTTACACCACTGATGAGAGAGAAGGCACCATGAAAGCGATCGTAAAAGGGACTGTACTCGCCATGGCCATTGCAGGCGTCGTGGCAACCGCCTCTGCAGCTGACAACCAGAACCAGAGCGCGAACATCAACCACAACCACAACGTCAATGAAAACTGGACGTTGAACGATACCCGCAACGTCACCCGCAACAACGTGACCAGCAACACCAACACCGATACTGACAACGACAACTACACGCTGAACGACAGCCGCAACCTGGTGCGCAACACCACGCGCAACACCAATACCACCAACAACACCAGCACCACCAACAACACGGCCAACACCACGTCGAACGTGCGCTACAGCAGCACCACGACCAATACCGCCACCAACCGGTCCAACGTCGATTTCTCCGACGTGGACCACACCCGCGATGTCACGGTCAACGAGACCAGCAACATCTCCGCCGATGAGCGCAAGGAAAAGAACAACCACGGCGTGGACGTGAACCTGGAGAAGGACCTGCGCCTGAGCTCGGACATCAACTTCTCCGGCGATCCGGAGATCACCGGTGCCATCGATCTCGATTCGGCCGCCATCGCCGTCATCGACAACCGCCAGAGCATCACCGCCAACGATGCGTCCAACGAAATGCTGGACAACACCGCCACCATCTCCGACGACGTCGCCTCGGGTGCCTCGGGCAACCTGGGCTTCAACGTCGCCGCTGGTGACAACAACGCGCAGGACAACGCCGCTTCGCTTTCCGCGGCCGATGCCTCCTTCAGCTTCGGCATGGCCGATGCCGAGGTGTTCGTCAACCAGGGTGTGGGCGGCAACACCACCATGAACGAAGGCGTGACCAACGCGGCCGGCCTGGGTGGCAATGCGTTCTCGGGGGCTTCGGGCAACATCGGTGTCAACGTCGCGTCGGGCAACAACAACGCGCAGAAGAACGCGCTTGCCGCCTCCGTAGCGACCGCCGCCATGGCGCAGTCGAGCATTTCCTCCAACCAGGTATCCAGCGGCAACTCGGTGACCAACGCCGGTTACGTGCAGCGCTTCAGTGACACCACTGAAGTCAGCCTGCGTGGTCGTGTGGCCGGCGCCACCCTGGCCATCGGTGCTGGCACCTATCAGGGAACCGGCAACGCCTACCAGCAGGACAACTACTACCTGGACAGCTGGAGCGGCGCACTGCCGCACGCCAGTGGCAACCCCACCGGGCACATCGACCTGGATGACGAAATCCAGAACGCAACCGACAACCCGTACCGTGACGGCGTCGGTGGCATCGCGTTCGACACCGATGAGGAAGGCACCAGCCAGTTCGTCGAACTGGGCGTGGCCGACCTGTATGCCAGCCTGAGCGGCACCGTCCGCACCTCGCGCTGGGTGGCAGTCAATGCCACCAACACCGCTGGCCTCAACGGCAGTGCGTTCTCCAACGCGTCGGGCAACATCGGCGTGAACGTGGCCTCCGGCAGCGGCAACCTGCAGGCCAACAGCCTGGCCCTGGCCGTCGCACAGCCCTCGACCGGTCCGGCACCGGGCGGCGGCGGCGGCGAGTAAGGACCAGGCGTGACCGCTTTCGCAGGCTGACTGCGTTGAGCGCAACAAACCCGGTCATCCGCCAATGACCGGGCTCCCCGGGAGCCCCTGTTCCATCTCCCCCTTTGGGGCAGGGGCTCCTTTCTTGGAAGGAGCCGTTGCAATGCACGTGTCCTGGATCGCAAGCCTGCTGCTGGGCGTGGTCGTGTCGAGCAGCGCCGTTGCGGCGCGGGCCGGCGAAGTGAGGTTCAGTGGCGTGCTGCCCAATGGCGCACTGATCGAACAACGCGTGGAGAGCATGCAGGAACGGCGTTTCCGCAACCTGGTGCGTCAGCACACGGACTACAGCTGCGGCGCTGCGGCGCTGGCAACCATCCTCAAGTACGCCTATCACCTGGATGCCGACGAAGCGACGGTGATTGAAGGAATGATGGGGGTGTCCGATCAACAGCTGGTACGTGATCGCGGCTTCTCGTTGCTGGATATCAAGCGTTATGTCGAATCAATGGGCATGCGGGGCCGCGGCTACCGCGTTGATGAGGCCCGCCTGCGCAACCTGCGCGTGCCCGGCCTGGTGCTGATGGACGTACGTGGCTTCCGCCATTTCGTGGTGATGAAGCAGGTACGCGGCGACATCGTCGAAGTCGCCGACCCGATCCTTGGCAACCGCAGCCTGCCCTTGGCTGAATTTCTTGAAGCATGGCCGTCGCGTGCCGTTTTCATCGTCATCGGCAGTGACTTCGATCGCAACAGCGTACTGCTGCAACCCAGCGAACGACCCAGCGCCCGCGCACTGTACGCGCGGCAAGGGCCGATCACCGATGCCGAACTGGTCGACTTCGGCTTCAGCCACGCCGACCTGTTCTGAAGGAGAACCGTCATGGATACCCGTCTTCTGCTACTGGCCACCGCGCTGCTGGGGTTGATGCCCGCTGCGGTACTGGCCGAGCAACCCCGTGGCAATGGACTGACCGAAATACCCGATCCGGAACTCAACCTGATGCGCGGGCGCTACACGGTCGGCGGCAACAACGTGGCCTGGTTCGGCGTCACCATGATTTCGCAGTGGCAGGCCGCCAACGGCACCGCCATGCAGGGCGCGCTGACGCTGGGCATGGACTTCCGCCAGGGCAGGACGCCGAAAGTGAGCTTCACCCCCAGCGTCAACATCACCGCCGTCGACGCGCCGCTGCCGCAGGGCGGCAGCATCGCCAGCGTGGACAGCAGTGGTCTGGCCAACGCATCCGGGCTGGTGCAGAGCGTGCAGGTGGCCGGTGATGGCAACGTCGCGCGCAATGTCACCTCGCTGACCCTGCGCGATGGTGAGGTACCGGCCATGACCGGCAGTGCGGTCGGCACGGCGAGCGCCCAGCAGGGCGGAGCGCGTGCCACGGCGTCCTTCGACAACAACCAGGCGCGCTTGCTGCTGCAGCTGGACGGCGTCGGCGAAGTGCAGCAGTGGATCCGCAACGGCAGCGTAGGGCAGAGCATCGCCCTGGCCGGCGATGGCCAACAGGTGGGCAATCGCCTGCAGATTGAACTGGTCCGGCAGAACCTGGCCAGCAACACCCCGTTGACGCAGAACATCGCGCAGGCAATGGCACTGACGCGCGGGATCGGGCCGGGCCAATAGATCGGTCGGGCAAAGGGGGAATGGCACTCACCGGAAAAGGGACATGCACACCACACACCGCTTCACCCCACTGGCGCTGGCGGCGCTGGTCTACATCGGAAGTACCGCCACGGTCCACGCACAGGCGACGTCAGGCGAACACGCTGACGTGCAGGCTCTGATGGCTCAACTGGAATCACTGAAAGCCAATTACGCGCAGGAAGTGCGCCGGCTGCGCGAGCTCGACATGCAGGTGCAGGCCATGCAGGCGCGCCTGTCGGGCAAGGCCTCGGTCGCCACGGCGGGCCCGCCCGCTCCGCCCACCCTGCCTGACCAACCCCCTGTCTCAGCGGGCGGTGGTGAGGGTTACGCCAGCTCTGCAGCCGAAGCACAGCAGGCAAAACAGGCCGCCCGACGCAGCGTGGATGATGTGAAGCAGCAGCAGGCCGCGTTGTTCTCGCGTCGGTTCACGGTGGAAAACAGCATTACCTATGCACGGTATGACCGAAAGCAGCTGACCTTGAATGGCTTCCTCGCACTGGACGCGATTTTCCTGGGCAACATCGGCATCGAGAACGTCGAATCCGATTCGATCACTTACAACCTGGCGGCACGCTGGGGCATCAGTCCTACCCTGACGGTCAACATGGATGTTCCGTGGATCGCACGCAAGACCGTGTACCAGAAGGGGGGCGCAGGAGGCTCGGCTGCGGCGATCGCCGAAGAAGAGACGACCGGCAACGGGATCGGCGACGTCAGTCTGGGGGCCAACTACAAGGTGTTCGGCGAACGCGGCTGGCGGCCCGAGACCGTGCTGACTGCCGGCGTCACCGCCCCCACCGGGCGCGCGCCGTACGGCGTGGACTGGACGGTGCTGGAACGCGATGACGATGACTACATCCGGTTCGCCGTGCCCAAGGACCAGCCCACTGGTAACGGGGTATGGCAAGCCAACATCGGCCTGTCCATCGTCAAGACGGCGGACCCGGCGATCCTGTTCGCGAATGCGGGCTACATCCACTCATTCGAACAGAGTTTCGATGACATCGACGGTAATCCGGATACGGTCAATCCCGGGAATGTGAAGCTGGGGGGCTCGTACTACTTCGGCGCCGGCGTGGCGTTTGCGTTCAACGAGCGCACCAGCCTGAGCATTTCCTTCAGCGACAAGCTCAGTGCGCGTGCGTCCACGCGGTACAGCAACGGGCAGTGGATGAAGGTGATCGGCAGTGATGCGAATGCCGCGACATTCAACCTGGGCGTTACCTATGCACTGAACCAGAAGACCACCCTGGTCAGCCTGCTGGGCATCGGCCTCACCCCGGACGCGCCCGACTTCAGCCTGGCCTTCAAGGTGCCGTACATGCTGTGACCGCGTGCGTTGAATGCCCGCGGATCCCGGTAGCGCCGACCCAGGGTCGGCGAGCGCGCAGCGCGGCGCTTTGTTCTCCCGCCGAGCACGGCTCGGCGCTACCAACCAAGTGCGTTGAATGCCCACGGATCCCGGTGGCGCCGACCCAGGGTCGGCGAGCGCGCAGCGCGGCGCCTTTGTTCTCCCGCCGAGCACGGCTCGGCGCTACCACGCGCGTGCGTTGAATGCCCGCGGATCCCGGTAACGCCGACCCATGGTCGGCGAGCGCGCAGCGCGGCGCTTCTGTTCTCCCGCCGAGCACGGCTCGGCGCTACCGGCGACGACAGGCATGGATTCACCGTATCGCGGGCAACTCCACCTGGTGCTTGCGGCATAGCCGATACACCGTCACCCGCGATACCTGCATGTGCCGTGCGCAGGCAGAGACATTGAACTCATTCTCGCGCAACGCCTGCACCAGCAGATCGCGCTCCACCTGCTCGCGTGCGTTCTGCAGCAGCGCACGCGCAGCTGCCGGCAGGGTCGCAACCAGGTCCAGATCCGACGGCTCGATCAGTTCACCGTCGGCCACGATCGCCGCACGTTGCACGCGGTTGAGCAGCTCGCGCACGTTGCCCGGCCAGTCGAAGCGTTGCATGGCCTGGCGCGCGCAACTGCTGAAGCCCCGTGCACGGCCGGGGTGGCGTGCCCGGAACTGGCGCAGGAAGTGCTCCGCCAGCACCAGCACATCCCCGCTGCGTTCACGCAAGGCCGGCATGGCCAGCCGCAGCACGTTGAGGCGGTAGAACAGGTCGCGGCGGAAGCGTCCTTGGGCGACGGCCTGCTCCAGATCGACATGGGTGGCCGCCAGCACGCGCACATCCACCCGCAACGGCTGGCTGCTGCCCACGCGCTCGATGGTGCCTTCCTGCAGCACGCGCAACAGGCTGGTCTGCGCATCCAGAGGCAGGTCGCCGACCTCGTCGAGGAACACCGTGCCACCGCTTGCGCTTTCGAACAGGCCCAGACGTCGCTGCGCCGCGCCGGTGAACGCGCCGCGCTCGTGGCCGAACAGTTCCGACTGCACCAGGTTGGCCGGGATCGCGCCACAGTTGACGGCCATGAACCGATGATCCGCGCGCGCGGACATGGCATGCAGCGCGTGTGCGGCGAGCTCCTTGCCGGTCCCGGTTTCGCCGGTCACCAGGACCGGCAGGTCGACCGGGGCGAATTTGAACAGCGATGCACGGGTGGCCAGCAGCGCGGGGCTGTCGCCGATAAGGCGCTGTGCAGGGCTGTCGGCGTCGGTGCTGGTGCGCTGTGGATGATGCGCAAGCTGCTCAAGCAGTGCCTGCTGTTCCAGCGGCAGGTTGAAGTGACCCTGGCACGCATCAAGAAGCGGCTGCCAACTGGGGGGAGGGCTGCTTACCCCTGAAGGCAGCACGGCCAGCAGCGGCAGGTGATCGTGCCGCTGCGTCCACTCGGTCACCGCCGTCAGCGCGAGAGCGGGAATCTGCCGGAGATCGATCACGCCAACCACCTGGTCCCGGCCACGCAGGCCCACGGCCTGCGGCTGCAGGGGATCTACGCTGCGCACTTGCCAGCCGGCCGCCGCCAGCGCTGCCCGCTCGGTCGCAAGTGGCTGGCCGAACCAGATCGCGCAACGTGCCTGGATATCAGAGACCACCGCCATGCCTCACCTGTCCTTGTAGAGGGGCGGCCCTGGATGAAAAAAGTGCGTACGTGCCGCCCCACGCCGCGCCCCCGGCCGGGCATTGCTGCCACAGCCGCCCCTGGATCCAATCCGGGGGATACACCATGCGAACGCGGTCGGCGGTCAGGACCGGCCACGCAGCTCGCAGGCGGGAGGCAAAAAAAAAACCGCTGCAGGGCAGCGGCTTTCGGAGCGGGAACGGCGTGACCGGTTACAGGTCGACGCGGCGTGCCTGCATGAACTTGTTACCCCAGTAGCCGGTCAGCAGGGTGTCCACGCGGACGTCCTTGCCGGTGCTCGGCGCATGCAGGAACCGGCCCTCGCCGACGTAGATCCCGACGTGGTCCACCCGTCCCTTGCGGCCGAAGAAGACCAGATCGCCTTCGCTCAGCGCCGTACGGTCGGCAATCAGTTCGTTCTGGCGGTCGCTGGCCATGTCACGCGACACGCGCGGCAGTTCGATGCCCAGCGCAGTGCGGAAGACGTAGCCGACCAGGCCACTGCAGTCGAAGCCGCTGTCCGGGGTGTTGCCGCCCCAGCGATAGGGCGTGCCCAGCAGGGTCATCGCGCGGCGCAGGACGGACTGGATCTTGCCGTTCTCTTCGGCACCACCGACCACGATCGAACCGGAGGCACTGGTGTCGTAGTTGGCGAGCAGGCGGCTGAGGTCGCCGGCGACCATCGCCGAACGGTCCATCAGCGGAATGCTGTCGTTGGCGGCAAGGTGGGGAAGGAGGGCGGCGAGGGTGGCGCTGGCGGCGGCATCGGCGCGGCTGCGGGTGGCAGCGACCGGCTCGGCCTTGGCAGCAGCCTTCACTGCGGTGATGGCGGTGTCGGTCGGTACGGCGACCGGTGCGCTCTGTGCCCAGGCCGGTGCACTGGTGAGTGCAAGGGTCAGCGAGAGCAGGGCGACGCGCGTGATGCGCTGGGTCAGGCGAGGTGAATTTACGGCGCGCTGGCCTTCACACATCAGTTCGTCGGTCGTCACTCGGCGGTCACAGGGTTGGAAGCGATGGGCAATCATGCCTTGCGAAAGCGTCAAATAAGTACAAATTCCGTTAAAGTTTCGTTGGAATGGGTGTGATGGCCATCACGTTTTGGGTCATCTACCCTATTCACGTTAGTGGAGGACGCGTTTGGCTCCTGTGTAGTGGTCCTTCCAGTAGTGTCCGCCCAGCGAATCCAGCCGGACCGTGCCGCCGGTGCTGGGGGCATGCACAAAGCGCCCTTCGCCGACATAGATGCCCACGTGGCTGACGTTGCCGCGGCTGCCGAAAAAGACCAGGTCGCCCGTCGCCAAGCGCTGGGGTTCGATCTTCGGGCCCTGCACGGCGGCCAGCTCGCGGGAGGTGCGTGGCAGCTTCAGGTCGACCATTTCACGATAGACATATGTCACCAGGCCGCTGCAGTCGAAGCCCGACTCGGGGGTGTTGCCCCCGTAGAGATACGGTGTGCCGACCAGACCGATGGCGCGCATCAGCACGGCGTTGGCCACCTGCGGGTTGGCCGGCGACACGCTGGGCCAGACCTGGGTGACGGACGGGGCAGGGGGCGGGGCGGGGCGGGACGCTTTGCCGCCACCGCATCCACTCAGTGTGGCGGAGAGGGCGAGCGTCGCGGCGAGGGAAAAGAAACGGCGCAGGCCGGGCGAAACTGGCGTCATGTCCATGATCTCCGGATAATGCGCGACCTCAGATAGGCCGCCATGATGGCGGCGTACCCGTCGGGCGGCAACCCGCCCCCTCCCGCCTGCCCTCGGCAGCTACCAGACAGAGTTACGCATGAAGATCGAAAAAGACCGCGTCGTCCGTTTCCACTACACCGTTTCCGAAGTCGGCCAGGAGCCGATCGAATCGTCCAAGGACCGTGAGCCGCTGGCCATCCTGTTCGGCCACGGCAACATCATTCCGGGCCTGGAAAAGGCGATGGAAGACAAGGAAGCGGGCGCCACCTTCGGCGTCGACGTTGCCTCGGCCGATGCCTACGGCGAACGCCGCGAGGGCCTGACCCAGCGCGTGCCGAAGAAGCATTTCGGCAAAGAGAAGCTGGTGCCGGGCGCGCAGGTCGTGCTGCAGACGAACTTCGGTGCGCGTGCGGTGACGGTGCAGAAGGTGGGCATGAGCGTGGTCGACGTCGACCTCAACCACCCGATGGCCGGCAAGGATCTGCACTTCGACGTTGAAATCATCGACGTGCGCGAAGCCAGCGAAGAAGAAGTCCAGCACGGCCACGTGCACGGCGACGGCGGCCACCAGCACTGAGTGTCAGTGGTTGCAGTGTTTCGAACGGCCCGTGCAAGCGGGCCGTTTTTTTTTGCGTCAACGTCAACGTCAACAGCTGCAGGGCGGTGGGTCGGCGGGGCGGATCGGTAGCGCCGACCCATGGTCGGCGGAATGTTCCCGCCAACGGCCCGCTGCGCTCGCCGACCATGGGTCGGCGCTACCGCGGACCTCGTTGACCCGTCTGGTGGAGGGAGCCCCTGAGTCAGGGGCGGCCGCGAAGCGGCGGGGTGTGGGTGCTGGTGAGACGGGGCCCACGGTTTGCGCAGCAAAGTGTGGGAGCGGCAGCGCGAATGCGATGACGTGGACCCCGCCATGGATGGCGCGAAACGAGGCACGCAGGAGCGGCTCTTGCCGTCCCCCGCCCAGCCTCACCGCCCGGCCTCTGGCACGTAGCGTTGAGGCAGCCGCCCGCGAGGGGGTCTAACCCGTTCGATCCACCCTCACCGCATAATGATGCCCCGCCCTCCCGGATTCCCCGTGACCATCGCGACCTCCTCCCTGCCGCCGTTCGCGGACGCCGACCGCATCACGGTGATGGACATCCTGCGTGGCGTGGCCCTGTTCGGCATCCTGCTGATGAACATCGAAGCGTTCAGCGGGCCGCTCGATCTTTCCTTCACCGGCATCGACCCGCACTGGCAAGGGCTCGATTACGCGGCGGACGCGCTGGTCTACGTGCTGGTGCAGGGCAAGTTCTTCCTGTTGTTCTCCTTCCTGTTCGGTGCGGGTTTCGCGGTGATGGCACGACGTGCCGACGAGGCCGGCCGCGCGTTCACGCCGATCTACCTGCGGCGCAGCCTGGTGCTGATGCTGATCGGTGCCTGCCATGCCTTGCTGGTGTGGTCCGGCGACATCCTGATGGTGTACGGCCTGCTGTCTTTCCTGCTGCTGTGCACGCGGCGTTGGCCGGTGCCGGTGCTGCCCGTCGCCGGCGTCCTGGTGTACGCCTTCGCGGTCGGCTTGACCCTGTTGTTCGCCCTGCTGGTCTGGGCGGCCGCGCAGGGCGGCACGGCGTTGGACAGCGCAGGCGGCCTGCGTACGGCGCAGGACATCATTGAAGCGCAGCGCCAGGCCTACGGTCATGGCACGTGGAGGCAGGGCACCGTGCAGCGGTTGGCCGATGTGCGCCACATGGTTGGCGGCATCCTGATCACCGGTCCGGAGATCTTCGGCATGTTCCTGCTGGGCGCATGGTTCACGCGCAGCGGCGCACTGTCCGATCCACAGCGCCATGCGACGCTGTACGCACGCCTGCGCTGGATCGCGATGCCACTTGGTCTGCTGCTGATGGTGATCAGCGCAGTATGGAATCCGTATCTGGCGCCCGGCGAGTTCACCGTACAGACCGGGCTGTCCTATGCACTGGCGGCGGTCGCGAGCCTGCTGATGGCGCTGGGCTACCTGGCGTGGATCGTGCAAGCGCGCCAGGCGCTGGGCTGGTTGGCAGCACCAGGACGCATGGCGCTTACCCACTATCTGCTGCAGTCGTTGCTGTGCACGTGGGTGTTCTACGCGCCCGGCATGGGTTTCTTCGAGCAGATGCCGCGGGTCTGGCAGTTGCCCTTCGCATCGGCGGTGTTCGCCGCGCAGGTGGTGATCAGCCATGCATGGTTGGCGCGTCTCCGCCACGGGCCGATGGAATGGCTGTGGCGCGCGCTCACCTACATGCGCCTGCCGCCGATGCGCCGCACGGTGGCAGCCCGCTGAGCGGGCGTCGTCACGTCTGCCGCGCAGCGGGACATGGCATGCTCTTGCCCTGTAGCACCCTGATACGTAACGACGCGAGCGATGCCGATGACCACGACTTCCCATGACTACGACCTGATTGTCCTCGGTGGCGGTTCCGGTGGCCTGGCGGCTGCCTTCCGCGCCGCACAGCACGGCAAGCGCGTCGCGATGCTGGAGCCGGATGAGCTCGGCGGCACTTGTGTCAATGTCGGCTGCGTGCCGAAGAAGGCGATGTGGCTGGCCGCCGATCTCGCCGGCCGTATCGGCTTGGCACGTGCGATGGGATTCGACGTGCCGCTGCGTCCCGCGTTGTCCTGGAAAGAACTGATCGTCCATCGCCAGGGGTATATCGAGAACATCCACGTCAGTTATCGCAAGCGGCTGGACGAGACCGGCGTGGTGCGCGTGCCGCGCCGCGGGCGACTGGTGGACACGCACACGGTGGAGTGCAGCGATGGCGTGCGCATCAGCGGCGAGCACATCGTGCTGGCCACCGGTGCTCACCCGCAGCGCCCGGACATTCCCGGTGCGGAACTGGGCCTCGTCTCGGACGACTTCTTCAACCTGTGCGATGCACCGGCGCACGTTGCCATCGTCGGCGGTGGCTACATCGCCGTGGAGTTGGCTGGCCTGCTGCAGGCGTTGGGCAGTCGCGTGACGATGCTGGTGCGCGGTAGTCGCCTGCTGGACCGCTTCGATGGCGAGCTCGCCGCGCAGTTGGCGGACAATCTCTGCCATCAGGGGGTACGGATCCAGTTCAATTACCGGCTGCGCGAACTCCAGCGCGACAGCGAGGGCGATCGCGTGCGTGTACTGGGCCACGACGGCCCGTTGGACAGTGTGTTCGACAAGGTGTTCTTTGCGATCGGCCGACGTGGCAACTCCCGGGACATGGGGCTGGAGCAGGTTGGCGTGCAGATCGGCGAGCGCGGCGAAGTGAGGGTCGACGAGTGGCAGACGACCTCCGTTCCCAGCGTGCATGCGGTGGGCGACCTGGCCGGCAAGGAAGGCTTGACGCCGGTGGCGATCGCCACCGCGCGCCACCTCATGGACCGCCTGTTCGGCGGCAAGCCGCAGGCGAAGATGGATTTCGACAACATTCCCAGCGTGGTGTTTTCGCACCCACCGCTGGGCAAAGTCGGCCTCGGCGAAGAAGAGGCCCGCCAGCAGTTCGGCGACGTCCGCATCTACCACAGCAATTTCAGGCCCATGCTGCAGGCACTGGCCGACGGCACCCAGCGCAGCATGTTCAAGCTGGTCTGCGTCGGCCCGGAAGAACGCGTGGTGGGCGTGCACCTGCTCGGTGAAGCCGCAGACGAGATCCTGCAGGGCTTCGCAGTCGCGGTGAAGATGGGCGCGACCAAGGCACAGTTCGACGCAACGGTGGCGATCCATCCCACATCGGCCGAGGAAATCGTGTTGATGCACCGCTGAGCCCGGCATTGGTAGAGCCGACTTCAGTCGGCTGCCTGTCAGCGCCAGCCGACTGAAGTCGGCTCTACCCCGGGGCACCACACCACGGCACCACACCGAAGCCACCACACCGAAGCCACCACACCGAAGCCACCACACCGAAGCCAAAGCACCACAGGCCAGGCCCGCCCGCAACCCGTGCGACAATAACCGGCCTCATGAACACCCCCTCGACCTTCCCCACGTCCTCCGCCCGCCTCGCCGTGGGCGGCGTAGGGCTGGCAGCCATCGGCGCCATCGCCGCGTCGGGCAAGGCGATCATCGTCAAGCTGGGTCTGCGTCATGGGGTGGACGCCACGACGCTGCTTGCGCTGCGGATGGCGATGGCCCTGCCGCTGTTTCTGCTGCTGGCCTGGTGGTCGTCGCGCCGCGCCGCGCCCTTGTCCTGGGCCGACCGCGGACGCATCGCGTGGCTCGGCTTCACCGGCTACTACCTGTCCAGCTGGCTGGACTTCCAGGGCCTGCAGTACATCAGCGTGACCTTGGAACGGCTGATCCTGTACCTCAATCCCACCTTGGTATTGCTGATCCATGTCGTGCTGACGCGACAGCGACCAGGCCGCTGGCAACTGGTGGCGCTGGCGCTCAGCTATGCCGGCGTGCTGGTGGCGTTCGGCCATGATCTGCAGCGCGAGGGCGGGCAGATCATCCTCGGCAGCCTGCTGGTGCTGGGCAGTGCCATCAGCTACGCCTTGTACCTGTTCGGCAGCGGCCAGATCGTGGCCCGCATCGGTGCCGTGCGCCTGACCGCGCAGGCCAGTTGCGTGGCCTGCGCGCTGGTGCTGCTGCACTTCGGGCTGACCCATCCGTGGCCTGTGCTATGGCAGGCACCGCACGCGGTGCACTGGTTGTCGCTGATCAATGCCACGGCCTGCACGGTGCTACCGGTGCTGGCGATCATGCTGGCGGTCAAACGCATCGGCTCGTCGTTGGCCGCGCAGGTCGGTATGCTCGGGCCGGTGTCCACCATCGTGATGAGTCTATGGCTGCTCGACGAACCCATGGGCCCGGCGCAGATCGCCGGCACCGTCCTGGTGCTGTGCGGGGTGCTGCTGGTGACCCGGCTCCGGCGCTGACGCCGGAACAGGCGCGTGAGCGCATCCTGGCGGTGATCCGTGCCATCCCGGTCGGCCAGGTAATGGGCTACGGCCAGGTCGCGGCGCGTGCGGGGCTGCCAGGACGCGCGCGCTTGACTGCCCGCGTGCTGGGCATGAATGACGACCCGGAGCTGCCCTGGCATCGCGTACTGCGTGCCGACGGACGTATCGCCATGCCGGAAGGGTCGACAGGCTGGCGCGAGCAGAGTCGGCGCCTGCGTGCCGAGGGCGTGGCGGTGGAGCGGGGCAGGGTGCGGATGCAGGCCGTCGACCCATCCGCATCGCTGGATGCCGCGCTGTGGGGGCCCGGTTGACCCTGGCCGCGTGCTGAACCTGTCCTCGTCCGGGCGTGCCGACGCGCCGCGGCGCTGCCGCTATGATGGAGGCCGTTCCCGAGGGTACCCCCATGCTTCCGCGACTGCCTACCGTCACCAAGGCGCTGTTGATCGCCAATGCGATCCTGTTCCTCCTGCAGCAACCGTTCCTGCTGGGCGATGCGACGTTCGCGCCGTTCATGCTGCAGCCGTTGCAGGGCAGCTTCGATGCCTTCTCACCCGGCGGTAATTTCCAGCCTTGGCAGCTGCTGACCTACGGCTTCCTGCATGGCAGTTTCAGCCACCTGTTCTTCAACATGTTCGCCGTTTTCATGTTCGGCGCCGCGTTGGAGCAGACCTGGGGCGAGAAGCGCTTCCTGATCTATTACCTGGTGTGCGTGGCCGGTGCCGGCCTGTGCCAGCTGCTGGTGGGCAGCCTGATGGACAACCCGGCGACCGTACTGGGCGCATCCGGTGGTGTGTTCGGGCTGCTGCTGGCCTACGGCATGCTGTTCCCCAACCAGCGGGTGATGCTGCTGTTCCCACCGATCCCGATGAAAGCGCGCACGTTCGTGATCCTGTTCGGCATCGGCGAGCTGGTACTCGGTGCCACAGGATGGCAGCCGGGAGTGGCGCATTTCGCGCACCTCGGGGGCATGCTGTTCGGCTGGCTGCTGATCCGTTACTGGCGCGGCCAACCCCCGTTCAAGCGGCGCCCCCCCGGCCCACCCAAGCGCCCCAACCACCTGCGCAGCGTCTGACAATGAAAAAGGGGACGGAGGGGATTAAGTCGTTTCTGGCCCCCCGCGATGCAGGGGGGCCAGAAACGACTTAATCCCCTCCGTCCCCTTTTTGTCGTGAAGATCCTGCTGCTGGGGGGGTATGGGGTGTTCGGCGGGCGTCTGGCGCGCTTGCTTGGCGACCTGCCGATGCTGGAGCTGATCATCTGCGGTCGCCGCCTGGCGGCGGCACAGGCGTTCTGCGTGGCGTATGGGGGGCAGGCAAGGGTGACGCCGCTGCAGGTGGATCGGCAGAACATCGCTGGGGCACTGCATACCCATCTGCCCGATCTGCTGATTGATGCCTCCGGGCCTTTCCAGGACTACGGTGCCCACCGCTACCTGGTGATCGAGGCCTGCATCGCCGCCGGCGTGGACTACCTCGACTTCGCCGATGCCGCGGAGTTCGTCGCGGGTGTCGCGCAGTACGACGCGGCGGCCAAGGCGGCCGGGGTGTTCGTGCTGTCGGGCGTCAGCAGCTTTCCCGTGCTCACGGCCGCCGTGCTGCGGCAGATGGCCCAGCAGATGGACATCGTCAGCGTGGAGGCTGGCATTGCGCCGTCACCGTATGCCGGCATTGGCTTGAACGTGATGCGCGCGGTGGTCGGCTATGCGGGTTCGCCGGTGAAGCTGCGTCGAAATGGTCGTGATGGGCACGGTATCGGCTTGGCCGAGAGCCGCCGTTTCACGGTAGCGGTGCCGGGTAAAGTGCCGTTGCGCAACCTGCGTTTTTCGCTGGTGGATGTGCCCGACCTGCAGGTGCTGCCGCCCGAGCATCCCACCCTGACCGATATATGGGTCGGCGCCGGCCCTGTGCCGGAGCTGTTGCACCGCCTGTTGAACCTGCTGGCCAAGGCGCGCCGGCGACTGCGGCTCCCGTCGCTGGTGCCGTTGTCGCGCCTGTTCTACACGGTGTTGAATTGGATGAAGTTCGGTGAGCACCGCGGCGGCATGATCGTGCGCGCGTTTGGCACGCGTGATGGGGTGCGGGTGGAGCAGAGCTGGCATCTGCTGGCCGAGGGCGACGACGGGCCCTACATACCCTCGATGGCCATCGAAGCGGTGGTCCGCAAGCTCGTGCAGGGAGAACGGCCGGACATCGGCGCGCGCGCCGCCACGCGGGCGTTGGAGCTTGCCGATTACGCGCGACTGTTTGCTGGCCGCGCCATCGCCACGGGCTTCCGCCACGACATGCCCGGTGCCAGCCTGTACCAGCGGCTTCTGGGCTGCGCGTACGCCACGTTGCCCACCCGCGTGCAGGCCTTGCACGCACCCTCGGCACCGGCGTGCTGGACGGGCATCGCGACGGTGGAGCGGGGAACGGGCGTGTTGTCGCGGCTGATCGCCCGCGTGTTCGGATTTCCCGCGGCAGGCGACAACGTACCCGTCAGCGTAAGGTTCACGCCGGAAGCCGGTGGCGAGCGCTGGACGCGCACCTTCGAAGGTCGCCGTTTCTCTTCATTGCAGACGGCCGGCACGGGGCATGACGAGGCGCTGCTGGTCGAGCGGTTCGGCGCGATCGCCGTAGCGCTGGCCGTGGTGGTAGAGGGAGACAGGCTGCGGCTGCTGCCACGCCGCTGGTCGCTGCTGGGCATTCCCCTGCCCACATCCCTGCTGCCCGGTGGCACTAGTTTTGAAACAGAACGCGACGGTCAGTTCGTCTTCGACGTGGAGATCGCCGCACCGCTGGTCGGCCGCATCGTCGCGTACCGCGGCACCCTCAAAGAAAAAGGGGACGGAGGGAATTAAGCGAACTTAATTCCCTCCGTCCCCATTCTTTGTTCAGCGCCAGATGCGCAGCTGTTCGGCGTCGGTGCGCTGCATCGGCTGGCCCGGCTTGCAGCTGAAGCTGGCCGAGAAGGCCGGCAGGTTGGACAGCGGGCCGTTGGTGCGCCACTTGCCCGGTGCGCGGACGTCCGTGCTCAGGCGTGCAGCCGCTTCATTCGGCGACAACTGCTGGCCCCACAGCGTGGCCCATGCGCTGAAGAAGCCCTGCTGGTCTGCCGGCTTGGCGTTGGCTTCCACGGTGCGGTAGGCGTCCCACGCCAGCTCCAGGCCGGCCAGGTCGGCCAGGTTCTCTTCCTGGGTCAGCGTGCCGTTGACCTTGGCACCCTTGACGCCCGGGAACTCGTACGCACCGTACTGCGCGGCCACGCGGCTGCCCAGCAGGGTCCATGCGGTCTTGTCGGCCGGCGTCCACCAGCTGCGCAGTTCGCCCTTGGCATCGATCAGCGAACCCTTCGCATCGATCGCACGGGTCAACTCATGGCCGACCAACGCGCCGTAGCTGCCGAACTTGTCGGCGGCACTGGCCTGAGCGTTGAAGATCGGGCCCTGCAGCGCGGCGGCGGTGACGATCAGGCGGTTCTGCGCCAGGTCATAGGCCAGCGACGGCTGCTGCGGCAGGACGTCCCAGCGACGATCCGCGTTGCCCTTGCCGATGCGCTTCATTTCTTCGCGATGGCGCCAGGTGGAGGCGATCAGCATGTTGCCACCGAAGCTGCCGCGGCCCATCGGCTGCACGCTGTAATCCAGGTCGCGCCGCGGGGTGCCGATTTCGATCTTCATCGCGCCCAGCTTGGCCTCTGCTTCGGCCTTCGCCTCGGCGCTCAGCCACGTGCTGCGCTTCACGGCTTCGATCTGCGTTTCGCGCAGCTTGTCGATGATCCAGGCGGCCTGGCGGCGATCTTCCGCCGACAGGTGCTTGGCGGCGTACTCGCGACCGACCATCGGACCGGCGGCGACGTTGATCGCGTCCAGCACCTGCTCCCAGCGCGCGGCCGGCAGGGTCTGTGCGCGCAGCACGCGGCCACGGAACTCAAACTCGGCATCGCGGTAGGCCTTGGACAGGTACGGCGCCATCGCATCGCCCACGCGCCAGCGCAGGTAGGCCTTCCACTGGTCCGGCTTGATGCGCGTGACCATGCCATCCAGCGCGCGGAACAGGGCTTCGTCGGACAGCGACACCAGATCGTCGTTGACGCCCTGTGCCTTCAGGAAGGCATCCAGCTGCAGGTTCTTGTAGCGGCCGTTGAGATCCTTGGTGGAGATCGGCGCGTAGTTGCGGAACGGGTTGTTGAGGTCGGCCAGCGACTGCGCGTTGCGGGCCAGCTCGGTCTCCAGTGCGATGACGGCCTGCGATTCGGCATCCAGCTTGTCCGCCGCGGTGCCGGTCAGTGCCAGGATCTGCTTGACGTAGGCGCGGTAGCGGCCCATCACGGCCACGGTATCGGCGTCGGTGCGGGTATAGAACGCCGGGTCCGGCAGGCCCATGCCGCCCTGCATGAAGTAACCGATGTGGCGGTCGAGCGCCTTCAGGTCCACGTCGGGGCTGAAGTTGAAGGCCACCGGGATGCCGACCTGGTGCAGGGCGGCGATCGATGCCGGTACATCCTTGGCGCGCTTGATCGCGTTGATGCGGGTCAGCAGCGGGGCGATCGGATTGGAGCCGTCGGCTTCAACGGCGGCTTCGTCCAGGCCGCTGGCCCAGAAGTCACCCAGCAGCTTCTGCACGTTGCCCTGCGGGCTGTTCATTGCGGCATCCAGCAGTTCGCGCTGCTGCGCGCGACTGCGGTCGACCAGCTGGCCCATGGCCGTGGTGGCGCCGCTCTGCGGGACCGGGTTGGCCTTCAACCACGTTGCGTTGCTGGCGTCGTAGAAATCCGTGCACTGGGCGCTGACGGCCGGTGCACGCGCCGCCTTCTTCTTCGCCGCCAGGGCATCGGTAGCGGGAACCAGGAAGGCCAGGCTGACGCCCAGGGAAATGGCAAGCGGACGAAGGTTGGGCATGGAAGAGCGAATCCGTCGAGGATTAAGGGCGGGCGAACTATAGCAAGCCCTGCATGTGCAGAGCATGCAGACGCGGCGATACACCGCGATGTACAGGGCTGCCAACGAAAAGGCCCGGGTTTCCCCGGGCCTCCATGGCAACAAGCGGTAAGCCGTGGCTTACCAGATCACCACCTGTGCATCGCCTGCGCGCACCATCGGCGAACCGGCCTTGCACTGGAACGCCGCCGCGAACGTCGGCAGGTTCGACGGCGCGCCCATCGCGCGGAACTGCGCCGGTGCGTGCGGATCGGTCGCCAGGCGGACCTTGGCGTTTTCCGGGGTGTACTTGGTACGCCACACGGTGGCCCAGTTGAAGTAGAAGCGCTGATCGCGGGTGAAGCCATCGATCTTCGGATCTTCCTTGCCTTCCGATGCCTTCTGCAGCGCATCGTAAGCGGTGGCCAGGCCACCCAGGTCGGCGATGTTCTCACCCAGCGTCAGGCTGCCGTTGACGGCCTGGCCGTCGACCTTGTAGCCATCGAACTGCTTGACCAGCTTGCCGGTCAGGCCCTGGAAGTTCTTCTTGTCGGCGTCGGCCCACCACTCTTCGAAGTTGCCGGTCGGGCCGAAGCGCGCGCCCTGGTCATCGTAGCCGTGGGTCATTTCGTGGCCGATCACCGCACCGATGCCGCCGTAGTTGAGCGCGTCGTCCGCGTTGGGATCGAAGAACGGCGGCTGCAGGATGGCGGCCGGGAACACGATCTCGTTCTGCAGCGGGTTGTAGTAGGCGTTGACCGTCTGCGGGGTCATGCCCCACTCGGTCTTGTCCACCGGCTGGCCGATCTTGGCCAGGTTGAACTTGTAGTTGAAGGCATTGGCCGCACGCACGTTGCCGAGGAAGCTGTCACGGCCGGTGTCCAGGCCCGACCAGTCACGCCACTTGTCCGGGTAACCGATCTTCGGGGTGAAGGTCTCCCACTTGGCAATGGCCTTCGCCTTGGTCTCAGCGCTCATCCACGACAGACCCTGGATGCGTTCCTTGAGGGCGGCGGCCAAGTTCTTCACCAGCGTTTCCATCTTCGCCTTGGCTTCCGGCGAGAACGCGACCTTGACGTACAGCTGGCCGAACGCTTCGCCCGCACCGTTTTCGATGGTGCCGAGCACGCGCTTCCAGCGCGGCTTCTGTTCCTTCTGACCGTTCAGGGTCTTGCCGTAGAACTCGTAGTTCTCGTTGGCGAAGGCATCGCTCAGGTACGGCGAGGCGCTGTCCACGGTATGGAAGCGCAGGTAGGCCTTCCACACGGCCGGATCGGTATCGCCCAGCGCCTTGCTCACTTCCTCGTGGAAGCTCGGGATGGCCAGCGAGAACTTCTCCGGCGCGGCCACGCCCTGCGCCTTGAAGAACTCGGTCCAGCTGAAGTTCGGGGTCAGCGTGTCCGCATCGGCCAAGGTCACCGGGTGATAGAACAGCGAAACATCGCGCGACAGTTCAACGCTGGACTTGGAGGCCTTGGCGAGGCGGGTTTCCAGCGCGACCACGTCCTGTGCCTGCTTGGCGGCGTCGGCCGCCGGCACGCCGGCCAGCTCGAGCACCTTGGCCACGTGGGCCTGGTAGGCCTTCAGCTTGTCGGCCTTGCTGGCTTCGGTATAGAAGGTCTTGTCCGGCAGGCCCAGGCCGCCCTGGCTGGCGTAAGCCATGTTGACCGCGGAGTTCTTGAAGTCCGCTTCGGCGCCGAAGCCGAACAGGACGTTCTCGCCCTTGGCCGCGCTGTCGCGCAGGTAAGCGGCGATGGCGCCCTTGTCGTTCAGCGCATCGATGGCAGCAAGGTCGGCCTTCAGCGGTTCGATGCCCTGGGCATTGATCTTCGCTTCGTCCATGCCGGTGGCCCACAGGTCACCGACCACCTTTTCGATGTGGTTCGGGTTCTTGACCTGCGCGACCTGCTCGGCGAGCTGGTGCTGCACGGCCACCGAGCGCTCGTCGAGGATGGTGAAGGCGCCCCAGCTGGTGCGGTCGGCCGGAATTTCATTGGCGGCCAGCCACTTGCTGTTGACGTAGTCGCCGAAGGCCGTGCAGGCGTCCAGCGTGCTGTCCAGGTCGCTGGGCTGGAAGGCGTTGTACGCCGGCAGCTTGGCCTGGTCCAGGGTGTAGGTGGTGGCTTCGGGTGTGGCGGCCGGGGTGGAGGCGGCGCCTTCCGTGGCCGGGGCTTCGCTCTTGCCGCAGCCGACCAGCGCGGCCGAAACGGCCAGGGTCAGCAGGACGATCTTGGGAGTACGGGTCACTTTGTTTGGCCTCCAGGCCGCGTGATAGCTGAGAAAGCCCCCGCAGGGGCCGTAGGGCGGACGATACGCCTCCAGCCCGGCCCGCAAGGGTGTCGAAGGTCATGCCGGGACGCAAGTGGGCGAACGGACAAGGTTGGCAACATACCGACCCGCGCCCATGAAAAAAGGAGGCGACCGGGGTCGCCTCCTTCGGGTGTCACGTCGTGCGGATTATCAGAACTTGTACTTCAGACGCACGTACGGGGTGCGGCCGTACAGGTCGTACTGCGTAGCGAACGCGGCGGTGTTGCCGTAACGCGTGCCGGCACCGGTGGAGATCAGGGCCGGCTTGGTGTTGAACACGTTGGACACGCCGACCAGGATTTCCCAATCCGACTGCTCGTAGCTCAGCGACGCGGTGTGGTACAGGCGTGCGTCGGCGGTCAGGTCGCGGTAGGAGTTCGGACGACCCTGGTAGGTGAACACATTGTTCAAGTCCTTGTTCTCGGTCGAGCCGATGTACTGGGTCAGCCAGTTGTAGCTCCAGTCGCCACGGGTCAGGCTCAGGCCCAGGTTGGCCACCACGTCCGGCCGGCCGATGTAGCCCAGCTGGTCCGAATCAGACAGGCCGCTGGCTTCGGCGGTGTCGAAGATCTGCGCCACGTCTTCCATCGTGTAGGTGACCTGGGTGTCGACCGCGAAGGTGCCGAAACCGAACTCACGTTCCCAGTTTGCCGTCAGGTCCCAACCACGGGTGCGCTGCTGGTTGATGTTGAGGTACTGGGCGTAGATCTCGCGGATCGAGTTGGCATCCGGACCGGTGGTCGGGTTGCGCACCAGCAGCTCGCAGTAACGGTTCGGGAAGGTGCTGGAGGTATAGCAGCCGTCCACGATGTCGGCCGAACCCAGCGCGGTGATCTGACCCTTGACCTTGTAGTCGAAGTAATCGATCGCGATGCTCAGGTCGGTGAACGACGGGGTGAACACGATACCGGCGCTCTTCGCCCGCGAGGTTTCCGGCGTCAGGTTGCCGGCGCCGCCGCTGGTGAACACCGTGGCGCTGGAGCCTGCACCGGTGTAGTCCGCCGGGATGCCCGCCGCGCCGCAGTTGGTCTGCAGGTTGGTGTTGTTGCTCTCGCCCCAGCGGATGCACGGATCGATCGCGGTCTGTGCCTGGAAGCCGGTCTGGTTGCCCAGGTACAGCTCATACAGGCCCGGTGCGCGGTACGACGTACCCAAGGTGCCGCGGACACGGAACGCCGAATTGATCTGCCAGTTCAGGCCGAGCTTCCAGACCGAATCGCTGCCATCGACCGAGTCGTATTCGAAGATACGGCCGGAGGCGTTGGCGCTCAGCGATTCGATGCCGGTGATGCCCTTCAGCAGCGGAACGTCGAACTCGACGAAGGCTTCCTTGACCTTGTCTTCGCCCTTGGTCTGGTCAGCGGTGGACGCGCCCCACAGATCCTTGTACTCGACGCCCGGCTGATCGTTGATCTTGTAGTTGCGGTACTCGAAGCCGATGGCCGTGCCGACCGCGCCGGCCGGCAGGTCGAACAGCTCACCGGTGAACACCGCATTGATGCTGTACTGGTCGTAGGTGGTCTTGCCCGGGGCCCACACGCCCAGGATGTCGACCAGTTCGTCGACCTTGGCGCCGCTCAGGTAGCCCGGATCGAAGTAATTGGCGGCCGGCGTTTCGCCTGCGCCTTCGGTGAGCAGGTCACCGGTGATCGAGTTCTTGATGCCCAGCGTGTTGTACTTGCCGCTGGACCGGCTGTAGTTGCCGTTGACTTCCCAGCCCCACGACTCGGTGCCCTTGAACAGGCCATCGAACTTGGTGGCGCCGTAGAAGTAGTCAACCTCGGTGTGGGACTGCGACTTGAACGGCAGCACCGGCTGGGCATAGCCATTGGTGGTGCCCGGCGCTTCCACGGTCGGGAAGAACTGGCGCCACTGGAAGTTGTCCGTGGTGCGCTTGTTGTACAGGAACTGGGTCTTCCAGTTGAACGAATCGAAGCCGAAATCAGTGGCCAGGTAAGCCGACTTGCGCTCCTGGCGGTTCATGATGTGGCTCTCGCCCCAACGCGAGAAGTTCAGCGGTTCCTGGTAGAACGCAACCGGGTTGCCACCGGCATAGGTCTGGTTGGCGCGCGGGCGATAACCGGCGAACGGACCGACCGTGCTGCCATCGGCAGAGGGCACGTAGCGGATCGGCGAATCGTATTCGTCGATGACGTTGTGCAGCAGGTTGTTGCAGTTCGCCAGCGGAGTGCCGGCATTGATGGAACGATCCTGGCGATCGATACGGTTGCCGTCGGCATCCTTGATCAGATCTTCGCCGCACTTGAGGTAATCGCGGTCACCGCGGGTCAGCTCGTTGTGGCGGTACCACTCGACCGCAGCGACGACGCTGCCGGTTTCGAAGTTCCAGCCATTGGCCAGCGACGCGGCGAACACTTCACCGCCGCCCTGGGTCGGGATGCGCGAGGTCACGGTCAGTTCCGGACGATCGAAGTTCTTCTTGGTGATCAGGTTGACCACGCCGGCAACGGCGTCGGAGCCGTAGATCGAGGACGAACCGTCCTTCACGATCTCAGCGCGCTGCAGCACGGCGGTCGGGATCACGTTCAGATCGAAAGCGCCCACGGCGCCGCGGGTGCCGGCCGGGCCGGGACGCTGGCCGTCAAGCAGCACCAGAGTACGGTTCGCGCCCAGGCCGCGCAGCGAGAACGTCTGCACGCCGGTACCGCCGTCGACGACGAAGCCGCCGAACTGGTGGGTGATCTGCGTTTCAGCGGCGCCGATGGCCGAGCGCTGCAGGAATTCGCCAATGTTCACCTGGCCCTGAGCGGCGTTCTTCTCGGTGTCGATGGTGAACACGGGGGAGGAGGTCTCGTAGTCCGCACGGCGGATCAGCGAGCCGGTGACAGAGACTCTGTCCAGATCCCGGGTCGTCGGCTCAGCAGAGGCAGCCGTTGACTTGGCGGTGTTGCTCTGATTGCTCTCCTGCGCGAAGGCAGGTGCGGCGGTGAGGCAGGCCAGCACAGCGAGGGTCAGAGGGACACGGCTTGGCGAGAGGTGGCGATTGGCTTTGCGCATTGCGTTGACTTCCCAGTTGTTATGCTCCGGTTAACCGAGTCTATGAGCGCTATTTGCTAAATGCAACGTAAATGTTGCGACATTTTCATCACACTGTCGTAATCACTGATTCAGGTTCGCAGACACGAAAAGAGCTCCGGCGAGGTGATCGCCGGAGCTCTGTGCTGACCGTTGCGTCGCGCTGGATCGATTTACAGACCGCCCGGACCGCACTCCTTGGCGAGGAAGTCGGACATCAGCGGCAACGTCTTCTGATAGTGGCTGGGGTACCACGGCATGCTGTGCGGCATGTCGGGGATCAGCTCGAACTTGGCGGGCACCTTGCCCTGCACCGCGTTGTAGAAGCTGCGCGCATGGAACGAGGGCGTGCGTACATCGCGGTCACCCACGTAGAGCAGCACGGGGATGGTGGCCTTGGCGGTGTTCTGCATCGGGTCCATGCCCTTCACTGTCTGTCCCTGCAGGATGCGCTGCAGCCGGTTTTCGCTCCAGGACACGCCCAGTCGTGCCAGGTCGGTCACCGGTGCACCGGCGATGGCGCACTGGTAGGGCGATGGGCTGCGCACGGTGGCTGCCGCCGCCGCGAAGCCACCGTAGGAATAGCCGAAGATCGCGATGCGATCCTTGGCGGCAATGCCCTGCTGCACCATCCAGGCGGCCGCATCGTCGTTGTCGTCCTGCATCTTCTGGCCCCACTCGCGGTCACCGGCAATCCAGTGCTCGCGGCCGAAACCGGTGGAGCCGCGGTACTGCGGGCGGATCACCGCATAGCCACGCGAGGTGAAGTAGGGCACCCAGCCCGAGCGGTCCCAGCCGGTGTAGTCGCGTGCCCACGGGCCGCCGTGCGGATGCACCAGGGTGGGCAGAGCGGTGCTGCCTTCCTTCCAGCCGACCGGCAGGTCGACGATGGCGGGAATCTTGCGGCCATCCCGTGCGGTGTAAGTCACCCAGCGCTGCTCGCCGATCTGCTTGCCATCGATCCACGGACGTTCGCTGCCCAGGGTGGTCACGTTCTTGCGGTCGCGCAGCACGTAATAGCTGACCGGCGACTGCGCGCTGTCGGTGGTGAACAGCACGCGTGACAGATCGTCGTTGTAGCCGGTGATGGTGACATCCAGACCCGGGTACGCCTGCTTCAGCCCGTCCTGCAGGGCCTTCATCTGCGGATCGACGTAAATCGTTTCACGGGTGGGGCCATCGACGTGGAAGCCCAGCACCTGGTTGAAGTTGCTCGGGCGCGTACCCAGCACCAGGCCGCCGATCGGATAGGTCGGGTGCGCGGCGAGTGGCTCCGGATCGAAGGCGCGGGTGGTCGGGTCGTACATCCGCGCCTGCACCTGCGGCGAGAAGCGATCGGTCAGGATGTAGAGCTTCTTCGATGCTTCATCGATGCCGACGATGTCCATCGTGTAACGATCGGTGAGCTTGGTGGTCAGCGGATCGTGCTTCTCGAACTGCCCGGAGGCCGGGTTCTTGATCAGGATCTGCTGCTCGTACTCGTTGGCGCCGGCTGGCTCGATCTGCACGCGGGTCAGCAGTTCACCGTTGCGCGGATTGAACAGCCCCGGCGAGGAACGCGCGCCGCCGCGGAACAGGAGTTCGGTCTGCCCGGTGCGCAGGTTGAACAGATAGTAGTTCGCCGACAGGGTGGTCTGGTTGACCTGGGAGATGACGACCTTGTCCGGGTCCAGCGGCAGCGCGTGCACCAGCGACGCGGAACCGGCGATCTCAAGGCAGCGCTGGGTCTGCTCGCTGATACCCAGTTTGCGCGTGTTGTCGGCGAACGCTTCGTCGAACTTCACCTGGCTGGAATCGGTCAGGTAGGCCTTGGTCAGGAAGGTCTTGGTGGAGCCGATCGAATTGCCTTCGCCGCAGCCGGACAGCTGCGCGGTCAGCTCCTGGCGGCTGAGCACCAGGTTCTTGCCGGCCTTCAATGCACTGGCGGCAACGAACTTCATGCGGTCACCGGACGGGGTGATCGCCACCGGACCGGCATCCAGCTTGTCCATGTCCCAGTTGGCAAGAGCGGTGTCGCCGTTGTTGCTGCCCGGGGCGGAGATGATGGCCACCAGCTGCTTGCCGTCGGCGCTCATGGTCACCGACTGGATGGCCGGGATCTTCGAGAAGTCGTCGACCGGCAGGGGGGCGGCCATCGCCTGCGAGACAGAGGCGGCAAGCAGCGACAGCGCGGTGCAGAAGCGAAGCGATCGGGTGAGGTACATGGTGAAAAGCGTCCGTTGCAATGAGGTTGCGAAGATGAACGAAGCGTGAGTGTGAGTCAACTTCGATCACGTTGTTGGCTGTGGGATTCACGTCACGACGGGCGGCCGCGGGCCATTGCGCGGGAACGAAGGCGTGGGGCCACGCGTATCATCTCCATGTCCCGCACTATTTCCCCCGGAGTCCCGAAGTGAACAACCCGCCACGCCGCCCGCACGTCAGCCAGGTCCAGAAAGGGCTGACGCCGCATCCGCGCATCCGCAACGTGGTGGCCGTGGGCTCTGGCAAGGGCGGGGTGGGCAAGAGCACCACGTCGGTCAACCTGGCCGTCGCGCTGCAGCAGTTGGGTGCCCGCGTCGGCCTGCTGGATGCCGACATCTATGGTCCGTCGGTGCCGGCGATGATGGGCCTGTCCGGCCGGCCGGAGAGTCCGGACAACAAGAGCATCGAGCCGCCGCGTGCATTCGGCGTGGACACCATGTCGATCGGCTACCTGATCGACGATGAGACACCGATGATCTGGCGCGGCCCGATGGCCACCTCGGCGATGACCCAGTTCTTCAACGACACCCTGTGGGACGACCTGGACGTGCTGCTGATCGATCTGCCGCCCGGTACCGGTGACATCCAGCTCACCCTCACCCAGAAGATTCCGCTGGCCGGGGCGGTGATCGTCACCACGCCGCAGGACATCGCCACGCTCGACGCGCGCAAGGCGCTGAAGATGTTCGAGAAGGTCGAAGTGCCCGTGCTGGGTATCGTGGAAAACATGGCCGTGCATACCTGCAGCAACTGTGGTCATGTCGAGCACCTCTTTGGAGCGGGCGGCGGCGAGAAGATGGCCGCGCAGTACGCTGTACCGTTGCTCGGCTCGTTGCCGTTGCAGATCGACATCCGCGAGCAGGGCGATGCCGGCACGCCGATCACCGCCGCGCAGCCGGATTCAACCGCCGCGCAGGCCTACCGCGTCGCCGCGACGCGCCTGCTGGAAGAGCTGGCCAAGCGTCCGCGGGCCTCGATTCCGATCCTGTCCTCGCTGGTCTGACGGCCGGTGATCGCCGGAACGCCACGCGAGCGGCCGCTGGTCGTCACCCCGTGGCCGCAGCTGTAGAATCAGGCCCCGGGTTATTGCCTCCCTCCCCAGCCAGGATCAAGCATGAGCATCAAGAGTGACCGTTGGATCCGCCGCATGTCCGAGCAGCACGGCATGATCGAGCCGTTCGAAGCCGGGCAGGTCAAGCAGGCCAACGGCGAGCGCATCGTCAGCTACGGCACCTCGAGCTATGGCTACGACGTGCGCTGCTCGCGCGAGTTCAAGGTGTTCACCAACATCAACTCCACCATCGTCGACCCCAAGCACTTCGATCCGAAGAGCTTCGTCGACGTGGTGGCCGATGAGTGCATCATTCCGCCGAACAGCTTCGCGCTCGCACGTACCGTGGAGTTCTTCCGCATTCCACGCGACACGTTGGTCGTCTGCCTGGGCAAGAGCACGTACGCGCGCTGCGGCATCATCGTCAACGTGACCCCGCTGGAGCCGGAGTGGGAAGGGCACGTGACGCTGGAATTCAGCAACACCACGCCGTTGCCCGCGCGCATCTACGCCAACGAAGGCGTGGCGCAGATGCTGTTCTTCCAGGCCGACCAGGACGATGTCTGCGAGACCTCGTACAAGGATCGCGGCGGCAAGTACCAGGGCCAGACCGGTGTGACGCTGCCGCGCACCTGATCAACGCCGCATGCCGACCGGGCAGGTCGGCATGCGCGCGATCCGCGCAGTTACTTGCCGCGGCCGAACAGCATCCCGATGCCGACCGCCACCAAGCCCACGGGCCACCACGTGGCAAGCAGGCGGGTAAAGTTCATGTTGGTCCAACCGAGGTTGGTGGCGAGCATGAACAGCCCGACCAGGATCAGCAGGATGGCGGCGACTAGATTGAAACGCATCGGGGTCTGCTAACGCTCAAGGGTGGGGCGGATATCCTAGCTTGTCCTTCCAGTGCAGGACACGTTGTTCCAGCACCTCCGGCGCGAAACGATGTGCTTCGCCGTGGCCCCACACCGGTGCCGGCCATGCCGGATCGCCCTCATGACGCCCGATCACATGGAAATGCAGCTGCGGCACGATGTTGCCCAGCGCACCGATGTTGATCTTCTGCACCCCGTCTTCGACCTTCAGCGCCTTGGACACCCGGTTGAGCTCGGTGCGCAGCTTGTCCTGCTGCTCGCCATCCAGGTCGATCCATTCGGTGACCCCGGGCAGGCGCGGCACCAACAGCAGCCAGGGGTAACGTTCATCATTCATCAACCGGATCTGCGACAACGGCCCCTCGGCGACCAGTACGCTGTCGTTGGCCAAGCGCGAATGCAGTTCGAAATCACTCATCCAAGATGCTCCTTGAAGAATTTCAGGGTGCGGTCCAGCGCCAGGGCGGCGCTGTCTGGATCATACGCATGTCCGACGTCCCGGTTGAAGCCGTGGTCGGCCGGGTACACGAAGGTCTCCATGTTGGGCAGCTTCTCGCGGTGGGCGGCAATGGCCTCCGGCGGGATGCTCTTGTCCTGTGCGCCGAAGTGGAACATCACCGGTGCCTTGGGGGCTTCATCCAAGAACTGCACGTTGCGGGCGCCGTAGTAGCTGACCGACGGCAGGCCCAGCCGCAGCGCGGCGAGCAGGGCGATGCTGCCACCCCAGCAATAGCCGACCGTGCCCACTTTGCCATGCACGGCCAGCCGGCTGGCCGCGGCGCGGACCAGCACCAGTGACTTCTCCACACCGACGGCGTCCACCTTTTCCAGCCCGGCCTTCACGCCGTCACCGTCGTAGGGCAGCTCGACCGGCGGGGCGTCCGCGTCATCGCTGAGCAGGTCGAAGAACGACGGCGCGAGGACCGCGTAGCCCTCGGCGGCAAAGCGTTCAGCGACCGAGCGCATGTGCGGGTTCACCCCGAAGATTTCCTGGATGACCACCAGGCCGCCACGGGGCGTGCCTTCCGGCAGGACTTCCCAGGCGCGTGCCTTGCCGTGGTGGGTATCAAGGTTGATCCAGTTGCCCATGGTGCGAGGCCTCTTCAATAGGGTTGACGCACCATTATCCCCTTCGGCGGCGTAAGCAGGCTGTCAGGGAGGCGGTGCGGCACCTCGATCACGCCGTCCTGCTCGCCGTGGTTCAGGGGGCGGCGGCTGGCCCGGTATACTTGCCCGATCCAGGCCCCCAGGCCACGCCCGGCCCAGGCCCCCAGAGTCCCCGATCCATGTCCCAGCTGAACCCCAAAGTCGGCTTCGTCAGCCTTGGCTGCCCGAAGGCCCTCGTCGATTCCGAACGCATCCTCACCCAGTTGCGGGTGGAGGGGTACGACATCGTGCCGACCTACGACGCCGCCGACGTGGTGGTGGTCAATACCTGTGGCTTCATCGATTCGGCAGTGGCCGAGTCGCTCGACGCCATCGGTGAGGCCATGAATGCCAACGGCAAGGTGATCGTCACCGGCTGCCTGGGCAAGCGCCCCGAACAGATCCGCGCGGCGTATCCGGACGTGCTGGCCGTTTCCGGTCCGCAGGACTACCAGAGCGTCATGGAAGCGGTGCATGCGGCGATTCCGCCACGCCACAACCCCTTCGTGGACCTGGTGCCGGATTACGGCATCAAGTTGACGCCGCGCCACTACGCCTATCTGAAGATCTCCGAGGGCTGCAACCACCATTGCAGTTTCTGCATCATTCCGTCGATGCGCGGCAAGCTGGTCTCGCGGCCGGTCGATGACGTGCTGCGCGAAGCCGAGCGGCTGGTGCGGGGTGGCGTGCGCGAACTGCTGGTGGTCTCGCAGGACACCTCGGCCTACGGCGTGGATGTGAAGTACGCCGAGCGGATGTGGCGTGACAAGGCCTACCAGACGCGCATGAAGTCGCTCTGCGAAGGCTTGTCCGAACTCGATGCCTGGGTGCGGATGCACTATGTCTACCCGTATCCGCACGTGGACGACATGGTGCCGCTGATGGCGGAAAACCGCATCCTGCCCTACCTGGATATTCCGTTCCAGCACGCCAGTCCGCGCATCCTGCGCCTGATGAAGCGCCCGGGTGCCGTGGAAAAGACCCTCGAACGCGTGCAGAACTGGCGCCGCATCGCGCCGGACATCACCGTGCGGTCGACCTTCATCGTGGGCTTCCCCGGTGAGACCGAGGCGGAGTTCGAAGAACTGCTGTCCTTCCTGGACGAGGCGCAGCTGGACCGTGTCGGTGCGTTCGCGTACTCGCCGGTGGAAGGCGCGACCGCCAACAACCTGCCTGATCCAGTGCCGGAAGAGGTGAAGCAGGAGCGTCTGGCGCGTTTCATGGAGAAGCAGGCACAGATTTCCGCGTCGCGGCTGGAAGCCAAGATCGGCACCGTGCAGCAATGCCTGGTCGACGCCATTGAAGGCGACATCGCGGTGGCCCGCTCCAAGGCCGATGCACCGGAGATCGATGGACTGGTGCATATCCAGAACGCCGACGAGGTCACCCTGCGGGTGGGCGATTTCGTCGACGTGGAGATCACCGAAAGCGATGAGCATGATCTGTACGGCGACGCGCTGCCGCCGGCGGCCGTGCCTGCCGCACGCAAGTCGCTCGACCTGAAGATGCTGTGACCCTGTCGGGCCCCGGGGGCGTCGTGCGTGGCAACGAGTGACTGTCACGCTGTGGCGCCAGACGGACCGCGTCGGCGCTTCGTTGCCCCGCAGCGACAGGACGTGGATATATCCTGCTTCGCGCACCCGCTGTTCGACGCGGTGCGCGCATACGGCGATCTACTGACCGCACGTGACTGGCCAGCGATCGACGGTCTTGCCGGCCGCCTGCTGTTGCCCGGCAAGCATCTTGTCCCGCAGGATGAGAGGCTGCTGGCCGATGGCCTGCACTATGAGTGCCGCATTGCCGAGCGCGGGCAGATCGCTACCCGCGCGGAAAACTGGCACGACCTGTTCAATGCGTTGGTCTGGGCGCGCTACCCGGCCATCAAGCTTGCCCTCAACGCGTGCCAGTGCATGCACATTGCGGCCATGGGGGCCAGCCAGCGCAATCGCGTGCAGGCCGCGCTGACCCAGTTCGACGAAACAGGTGTGATCGTCCGGGTGCGCGATGCTGCGGTGATGGCAGCGTGGGATGCGCACGATTGGCAGGGTCTGTTTGTCCAGCACGCGAGATCGTGGCGTAACGGCGACATCAGCGTAGCCGCGGTGATCGGCCATGCGCTGATGGAGCAGGCGCTGCTGCCGGGCCGTCTGCTGGTCGGCAAATGCGTGGTGGTGCAAGGCGAGGAGGATGCGATGTGCGTCGACGCGGTGGCGCAGGCGATCAGGCATCAGGACGTCCTGACAGACCCCCTGCAACTGCGGCCCCTGCCGTTGGCCGGCATTCCCGGATGGCATGCACCGCAGGACGCCGGATTCTATCGCCAGACAGCGTATTTCCGACCGCTGCGCGACGGCCGTGTCTACCCGCTGCCGGTGGAGCCGGCGGTAGAGCCGACTTCAGTCGGCTGCACTTCACGCGGTGCAAGGGCAGCCGACTGAAGTCGGCTCTACCCATCGGCTCTACCACCACCAGCTCTACCCGCCGGTGTCAGTCGCTGTTGTACGTCACCGATACGATCACGAAGCCGTGCCGGCCCCCGGGCAGGTCGACGTCGAACTCGTCGTCGACGCGCTTCTTCAACAGGGCGCGGGCCAGGGGCGAATCAATGCTGATCCAGCCGGTGCTGGCGTCGGTTTCGTCCGGGCCGACGATGCGGTGCCGACGCACTTCGCCGCTGTCCACGTTCTCCAGTTCCACCCACGCGCCGAAGAAGACCGCCTGTGGGTCGCTGGGTTCACCGTCGACCACGCGCAGGGCTTCCAGTCGCTTGCTCAGGTACCGCACGCGCCGGTCGATCTCGCCGAGCTGCTTCTTGCGGTACGTGTATTCGGCGTTCTCCGAACGATCGCCTTCTGCGGCGGCCGCCGCCAGGGCCCGCACCACCTCCGGGCGGCGTACCCGCCACAGGTCGTCCAGCTCTGCTTTCAGGCGCGCATGGCCGCTGGAGGTGATCAACGCAGTACTTTTCTCTGCCGGTGGACGCCAACGCGACATCAGCGCTTGCCGCCGAAGATGCCACCGAGAATCCCGCGTACGATCTGGTTGCCCAGCTTGGTGCCGACGGTCCGCGTGGTCTGTTTGGCCATGGTCTCGATCATGCCTTGGCGGCGTTTGGTGCCGAAGATGGCGTCCTTGATGGTCTGGCCGAAGCCGCCGCCTTGGGCGTCATCCTGTTCGCGCGTGCGGGCCTTGGGCGCGTCGGTCGTTTCCACGGTTTTCTGCGCCCGCTGTGCCAGCCGTTCCGCCGCCGATTCGCGGTTGATGGCAGTGTCATAGCGCGTCCCGACCGGACTGCCTGCACGCACCTGCGCACGTTCCGTGTCGGTCACCGGCCCCATCCGGCAGCGGGGTGGGGCGATCAAGGTCTGCTGCACCGGCATCGGAATGCCTTTGTCCTGCAACGTGGACACCAGCGCTTCACCGGTGCCAAGCGAGGCAAGGACGCGTGCCACGTCCAGCTTCGGATTGGGGACGAACGTCTCTGCGGCGGTCTTGACCGCCTTCTGGTCGCGCGGGGTGAAGGCGCGCAGCGCATGCTGCACCCGGTTGCCCAGCTGGCCGAGGATGTTGGCGGGCACGTCGTCGGGGAACTGGGAACAGAAATACACACCGACCCCCTTGGAACGGATCAACCGCACCACCTGCTCGATACGCTGCACCAGCGACGACGGTGCGTCGTTGAACAGCAGGTGCGCCTCGTCGAAGATGAAGACCAGCTTCGGCTTCTCCAGGTCGCCCACTTCCGGCAGCGTTTCAAACAGCTCCGACAGCAACCACAGCAGGAAGGTGGAATACAGCCTGGGCTTGAGCACCAGCTGGTCCGCTGCAAGGATGCCGATCACGCCGCGTCCGTCATGTTTGACCCGCATGAGGTCAGCCAGTTCCAGTGCCGGTTCGCCGAAGAACGCTTCACCGCCATCCTGGGACAGGCGCAGCAGCGCGCGTTGGATCGCCGCAACCGACTGCGCGCTGACCAGGCCGTATTCGGTGGAGATGTCCTTGCGTTCTTCAGCAACCAAGCCAAGCAGGGCGCGCAGGTCATCCATGTCCAACAGCAGCAACCCGCGGTCATCGGCCAGCTTGAACACGATATCCATCACGCCGGACTGGGTGTCACTCAGTTCCAGTATTCGCGACAGCAGGGTCGGCCCCATTTCGCTGATGGTGGTGCGTACCGGGTGCCCCAGCTTGCCGTACAGGTCCCAGAAGATGGCCGGACTGGCCGCCGGTGCGTAGTCGGCCACGCCGATCTGCGCCGCGCGCTGCAGCAGGGCATCACCACCGGCCCCGGCAACCGCCAGGCCGGATACGTCGCCTTTTACGTCTGCCATGAATACCGGAACGCCGATGCGCGAGAAGCCCTCGGCCAGCGTCATCAAGGTGACCGTCTTGCCGGTGCCGGTGGCGCCGGCGACCAGGCCATGGCGATTGCCCAGTTTCGGCAACAGGGTGACCGCTATGTCGTCGGTGATGCCGTTGCCGAGCAGAATCGGGTCCATGGTCCAGCCTCTCTGATGAATACGCGCAATGTACGCGCAATGTTAACGGGCCGCGCCGCGCTGTCGTTGCCCGGGTTGCTCCGACCTTGGCGGCACCGCTACTCTGCCCGTCTGATCCGCACACAGTGCCAAAAATGCCCGTTCCTGTCCTGCTTGCTCGTGCCTTGCCCGTCCTGGCGCTCGCCAGCCTGCTGGTTGCCGTCCCCGACGCCCATGCGCAGCGTGTATCCAACCGTGACCGGGCCAAGGCCGATGCGCTGCAGCAGCGCATGGGCGTGGCCGAGAAACGCTACACCGACGCGCTGCTGCGCGTGGCCAATGCCGATCCCAAGGGGGCCGCCGAAGCCGATGCGGCACTGGAAGACATGGAGGACGTGCTGAGCGCATGCGTGGCGCAGAAGGGCTGCCAGATGAGCAACCTGCTGGCGACCTACAAGCGGCTGCTCAAGCGGGATGCCGATGCGGAAGGCGAGGACAGCGTGGCCGACGAGGCGGGTGACACCTTGCAGGCCGACCCTGACCACATCGGGCCGCTGGCCGCCGACGTGCCCGAGGCGGCGCGTGCCGCCGCCCTGCTCAACGACAAGCGCCACGCCTTCGACAGCATGGTGGAGTACAACCCGGCCATCCAGGCCGGCATCCGCCGTTGGCTCACCGACATGCGCCCCGCGTTGCTGACCAGCTACGAAAATTACCAGAACGTGCGCGCGGTGATGTGGCCGGAGTGGGAGAAGCGCGGTCTGCCCGAGGCGCTGCTGTTCGGCATCATGGCCAAGGAATCCAACGGGCGCGTGCATGCGTCATCGCGTGCGGGCGCGGCCGGGCTGATGCAGTTCATGCCGGCTACCGGTCGGCGGTTCGGGCTGGGCCCGGATGGCACCGGCTTCGATACCCGGTTCGATGCGCGCAGCGCGGCTGAAGCCAGCGCGACCTACCTCAACGAGCGCATGCGCCAGCTCAACAACAACATCGAGCTGTCGCTGGCCGGCTACAACGGCGGGGAAGGGCGGGCGCTGCGTGTGTTCCGCCAGGGCGGTGGTCAGAGCTTCTGGGTGGACAGCGTGTACAGCGAGTTCCCGGCAGAAACCAAAGACTACGTGCCGATGGTGATCGCGGCGGCCTGGATCTTCCTGCATCCGCAGCAGTACGGCGTCGAGTTCCCGAAGGTCAACGCACAGCCGGCCACGGTGCGCCTGGCCAAGTCGACGACGATCTACGAGCTGACCATCTGCCTGGGCAGCCAAGGCACGCGTGATGGCTACATGCGGACGCTGCGCAACCTCAACCCGCGCTACGAGGCGGACGGCTGGATCCCGGCCGGTACGCTGATCAATGCCACCACCCGCATCGCCGGTCTGTACACGCGCAATTGCGTCAGCGGCCCGCGTGCCGATCTGGCACGTACGCTGATCACCGCCGATCTCAATGCGGCGATCGTGCGTCCCAGCGCAGCCAGCTTCACCGGCAGCGTGGCGGTGGGGGGCGTGGTGCCGGTGGCGGCTGCAGAAGCGAGCGTGGTCGGCACGGCGCCGGCCGCCCCGGTGGTCGCACCGCGTCCTGCCGCAGCGCGTCCGCAGCCGGTGCGCACCCACAAGGTGGGGAAGGGCGACACGCTTGGCAGGATCGCGGCAAAGTTCCGCTGCGATGTGCCGACGCTGGCCCGCGCGAATGGGCTGAAAGCGCCCGCGTACAGCCTGCGCCAAGGCCAGACGTTGAAGCTGCAGGGCTGTGGCAACTGACGTGCCCCGGTAGTGACGGCCGCTGGCCGTCAACGGACAGAGCCGCCGAGCATGGCTCGGCGCTACCGAAGCGAGGGGCGCGTCCAAGGGCGCGCGTTGGCGGGATACCCGGTAGCGCCGAGCCACGCTAGGCGAGCGCGCAGCGCGGCCTGCATCAGGCGACGCGCGCGGTGTCGGTAGTGACGGCCGCTGGCCGTCAACGGGCAACCGCGCCGAGCATGGCTCGCCGCGAGCAAGGCCGTCTTACTGCAGGTCGCGCAGGTTCAATCGCCGCAGCGTGGGATTCTTCCAGGCGGTAATGCCCGCCACGCTGAGCACGGCGAAGCCGCCCAGTACCACCGCCGGCACCAGCCCCAGCCACTTCGCCATCGTGCCCGCGTAGAACGCGCCGAGTTCGTTGGACGAGCTGATGAAGATGCCGTTGATGGACGACACGCGACCGCGCATCTCTTCCGGCGTCGCCAGCTGCAGGATGGTCGAACGCACCACCACTGACACGCCGTCAAACGCGCCGTAGAACAGCAGGATGAGCGCCGACAGCCAGAAGTGGTGGGACAACCCGAAGCTGATCACACACACGCCGAAGCCGGCCACGGCGAACAGCAGCACGCGGCCGGCGTGCTGCTGCAACGGGTGGCGCGCAAGCCACAGCCCGACCGCGATGGAACCCAATGCCGGGGCCGCACGCAGGATGCCCAGTCCTTCCGGGCCGTAATGCAGAATCTCCTGCAGGAAGGCGGGCAGCATCGCCACCACGCCGCCCAGCAGCACCGAAAACATGTCCAGCGCCATCGCCCCGACCATGATCCGGTTGCCGACCACGAAGCGCGCCCCTTCGGCGATGCTGCGGAAGATCGGCGCGGCCGGCCCGGTGTGCACCGGCTCGGTGACGCGCAGCGAGGCCAGGCAGCCCATGGCCACGACCGCAAAGCCGGTCGCCACACCGTACGCCACGCCCTTACCGCCCCAGCCGACCAGCACGCCGCCCAGCGCGGGGCCAACCACCATGCCGGCCTGGAAGAACACACTGCCCAGCCCGGCGCCACGTGCGAACTGATGGCGCTCCAGCACGCGGGCAAACAGGGCGTTGTAGATGGGTGACAGGAAGGCGCGGACCATGCCGGTCAACGCGATGGCCGCATAGATCGGCCAGACGCCGTGGAAGGGGAGCCAGCCGAACGCTACCGCGCACAGCACCAGCGCGGTGGCGACCAGGCCGGCACACGCGGCCATGCCCAGCCGGCGCCGCGGCAGGTGGTCGACCAGATAGCCCGCGAACGGCGCCACGCAGAAGAACGGCAGCACTTCGGCCAGGCCGACAAGGCCCAGCGAAAATGGATTCCGGGTGACCTCGTAGATGTGCCACCCCACGGTGACAGCCACGATCTGGTACGACAGCATCGCGAAGATGCGGTAGGCCAGCAGCTTGGTGAAGCCGGGACGGGCCAGCAGCGTGCGCGCGCTTTCTTCGGTGGGGGCCGGCACGCTCACGGGGCGGGGTGCGGTTGCTGGGCCTGTGCAGTCTCGCGGATGAAGGACAGCATCGCCGCCACGCCATTACTGCGGGTAGGCGAGAGGTGGCGCGACAGACCGATGTCCTGGATGTAGGTCGGTTCGGTGGCGAGTATCTCGCTTGCGCTCCTGCCGGAATACACCCGCAGGGCCAGGAAGATCAGCCCTGACACGATCGCCGAGTCACTGATCGCATGGAAGCGCAGGTTATCTGCATTGCCCTCGGGCACGATCCACACCATCGACTGGCAGCCGAGCAGGCGATGCTCTTCGGTCTTCCATGCCTCAGGGAAGGTCGGCAGCTTGCGGCCCAGGTCGATCAGGTACTGGTAGCGCTCGGACCAGTCGCTGAAGAACGAGAACTCGTCGGCGATCGTGGTCTGTGCCTCGGCAGCGGTGGCTTCAAGGGGAAAGGGGGAGTCGGTCATTTCAGTCTTCAAAGGGCGGAACAGCCGGCCGCAGCGGCCGACCGAGGGACCATCAGGCGCGCTTGCGTACCCAGCGCACACCTTGGGCGGTGTCTTCCAGCACGATGCCTTCGGCCGCCAGCTGGTCGCGGATGGCGTCGGAACGGGCGAAATCGCGGCTCTGCTTGGCCGCCGCCCGCGCGTCGATCAGCGCCTGGATGCGGGCATCGTCGTCGCTGTCGCCAGCGGCGTTGCCGAACCATGCGCCCGGATCCTGCTGCAACAGGCCCAGCGCGAGGCCGGCGCCGAGCAGCTCCTGCTTCAGCTGCTGGCGTGCAGCGGGATCGACGGCTTTGCGCGCTTCACCGGCGATGCGTGCCAGTTCGGCCAGGGCCAAGGGCGTGTTGAGGTCGTCATCCAGCGCCGCTTCGATGGCTGCCGGAATCAGTGCCTGCGCCTCGACATCGGCCAGATCACGCAGCGTGCCGTACAGGCGGTCCAGGGTGCGTCCTGCCTGCTCGATCACAGCGTCGGACCAGTCCAGCGGCTGCCGGTAATGGGCCGACAGCAGCGCCAGGCGCAGCGCTTCCGGAGGGTGCTGGCGCACCAGGTCGTGCACGCGTTCGATGTTGCCGAGCGATTTGCTCATCTTGGCACCGCCGAAATTCAGCATGCCGTTGTGCAGCCAGAAGCGCGCAAAGACCTTCCCGCCATGCGCGCACTCACTCTGCGCGATTTCGTTTTCATGATGCGGGAACTGCAGGTCCACACCGCCGGCGTGAATGTCGATGGTCGGGCCCAGGTGCGCGGCAGCCATCGCCGAACACTCGATGTGCCAGCCGGGGCGGCCACGCCCCCACGGGGACGCCCAGCCCGGGAGGTCGTCGCTCGACGGCTTCCACAGCACGAAGTCACCCGCGGCGCGTTTGTAGGGCGCCACCTCCACGCGGGCACCGGCCAGCATTTCCTCCGGGTCGCGGCGCGACAGCTTGCCGTAGCCCTCGAAGGTGTCCACGGCGAACAGGACGTGGCCTTCCGCCGCGTAGGCATGGCCGTTGGCGATGAGCTGCTCGATCATGGCGATGATCTGCGCCATGTGCGCGGTGACTTCCGGCTCGATATCCGGCGGTACCACGCCCAGTGCGGCCATGTCGTCGCGGTAGGCAGCGGCGAAGCGGTCGGTGATAGCGCTGATCGGCACGCCCTGCTCTCGCGCAGCGGTGTTGATCTTGTCGTCCACGTCGGTGATGTTGCGCGCATAGCGCAGGTTGCCGAAGCGGCGGCGCAGCAGGTCGGCCAGCACGCCGAATACCACCGGTCCGCGCGCGTTGCCGATGTGCACGTAGTTGTAGACAGTAGGGCCGCACACATACAGGGTCGGACAGGCAGGATCGAGCGGGGTGAACGTTTCGAGCTGTCGTGTCAGGTTATTGTGCAGGCGCAGTGTCATGGCGGGAGGACTGGGGGACAAGCCGTTGATTCTAGCGCCGCAAGGGCCTGCGGGGTACCGCCGGGCACTGCGCGCGACCGCGTGGGGTGGCCCCGCGCGCGACGGACGGGTAATGTTCAGCCCCTTGGCGTCCGTGCTGCCTACACTATTACCGTGCATCTGATCCCCTCGCCAATGAGAACCGCCCTCCTGCCTGCGCTGGCCTGCCTGCTGGCCGGGCCTGCCGTGGCCCAGTCCGAAGAGGGCGAACCGCGCAACCGGGTGGTGATCGTCGAGAACCTGAAGTTCGACTACGCGCAGGTGCTGAACGTAGAGCCGGTGTTCCAGACGCTGCGTGCGACACGCACCGAGGAGCATTGCGAGCCGGTGACCACGCGCAACCTGCCACCGGTGAATGTCACCGGCGAGGAGCCGGTGGAGGACAAGGGGCGGTTTGGACGGCTGTGGGAGTCGGTCCGGTCGATCTTCAAGCCGGGCGAGCAGGATCCGGCGGCCGCGCCGGTCGCGCCGTCCGAGACGCCGTCCAGCAATGCGCCGATGCTTACCCGTGACTGCCGGATCGTCCCGGTGGGGCGCGAGTTCCGCCGGCCCATCGCCTACGATGTGGATTACGTCTACAAGGGCACCAAGTACCGCTCGCGGCTGGCCGAAGACCCGGGCAACCGGTTGAAGATCCGCGTATCGATCACCCCGTGGGTGGGGGCCGAGCAGGGCGCCGCCGCAAATCCCTGATCAGCCTCTTGCACCGCACCATCGGCCATGCCACCATGGGCGGAAATGAACGCAACCGACTTCCAGCACGACACGAGCGCCGCCCGCCAGGCCACCGGCATGACGTCGCGTGCCCGCCGACCGGAATCCCACATTTCCGCTGGGTGACCGGAGCTTCGTGCTGTCTGTTCGGTAAAAAACCCAGCCCCCCGGCTGGGTTTTTTCGTTTCAGCGTCTGAAAAGTTACATCTGCACTCATTCCCAACCCCGCGCACTGGACGCTCCGCCCCGCCCGTGCCCAACGCAAGGATCGATTGATGTCCCTCAAGCATTTCCTGAACACCCAGGACTGGAGCCGCAGCGAGCTTGATGCGCTGCTGACCCAGGCGGCGCTGTTCAAGCGCAACAAGCTCGGCGACCAGCTCAAGGGCAAGTCGATCGCACTGGTGTTCTTCAACCCGTCCATGCGCACCCGCACCAGCTTCGAGCTTGGTGCGTTTCAGCTGGGTGCCCACGCGGTGGTGCTGCAGCCGGGCAAGGATGCATGGCCGATCGAGTTCAACCTCGGCACGGTGATGGATGGCGACACCGAAGAGCACATCGCCGAAGTGGCCAAGGTGCTGGGGCGGTACTGCGACATGATCGCCGTGCGTGCCTTCCCGAAGTTCGTCGACTGGTCGGTCGACCGCGAAGACACCGTGCTGAAGAGCTTTGCGAAGTATTCGCCGGTGCCGGTGATCAACATGGAGACCATCACCCACCCGTGCCAGGAGCTGGCGCACGTGATGGCCCTGCAGGAGCACTTCGGCACGCAGGACCTGCGCGGCAAGAAGTACGTGCTGACCTGGACCTACCATCCCAAGCCGCTGAACACCGCGGTGGCCAATTCCGCGCTGACCATCGCCACCCGCATGGGCATGGACGTGACCCTGCTGTGCCCGACCGAGCAGTACATCCTGGATGAGCGGTACATGGGCTGGGCCGAGCAGAACGTGGCCGAGAACGGTGGCTCGCTGCAGGTGAGCCACGACATCCAGAGTGCCTACGCCGGTGCGGACGTGGTGTATGCCAAGAGCTGGGGCGCGCTGCCGTTCTTTGGCAACTGGGAGCCGGAAAAGCCGATCCGCGAAAACTACAAGCACTTCATCGTCGACGAGCAGAAGATGGCGTTGACCAACAATGGCGTCTTCAGTCATTGCCTGCCGCTCCGCCGCAACGTCAAGGCCACCGATGCGGTGATGGATTCGCCGCAGTGCATCGCCATCAACGAGGCCGAGAACCGACTGCACGTGCAGAAGGCGATCATGGCCGCGCTGGCCGGCCGCTGAGTTCTTTCTGATTGAACCCTTCCGCCGGGCACGGCCCGGCGCTACCAGGATCCTACCCCCATGAGCAACAAAGACGTCGTCCTCGCCTTCTCCGGCGGCCTTGATACCAGCTTCTGCGTGCCCTACCTGCAGGAGCGCGGCTACAACGTGCACACCGTGTTCGCCGATACCGGCGGCGTGGATGATGAAGAGCGCGACTTCATCGAAAAGCGCGCCGCCGAGCTGGGCGTCACCAGCCATGTCACCGTCGACGGTGGCCCGGCGATCTGGGAAGGCTTCGTCAAGCCGTTCGTCTGGGCCGGCGAAGGCTACCAGGGCCAGTACCCGCTGCTGGTGTCGGACCGTTACCTGATCGTCGATGCCGCGCTCAAGCGCGCCGCCGAGCTGGGTACCCACCTCATCGCCCACGGCTGCACCGGCATGGGCAACGACCAGGTGCGTTTCGACCTGGCCGTGAAGGCGCTGGGCGACTACCAGATCATCGCCCCGATCCGCGAGATCCAGAAAGAGCACACCCAGACCCGCGCCTACGAGCAGAAGTACCTGGAAGAGCGCGGCTTCGGCGTGCGCGCCAAGCAGCAGGCCTACACCATCAACGAAAACCTGCTGGGCCTGACCATGTCCGGCGGTGAGATCGACCGTTGGGAAGCGCCGGGCGAAGGGGCCCGTGGCTGGTGCGCACCGCGCAGCGAATGGCCGGAGAAGGCGCTGACGGTCACCCTGAAATTCGTTGACGGCGAAGCGGTCGAGCTGGATGGCAAGGCGCTGCCGGGTGAAAAGATCCTGGCCACGTTGAACGCGTTGTTCGCACCGTACGGCGTGGGTCGTGGCGTGTACACCGGCGATACCGTGATCGGCCTGAAGGGCCGCATCGTGTTCGAAGCGCCGGGCCTGGTCTCGCTGCTCGCCGCGCATCGCGCGCTGGAAGATGCCGTGCTGACCAAACAGCAGAACCGCTTCAAGCCGGACGTGGCGCGCAAGTGGGTGGAGCTGGTGTACGAGGGCTTCTACCACGACCCGCTGAAGACCGACATCGAAGCGTTCCTGAAGTCGTCGCAGGCCAAGGTCACTGGTGAAGTCGTGCTGGAAACCCGCGGTGGCCGTGTCGATGCGGTGGCCGTGCGTTCGCCGCACCTGCTCAACACCAAGGGCGCCACGTATGCGCAGTCGGCCGATTGGGGCGTCGAAGAAGCCGAAGGCTTCATCAAGCTGTTCGGCATGAGCTCGACCGTTTACGCGCAGGTCAATCGCTGAGTGACAGGCGTGGCCTGCCGCTCAGCGGTTGACCACGCATTCCACCTTGACCCCGCGCCGTTGGCGCACCCCCTTAAACAAACCGCCAGCGGTTTGCCCACGCATTCCACCTTAACCCCCGCGCCGTTGGCGCACCCCCTTCAACAAGAAGGGGGTTCTCCTCCATCTGGATTTACGTTGTCCTGAAGGATCTACGCAACATGTTGGAACAGACGCTTCATCACCTGCAGGCCTTGGTGTCTTTCGACACCCGCAATCCACCGCGCGCGATCACCACGGGGGGGATTTTCGATTACCTGCGTGACCACCTGCCTGGCTTCCAGGTGGAGGTGATCGACCACGGCGACGGAGCGGTCAGCCTGTATGCGGTGCGCGGTACGCCGAAGTATCTGTTCAACGTGCATCTGGATACGGTGCCGGATTCGCCACACTGGAGTGCGGACCCGCACGTGATGCGGCGCCTGGACGATCGCGTGGTGGGGCTTGGTGTGTGTGACATCAAGGGTGCAGCGGCGGCGTTGGTGGCTGCGGCCAATGCCAGCGATGGCGATGCCGCGTTCCTGTTCTCCAGCGATGAAGAAGCCAATGATCCGCGCTGTATCGCGGCGTTCCTGGCGCGCGGCATTCCCTACGAAGCGGTGCTGGTCGCCGAGCCGACCATGAGCGAGGCGGTGCTGGCCCACCGTGGTATCAGCTCGGTGCTGATGCAGTTTGCCGGCCGCGCCGGCCACGCATCGGGCAAGCAGGATGCGGCGGCCAGCGCGCTGCACCAGGCCATGCGCTGGGGCAACCGGGCGCTGGACCATGTGGAGTCGCTGTCGTCGGCGCGCTTCGGCGGATTGACGGGCCTGCGCTTCAACATCGGTCGCGTGGAAGGTGGGATCAAGGCCAACATGATCGCGCCGGCTGCGGAAGTGCGTTTCGGTTTCCGGCCGCTGCCGTCGATGGATATCGATGCCTTGCTGGCCACGTTTGCCGGGCTGGCCCAACCGGACGCGGCGCAGTTCACTGAGACCTTCCGTGGCCCCAGCCTGCCGGCCGGCGACATCGCCGATGCGGAGAACAGACGCCTTGCCGCGCGCGACGTGGCCGATGCACTGGACCTGCCGATCGGCAATGCGGTGGACTTCTGGACCGAAGCGTCGCTGTTCTCTGCAGGTGGCTACACCACGATGGTGTTCGGCCCGGGCGACATCGCCCAGGCACACACCGCCGACGAGTTCGTGACGCTGGAGCAACTGCAGCGTTACACCGATGCGGTGCACCGGATCATCAGCGCCGGCGCCTGAGTACTTCCACTGCCGTCGTGCCATTGGTACGGCGGACCTGCAACGCGGCCCAGCCGCCTGTGACGAAACCGAAATGTCCCCAGCCCTCCAGCCTCATCGCCAGACCCGCCAGACCATCGTCCGCCTGCTTTCCAGCATGGCCAGCGCGAAAGAGATCAGCCAGTACCTCAAGCGCTTCTCGCAGCTCGATGCCAAGCGCTTCGCCGTGGTCAAGGTCGGCGGTGCCGTGCTGCGCGATGACCTGGATGCGCTGACGTCTTCGCTGTCGTTCCTGCAGGAAGTCGGCCTGACGCCGATCGTGCTGCACGGCGCCGGCCCGCAGCTGGATGCCGAACTGGCCGCGGCCGGCATCGAGAAGCAGACCGTCAACGGCCTGCGGGTGACCTCGCCGGAGGCCTTGGCGATCGTGCGCCAGGTGTTCCAGCAGTCCAACCTGCGACTGGTCGAGGCGCTGCAGCAGAACGGTGCGCGCGCCACCTCGATCACCGGTGGCGTGTTTGAAGCGGAGTACATGGACCAGGACGTCTACGGTCTGGTCGGTGAAGTCCGCAAGGTCAACCTCGCCCCGATCGAGGCCAGCCTGCGGGCCGGGTCGATCCCGGTCATCACCAGCCTGGGCGAAACGCGCAGTGGGCAGATCCTCAACGTCAACGCGGACTTCGCGGCAAACGAGCTGGTGCAGGAGCTGCAGCCGTACAAGATCATTTTCCTGACAGGCACCGGCGGCCTGCTTGACGAGGACGGGAAGGTGATCGATTCGATCAACCTCTCCACCGAGTACGCCGACCTGATGACCCAGCCTTGGATCCACGGCGGCATGAAGGTGAAGATCGAACAGATCAAGGACCTGCTGGATCGTCTGCCGCTGGAGTCGTCGGTGTCGATCACCCGGCCGGCCGATCTGGCCAAGGAACTGTTCACCCATAAAGGATCGGGCACGCTGGTGCGCAAGGGCGAGAAGGTCCTGCGTGCCACCTCGTGGGACGAACTGGACCTGCCACGCCTGCGCGGCTTGATCGAATCCAGTTTTGGTCGCGTGCTGGTCGCGGATTACTTCGACAGGACCCGGCTGCTGCGTGCCTATGTCAGCGAGAACTACCGGGCGGCGGTGATCCTGACCGACGAAGCGGAAGGCGTGTATCTGGACAAGTTCGCCGTGCTCGATGATGCGCAGGGCGAGGGGCTGGGCCGTGCGGTCTGGAATGTCATGCTGGACGAGACGCCGCAGCTGTTCTGGCGGTCGCGCAACGGCAACCCGATCAACCACTTCTACTACGCCGAATCCGATGGCTGCTACAAGCAGGGCAGCTGGAAGACGTTCTGGTACGGTGCGGATGGCTTTGACCGCATCAGGGCGTATGTCGAGCATTGTGCGCAACGTGCGCCGAGCCTGCAGGGATGAGCAGCGCTGACCACTGGGTGCAGGTGCCCACGCTTCGCGGCCGCCATGTCAGCCTGGAACCGCTGCAGCCGTCGCATGTGCCGGGGCTGCAGCAGGCCGTGCAGGGCAGCGGGTTGGACCAGTTGTGGTTCACCCAGGTGCCAGCGCCGCCCGACGTGGCGGCGTACGTGGACGCAGCATTGCAGGCGCAGGCAGAAGGCCGCGTGCTGCCCTTCGTCATCCGTGACGCGGCCGGCGATATCGTCGGCAGCACCCGTTATTACGGGTTGGATGCCAGCGTTCCCACGCTGAGCATCGGCTATACCTGGCACGCGCCGCGCGTACAACGCACCGGCCTGAATACCGAAGCCAAGCTGCTGTTGCTGCAGCACGCGTTCGAGACGCTGGGCTGCCTGAGCGTGGTGTTCGAAACCAGCTGGTTCAACCACGCATCGCGTACGGCGATTGCGCGCCTGGGTGCCAAACAGGATGGCGTGCTGCGCAATCACCGGCGACATCCCGATGGCACGCCACGCGATACCGTCATCTTTTCCATCATCGATGCGGAATGGACAGGGGTGAAGCGCCACCTGCAGTTCCGCCTGGACAGCCACTCATGAATGACAGCACGACCTTCACCCTTGGCATTGTCGGCGCCCGCGGCCATACCGGCGCGGAGCTGATCAAGCTGGTCGCCGCTCATCCGCGGCTGGCGTTGGCCTTTGTCTCTTCGCGCGAGCGGGCAGGGCAGCGCCTGGCCGATCATCATCCGGAGATCGAAGGCGATCTACAGTACGAAAACCTGGACGCCGACGCGGTGGCCGGCAAGGGCGTGGACGCCGTGATCCTCGCCCTGCCCAACGGCCTGGCGGCGCCCTTCGTGGCCGCGCTTGAGGCGATCAAGCCGGACACGGTCATTGTGGATCTGTCGGCCGATTACCGCTTTGAGGGCAGCTGGTACTACGGCCTGCCTGAGCTCACCCGCAGCGGCTACAACGGCGAGAAGCACATCAGCAATCCGGGCTGCTACGCCACGGCGATGCAGCTGGCGATCCATCCGCTGCTCGACCTGCTGGCCGGCCCGCCGCAGTGTTTCGGCGTATCGGGATATTCCGGTGCCGGCACCACGCCTTCCGACAAGAACGATCCGGCCCTGCTGGCCGACAACCTGATGCCGTATGCACTCACCAACCATGTGCATGAGCGCGAAGTGTCCGCGCATTTGCGCGTGCCGGTGGAGTTCATGCCACATGTGGCGCCCCACTTCCGCGGCATCACCATGACCGTCAACCTGTGGCTCAACCAGCCGCAGACCCGCGAACAGATCGTGGCGCGCTTCACCGACGCCTATGCCGCCGAGCCCTTGATCGAGGTGGTGGATGAAGCGCCATGGGTCAGCCGCATCGCCGGCCGCCATGGCGTGCAGATCGGTGGCTTCACCCTGGCGCCGGGCGGCAAGCGGGTGGTGGTGGTGGCCACGCTGGACAACCTGCTGAAGGGCGCGGCCACCCAGGCCATGCAGAACCTCAACCTCGCGCTGGGCATCGACGAACTCACCTCGATCCCGCACTGATTGACATCGACAGGCGGCCGTGGCCGCCGATGGAGCACAACATGGCAGACCTTCTGTGGCAGAAGCCGGGCGTCGCGGTCGACGCAAAGATCCAGACCTTCCTTGCCGGCGATGACGTGATCCTTGATCGCGAATTCTTCCTGCACGACATTGCCGCCAGTGCAGCGCACGCGCAGGGACTGCAGCACATCGGCATCCTCAGCGCGGACGAGCTGGCCGGTCTGCAACGCGAGCTGGAGGTACTGGCCGACGATTTCCGCAGTGGACGCTTCGTGCTGGACGAGCAGTACGAAGATGGTCATTCGGCCATCGAAGCGCGCCTCACCGAGCGCTTGGGCGACGCAGGCCGCCGGATACACACCGGCCGCAGCCGCAACGATCAGGTGCTGGTGGCCACGCGCCTCTGGCTGAAGGAAAAACTGCTGCGCGTGTCCCAGCTGAACGCGGAGATCGCCAAGGTGGCGCTGGACCGTGCAGAGGCGGAGAAAGATCTGCCGATTCCCGGCTACACCCATATCCAGCGCGCAGTCGTCTCGTCGGCTGGGATGTGGTGGGCGGGCTGGGCCGAAGCCTTCATCGACAACGCCATCCGCGCCCGCGACACGCATGCACTGGTGGATGCCAATCCACTCGGTACCGCAGCCGGCTATGGCGTCAACCTGCCGCTGGACCGGGCGCACACCACGGCGGCGCTGGGCTTTGCGCGCATGCAGATCTCGCCGATCTACGCGCAGCTGTCGCGTGGCAAGTTCGAGATGGCCGCCTTGGAAGCACTGGGCAGCGCCACCCTGGACCTGCGCCGCATCGCCTGGGACCTGTCGCTGTTCACCAGCGCCGAGTTCGGCTTCGTCGCACTGCCCGCGCAGTACACCACCGGCAGTTCGATCATGCCCAACAAGCGCAATCCGGATGTCATCGAGCTGATGCGCGCCACCCATGCCAGCGTGGCCGCCGCGCGTACCGAGATCGAGCAGCTGCTGTCGCTGCCGTCGGGTTACCACCGTGACCTGCAGGGCTCCAAGGGGGCGATTTTCCATGGCTTCGGCCGCGGACTCGCTGCGCTGGAGCTGCTGCCCGCCTTGCTGGCCAATCTGGAATGGCGCAACGACAAGTTGCTGGCGGGCATTGATTCGGGCATGTATGCCACCGACGTGGCGGTGGAGGCAGCGGTGGACGGTGTGCCGTTCCGCGAAGCCTACAAGGCCGCCGCTGCAGGCGCCGACAGCGCAGGGCAGGGGCGGACACCGGAAGGCAGCCTGGCCGCGCGCGTCTCGCCCGGTGCGGCAGCGGACCTGCAGCTGGATGCCCTGCGCGCGCGCTGGCAGGCGCTGGGCTGATGGCCGGCACCCTGTATCTGGTCGTGGCCCTGCGCCGGCCTGATTTCGACGCGCAGGCCATACCGCCGCATGTGGCGTTCCTGGACGCGTTGCGTGACGCGGGGCAACTGCAGCTCACCGGCGGTTTCAGTGACAGCAGCGGCGGTGCCTACGTGCTGTGCAATGTGGGCAGCCTGGAGGAAGCGCGCGCCATCGTCGCGCGCGATCCGCTGGTCACGATGGAGACGTCGGACCTGACCGTGCACGAGTGGATCACCCGATGAGCCGCTCATGAGTACATCGCCCTTCGTCGAGCAGCCCCTGCCCCCTTGGCGACGCGCGGTGTTGAAAGTCGGCAGCAGCCTGCTTGCTGCCGACGGTGGCGGGTTGTCGCCGCGCTACGCATTGGGGCTTGCGCAGTTCGTGTCTGCCCACGTGCTGGCAGGTCGAGAGGTGGTCATCGTGTCGTCCGGTGCGGTAGCGGCCGGTCGCGCCATCCTGCCGAAGGTAGAGGCCGCCGGTGCCGCGATGGCCGCCCGCCAGGCACTCGCCGCGCTCGGCCAGGCGCAGCTGATCGGCCTGTGGCAGCGGTTCTTCGAACGTCCGGTTGCGCAGGTCCTGCTCACCCACGATGACCTGCGCAATCGGCGTCGCTATCTCAATGCCCGTGCCACGCTGACTGAACTGCTGCGGCTCGGTGCGCTGCCGGTGGTCAACGAAAACGACACCGTGTCTGTGGATGAACTCAAGCTCGGCGACAACGACAACCTGGCGGCGACCGTCGCTGCGCTGGTCGACGCGGATGTGCTGTTCATCGCGACCGATATCGATGGCCTGTACAGCGCCGACCCGCGCCGCGACCCGGGCGCTCGCCCCATCATCGACGTGCGCGAGATCACCGCCGAGGTGCTGGCGATGGCCGGTGGCAGCGGCAGCAGTGCGGGCACCGGTGGCATGCGCACCAAGCTGGAGGCCGCCGCCAAGGCGGCGCGGCTGGGCATCGAAACCATTCTGTTCAACGGTCGCGATGGCGATGTGGTGCGTGCCCTTGCGCAGGGCCGGCTGCACGGCACACGCCTGCATGCGTCACAGAGCCGCGAGGCGGCGCGCAAGTACTGGTTGCGCCACGCGCCGGTCGAGCCCGGGGTGATCTGGATCGACGACGGTGCGGCACAGGCCATGCGGGCAAAAGGCGCGTCGCTGTTACCCGGTGGTATCACGGGCGCCGATGGCGATTTCCGCCGGGGTGACATGGTGGAGATACGCAGCCGCTGCGAAGGCGCCGCGTCCCGCGTCGCGCGCGGCGTCAGCCAGTATGCTGCCAGCGATGTCAGGCGTATCGCTGGCCGCCACTCGCGCGATATCGAAACTGCGCTGGGATACAACTACGGTGGCAGCGTGGTCCATCGTGATGACCTGGTCCTGCTCTGATCGCATTGCGGCCTGCCACGCGATGGCACATGCGCCGGGTCAGGTCACGTGTCGTCAGGACCTGGGACGTCTTCGACCAGGAAGGTGCGACGCGTCTGCTCCCGCTTGTGGTTGGCTGCGGCAGATCGCGCGATCACGGTGTGTATGCCGGGTGCAAAGGGACCCAGTACGACCTTCCAGGCGTGCTCCTTGTCCGGCGTTACCCGCTGCTTCACGCCATCGGGCAGTTCGATATCGAACTTCAGTGCTGCAAAGCCGCTGAATTCCACGCTGGGTCCGGTGACGGCGCCTTCCTCTGGCGACGTGATGACGGGCGGTTGCAGTTCTACCGTGTAATCACGAATCAGGGGATCACCTGGGCAGCGGAGATAGAGTCTGCCCATCCGGAAGGGCGGCGGCGGGGGAGGCGGTGCCACGTGTTCGAACCGCCAGCGCAGATCCTCGCCCACCGTTGCCAGGTCGGTCCAAGGCTCCTCGCCGCGCACGCTGTACTGGATCGTGTCCCCTTGCTCGCCGCGTCCTTCGGCAACGGCACCGGCGCGGGTCACCAGTCCGCTTTCGTCAACGATTGGTCCGGCGAACAGGTGGGTGACATCCCACACGGGAAAAGACTCCACGTCCACACTGCGTCGCAGGGCCTCACCCGTGTCCGGGGTTTCCACGAACACGTCCACCAGACCCGGCGTGTCTGAACGCGCCTCGGGCACTTCCCACGCCCCTCCGGGACCCGCCCGCGTGACAGCGACCGGACCGCCGCCCACTGACACCTCTACCCGCGTCTTCGGCCTGGCGGTACCGGTGACGCGGGTGAGCCGGCTTATCTTCCTTCCTTCTTCGGGAAACAACAGCCGCAGGGGAATGGCGGGTGCCTTGGCCACCACCACCTGCACAGAGACCCTGGGTGAATCTGGAAGGGGTCCACCAAGGCACTGGGCGCTGGCCGTGTACGTGCCTGGGGCTGCGTCGATGATGGCGCGCCATGTCCCATCTTTCCCTGCCTCAACCTTGCTGGACGTCTTGTCCAGACGCACCAGTACTTCTCCGTAAGGCAGCGCCCTGCCGGTGCATATGACGTTCAAGCCGCCATCTCGTGCAGAGAATTCCGTGGGGGCTGGCACTGCGGGCAGCACGATATCCACGTAGTTGCTGACGCGTACCGGATCTTCCCGATTCCAGGCGGCGAAGAACCGCATGGTCGTTGCCGTGTGCCGAATGGCGTGAGCCCACCATACGCGCGTCCCGAAGGGCCGCTGGTGCATTTCAGCGTTATCTTTGGTGCTGCTGTGTCGGAAGAAGCCTCCCGATTCGTCTTCACTCCACAGCTGGTAGCCGTCCACGTGGGCTACGTTTGCCTTGGCAGTGATTTTGAAGTCGATCGCGGCATTGCCCTCGGGCGCCACCGTGACCGAATCAATGGTCAGTTCAATCTGGAAATCCGGGTTGGGAGCAGAGGGGGTGTCTGTAACGGGTCTGGTCGTCATCGGTCGTTCCTCTTGGCCTCGTCAGGCAGACAGGTTCTGCCGGTTGCGAGGCTCGTCTGCAAGATTGCATGCACAAAGGCGCTGCGCATTCGATTGAGCCGGTGGCGGAAACAAATGACCATCCGAGAACGTTGGCATCGGATCAGGCAGCAACCAGGCAGGCCGGAAGCGAACGTCACGGTTGCGGGCAAGGCACGCGGATTGACGCGGTAAGCCTTCGCTATACTCGACGCCAGTGTATGCCTACCTCAGTCTTCAGCAGGTTCTGCCATGACGCCGTCGCCCTTTTGCCTTTTCTGCTCTTCTGCGGGGTTCAACCATGTCAGGAATTGAACAGCAGGCACGTGCCTGCCGCAGTGCCGCCACCGTGGTGGCTGGCTTGGATGCGGGTCAGCGTGCGGCCCTGCTGCAGGCGATGGCTGCCGCGCTGGAGAGTCACGCCGGACAGATTCTTGCCGCCAATGCGCGCGACGTCGCGGCGGCACGCGCGAGGGACATTGGCAGTGCGATGCTGGACCGGCTGGCGCTGGATCCTCCGCGTCTGTTCGCCATGGCCGAGGCGCTGCGTGAAGTGGCGGGACTGCCTGATCCGGTCGGTCAGGTCACCCGCGACGAGGTGCGTCCCAACGGCATCCGCGTGCAGAAGGTGCGCGTCCCGCTGGGGGTGATTGCGATGATCTACGAAGCGCGCCCCAACGTCACGGCGGAAGCGGCGGCGTTGTGCCTGAAAGCGGGTAACGGGGTGATCCTGCGCGGCGGGTCCGAAGCGATCCATTCCAATACTGCGATTGCTGCGGCCTTGGGCAGCGCCCTGCGCGGCCAAGGCATACCCGAGGCGGCAGTCACCGTGCTGACCGACCTGCGCCGGGAAGCGATGCTGGAACTGCTGCAGTTGCACGAGCTGATCGATCTGGCCATCCCGCGCGGCGGCGAGGGCCTGATCCGCTTCGTCGCCGAACACGCGCGCGTGCCGGTGATCAAGCACTACAAGGGCGTGTGTCATCTCTTCGTGGATGCCAGTGCGGACGTGGCGCAGGCCGTTGACCTGCTGGTCGACGGGAAGTGCAGCCGGCCCTCCGCGTGCAATTCGCTGGAGACGCTGCTGGTCCACCGCGATATCGCCGATGTGTTCCTGCCGTTGGCCGGCAAGGCGCTGGCCGAACGGGGTGTCCAGCTGCGTGTCGACGTGGCGTCGCAGGCGTTGCTGCCAGGCAGCGTGGCGGCGACGGAAGATGACTATGCCGCGGAGTTCCTGGACCTGGTGATCGCAGTCAAGGTGGTCGATGACGTGGACGCGGCCATCGGACATATCCGCCGCTTCACTTCCGATCACACGGAAGTCATCGCGACCCGCGACGCCGCGCACGCCGAGCGTTTCATCACGGCATTGCGGTCGGCGGTGGTGATGGTCAATGCGTCGTCGCGGTTCTCGGACGGCGGCCAGCTGGGGCTGGGCAGCGAGATCGGGATCTCCACCACACGCCTGCATGCGTATGGCCCGATGGGCCTTGAGTCGCTGACCGTGGAGCGTTTCGTCGTGCGGGGCAAAGGGCAGGTCCGCGCGTAGGCGGTAGAGCCGACTTCAGTCGGCTGCGCTCACCACACCGCGCTGCGCGCTCGCCGAGCATGGCTCGGCGCTACCCGGCATGCGGCCCAGCCCGGAAATCCGTCATGCCCGCAGCAGGGCGCGTCAGGTGGCCTGCAACGGGGTGACCGGCAGCTGCTGCTCGGTCAGACCCACCGGTCGTGCGTCGTCATCCATGTGCAGCATCACGGCTTTGGCGCCCGCCAACTGACGGGCAAGCGCATCGGTTGCGCCGAGGTCACGGGCGATCTCCGCATGCGCTACATCGATGCGCGGCGCACGCCGCTCCTTGCCCGAAAAGCGGAAGCGATTGTATTCCGCCCACACGATCAGCAGCGTCGCGCAGCCCACCAGCAATACCGGCAGTGCGATGATCAGGAAAGGATCCAGCTGCTGCTTGCGCTCGTACAGCTGCACCCAGGCCAGGCGCCCCCCCACCAGCCAGGAAATCAGCGTCAGCACCGGCGCCCATAGATAGAAATAAAAGGCCCAGAACGCGAGGGTGACGAATCCCCACGCGGTGCGTTGCAGACGGGGTTGCTGGCGCGGCTTCTGGATCAGGCGCGAGTCGAAACGGCGGGACGGCTTGTTGGCGTTCATCGTATTCCCCGGTCCGGGCTGACCCAGGTGGCGCGCCTGCGGCCCCGCTTGAGCAGGGTTTTCGGGAAGGCCACCAGGGTGGTGAACAGGCTGATCAACCAGTACGCCATCGGGTACCAGATCACCCAGAAATAATTGCGGCCGATGTGGGTTTCGTAACGACGGTCGATGATCAGGCTGCTGGCGAACTGCAACAGGCAGACCAGCGCGAGGATCACGCCATGCCACTGCGGCAGCAGCGTCTGGATGTACAGCGACGGCGGCAGTTCGACGAACTTGCCGAGCGCCCAGAGCACGATGATGAGCAGCATCACGTAAGCCCACAGCACGCTGAAGATGTACTCCACCAGCACGCCCCACATGCGTCGCTTGCGCCAGTCGAACAGGCTGGCGCCGTGCCGCAGCAGGACTTCCACGCCGCCTTGTGCCCAGCGCAGGCGCTGCTTCCACAGGCCGCCGAGGGTTTCCGGCATCAGGATGAAGCCCAACGCATTGGGCTCATAGCGGATGTCCCAGTGATCCAGCTGCAGGCGCCAGCTGATGTCGATGTCCTCGGTCACCATGTCATCGGCCCAGTAGCCGATGCGGTGCAGGGCGGTGCGTCGGAACCCGGCGATGACCCCGGAGATGGTGAAGATGCGGCCATAGACGCGCTGCGCGCGCTTGATCATGCCGATGATCGAGGAGAACTCGGCGACCTGCAGGCGGCCAAGCAGGGTGGAGCGGTTGCGGATGCGTGGGTTGCCGGTCACCGCACCCACGCGGGGACCACTGTTCAGGTGCCAGACCATCCAGTGCATGGCGTGCTCTTCGAGCATGGCATCGCCGTCGATGCAGATCAGGTACTCCGACTGCGCCGCCAGCGCACCCATGCGCAGTGCGTTGGCCTTGCCCAGGTTGCGGTCCAGGTGCACCACACGCAGTCGCGGGTGTACGGCGGCCAGTGCATCGAGCCGTGCGCCGGTAGCGTCGCTGCTACCGTCGTTGATCGCGATGACTTCGAAATCCGGGTAGCGCTGAGCGAGGGCCGCGCCGATGGTGTCGTCCAGGTTGTCCGATTCGTTGTGGCATGGAATCAGCAACGAGGCGAACGGATACTCCGCCATCGGCGGCGGATCAGCGCGGTCGCGTGATTTCCGCTCGCGGCGGAAGAAGTAATAGAGCCCCCCGGACATCCAGAAGAACGCCATCACCATCGGGTAGAAGAAGGCGAACTGGAACAGGTAGTAGACCAGGGTGTGTTCCATGTCACCGCTCCGGATAGGGGAAGTTGCGTGCGGACATGGCGGCCCGGGCGTCAGCAGTGGATGGCTTGTCGGCGATGAAGTCATCCGGGTACCACGCCAGGTGACGCACTCCCTGCGCCTGCAGGCGACGCACCTGGGCACGCAGGCGCTCGCCCGGAATAGGCGTCTGCGTGCGCCAGTCCACCGTCTGCAGCTCGAACAGCGTGTGCTTCAGCTCGGGGTCGTGCTCACGCACCGCCGCCACCAGCCGGTCCAGCCAGTGCTCGGGATCTTTGCTTCCCTCCATCCACGGCATCGCCATCAGCGCGGTGCGATCGTAGGCGGCATTGAACAGGTCAAGGCGTTGTGCGAACCAGGCGGCGCTCTGCGGTTCCAGCACCGGCTGGGCATACAGGTTGCGCACGGTGGCCAGCTTGGGCCGCCAGCGCTCCGCACGGTCGCGCAGGGCCAGGGTGAAATCGATCAGCGCCTGGGTACGGTTGCCGTCCGCGCCTTCCTGGTCGAGCGCGGTGAGCTCGGTATCGCGCACGTACGCATCGTCATGGAACAACAAGCCTTCGAAGTACGAATTGATCGCCAGGTCTTCGTAGAGGTCCAGGATGATCTGGCGCGCGGCGGGCTGGGTGAAGTCCATCCGGTACATGCCATCCTTTTCCGGGCTGGCGATGCCCAGCGCCTGCCTCTGCGCGGGGTCGGGCAGCTCGAACCCCAGCACCGGCAGCCACGCATACACCTTCACCCCTGCGCGTGTTTTCAGCTGCCACGCCACCCGGTTGAACAGGTCCGCGCGCATCGGCAGGTGGCGGTTGGGAAAGTACAGCGCATCGGCGGTGTTGTTACCGTCGGGGTCCGCAAAGGCCTGCAGGTAGACGTGGGTCGGGCCGATCTTCTTGACCCGGTCGATGAGCACGTCGAGGTTGCGTGCCAGCTGCGCTGGATCGGCGTCATACACCGCGTCCATGTCGATCTGCAGGGCCCGGGTGCCATCCAGGTTGGTATTGCGACGCAGCTCGAACGCCAGCCCGGTGACGTTGGGATTGCCGGTCACCAGCAGGCGCGCAAGTCCGTGCAGATCGCGCGTGATCGGCGTGCTGCGGCCTTCCAGGTCGAATGACACCGGCATGCCCAGCTGCTCGGCGATCGTGTTGCTGAGCTGGTTGTAGGCCGCATAGGGCCAGACGATGGCCTGCGGGCGCACGCCCAGGTGCTTCTCGATGAGATCGGCGCTGCGTGACAGGTCATCGCGCAGGCGCTTCTCGTACGCGTCGGCGGTCTCATAGGTGCCGCTTGCGGGATCGTAGGCGCGGGTGATCACCGCCGGGGTCGAGTTGCCCTGTGGGTTGGACTGCACGCCGTGATGCTGGTTGTCGGTATGGCTGGCCAGCTCGATCAGGCCACTGTCCTTCATCTCACGCAGCTGGTCCCAGGTGAGGAAGTCATCGTGGCCGAACGGGCGGTAGCCGTAATCGATCGTGCGATCGGGCGCCATGTCCACGTAGTCGGTGATCACGGCCACCAGGGCGGGATAGTTGTAGGCGCGCAGCAACGGGTAGACCTTGCTGTACACGCTGCGCAGGCCATCATCGAAGGTCAGCAGTACCGGCCGCGTCGGCAGCGCAGCTTCCCCGCGCGATGCCTTGATCAGCTGGCTGAGCGACACCGGGTGATAACCGTGCGCAGACAGCCAGTCCAGGTGCGCGGCAAAGTTCTGCGTACTCACCGCGTACGCATCGGGGTCGCCCTTGGCGGCGACGTCGTCGCGCACATCGTGGTAGCTCAGGACCAGCAGGCCATTGCCGGCCGCATCCAGTTCCGTGCGTTGCTGCGCCTGCAGCGGCGCGCACAGCGCCAGCAACAGCAGCATCATCAACACCGGCAGTCGCATCGTGATCATCCGCATCTCATTCTCCCCAGCGCAGGCCGGCTTCCAGGCCGACATGCTGCTCGCGTTGGCCGTCATACACCGGGCGCGACCAGCGCACGCCGTACTCGAAAATCCGACCCGCACCGATCTGCCATTCGTGGCGATACTCGGCCGACGGGACCAGGGCGCTGCCGAAGCCTTCCTGCCAGTAGTCGCCGACCGACACGGTCAGCCGATGGCGGAAATGCTTCTCGTAGTGGCGCCACAACTGCTGGTCGATGCGCAGTCCGATTTCCACCGAGCGATCGCGCGCGGGGTTGAAGTAGGGCACATCGTCACGACTGCCACGGCTGGCATACAGGCTGCCCAGGCCGTCGACCAGCACGGTGGGCGTACTGACCAGACGCTGCACCACCGACGTGTTGACGGTATCGCGTCGATTGCCGTCGTCGTAACGGAACTGGCTGGCACCCATGCTCCATTGGGTGCGCTCGTTGCGGGTGTAATCGGCGGTGAGCGCGACGCTGTCGGCGGTGATGCCTGACACACGGGCCTGCATCGATGCATCGGCGTCGTTGCGCGCTGCGCTGACACCTGCATGCCATTGGTCGCTGAACTGCCAGCCCAGGCCGCCGCGCAGCCCGGTATCGCCGAGCTGATCATTGGGGTGCACCACCGTCAGCTCGCCATCGAGTCGATCGAAGCGGTAGTTGACACCCGCGCCGAACCACCACGGATTGATGCGCTGGTCCTGGAAATCCACCGAACGTCGGTCAGCGAAGGCGAGCACGCGCCAGCGGTCCGCGATGATCGGCGAAGCCGCCTGCACGCGGTAGCTGCCATCGTCGTTGCCCAGCGGCGACGCACCGCCTCCGCCACTGCTGCGTCCCACCTCGGCGTTGGCCTGCAGCTGCCAGCCGCGGTGGGCACGCCACGCGCGGTCCATCCGCTGTACCGACGGCTGGTTCGGATAGCGTGCCAACAGGTCGTCGTGCAACGGGCGCGCCAGATCATCGCGCTGCAGCGCGATATGCGATTCGAACATGCCGATGCGGGGGGAAACATCGCGCGGGTCCAGCGTGTAAGCCATCTGGTGGCGCTCCATGGCCCGACGAGGCCAGCCGCGCATCTGGTAGACGCCGCCGAGCGCGGTCTGCAGGCCACCATTGCCCGGACCGATGGCAACCATCTGCTGCAGCTCGCTCTGTGCCGTCGGCAGGTCGTTGCTGTAGGCGCGGATCATCGCCAGGTTGAGGTCTGCTTCATAGCGCGCCCAGTTCGCGTAGGGTGCACGTGCATTCGGACCCCATCGCCACACGGGTTCTTCTTTCTGCCAGCGCTGTAGATAGTCGATGGCGGTCGTTGCCTGTTCGGTTTCCAGGTAGGCGTAAGCGAGCTCGGATCGCGCCTGGAAGCGCGACGGATCGTTCTTCACCGCGCGCTCCAGCACCGGAATGGCTTCTTCCGGATGCTGGGTGGCCATCAGCGAATCGCCGACGGCCGGCAGCACGTAGTCCGGCAGTTCGATGCCATCGGCGATCAGGGCGTGGTACTCCTCGCGCAGCTGTGCATGGCGTGACAGACGGTTCAACAGGATCAGGCGATCCAGCCGGATGCGCTGCGGGGCCTGCGCCAACGGAGTGCCACCGCGCTGCAGGTAGCGCTCCATCAACGCCAGTGTGTCTTCGGCTTCGTCCAGCCGGGTGTCTTCGCTTTCGCCGTAGGCCAGGCTCCAGCCCACCAGGCGGGCCAGGTAATCCGCTTCGAAGCGTTGCTTCTGGCCTTCATCGAACAGCGTCGGACGCGCCTGGTACAGCTGCCACGCACGGCTGGCGTTGCCGATGTCGCCCAGCGTCAGCACCTTCAACTTGTAGAGCAGATCATCGTCCGGCGTGGACGCCTGCGCGCGCTCGATGGCCGCCAAGGCATCCAGCCAGTGTGCCTGGTCGCGATGGCGGCTGATCTCGGCCATCTGCTCGGCATGGCGGGGTGGCGCGGTGGCAGCCTGTGACCCCGACGCAAGGACGAGGCAGGCCAGGCCGACGCAGTGCGCCAGCGGACGGTGGAAAGACATGGGACCCCCAATAGCGACGTTCTGGTGTTGCGTTCAGTGCAAAGTGTGACGCACATCACGTGCCAGCAGCGTGCATGCCCGGGCAAAGCACCGTGGGCAGGCCATGTCGATCCTCTCTGTGAGCACGCGCCTCCCCGACAACCCGGTCTGGAAGCGCGCGCAGGGTCACTAGCTGACGCAGTCCGTCACCTGCGATGGATCATGCTGGCCTGGCGGCCATCCCGGTGTCCATCAAACGGGCGACGGACCCCACAGGTCTTCCAGTTTGCGTGGCTTGCAGGCGAACCACGATGCGCAGAGCATCACCAGCGCACAGCAGAACAGGAAGCCGAACGGCACCGTCCAGTTGCCGCTGAGGTCATGCAGCCAGCCGACCACGAACGGGCCCAGGCAGCTGAAGCTGTAGCCGACGCCCTGCATGAATCCGGACAGGGCGGCCGAGCCGGTGGGGGTGCGCGTGCGCAGGTTGATCAGCGTCAGTGCGAGCGGGAACGTGGACGGCCCCACGCCAAGCAGGCAGGCCCACAGCAACGGCGCCTTCATGGGGGCGAGCAGCAGCCCGGCGAACGCGATGGTGAATGCACTGAAGCCGATCAGCACCAGCGGAAAAGGATTCTGCATGCGTACCGCCAAGGAGGGAATCACCAGCGACGGCAGCAGGCCCAGGGCGGAAAACATGGCCACCATCAGCCCGCCAAAGGCAGGCGTCGCACCGGCTTCGACGACGATGCGCGGCAGCCAGGTGAACATCGAGTAGGTCATCAGCGAGGTCATGCCGAACATCAGCGTCATGCCCCAGCCCAGCGACGTGCGGGAGACCTTGCCATGGGGTTGCGCGGACGGATCCGGCGCGTCGTTGATCGTGTCGTGCCGTGGCGTGCGCCGGACCAGCATCAGCCACGGCAGCATGGCGGCCAGCGCCAGCAGCGCCCACATGCCCAGCGACACCCGCCAGCCGGCCGCGTTGGCCACCGGCACCGCCAGCAACGCCGGCAGCATCGTGCCCAGTTGCAGCACGCTGATGTACAGCGTACTCATGGCGCCGACCTTGTTGGCGAAGTAGCGCTTCACCAACGGGGGCACCACGACGTTGCCGATGCCCATGCCCGCCAGGGCGATGATCGAACCGGCCAGCAGGCTGCCCACGCCGACGGCACTGGAGCGCAGCAGAAGACCGACGGCGGCCAGGGCCATCGCCAGCAGGGTGGCGCGCTCCAGCCCGATCCGCCGCGCCAGCATCGGCGTACACACACCAAACAAGGCGAACGACGCGGTGGGCAACATGCCCAGCACGCCGGTCATGGTCGTGCCGAAGCCGAAGGCGTTGCCGAGTACGTCCAGCAGCGGAGTGACCGAGGTCACGGCGGTACGCAGGTTGACCGCCGCCAGCAGGACAGCAGCGAATACCAGCGCGCGCCCGTGCAACAGCGAAGGCGCGGGGGACAGCGGAGAGGAGGCGGGGGTCATCATGGATCCTTGCCGGCGGCGCGTGGCAGCGACCGGATGCAGCAGCGGCACCGGGCAGAGGCCGGTGCGGCAGGTGGGGGAGGGCATCATTGTACGTCGACCGGTCGCCCCCCGCCGATCCTGGCCCGGCGAGCGCGTTGGCGGCTCGATGTCAGGACGGCAGACATGAAAAAGCCCGGAAGACCGTCGTCTTCCAGGCTTTGTCACGACCAACAAGTGGTCGGGGAGACAGGATTCGAACCTGCGACCTCTACGTCCCGAACGTAGCGCTCTACCAGACTGAGCTACACCCCGAAGGGTAGCCGCCTATCATATCGATTTCCGCGAAGGGCGGCAAGGGAAATCGTTTTTTCCTTCGGTCGTTCCGATCACCTGAGTGGTCGGGGAGACAGGATTCGAACCTGCGACCTCTACGTCCCGAACGTAGCGCTCTACCAGACTGAGCTACACCCCGAAGGAGCCGCCTAAGATACCGTGTGAAGGCCAAGGCGGCAACACTTTTGTTACATCAATTGCCGTCTCGATCGTCGATGCTGCCCGACTCACGCGCTTCGAACCACATGCCGTTGAGGATGGCGACGACCGAGGCCAGACCGGTGCCAAGAATCCAGGCGAAATACCACATGGTGTGCTCCTAGGTAGGTGCCGGCCCGCAGGCCGGCAGGGTCAGTCAATACGCGTTGGGGTTGTCGCCCATTTCTTCGGCGCTGGTCTTGCCTTTCATCACCCGGTAGACCCAGGTGGTGTAGGCCAGGATGATCGGCAGGAAGATCGCCGTGGCGACCAGCATGATGCCCAGAGTGAGATGACTGGACGAGCTGTCCCAGACGGTCAGGCTGGAGCCGGGCTGGCTGGAGGAAGGCAGCAGGAACGGGAAGATCGCAAAGCCGACGGTCAGGATGATGCCGGTGATCGATGCGCCCGAGGCGAGGAAGGCCAGCCCGCCGCGGCGAGCGCGCAGCAGTGCTGCACTGGCCAGTGCACCCGCCAGGCCGATGATCGGCGCGAGCAGGGTGGCGGGCATGCTGCCGTAGTTGCGCAGCCACCCCCCGGCTTCGGCCCCCACGGCCGCGGTTTTCAGCAGTGGATTGGTCGGCCCATCGGTGACCACCTGCGAGGTGATCTCATAGCCGGGCAGGCCGAACGCAACCCAGACACCGGCCAGGGCGAACAGGACGAAGGTCAGCAGCGCCGCGACGCTGCCGTAGCGGGCCGCGCGCTCGGCGACCGGACCGTCTGTCTTGAGCACCAGCATCGCCGCCCCGTGCGAGACCACCATCGCCACGCTCACCAGGCCGGCCACCAGGGCGAACGGGTTGAGCAGGCCGATCAAGGTGCCGGTGTAGAAGATGCGCATGCTGTCATCGAAGTGGAAGGGCACGCCGAGCAGCACGTTGCCCACCGCCACGCCGGCGATCAGTGCCGGCAGCAGGCCGCCGATGAACAGCGCACGGTCCCAGTTTTCGCGCCAGCGCTTGCCCGGCATCTTGCTGCGGTACTTGAAGGCGACCGGGCGCAGGATCAGCCCGAACAGCATCAGGAACACCGCGAGGTAGAAGCCGGAAAAGCTGACCGCATACAGCGGCGGCCAAGCGGCGAAGATCGCGCCGCCACCGAGCACCAGCCACACCTGGTTGCCTTCCCACACGGGGCCGACGGTGTTGATCACCAGCCGACGTTCGTCATCGGTCCTGGCCACGAACGGCAGCAGCGTGCCGACGCCGAGGTCGAAGCCATCCATCACGGCCCAGCCGATCAGCAGGATGCCCAGCAGCAGCCACCAGATGATGCGCAGGGTGGTGTAATCAAGTCCAAGGATTTCCATTCGGGTTCTCCTGCCTTATGCCTGGCCTGGGGCCGGGTGGGCGGTATGGGAAACGGACGCACGCGGCGCCTGCAGGGAGGGCAGGATCTCGTCAGGTCCCTTTCTGATCGCCTTGAGCATCAGCTTGACCTCGATCACCAGCAGCACCGTGTAAAGAAGGGTGAACACGGCCAGGGTGGTCAGGATCTCGTGCAGGGCCAGGCCCGATGCGGCGTAGAACGTGGGCAGCACACCATCGACGGCCCAGGGCTGGCGACCGTACTCGGCGACGAACCAGCCACACTCGATGGCGATCCACGGCGCCGGCAGCGACCACACGGCCAGTGTCAGGAACCAGCGCTTGTCCTGGAAGTTGTTGCGGCAGGAGTAGTAGAACGCGAGCGCAAAGAACGCGATCAGATAGAAGCCCAGCCCGGCCATGATGCGGAAGGTCCAGAACAGCGGGGCAACGCGCGGCACGGTATCCATCGCCGCCTTGGCGATCTCGTCCGGGGTGGCGTTGCCGATGTCGTCGCGATAGCGCTTCAGCAGCAGGCCATGACCAAGGTCCTGCCAGTGGCGATCGAATACCTCGCGTGCTTCCAGGTCGTTCTTGTCGGCGCGCACCCGTTGCAGGGCGCCGTAGGCGATCTGTCCGCCGCGGATGCGGTGCTCGGCACGCTCCACCAGCTCCAGGATGCCCGGGATCGGCTGGTCCAGCGAGCGGGTGGCGATCAGGCCCATCAGGTACGGGATCTTGATCGCGTAGTCGTTTTCCTGCGTGGCCTGGTTGGGGATGCCGAAGGCAGTGAAGTCGGCCGGCGCACGCTCGGTCTCCCACATCGCTTCGATCGCGGCCAGTTTCATTTTCTGGTGTTCACTGGCGGCGTAACCACTTTCATCACCCAGCACCACCACCGACAGCGAGGACAGCAGGCCGAAGGCGGCGGCAACGGCGAACGAGCGCCGCGCCATGTCCTTGTGCTTGTTGCGCAGCAGGTAGAGTGCGCTGATGGACATCACGAAGATCGCGCCGGTCACATAGCCGGCACTGACGGTGTGCACGAACTTGGCCTGCGCCACGGGATTGAGCAGCACGGCGGCGAAATCCACCACTTCCATGCGCATCGTTTCCGGATTGAAGATGGCGCCGGTAGGGTTCTGCATCCAGCCGTTGGCGATCAGGATCCACACCGCCGACAGGTTGGTGCCCAGTGCCATCAGCCAGGTCACGGTGAGGTGCTTGACCGGGGTCAGGCGCTTCCAGCCGAAGAAGAACAGGCCGATGAAGGTCGCCTCCAGGAAGAACGCCATCAAGCCTTCGATGGCCAGTGGCGCACCGAAGATATCGCCGACGTAATGGCTGTAGTAGGACCAGTTCATGCCGAACTGGAACTCCATCACCAGGCCGGTGGCCACGCCGATGGCGAAGTTGATGCCGAACAGCGTGCCCCAGAACAGGGTCATCTGCCGCCAGACCGGCTTGCGGGTCATGACGTACACGCTTTCCATGATGGCCACCAGGAACGACAGGCCAAGGGTCAGGGGGACGAAGAGGAAGTGATACATCGCGGTCAGGGCGAACTGCAGCCGCGACAGTTCTACGACTGTCGAATCGATCATGGCCTGGCTACCTCGTGGGATAAAGCCGTGTGGGGTGCGGGAAGGTGGGTCTACGTGGAGTGATGATGTGACCGACGACTTCGAACAGCCTTGATTCAGATCAATGTGCGGATGGATCCCCGGGCCGATCGTATGCCAACACCGCAGGCGATGCGACCGACTGCCGCAGTACCGTCGCGACCACGGCCTACAATGCGCCCAGCTACCGAGGCCAGAGCCCCGCAGGGGGCCGACCCCGGCTTCTTCTTCCCAGCCCAGAATCCAGTGAGCCAGGCCATCGACAACGAACAGCAGCAGGCGCAGCAGCACCAGCGCGAGACCGCACAGCGCAAGGATCGCCAGCAGTGGCTGGAGGGGCTGGCAACGGCAGCGGCGGGCAAGCGGCGGCTTGCGGCGGTGTCGATCAGCCTGTCGGGCATCCTGCTGGTCGCGCAGGCCGCCGCCATCGCCTGGCTGGTCCAGCACGTGCTGTTCGAGCGGGCGCCCCTGGCGGACGGCATGGGGGTGCTGGCCGGCCTGGGCGGGGTACTGATGCTGCGCACCCTGCTGGGCAGCGTGACCCAGGCCGCTGCGGGGGAGGTCGCCGATGCGGCACGCCTCGCGCTGCGCGAGCGCGCCTACGCCAGCGTGCTGGGCAAGGGGCCGCTCTGGCTGCGGCAGCAGCGCAGCGGCGAGCTGGGTGAGGTGATGCTGGCCCATGCCGATGCCATCGAGAACTACTTCAGCGGATTCCAGCCGGTGCGCATCGAAGTGGTCGTCGTGCCGCTGGTCATCGCGCTGGCCGTCGCCTGGGTGGACTGGGTGGTGGCGGTCATCTTCATCGCCACCGCGCCGCTGGTGCCGTTCTTCATGATGCTGGTGGGCTGGGGTGCGGAGGCGGCAGGGCGCGCGCAGTTGGGCGAGCTGGCGCGCATGAGCGGGCACTTCGCCGACCGCATCAAAGGCCTGGGTCTGCTGCGCCTGTACGGGCGTGGGCAAGCTGAGCTGGATGGCGTGGCGGCCGCTGCGGAGGGGGTGCGCGAGCGCACCATGAAGGTGCTGCGCATCGCGTTCCTGTCGTCCACGGTGCTGGAGTTCTTTGCTTCGGTCAGCGTGGCCATGGTGGCGCTGTACCTGGGCCTCAGCTACCTGGGGATGATGTCCCTGCACGCACAGGTCCCCACCTTGGGAGCGGGCCTGTTCTGCCTGCTGTTGGCGCCGGAATTCTATGCGCCGCTGCGGCGGCTGGCAGCGCACTACCACGATCGCGCCAACGCGTTGGCCGCCGCCGCCGAGATCGAGCGTCTGCTCGGCGGATTGCCGGCAGCGGCCACCGCGCCCGCCGCGCCGCGGGCCACGGTGGTGGCCACCGAGCCGCTGCTGTTGCACGCGCCGCCTCTGCAGGCCCGCGCGTTGGTGCTGCGGCCCTTGGGTGCCGCTCACGATGTTGTGCGCGACATCAGCTTCCAGCTGGAACAGAACCAGCGACTGGCCCTGGTCGGGCCCAGTGGCAGCGGCAAGAGCACGCTGCTGGAGGCACTGGCAGGCTGGCTGCCGCCACGCGGGGGCAGTGTCATCCTGCGCCCGGGTATCGAGGTCGGCTACGCCGGGCAACGGCCCTACCTGTTCCACGGCAGCATCGCCGACAACCTGCGCCTGGCCGATCCCACCGCCAGCATGGCGACGCTGCGCCAGGTGGCAGACGCGGCGCAGGTGCTGGCCTTCGCCGACCGCTTGCCGGCCGGTCTGGACACGGTGATCGGAGAGCGCGGATTCGGCTTGTCGGGGGGGGAGGCACGTCGTATCGGCCTGGCCCGGTTGCTGCTGCGCAATCCCGGCATCCTGCTGCTGGACGAACCTACCGCGTTCCTTGATCCGCGTACCGAGGCCGCACTGCTGCATGCACTGGCTATATTCGCCCGCGGCCGCAGCGTGATCGTCGCGACCCACAGTCCGGTCGTGATGGCGTGGGCAGACAGCACGCTGGTGCTTCCGCAGGGACAGCTGCACGATGGCGCGCCCGAGGTGCCGGCATGAGCGCCGCGCAGCGCGACACGCTGCGGGCGGTGTTCCGCCGGCACACACCGCGGCTGCTGCTGACCGTGCTGCTGTTGTGGACCACCATGCTGGCAGGCAGTGCCCTGCTGGGCCTGTCCGGCGGCTTCCTCACCGCGGCGGCGCTGGCCGGTGCCGCTGGACTGGGCAGTGGCTTCAATTTCTTTTCGCCCTCGGCCGGCATCCGCGGCCTGACCATGGCGCGCATCGCATCGCGTTACTTCGAAAAGCTGGTGGGACACGACGTCACCCTGCGCATCGCACGCGATGCGCGCGTGTGGTTCTTCCGCCGCGCACTGCCCTTGGCACCGGCGCGGCTGGGCACGACACGCACGGCCGAACTACTGGCCCGGCTGCTCGGCGACATCGCCGAGGTGGATGGACTGTGGGTGCGCGCGCTTGGCCCGCTGCTGGCATTGGCGGCACTCAGCGGGGTGGCGATGGCATCGGCGTGGCTGATCCTGCCCAGCGCTGCTGCACTGCTGGCTGCGATGAGCGTGCTGGTTGGCCTGGGCGTGCCGTGGCTGGGCGTGCGTGGGCGCGATGAGGAAGAGCGTGATCGCGCCCAGCATCGGGCGCAGCTGCGCAATCTTTCTTTTGAAGGCATCGAGGGCGCTGCCGATCTGACCGCGCTGGGCGCGGTGGATCACTGGCAGGGCCGGGTGGAGGTCGCGGCGCGGCAACTGCGCGCGCGGGATCGGCGGCGACGCTGGCGGCTGCTGGGGGCGACCACCCTGCATGGCGTCGTGACCGGTGGTGGGTTGCTGGCCATGCTGGCGCTGGTGCTGTCGGCCCATGAGCACGGACGGCTGGATGCACCACTGGCCGCCGGTCTGCTGTTCCTGACCGTGGCGATGATCGAGCTGTGGGCCGGCCTCGGCCTGGCGTGGCAGTCGCTGCAGTCAGGCCAGGTCGCCGTCGCGCGCCTGCAGTCCATCGTTGACCAGCCGCCGATGGTCGATGAGCCTGCCGCGCCTGTTGCGATGTCCGACGTAGCCGCCGTGGTGAAGTGGGAAGGCGTTTCGTTCGGCTGGGAGCACGGCGGTCGCACGCTGTTGGAAGGGATCGATCTGACCTTGGAGCCTGGCCGTCGGATCGCCATCCGCGGCGACAGCGGGAGCGGCAAGACCACCCTGTCCAGCCTGCTGCTGCGTCTCTATGACCCAGGTGCGGGCCGCATCACCCATGGTGGCGTTGACCTGCGTGCGTATGCGCAGGAAGACTGGCACCGGCAACTGGCCTGGCTGCCCCAGCATGCCCCGGTGTTTGCCGGCAGCGTCGCCGACAACCTTCTGCTGGGTAATCCCCACGCCAGCGATGCGGTGCTGTGGGCAATGCTGGAGCGGGTCCGGCTGGGGGAGTGGGCGCGTGCCGTTGGCGGACTGGACGGCTGGGTCGGCGAAAACGGCGCCACGCTGTCGGCCGGGCAGGCGCGTCGGCTGGCGCTGGCGCGCGCGCTGCTGCGCGGGGCGCCGATCCTGGTGCTGGACGAGCCGACCGAAGGGCTGGACGTGGACACCGCCCACGCGCTGCTGCGTGATCTGCCGGCATTGCTGGAGGGGCGCAGCCTGATGTTGATCACCCACGACGAGTTGCCCGATGGCGTGGTCGATGTTGTGTATCGCGTGCAGGGCGGTCGGATCGCGGAGGAGTCGTTACAAACCGCGAGCAACACGGCCCCTTAGCCGGTATCCGCTGTTACGCTTTTTGCTCCGCGCACTGCTTCAGGTGTATTGGCCAGCAGCGCGCAGCAGCACCGCGACCGAGGCCACGTTGGCCACCACACACACCCAGAACACCTGCTGGAAACTGGCCTTGCGGCTCTTGTGGCGCAGCAGTGACTGCGCGAACAGGGCGCCGGGCCAGCCGCCGGCAAGCGCCAGCATCTGCAGGGTGCGCTCAGGCGTGCGTCGTTGCGTGGCGCGCATGGCGGCACGTTTGTCACGCCAGTACAGACCGAATGTCCACAGGCTTGCGATGAGCAGCCACACCGCCAGCCATCCCGGCAGCCAGCCCACGACCGTGCAGGCCAGCAGTCCACCTGCCACGCACAGCGCCAGCGCGGTACGGGGCGACAGGCGCGGTTCGGGGCGCGGTGCGACAGGCCGACGGCGGGGCGCGGGACGGCGGCTCACAGTGCGTCGAGGAATTCGCGCACGGGGGGGGCAAAGCGCTCGAAATCGACGAGGAACGCGTCGTGGCCCTGCGGTGAATCCAGCCCGATGAAGCGTGCCCGGGCACCGCCTGCCCGCAGCCCGTCCGCGATCTGCTGCTGTTGCTGCACCGGGAACAGGATGTCCGTGTTCGCCCCGATGGCCAACGCCTGTTCCACCTTGATCGAAGACAGGCCGGCCAGCACGTCGCCGTCACCTTCGTCGGCCAGATCGAACCAGTCCATGGACCTGCTGAGATACAGATAGCAGTTCGGATCGAAGAAGCGCACAAAGCGTCGCGCGTGGCCTTCGAGGTAACTCTCGACCTGGAACTCAAGGCCGAACGGGTCGTCGTCGGCCTGATCGGAGTCCAGTCGCACGCGACCGAAACGCCCGTCCCATTCCAGCGCCGAGCGATAGGTGATCACGCCCAGCTTGCGTGCCATGCGCATACCCGATTCCGGGTAATGCGCGTCGTCGTAGTCTCCGTTGTTCCATTGCGGATCCAGCCTGATGGCTTCGCGCTGCAAGGATCGGATGGCGATGGAGAACGGTAGTGCCTGTGCACTGCCCGAGATGTTGATGTGGCTGCGTGCGATGCCGGGGTGCACCATCAGCAGCGCCAGCGCGGTCATGCCGCCCATCGAGTTGCCGATCACGCAGGCCAGTTGCTGCACACCCAGTGCGCGCACCACCTCCACCGACGCACGTGCTCCGTCTTCCACCGACAGTTCCGGGAACGTAAGACGGTAACGCTCACCGGTTTCAGGGTTGATGCTGGCAGGGCCGGTGGAGCCTTTGCAGCTGCCCAGCGAGTTCACGCAGATCACGAACCAGCGGTCGGTGTCGATCGCCTTGCCGGGACCGACCATGGCCTCCCACCAACCCGGGGCCGGATTGGCTGCGTTGGATGCGGCATGCGCGTCCGGCGACAGCCCAGTGACGATCAGGATCGCATTGCCGGCGTCGGCATCCAGCGTTCCCCACGTTTCGAACGCAACACGGGCGCCGTGCAGGGCGCCGCCGCGCTTGAACGCAAACGGGGAGGGGAGGGCGTGGAAGCGGGTGCCGGGCGGGATGAATTCAGTCATGGCGGCATTCTAGCCGCTGCGCTTGCCGAGCATGGCTCGGCGCTACCAGGTGCCAGGCGGGCGCAGCGGCACGCCGCTCGATCAGCGCAGCGTGGCCAGCGCTTGTCCCAGCTGCACGGCATGCTCGGCATCCAGGTGCGCGGCGAAGTCCGCCACGCCCGGGGGCAGCAGCACGATCACCGTGGAGCCGTAATTGAAGCGCGCCATTTCGGCGAAGCGGTCCAGCACGATACCGCGGCCACGATAATCCTTGCGCGTGATGCGATCGCCGTAGTGGGGGATCTCCTCGCCACTCCAGACCGTCTCCACGCCGGACACCAGCAACGCGCCGACCATCACGCTGACCATCGGGCCGAATGACGTGTCGAAATGGCAGACCAGCCGCTCGTTACGGGCGAACAGGCCGGGCACCTTGTTGACCGCGGCCGGGCCCACGCTGAACAAGCGGCCGGGCACATGCACGGTCTCACGCAGCGTGCCGGTCCACGGCATGTGCACCCGGTGGTAATCCTTGGGTGACAGGTACACCGTGGCAAACAGACCCTCGTTGAACGGCTTGGCATCCGCTTCGCTGCCCAGCAGTTCGGCGGCGGTGAATGACTGGCCTTTGGCCTGGAAAATCCGACCGGCGTCGATGCGGCCCAGCTGGCTGATGCGGCCATCGGCGGGCATCACCAGGCTGCGCGGATCGGCATCGGCCACGCGCGCGCCGGGCTTCAATGCACGGGTGAAGAACTGGTTGAAGGTGGGATAGCTGCGCGGGTCCGGGTTGGCTGCCTCGTCCAGGTTCACGCCGAACTTCGCCGTCACCGTGTCGATCAGCCACTGCGATACACGCGGATTGTCCGAGTACGCCAGCGAACGCGCCATCGAGGACAACAGACGGTGCGGCAGGGCGTAGCTCAGGGTGGTCATCAGGCTCATGGGGCGGATTTCTCGGTCAGCTTCTGCAGGTCGCGGGCCATGGCCGGCGCGTTGAACGGGGGGCGGATGATGCCGGCAAGGCGGCCTTCGGGATCCAGCACCGCGAGGGTGGCCGAATGCTCGACCGAGTAATCTTCCGGGTTCTCGTCGAAATGCGTCCCCGGCACCTTCTGGAACACGAACCCCAGGGCGGTGGCGAACTTCTCCAGCGACGGCACATCGCCGGTGGCGGCCAGGGTGTCCTTGTGGAAGGCATGGACGTACTCGCCCAGCCGGGTGGCGCTGTCGCGTTCCGGGTCGACCGACACGAACAACACGCGCGGGCGCAGGCTCTCCGGCACGGTCTCCCACTGCTTCTGCGCACCGGCCAGCTCGGCCAGCGTGGTCGGGCACACATCGGGGCAGAAGGTGAAGCCCAGGAACACCAGGGTCCAGTGACCTTTCAGCTCGCCGGGGATCAGGCGGGTGCCATCGGATTGGGCGAGGTTGAAGTCAGGCAGCGGGCGGGGTTGCGGGTAGAACGTGATCGATTCGGTGGCCGGCAGCCCGCTGGGGGCCTTCGGCGCGAAGACCTTCTGCGCCACGAGCAGGCCGAGACCGGCTGCCAGGGCGATCAGCAGGATGATGCCGACGTTGCGGTTGAACATGAGGGCCTGCGCTGCCGAGGGATCGGCCCCCATCATAACGGCTGTACGGTGGCGGTTTCCCCTGCAACGGATGCCGAGGCAGGCGCCAGCCCCTATAATCGGGGGCCAATTTCCCCGTCGTACCGCCATGACTGCCGAAACGGCCGCCGAACTCCACACGATCATCGACCTGATCCGCTACGGCACCAGCCGTTTCAATGCTGCTGGCCTGACCTTCGGGCACAGCTACGACAATGCCCTGGACGAGGCGACCCAGCTGGTGCTGCACAGCCTGCACCTGCCGCACGACCTCGGCCCGGCCTATGGCCAGGCCCGCCTGCTGCAGTCGGAGAAGCAGCAGGTGCTGGAACTGTTCCAGCGCCGCATTGATGAGCGCATCCCGGCCGCCTACCTGACCGGTGAGGCATGGTTTGCCGGGCTGAGCTTCAAGAGCGACGCCCGTTCCCTGGTGCCGCGTTCGCCGATCGCCGAGCTGATCGAAACCGGCTTCGAGCCTTGGCTGGCCGGCCGCCACGTGCAGCGCGCGCTGGATCTGTGCACCGGCTCGGGCTGCATCGCCATTGCCATGGGCCACTACTACCCGAACTGGGAAGTGGACGGCGTGGACCTGAGCGATGACGCGTTGAGTCTGGCGCACGAGAACAAGGACCGCCTGCAGGCGCACAACGTGACCCTGCTGAAGTCAGACCTGTTCAATGGCCTCGGCGGGCGCCACTACGACCTGATCGTGACCAATCCGCCGTATGTCACCAACGACGAGACCGATGCGCTGCCGCAGGAGTATTCGTACGAGCCGGACATGGGTCTGCGTGCCGGCGACGACGGCCTGGACCTGGTGCTGAAGATCCTGCGTGATGCGCCGCTGCACCTCAGCGAAGATGGCCTGCTGATCTGCGAAGTGGGCGAATCCGAACAGCACCTGATCAAGCTGCTGCCGGAAGTGGACTTCGCCTGGGTGGAGTTCAAGGTCGGCCAGATGGGCATCTTCGCGGTGGAATGCCGTGACCTGATCGCCCACAGCGCTCGCATCACCGAACTGGCGGCGCAGCGACCGTGAGCTCCAATTCGTTCGGCAAGCTGTTCACCGTCACCACCTTCGGCGAGTCGCACGGTCCGGCCATCGGCTGCGTGATCGATGGCTGTCCGCCGGGACTGGCGCTGGATGCGGCCGAGTTCACGCATGACCTGCAGCGTCGGGCCACCGGTAAAAGCCGGCACACCTCGGCGCGGCGCGAAGCTGACGAGGTGGAGATCCTGTCCGGGGTGTACGAGGGGCTGACCACCGGCACGCCGATCGCCCTGCTGATCCGCAACACCGACCAGCGCAGCAAGGATTACACCGCCATCGGCCAGCAGTTCCGTCCGGGGCACGCCGATTACAGTTATTGGCACAAATATGGGATCCGCGATCCGCGCGGTGGCGGGCGCTCTTCGGCGCGCGAAACCACCATGCGCGTGGCCGCCGGCGTGGTCGCCAAGAAGTGGCTGGGCGAGCGCTTCGGCGTGACCGTGCGCGGCTACCTGTCGCAGCTGGGCAGCATCACCCCGCGTGGGTTCAACTGGTCGGCGGTGGAAGACAATCCGTTCTTCTGGCCCGATGCCGCCCAGGTGCCGGAACTGGAAAGCTACATGGATGCCCTGCGCAAATCCGGTGACTCGGTAGGTGCGCGGGTAGACGTGGTGGCCGACAACGTGCCGCCGGGTTGGGGCGAGCCGATCTACGGCAAGCTCGATGGCGAACTGGCCTCCGCGCTGATGAGCATCAACGCGGTGAAGGGCGTGGAGATCGGTGACGGCTTCGCCAGCGCCGCACAGAAGGGCACCGAGCACCGCGACCTGCTGACCCCGCAGGGCTTTGCCAGCAATCATGCCGGCGGGATCCTGGGTGGCATCTCCACCGGCCAGCCTGTAACGGCCTCGATCGTGCTCAAGCCGACCTCCAGCCTGCGCCTGCCCGGTGCGTCGCTCGACAGCGAAGGCAACATCATTGAAGTCGTCACCGTCGGTCGCCACGACCCGTGCGTCGGTATCCGTGCCGCACCGATCGCCGAGGCGATGATGGCCATGGTGCTGATGGACCAGGCCTTGCGTCACCGTGCGCAGTGTGGCGATGTCGGCAGCATCACCCCGCGCATTCCGGGCATGATCGATGGCTGAGCCGCGGCCGCGCGTATGGGTCAGCCAACCGCTCATCGATGCGGTGATAGAGCCCCTGCGCGCGCAGGTCGAGCTGATCACCACCGATGAGGTCACCGCCTGGACGGCGGAACAGCTGGCTGCGCGTCTGGCCGACGTGGACGGTGCGATCATCACGCTCAACGAGCGGGTGGGGGCGGCGCAGGTTGCCGGTGCCACGCGGTTGCAGGTGATCGCCAATGTCGGCGTGGGCTACAACAACCTGGATGTCGAGGCGCTGAGCGCTGCCGGTATCGTCGCCAGCAATACCCCGGACGTACTGACCGAAACCACGGCGGACCTGGGTTTTGCGTTGCTGATGGCAGCGGCGCGCCGGATCACCGAATCCGAGCGCTGGCTGCGCGAGGGCCAGTGGGGCCAGTGGTCGTTCCAGACCATGCTCGGCGCCGATATCCATGGCAGCACGCTGGGCATCCTCGGCATGGGCCGCATCGGCCAAGGCATCGCGCGCCGCGGTGCACACGGCTTCGGCATGCGTGTGCTGTACCACAACCGATCGCGGTTGCCGGAAGCGGCCGAAGGCGAGGTGGGGGCGCAGTACGCCGACTTCGATACGCTGCTGGCGCAGAGCGATCATCTTGTTCTGGTCCTGCCGTATACCGCTTCCTCGCACCACATCATCGATGCAGCGGCATTGGCGAAAATGAAACCGACCGCGACGCTGGTGAACATCGCCCGCGGTGGCATCGTCGACGAGCTGGCGCTCGCTGATGCGCTGGCCACTGGCCGCCTGGCCGCAGCCGGCCTGGACGTATACGAAGGCGAGCCGGCCGTGCGCCCGGAGCTGCTGGCGCTGCACAACATCGTGCTGACGCCGCATATCGGCAGTGCCTCGCTGGCCACGCGCAAGGCGATGGTGCAGCTGGCGGCGGACAACCTGCTGGCCGCGCTCAATGTGGACGGCGCAGCGGCCCGCATGCCCAGCGCGATCAACGCAGAGGCCGCCTTCGCGGCGCGCACTGCCTCGGGCGACAAAAGCAAAAAACGATAGGGAGCCTCCGCGCCTGCACGAGGAGGTTCCCCGAACCCTGCCGCATTGCGTGAATTCCCCCTTTTTTGTCGAGAAACATCCCATGAGTACCGAACCACGTTCCTTCCATGTCGCCGTCGTGGGTGCCACCGGCGCCGTCGGTGAGGCGATGCTGTCCATCCTGGCCGAGCGCAATTTTCCGATCGCCAGCCTGAGCCTGGTTGCCTCGTCGCGCTCGGCGGGCGGCGAAGTGGAGTTCAACGGCCAGAAGCACACCATCAAGGACCTGGCCGACTTCGATCCGAGCGGCGTGGACATCGCGCTGTTCTCCGCAGGCGGCAGCGTGTCCAAGGAATATGGCCCGAAGTTCGCCGCCGCGGGTGCGGTGGTGATCGACAACTCATCGGCGTTCCGCTACGACGACGACGTGCCGCTGGTGGTGTCGGAGGTCAACCCGGAGCAGGTGGCCAACCGCCCGCGCGGGATCATCGCCAACCCGAACTGCTCGACCATGCAGATGCTGGTGGCACTGGCCCCGCTGCACCGCCGATACGGCATCGAGCGCATCAACGTGGCGACCTACCAGTCGGTGTCCGGCGGCGGTCGTTCTGCGCTGGAGGAGCTCGGCAAGCAGACCGGCCAGCTGCTGAGCTTCCAGGAAATCGACCCGCAGCGCTTCCCCGTGCAGATCGCCTTCAACCTGATCCCGCAGATCGACGATTTCCTTGAGAACGGCTTCACCAAGGAAGAAATGAAGCTGGTCTGGGAGACCCGCAAGATCCTCGGTGACGACAGCATCATGGTCAATCCGACCGCCGTTCGCGTGCCGGTGTTCTACGGCCACTCTGAAGCAGTGGCGATTGAAACCCGCGACAAGGTCACTGCCGAGGCCGCACGCGAACTGCTGTCGCAGTCGCCAGGCGTGGAAGTGGTGGACCGTCGCGAAGCCGGTGGCTATCCGACACCGGTGACCCATGCGTCGGGTACCGACGCGGTGTATGTCGGTCGCATCCGCGAAGACATCTCGCATCCGCGTGGCCTCAACCTGTGGATCGTGTCGGACAACATCCGCAAGGGCGCCGCGCTCAACGCCGTGCAGATCGCCGAACTGGTTGCCGCCGAAGCGCGTTGATCTGCGGGCCGGGCGCCGGCTGCACAGGGCCCGGCCTGGCCGATAGGGAGCGCCGGACCCTGTGCTATCGGTAAGTGGCGGCCAACCGGTATATTGGCCGCCATGAACAAAGGGGCCCGCGGCGTTATGCGACCGCTCACGTATCTGACGACCCTGCTGCTGGCGCTTGCCAGCAGCTCGGCCATGGCCTTGGGCCTGGGTGACATCCGGGTGCTGTCCAAGCCAGGGCAGCCCCTGCTGGCCGAGATCCCGGTGATTTCCGCCGATCCGTCCGAGCTGCAGAACCTGCGCGTAGGACTGGCCTCGCCGGTAACCTTCGAACGGGTGGGACTGCAGCGTCCCTCCGGGCTGGTCAGCGAACTGCAGTTCGAACTCAGCCGCAATGCGCAGGGCAGGGCAGTGGTGCGTGTCACCTCATCCTCTCCAGTGGAGACGCCGGCGCTGGCCTTCCTGATCGAGGCGGACTGGGGGCAGGGCAGGCTGGTGCGCGAGTACTCCGCCCTGATGGATGCGCCGACGAGTGCCATGGCCGTCAGCGAACCGGAGATCATCGCGCCGGCCGGGGCGATGTCCAATGCCATCATCCGTGAAGCACAGGCACCGTCCGTGCCCGCAGCCAGCGATCGTGCTCCGATGCCGGCGGCTCAGTCCACGTCCGCAGCCGCCGCGCCACGCGCAGAGCGCGCGGCCGCAGCTGCGGAGGGCGCTGCAGTACAGCGGGGCCAGACGTTGTCCGGGATCGCGCAGGCCGTGGCCTCCAGCCAGCAGATCAGTCGCGAACGGGCGATGATTGCCCTGCTGCGCGCCAATCCAGACGCGTTCATCCGCGGCAACATCAACCTGCTCAAGCAGGGGGCGGTGCTGCGCATGCCCGATGCGGCAGCGCTTGCTGCCGTGGATGGCAACGAAGCCGCTGCAATGGTGCGCGAGCATGCCGCGCAGTGGCGCCAGGCCCGTGCTGTTCCGCAGCCGGCCGCCGTTGTAGCCGCCGTGCAGGGGCCTGCCACCGCAACGCCTGCAGTGGCCGCATCGGACAGCGGCGCCCGTCTTGAAATCGCTCCGGCGGTGGCGGCTGCGGCCGCCACGGCGGGCTCAACCACCGGCACCGGTGATGGCAACGAGGGTGACATGCTCGGCAACGAACAGCTGCGTCAGGCCAGGGAAGACGTCGCCACGCGCGATGCCGAAATCGATGAACTCAAGCAACGGGTCGCGGAGCTGGAGAAGCTGCGGACCGATCAGCAGACGCTGGTGCAGATAAAGGACAGCCAGCTGGCCGCGGCCGAACAGCGCCTTGGCCAGGCGCCGCCGCCGGTGCAGGAAGCGGGTGGCCCGTGGTACTGGCTGGGTTTACCCCTTCTGCTGCTGGCCGGCGCAGCCTGGTGGCTTGCCCGGCGCCGCAAGCCGTCGCCGTTGCCGCCGTTGCGACGCGATGACCATGATGACAGTGCGCTGGCGACCAGTCTTCCCGCCGGTGCCGGACTGGACGTACTGGCCGAGCGTGAGGGCTGGAACGACGATGACCTGCACGCGGCGCCCGCGTCGGACGATGCGGGCCCGATGGCAGTGGACGCTGCTGCGGCGCCGCCTGCCGTAGCGACGCTGTCCCCACTGGGGGATGACCCGGCCACGCCGGCCGATGCCTTGTCGCAAGGGGAAGATGTCGGGTCGTCTGTGGTCGCGGTGGACAACGTCGTGGCCGATGCCGGCCCCGATCCGGTGCCTGCCTATGCCCGTCAGGCGGAGCAGCAGGACGACTTCCGCGGTGTGTTCGAGCTGCCGGCAGACGACGTGCACTCCGCGCCCGCGTCTGTCGATGCACCCGTGGCACACGAGACTCCGGCATCGTCGACATCGCACGCCGCGGGCCATGACCGCCTTGAGCTGGCCATCGCCTATCTCGACCTGGGTGATGCGCAGACCGCGCGCGCGTTGCTGGAGGAGGTCGCCGCTGCAGACGATCCGCACCTCCGTGCGCAGGCACGTGAACTGTTGGCCCGCCTGGGTTGATCCATCAGCAAGGACAAACGGAGTTCCCGACATGCACCACGACAATCGCATCGATTATGTCGAGTTCGCCTCGCACGATCCTGCTTCCAGCCGTCGTTTCTTCGAGACGGTATTCGGCTGGACGTTCCAGGACTATGGCCCTGATTACACCGCCTTCGACGATGGTCGGTTGCAGGGGGGATTCTTCAGCGGAGAACCCGGCGGTTCGTCGACGGGGGCGCCCCTGCTGGTGCTGTATGCCGACGACCTGCAGCCAGTGATGGATGCCGTGGTGGCCGCTGGGGGGCACATCCTCAAGCCGGTTTTCTCATTCCCTGGCGGCAGCCGGTTCCAGTTCCGCGAGCCCGGTGGCAATGAACTTGCCGTGTGGTCCGAGCGCGACCCCGCCACGTAGGACGCGTCGGCCGCGTGCCTGCGCGCCCTTTTTCAGATACAGAGGTAGCACCATGCGTTACGCGCTAGGCGTCGAATATGACGGCAGCGGATTCAATGGCTGGCAGACGCTGGGTGATGCCGGTCCAAGCGTGCAGGCCAGCCTGGAAAAGGCCCTTTCCTCTGTTGCCGATGCGCCCGTGCGGGTCACCTGTGCCGGTCGAACCGATACCGGCGTGCACGGTCAATGCCAGGTGGTCCATTTCGATACCGAGGCCCAGAGGGACCCACGCGGCTGGGTGCTTGGCACCACCGCCCGCCTGCCGCATGCGATCGCAGTGCGCTGGTGTGTGCCGGTGGCGGATGATTTTCATGCCCGCTTCTCGGCGCGCGCGCGTCGTTACCGCTATCGCCTGCTGACCCGGCCGGTCCGTCCCGCGCTGCAACGGCAGACCCTGAGCTGGGATCGGCGTGCGATGGATGCGGCGTTGATGCACGAAGCCGGACAGGCGTTGCTGGGCGAGAACGACTTCAGCGCATTCCGCAGCACCCAGTGCGAGGCGCGGCATGCGCGTCGGTCCCTGCACGCGTTGGCAGTGACCCGGCATGAGGACATCATCGAAGTGTCGGTGCAGGCCAATGCATTCCTTCATCACATGGTCCGCAATATCGTGGGCTCGCTGATGCTGGTCGGCACCGGGGATCGGCCAGTGGAATGGATCGGCGAACTGCTGGCCGGCCGCAATCGTTCCGTGGCAGGACCGACGGCCCCACCGCAGGGTCTGGTGTTCCTGGGTCCGCTGTACCCCGATAACTGGCAACTGCCCGCCGAGGTCACTTTATGAGCCGTTCCTACTACCGCACCCGCATCAAGTTCTGTGGCATGACACGCGCCGGCGATGTGCGCCTGGCGGGCGAACTCGGCGTCGACGCGGTGGGTTTCATTTTCGCGCGCGAGAGCAAGCGCCGGGTCGCACCGGCGGAGGCACGCGCGATGCGGCAGGCCATCGCGCCGATGGTGGACGTGGTGGCGCTGTTCCGTGACAACACCCGCGAGGAGGTGCGCGAAGTATTGCGCACGGTGCGTCCGACGCTGCTGCAGTTCCATGGCGACGAAGACGAGAGTTTCTGCCGCGGCTTCAACATGCCGTACCTGAAAGCCATCGCGATGGGCGGGCGCGAGGACGTAAACGCGCGGACGCTGCAGCTGCGTTACCCCAGCGCGGCTGGCTTCCTGTTCGACAGCCACGCCCCCGGTGGTGGTGGTGGAACGGGCGTGGCGTTTGACTGGACACGCATTCCCAGCGGCCTGCATCGCCCCTTCCTGCTGGCCGGCGGGCTGACCCCGGACAACGTCTACGACGCGACGGTGGCGACCCTGCCGTGGGGCGTGGACGTGTCCAGCGGGATCGAATCCGAGCCGGGCATCAAGGACGGATACGCGATGCGCAAGTTCGTCGAAGAAGTCCGCCGCGCCGACTGCGCCAGCCTGGATTGAGTTTCCCGCGATACGCCCAGCGGCCGCATCGCATCACCCCGCCCCGGTAGCGCCGAGCCACGCTCGGCGAGCGCAGCGGCAGCGTCACCCCGCCCTGGTAGCGCCGAGCCACGCTCGGCGAGCGCAGCGGCAGCGTCACCCCGCCTCGGTAGCGCCGAGCCACGCTCGGCGAGCGCAGCGGCCCGGCATTCACGGCGTCCCTGCCAGTTGCCCCTTCAGCCACACCGCCAGCGCATCCACGCGCGCGTCCTCACGTCCCGTCGGGCGGGCCAGCACCCACATGCCGCCCGTGCCGGCGAATCCCCACGGGGCCAGCAAGCGTGAACTCGCCACGTCTTCGGCGACCAGCGGTTCCGGCGCAATCGCAACGCCCAAGCCTGCGACTGCGGCTTCCAGCAGGTAGTACAGATGCTCGAAACCCTGGCCAAGCTGGATGGCACGCGGATCAAGCCCCTGCGCCTCGGCCCATGCGGGCCACGCCTGCGGTCGTGACATCGTGTGCAGCACTGCTTCTGGCAGCAAGGCCGCAGGAGGCTGTCCCTGCAGCCGCTGTGCTGCCGGGTGGCCCGGGGATATCACCGCGCCCACGCGCTCCGCTGCGAGTTCGATGACCTGCCAGCCACTCGGCCACGGTGGCTCGGCCAGCAGCAACACCGCATCCAGTTGCGCCTGTTCCTCGCTGAAGCTGCCATCCAGGGCCGACCAGTGCACGTGCACTGCCGGCAGCGCGGCCTGCAGGCGTGGCAGCCGTGGAATCATCCAGCGCGCCAGCACACTGCTGCTGCAGCCCAGCACCAGCGCGGCCGCCCGGACGGGGCGGCGCACGGCGTCGACCGCCTCGTGCAGCCGGCCAAATGCCTCGCGGCAGGCCGCGTGCAGCACGTTTCCGGCATCGGTCAGCCGCAATCCGCGGCCCTCACGCTGGAACAGCACCGTCGCCACGTCCGCTTCCAGCAGCTTGATCTGTCGACTGACCGCGCCATGGGTGACGTGGAGCTCGTGGGCCGCGCGCCCGACGCCGCCGAGCCGCGCCGCGGCCTCGAAGGCGCGGAGGGCGTTGAGGGGAGGTAGCGGTCTACTGGTCATGTGAGAAATACTGACATGTCACGCCGGAAATATCGATATTCGCCCGCTGGAGCGTGCGCTAGAGTATCCATCCACCTGCACCACCGGTTGCCGACATGTCGCTCCCCCCGATCACTGATTTCCACGCCTATCCCGATGCCCGCGGCCATTTCGGCCGTTACGGCGGCAGCTTCGTCGCTGAAACCCTGGTCGGCCCGCTGCAGGAGCTCGCGGCAGCCTACGATCTGGCACGCAAGGACCCGGCATTCATCGCCGAATACGACCATGATCTGGCGCACTACGTGGGGCGACCCAGCCCGATCTATCACGCACGCCGCCTCAGCGACCACGTTGGCGGTGCGCAGATCCTGCTCAAGCGCGAAGACCTGAACCATACCGGCGCGCACAAGATCAACAACACGGTCGGCCAGGCACTGCTCGCCTCGCGCATGGGCAAGAAGCGGATCATCGCCGAGACCGGTGCCGGCCAGCACGGTGTCGCCAGTGCGACGGTAGCCGCGCGGCTCGGACTGGAATGCGTGGTGTACATGGGCGCCACCGATATCGAGCGTCAGAAGATCAACGTCTATCGGATGAAGCTGCTCGGCGCGACGGTGATTCCGGTGACCTCCGGATCGGCGACGCTGAAGGATGCGCTCAACGAAGCGATGCGCGACTGGGTGACCAACGTGCAGGACACGTTCTACATCATCGGCACGGTGGCTGGCCCGGACCCGTACCCGCGCATGGTGCGCGATTTCAACGCCATCGTCGGCCGCGAAGCGCGTGAGCAGATGCTGCTGGAGTATGGCCGGCTGCCGGATGCGATCACCGCCTGCGTCGGCGGTGGCAGCAACGCCATCGGCCTGTTCCACGCCTTCCTCAACGATCCGCAGGTGCAGATCTTCGGCGCCGAAGCGGCCGGTGACGGCATTGAAAGCGGTCGCCACGCGGCCTCGATCGCCGCCGGTCGCCCGGGCGTTCTGCACGGCAACCGCACCTATGTGCTGTGCGACGACGATGGCCAGATCATCGAAACCCACTCGGTATCGGCAGGCCTGGATTACCCCGGGGTCGGGCCGGAGCACGCGTTCCTTGCAGACAGTGGCCGTGCCACCTACCTGGGCATCACCGATGACGAGGCGCTGGAGGCGTTCCATCTGCTGGCGCGTACCGAAGGCATCCTGGCCGCGCTGGAGTCCAGCCATGCGCTTGCGCAGGCGATGAAACTGGCCCGTGAGCGCCCGCGTGACCAGTTGGTGCTGTGCAACCTGTCCGGTCGCGGCGACAAGGACGTACACACCATCGCGGCACGTGACGGCCTGATCCTGTGAATCCCACGGTGTATCAAGGCCGTGCGGTGCTGCGGGGACGGGCGCCATCCCCCCGCGAACGACGAGAAGCTCACCCTGCGCCATCCGGGCTTGGACCTGATGCTGAGGTAGGAGTTGCACCGTGGAAACGTGGAAACGTGACCCGCATGTACTGGGGAACCAGTGACGCTGTTGAACTGATTGAAGGATGTGCCTGATATGCCTGTTTCTCGACTTGACGCCTGTTTCGAGTCCCTGCGCGCGCAGCAGCGCAAGGCGCTGATCCCGTTCATCACTGCCGGCGACCCGTCGCTGGAAGCGACCGTGCCGGTGATGCACGCACTGGTGGCAGCGGGGGCCGACGTGATCGAGCTCGGCGTGCCGTTCTCCGATCCGATGGCGGACGGTCCCACCATCCAGCGCAGCTCGGAGCGGGCCCTGGCGCGTGGCGCCGGCCTGCGTTACGTGCTGCAGACGGTGGCGGCATTCCGTGAGCAGGATGCACGCACGCCGGTGGTACTGATGGGTTACCTCAATCCGGTGGAGATCCATGGTTACGCGCGATTCGCCACCGAAGCGGTCGCGGCGGGCGTGGATGGCGTCCTGCTGGTCGATCTGCCGCCGGAAGAGGCCGAAGAGGCGAACGTGGCATTTGATGCGGCGGGCCTGGCCCTGGTGCTGCTGGCGTCGCCGACCACCAGCACGGCCCGCGCCGAGACCCTGCTGGGCCTGGCACGTGGCTATCTGTACTACGTCAGCTTCGCCGGGGTGACCGGTGCCTCCGAGCGGCTTGACCACGATGCGGCGGGCACCCGTCTGGCGGCCCTGCGCGCGCGTGCAGGCGTGCCGGTGGTGGCCGGGTTCGGCATCAAAGACGCGGCCAGCGCAGCGGCGATGGCGCGACAGGCCGACGGCGTGGTCGTAGGCAGTGCCCTCGTGGCCGTGCTCGCCGAAGCCGATTCGATCGACGCCGCAGTACAGGCCGCGACCCGGTTCCTGGCACCGCTGCGCCAAGCCCTCGACGGCTGACCGTCCCGCACGCAGGCAGCGCCGAGCCACGCTCGGCGAGCGCAGCGGCCGGCTTCACCCAGGTAGCGCCGAGCCACGCTCGGCGAGCGCAGCGGCCGGCCCCGCCCAGGTAGCGCCGAGCCACGCTCGGCGAGCGCAGCGGCCGGCTCCGCCCGGATAGCGCCGAGCCACGCTCGGCGAGCGCAGCGGCCGTCCAGCGTACGCAGCAGTAGGGTTTTTCACCCGCCCCATACGCCGTCGCAGGGGTGCACGGGCAGGGAAGGCCTGAGCTAGACTGTCGGCCTTTGCGGCCTTCGGGCCGCCCTGAACGGAAGTAGCATCCCGCATGAGTTGGCTCAGCAAGTTGATGCCGTCGGGCATCCGCACCGACAACGTCCCCAGCAAGAAGCGCAGCGTCCCCGAGGGCCTGTGGGAAAAGTGCAGCAGCTGCGGCAGCGCGCTGTACGGTCCCGAGCTGGAAGAGAACCTGGAAGTCTGCCCCAAGTGCGGCCATCACATGGCGATCCGCGCGCGCGCGCGCCTGGCGGCACTGTTCGATGCGGACAGCACCACCGAAATCGCCGCACGCCTTGGGCCGACCGATCTGCTGAAGTTCAAGGACCAGAAAAAGTACGCCGAGCGCATCAAGGTCGCGCAGAAGAACACCGGCGAGTACGACGCCCTGATCGCCATGCGCGGTCTGCTGAAGGGGCGCCCGTTGGTCGCGTCCTCGTTCGATTTCGCCTTCATGGGCGGCTCGATGGGCTCGGTGGTCGGTGAGCGTTTCGCGCTTGCCGCCGAAACCGCGCTGGAGATCGGCGCACCGTATGTCAGCTTCTCCGCGAGCGGCGGCGCACGCATGCAGGAAGGCCTGTTCTCACTGATGCAGATGGCGAAGACATCGGCCGCGCTGGGCAAGCTGCGCGAAGCCGGGCTCCCCTACATTTCAGTGCTCACCCATCCCACCACCGGTGGCGTCTCGGCATCGTTCGCGATGCTGGGTGACATCAACATCGCCGAGCCGCACGCACTGATCGGCTTTGCCGGTCCACGCGTGATCGAGCAGACCGTGCGCGAGAAACTGCCGGAAGGCTTCCAGCGCTCGGAGTTCCTGCTGGAGCATGGCGCCATCGACCAGATCTGCGATCGCCGCGAACTGCGCGACCGGCTGTCCGACCTGCTGGCGATGCTGCGCAGTGAACCGGCACCCGCAGTCGCCGAATCCTGATGGGCGCGCGCAAGTACTTCGGTACCGACGGCATCCGCGGTCGTGTCGGCCAAGGGGTGATTTCGGCGGATTTCGTGCTGCGGCTCGGCAACGCCTTCGGGCGCGTGCTGGTGGCCCAGAAGCGCAACGAGGGCCGCCGCCCGATCGTCGTGATCGGCAAAGACACCCGTATCTCCGGCTATATGTTTGAAGCGGCGCTGGAAGCTGGATTGGTTGCCGCCGGCGTGGACGTGCAGTTGCTGGGGCCGATGCCGACTCCGGCGGTGGCCTTCCTGACCCTGACCCTGGGTGCCGACGCCGGCATCGTCATCAGTGCGTCGCACAACCCGCACTATGACAACGGCATCAAGTTCTTCTCCGCGCAGGGCGAGAAACTCGACGACGCCACCGAGCTGGCGCTCGAGGCAGGCATCGACGAGCCGTTCAGCACGGCGGAGTCCGAAAAGCTTGGCAAGGCGATGCGCGCGCGCGAAGCGATCGGCCGCTACATTGAGTTCTGCAAGTCCAGCGTTCCGCGCAGTTTCGACCTGCGTGGCATGCGCCTGGTGTTGGACTGCGCGCATGGCGCCACGTACCACATCGCACCGCTGCTGTTTCGCGAGCTGGGTGCGGAGGTGATCGCCATCGGCGCGGCGCCAGACGGGCTGAACATCAATGCCGGGGTGGGCTCCACGCACATCGACAGTCTGGCGGCCAAGGTCAGCGAGATGCGCGCGGATCTGGGCATCGCCTTTGATGGCGATGGCGACCGTGTGCTGATGGCCGACGACCAGGGCAACCCGGTTGATGGGGACGACCTGCTCTACATCCTGGCGCGCTCGTGGCAGGCCGAAGGCCGTCTTCGTGGCCCCGTGGTCGGCACGCTGATGACCAACTTCGGTCTCGAGCAGGCGCTGGAAAAACTGGCGATTCCGTTCATCCGCAGCAATGTGGGCGACCGCTACGTACACCAGGCGCTGACCGAACGTGGCGGTGTTCTGGGGGGCGAGGCGTCCGGCCACTTGCTGTGCCTGGACCGGGCGACTACCGGTGATGCGATCGTCAGTGCGCTGCAGGTGCTGGTAGCGCTGCGCCAAAGCGGGCAGACCCTCCGTGAGGCGCTGCAGCCGCTGGTCAAGGTGCCGCAGAAGACCGTCAACGTGCGCTTGGGCAATGTGTCCGCCAAGGCCACGGTGCAGGCGGCGAGCGTGCAGGATGCGCTCGCGCGTGCACAAGAGGCAGTCGCTGGTCGCGGCCGTGCCTTCCTGCGGCCCTCGGGCACCGAGCCGGTCGTCCGGGTAACGGTGGAAGCGGACGAAGCGGGGCTGATGCAGGACACGCTGGACCAGTTGTCCGCCGCGGTGCAGGCGGCCGCCGCCGCCTGACACAGAGCGTCGTCCGCGCCCGACCTTTCCCCGCTTCGGTAGAGCCGACTTCAGTCGGCTGGCGTTTGGCATTTCGGTAGAGCCGACTTCAGTCGGCTGGCCTTTGCCGCGGTGCCGGCTGAAGCCGGCACTACCAGGGCGTGGCTCGTGCGGTGCCGGCTGAAGCCGGCACTACCAGGCGATGCGGGCCACGGCGTGAATGCAATGGCTGCCCTAGTGACGGCGGAAACGCGTCAGCGCATCCCATGCTTCGCGCACGCTGGCCGTGTCGGGTTGCTGCACGGGTAGCGGCAGATAGTTCGCTCCCAGCGCGGTGGCATTGCCAAACTTGTCGAATACATAGATATCGTGGCCACGCCGGATGCCGCGCTGTGACCAGCTTTCCACCAGCAGCGAGCGCGTTCCCGGCGGTGCGGGGGCCAGCAGGTCCTGCCCCGTGCTGAAATCCTCCAGCGGATTCTCACACCCCAGCGCATGGCGCAGCACCGTAGGCACCCAGTCTTCATGCGAGCTCATGCGTGCGTCATGCGCTGCATCGCGCCCCGGCCAATGCAGCACGAACGGCACCTGCAACTGGTAGTCGGAGAAGTTGCCGTTGTGGCCCCAGTAGTTCAGGCCGAGATCGTTGAACTCTTCGGCGTGATCGCCGGTGACCAGCACGATCGTGTTCTCGTCCATGCCCGCATCGCGCAGGCCCTGCAGCAGTTCACCCAGCAGGCTGTCTGCGTAGTGCACTGCCGTGCGGTACCGATTACGTTCGGGCGTGGCGTCGTGGTCGTTGTCCAAGGCAAGGAAATCAATGTCCGGCGCCATCGGGCTGACCAGCGGCGGATAGTCTTTCGGCAGGTGATAGGGCGCGTGGGTGGCGTCCAGGAAGGCAAAGCCGAACCACGGCGCGCCGGGGGGGCTTGCCTTGATCTCCGCTTGCAACGTCTGCACCACATGGCGGTCCCGCTCGGCGACGGACAGTGCCGACGGCGCGGTCTGCAGCAGGTCTCGCACATCGGCAAAGGCGGTACGGTCGAACTCCGGGCTGTACAACGGTGCACTGCCATGGATGTGCAGCGCATACCCCTGTTGTTTCATCACCTGCAGCAGCAGCGAGCCACGCTGCTCGGCCAGCATCGGCTGCCAGTAGGCGCCGGGCAGGCCATACAGCAGGCCGAACAGGCCAAAGCGCGTGGCGTTGCCCGTGCTGTAGTGGTGGTCGAACACCTGCGAGCGCGCAGCCAGTGCCCAGGTGTTGGGCATCGTCTGCGGATCGAGCGCGTCGGCGCGCAGCGATTCCATCACGACCATCAAGATATTCGGGCGTTGATAGCTCTGGCAGCGCAGCGGCGCCAGCGGCCAGTCCAGCTCGCTGAATCGTGGGTCGGGTAGGGCACTGGCGCGCTGGAGCACGGGGACACCGAGTGCGCGCATCTGGCGCTTGGCCGTGATCGGCTGCGCCCACGGAATGTACGCCCACTGGCTGACCACCGCGCGTTCGCCCCGTGCATCGTAGTAGGCCGTTGCCAGCTGGCCGACGCCCATCACCAGGGCTGCCACCAGCAACGTGGCGGTCAGCACGCGCTGCGGCAGGCGGGCCGGCAGCAACCGCCAGCAGCTCCACGCAAGCAGGCCTTGCGCGATGAAGACCGCCATGAGCACGCCGGCCACCTGCAGCCAGTTCGTCCAGGACAGGCTGACCTGATCGTGCAGGGCACCGCCGAAGACCATGTTGAGCACCATGGCATTGAGGTGGAACCGGTAGAGCGCGAACACCTTCGCATCGACGAGCAGCAGGCACAGCCACAGGCCTTGGCAGACAACGGCAGCCACCGTCAGTGCGCGCGTGCGGCGCGGCCACAGTCCGATCAACAGGGCAGGCAGCATCGTCAGCGCGCCGAATGCGAGGAAATGGCCGGGCAGGGCGATAGCCAGGTAGGCCTTGCCGAGGGTTCCGCCCGGATTGGCGGACCACGGCGCGTAGGACGCCACGATGGCGATGGCGATCAGCGCGTTGAGGAGGGTGAACAGCGATGCCCAGGTCACTCGGGCGCGGCGTGTCACAGGGGGTGCGGAGGCGTCCATGTCGGTCGGGGGTATCGTGCGGAATCAGAGGGGGAGTCGACAGGCAGCGCATGCCGGGCGCGCGCATTGTATCGATTTGTATCCTCTGGTTGGCTGGCGGCAGGGGGCCGATCTGTCACAATGGCCATCCGCGCCAGCGTCTCTGCGCGGACCGTTCAATTGCCAGCCAGGACATGTTCGTGAGCCAGATCCCCACCCTCGACATCACCCGTTTTGACAGCGACCGCGACGCCTTCGTGGCCGAGCTGGGCGCCGCGTACCGCCAGTGGGGCTTCGCCGGCATCCGCAATCACGGCATTCCGCAGGCCGAGATCGATGCGGCCTACGAGGTATTCAAAGCCTTCTTTGCCCTGCCCGACGAAACCAAGCGCCAGTACCACGTGGCCGGTGGCGGTGGTGCGCGGGGCTATACCCAGTTCGGCGTCGAGACGGCGAAGGGTTCGCAGCATTTCGATCTGAAGGAGTTCTGGCATATCGGCCGGGAGATTCCGGATGATTCACCGTACCGTGAGGTGATGCCGCCGAATCTGTGGCCGAGTGAAGTGCCGGGCTTCCGTGAGGCGGGCTATGGCCTGTACCAGGCGCTGGACCACCTCGGTTCGCGCGTGCTGTCCGCGCTCGCGCTGCACATTGGTCTGGCGGAGGACTTCTTTGCCGACAAGACCAACCAGGGCAACTCGATCCTGCGTCCGATCCATTACCCGCCGATCACCACCGACGACGTGCCGAACGTGCGCGCCGGCGCGCATGGCGACATCAATTTCATCACCCTGCTGGTGGGTGCCAGTGCCGCCGGCCTGGAAGTGCAGTCGCACGATGGCAAGTGGGTGCCGTTTACGTCGGACGCGGACACCATCGTGGTCAACATCGGCGACATGCTGCAGCGGCTGACCAACCACGTGTATCCGTCGACGATCCACCGTGTGGTGAATCCGCCGGGTGATCTTGCGCGCCAGCCGCGGTACTCGGTGCCGTTCTTCCTGCACCCGAACCCGGATTATCTGATCGACGTGCTGCCCTCGTGCATCACCCCGGAGAATCCGAGCCGGTACCCGGAACCGATCACCGCCCACGGTTTCCTCGAAGAGCGCCTGCGCGAGATCAAGCTGAAGTAGTGGAGTGTCCGGCCTGCGGCCGGACCGCTTTAGGGCACCAGCAACGGCAACCTCAAGAGCTGCAGGCCTGCGTGCTGGCGGGGCGGGGTGGGTTGGCGGGGGACGGGTCCACGTCATCCCATTCGCGCTGCCGCTCCCACGCTTTGCTTCGCAAACCGCGGGCCCCGTCTCACCAGCACCCACACCCCGCCGCTTCGCGGCCGCCCCTGACTCAGGGGCTCCCTCCACCCGACGGGTCAACTGGGCCTGCGGTAGCGGAATGTTCCCGCCAACGGCCCGCTGCGCTCGCCGACCATGGGTCGGCGCTACCGCTTTTCTCTTTTTTCATACGCGGCGGGCGGCCACGGAACCTGTCAGGGGGCCGGGCGGTGGGGCTGGGCGGGGGCGTTGAGTGCCATGGATGGCACGAAACGAGGCACGCAGGAGCGGCTTTTGCCGTCCCCCGACCAGCCCCACCGCCCGGCCCCAAGCACGTAACCCGCTGTCAGAGCCCACCGCGAGGGGGTCCCACCCGTTCGATCACCCTCAAACCAACGTGTAACCGGTTACTACCCAACGGCGAATAATTTCATTCGTTATCATGTCCAGCTGATACGAAACGGAGCCATCGCCCATGCGCCGCAAGATCGTCGCCGGAAACTGGAAGCTGCACGGCAGCCGCGAATTCGCCACGTCCCTGGTCACCGACATCGCCAACGGCGCACCGGAGCAGGGCGTTGAACTGGTCATCCTGCCGCCCCTGCCGTATCTGGGCGAACTGGTCGACGATTTCGCCGACACCGCCGTCGCCTTTGGCGCGCAGGACGTCAGCAGCAATGAAAAGGGCGCGTACACCGGCGAAGTTTCCGCCGCCATGCTGCACGAGGTAGGCGCGCGCTACGGACTGGTGGGCCACTCCGAGCGGCGGCAGTTCCACCACGAAAGCAGTGAGCTGGTGGCGCGCAAGTTCGCTGCAGCCCTGCATGCCGGCCTGGTACCGGTCCTCTGTGTGGGGGAAACCCTGGAGCAGCGCGAAGCCGGACAGACCGAGAGCGTGATCGCCAGCCAGTTGGCCCCGGTGCTCGCGCTCGTGGGCGGGCAGGGCTTCCAGAACGCCGTCGTCGCCTATGAGCCGGTGTGGGCCATCGGCACCGGACGCACCGCGAGCAAGGAGCAGGCGCAGGACGTGCACGCGTTCATCCGTGGCGAAGTGGCCAAGGTCGATGCTAGAATTGCCGATTCCCTGACCATCCTTTACGGTGGCAGCGTGAAGCCCGACAATGCCGCAGAGCTGTTCGCACAGCCCGACGTCGATGGTGGGCTGGTAGGTGGCGCCTCATTGGTGGCTGCCGATTTTCTGGCCATCGCCCAGGCGGCGGCTGCAACCTGATTAGAAGTAGTCCGAGGACGGATTCCAGATGCTGATGTTGATCCTCAATGTCGTTTACGTGCTGGTGGCAGTGGCCATGATCGCGCTCATCCTGATGCAGCGTGGTTCCGGTGCGGCCGCCGGTTCGGGCTTTGGTGCCGGTGCCTCGGGCACGGTGTTCGGCGCACGGGGTGCCTCGAACTTCATGTCGAAGTCGACCAAATGGCTGGCCGTGGTGTTCTTCGGTATCAGCTTGTTCATGGCCTGGTACGCCGGTCATGGCAGCCGCCCGGCGGCGCAGCAGGATCTCGGTCTGATGGCCGCGCCGGCCGCCAGCGTGCCGGCCGCCCCGGCAGGCGAGCGCCCGGCCACGGTGCCGGCAGCCAATGCCGTGCCGGTCCAGCAGCCCGCGCAGCAGCCGGTTCCGGCCGCGACTGTGCCGGCTCAGGCGGAATCTTCAAATTCTGGTGAAGAAAAGCAGCCGGAAGGCTCCCAGAAAGACTGAAGACGGTTACAATACGCCGCGCACTGGAATGATAGTCCAGCGCGATCGTAAGCCCAGGTGGCGGAATTGGTAGACGCACTACCTTGAGGTGGTAGCGACTTAGGTCGTAGGGGTTCGAGTCCCCTCTTGGGCACCATTTAGTAAGTAAAGCGGGTACGTCCGGCGCGCTCTGCGCCGGGTAGCGTTGTCCCCGTCCACTCCCCCATGCCAAAGCGCCTGCAGGCGCGGCGGCAGAGGCAAGAGAGAATCGCTGTGCTGGCCGAATATTTGCCGTCTCTGCTGTTTCTGATCGTCGCCACCGGTATCGGCATTACGCTGATGCTGATTGGCCGATTCCTCGGCCCACGCCGTCCCGATCTGCAGAAGCTCTCGCCGTACGAATGCGGCTTCGAGGCTTTTGAAGACGCGCGCATGAAGTTCGATGTGCGCTATTACCTGATCGCGATCCAGTTCATCGTCTTCGATCTGGAAATCATCTTCATCGTGCCCTGGACCCAGGTCTTCATGGAGCTCGGCGCCCGTTCGCTGGTCACCATGGGTCTGTTCGTCGGCATGCTGTTCCTCGGCTTCATTTATGTCTGGAAGAAGGGAGCGCTGGAATGGGAGTGATCCAAACTCTCGACGGCCTGATGAACAACCCCAGCCCCGAAGGGCGGGTTGACGACATCCTGCGGCCGGCCGGCGATAATCCGCTGCTGGAAAAAGGCTATGTCACCACCAGCGTCGATGCCCTGCTGAACTGGGCGCGTACCGGTTCGATGTGGCCGATGACCTTTGGTCTGGCCTGCTGCGCCGTTGAAATGATGCACGCCGGCGCTGCGCGCCTGGATCTGGACCGGTACGGTGTGGTGTTCCGCCCGTCGCCGCGCCAGTCCGACGTGATGATCGTGGCCGGTACGCTGGTCAACAAGATGGCCCCGGCGCTGCGCAAGGTCTACGACCAGATGCCGGACCCGAAGTGGGTCATCTCGATGGGTAGCTGCGCCAATGGCGGCGGTTATTACCATTATTCGTATTCGGTGGTCCGCGGTTGCGATCGCGTGGTCCCGGTGGACATCTATGTCCCGGGCTGCCCGCCGACTGCCGAGGCGCTTGTGTACGGGATCCTGCAGCTGCAGAAGAAGATCTGGCGTACGCAGACCATCGCCCGCTGACCCTTCCCACCTTATCAAGAGCGCGCCAAGCCCCCATGGCAGAGCAAGCATCCTTCATCGACCGACTTTCCGCCCGCTTCGCTGGCGGCCAGGTCATCGTGGTCGAACCCCGCGGCGAAGTGACGCTGGAAGTGCCTGCCGCCGATTGGCACGCCACCGCGCTGGCGCTGCGTGACGAATTTGGTTTCGAGCAGGCCGTTGACCTGTGCGGCGTCGATTATCTCGGCTACGGCTCTGACGAATGGGACACCGCAGACGTGTCTTCGCAGGGCTTCAGTCGCGGTGTCGAAGGCAAGGGCGCCGGTCGCTTCGCCTGGGGTGAATTCCCCAGCGAAGAGGATGCCGGTGGCGCGCAGCCGCAGCACATGCCGACCCAGCGTTTCGCCGTGGTGGCGCAGGTGCGCTCGTACCAGCACAACCTGATGATGCACCTGCGCTGTTTTGCGCCGAACGAAGGCTTGCCGGTGGTCGCATCGCTGACCGACATCTGGCCGGGACTGAACTGGTTCGAGCGCGAAGCGTTCGACCTGTTCGGCGTTATCTTCGAAGGCCATCCGGACCTGCGCCGCATCCTGACCGACTATGGCTTTGTCGGTCATCCGTTCCGCAAGGACTTCCCGCTGATCGGCAACGTCGAAGTGCGCTACGACGAAGAAAAGAAGCGCGTGGTCTATGAGCCGGTCACCTCGGTGGAGCCGCGCGTCGGCGTGCCGCGCGTGATCCGTGACGACGCCCGCCTGCAGACCGCGGCCGGCGAGCGTTCGCAGGAGGCAGTGAAGTGAGTCAGTTCGAGCAGGCGCACCAGGCGTTCGCCAGCAACACGGCCGAGCGTCGGCAGGAAATCCGCAATTACACGATGAACTTCGGTCCGCAGCATCCGGCCGCGCACGGTGTGCTGCGCCTGATCCTGGAAATGGACGGCGAGACCATCATGCGTGCCGATCCGCACGTCGGCCTGCTGCACCGTGGTACCGAAAAGCTCGCCGAATCCAAGCCGTTCAACCAGTCCATCGGTTACATGGACCGCCTGGATTACGTGTCGATGATGTGCAACGAGCACGCTTACGTGCGCGCCATCGAGACCCTGATGGGAATCGAGGCGCCGGAGCGTGCGCAGTACATCCGCACCATGTTCGACGAAATCACCCGCATCCTGAATCACCTGATGTGGCTGGGCTCCAATGCGCTCGATCTGGGCGCGATGGCGGTGATGCTGTACGCCTTCCGTGAGCGCGAAGAGCTGATGGACTGCTATGAAGCGGTCTCCGGCGCACGCATGCACGCTGCGTACTACCGGCCGGGCGGTGTTTACCGCGACCTGCCGGACCATATGCCGAAGTACAAGGAGTCGCGCTGGCACAAGGGCAATGCCCTGAAGCAGCTCAATGCATCGCGCGAAGGCTCGCTGCTGGACTTCATCGAGAACTTCACCAACGAATTTCCGGGTCGCGTCGACGAGTACGAGACCCTGCTCACCGACAACCGTATCTGGAAGCAGCGTACCGTCGGTATCGGCGTGGTCACCCCGGAGCTGGCCCATCAGTGGGGCATGACCGGCGTGATGCTGCGTGGCTCGGGCATCGCCTGGGATCTGCGCAAGAAGCGCCCGTACGCGAAGTACGATGCCGTCGACTTCGACATTCCGCTGGGCAAGGAAGGCGATTGCTACGATCGTTATCTGTGCCGTGTGGCGGAAATGCGTGAATCCAACCGCATCATCAAGCAGTGCGTGGCGTGGCTGAAGGCCAACCCGGGCCCGGTGATCGTCAACAACTTCAAGGTCGCGCCGCCCAGCCGCGAGGCGATGAAGGACGACATGGAAGCGCTGATCCACCACTTCAAGCTGTTCAGTGAAGGCTACTGCGTGCCGGCCGGCGAGACCTATGCCGCCGTCGAAGCGCCGAAGGGTGAGTTCGGCTGCTACCTGATGTCCGATGGTGCGAACAAGCCGTTCCGCGTGCATCTGCGTGCGCCGGGCTTCGCCCATCTGTCCTCGATCGATTCGATCGTGCGCGGCCACATGCTGGCCGACGTGGTGGCGATGATCGGCACCTACGACCTGGTGTTCGGCGAGGTCGACCGGTGAATCCGGCCGACCTGACCCTCTTTCCTGCAGGCAGCCGGCGCAAGCCGGCGCCGCAGCATATGGAATTCCAAGACATGCATTTCGCTGAGGTCGGCCGATGAAGGCGACAGGTAATTTCGAGGCGGCGCGCGACGTCGATCCGATGGTGGTGCTGAGCGACAAGACCCGTGCTCACATCGAGCACTGGCTGTCCAAGTTCCCGCCGGACCGCAAGCGTTCGGCTGTGCTGCAGGGTCTGCACGCCGCGCAGGAGCAGAACGGCGGGTGGTTGACCGACGAGCTGATCGCCGGCGTGGCCAAGTACCTGGACCTGCCGCCGGTGTGGGCCTATGAGGTCGCCAGCTTCTACTCGATGTTCGAGCTGGAAAAGGTCGGCCGCCACAACGTGGCCTTCTGCACCAACATCAGCTGCTGGTTGAATGGCGCCGAGGACCTGGTCGCGCATGCCGAGAAGAAGCTCGGCTGCAAGACCGGCCAGTCCACCGCCGACGGCCGCATCTACCTGAAACGCGAAGAAGAATGCCTGGCCGGTTGTGCTGGAGCGCCGATGATGGTCATCAATGGCCATTACCACGAGCGCCTGACCGTCGAGAAAGTCGACGAGCTGCTGGACGGGTTGGAGTAAGCCATGGCACATCATCACGCACCCAGTGGTCCGGTCGGTCCCGCACCGTTGCCGCACCAGGTGGTCTACACCACCCTGCATTACGACACTCCGTGGTCGTACGAAAGCTATCTCAAGACCGGTGGCTATGCCGCCCTGCGCAGGATCCTCGAAGAGAAGATCAGCCCGGAGCAGGTCATCGAGATGGTCAAGCAGTCGAACCTGCGCGGCCGTGGCGGCGCTGGTTTCCCGACCGGCCTGAAGTGGTCCTTCATGCCCAAGGGCACGATGCAGAAGTACATCCTGTGCAACTCGGATGAATCCGAGCCGGGTACCTGCAAGGACCGCGACATCCTGCGTTACAACCCGCATTCGGTGGTCGAAGGCATGGCGATCGCCTGCTACGCCACCGGCAGCACCGTGGGCTACAACTACCTGCGCGGTGAGTTCCACCACGAGCCGTTCGAGAACTTCGAACAGGCACTGGCCGACGCGTATGCGAACGGCTGGCTGGGCAAGGACATCCTCGGCAGCGGTGTGGACATCGACATCTACGGTGCACTGGGCGCTGGCGCCTACATCTGCGGCGAAGAAACCGCGCTGATGGAATCGCTGGAAGGCAAGAAGGGCCAGCCACGTTACAAGCCGCCGTTCCCGGCGAACTTCGGCCTGTACGGCAAGCCCAGCACGATCAACAACACCGAGACCTATGCCTCGGTGCCGGCGATCATCCGCAACGGTCCGGAGTGGTTCGCCGGTCTGTCGCTGACCAAGAACGGCGGTCCGAAGATCTTCTCGGTGTCCGGCTGCGTACAGCAGGGCGGCAACTTCGAGGTGCCGCTGGGCACCACCTTTGACGACCTGCTGGAAATGGCCGGTGGCCTGAAGCCGGGCCGCACGCTGAAGGGCGCGGTGCCGGGTGGTGTGTCCATGCCGGTGCTGAAGGCCGAAGAGCTGAAGGGCCTGCAGATGGACTACGACACCCTGCGTGCCCTGGGCACCGGTCTGGGTTCGGGCGCCATCGTGGTGCTGGATGACAGCGTGTGCTGCGTCAAGTTCGCCTGCCGCATCAGCCAGTTCTTCCACAAGGAATCCTGTGGCCAGTGCACGCCGTGCCGCGAAGGCACCGGCTGGATGCACCGGGTGCTGGAGCGCATCGTCGCCGGCAAGGCCACGATGGAAGACCTGCACCAGTTGAAGGCCGTGGCCGGCCAGATCGAAGGTCACACCATCTGCGCGTTCGGTGAAGCGGCGGCATGGCCCATCCAGGGTTTCCTGCGCCAGTTCTGGGACGAATTCGAGTACTACATCGTCAACGGTCATTCGATGGTTGACGGCAAGAAGGTGGAGGCTGCTGCCGCATGAGCGCGCAACCCGTAAATCAGAGCGTGCCACCGGATCACGTCACCGTCGAAATCGACGGCCAGTCGCTGGTCGTGCCGAAGGGCTCGATGATCATCCAGGCGGCCGACAAAGCCGGCATTCCGATCCCGCGCTTCTGCTACCACGAGAAGCTGCCGATCGCGGCCAACTGCCGCATGTGCCTGGTGGACGTGGAGAAGTCGCCGAAGCCGGCGCCCGCCTGTGCCACGCCGGTGATGGATGGCATGAAGGTTGCCACCCGCAGCGAAAAGGCACTCAAGTTCCAGCGTTCGGTGATGGAGTTCCTGCTCATCAACCATCCGCTGGACTGCCCGGTCTGTGACCAGGGCGGTGAGTGCGAGCTGCAGGACGTGTCGCTGGGTTATGGCCGTTCGGTCAGCCGCTTCAACGAGCGCAAGCGCGTGGTGGTGGACGAGGACATGGGGCCGCTGGTGGCCACCGAAATGACCCGCTGCATCCAGTGCACGCGCTGCGTCCGCTTCACCGCCGACGTGGCCGGCACCTACGAGCTGGGTGGCATGTACCGCGGCGAGAATCTGCAGATCGGTACCTACGACGGCAAGCCGTTGACGACCGAACTGTCCGGCAACGTGGTCGACGTCTGCCCGGTCGGTGCACTGACCAACAAGGTGTTCCAGTTCCGCGCGCGTCCGTGGGAACTGACCGCGCGCGAATCGCTCGGCTACCACGATGCGATGGGCTCGAACCTGTTCCTGCACGTGCGTCGCGGCGAAGTGCTGCGCACCGTGCCGCGCGACAACGAGCTGGTCAACGAGTGCTGGCTGTCCGACCGTGACCGTTATTCGCATCAGGGCCTGTACAGCGAAGACCGTGCGGTCAAGCCGCTGCGCAAGGTCAATGGTGAGTGGAAGGAAGTGAGCTGGGCCGAAGGTCTGGCCGCCGCCGCGGACATCCTCAAGGCCAACCAGGGCGATGCCCTGGGCGTGCTGGTGCATCCGTCCACCTCGAACGAAGAGGGCGCGCTGCTGGCCCGCCTGGCTTCGGGCCTGGGCAGCACGAACCTCGATCACCGCATCACCAATCGCGACTTCTCCGACGCCGCCACGGCCGAGGTCTTCGGCCTGCCGCTGGCCGAGATCGAAGGGGCCGACCAGATCGTCGTGCTGGGCAGCAATGTCCGCCACGAGCTGCCCCTGCTGCACGCCCGCCTGCGCAAGGCGCAGACCAGCAACGGCGCGAAGATCCACGTGGTCAACCCCGTCGACTTCGACTTCGCTTTCAGCATTGCCGGCAAGCAGATCGTCGCTCCGTCGATGTTCGTCGACGCGCTGGCCAACGCCGAGCTGCGTACGATGGTGCAGGGCGGTCGCAACACCGTACTGATCGTCGGTGGTATTGCCGAGAACCATCCGCAGGCTGCTGCGATCCGCGCCGCTGCGCGTGATTTCGCTGCGGCAACCGGCGCCCGGTTGTGCCGTATCCCGCAGGGCGCCAATGCCATCGGCCTCACCCGTGCCGGCGTGCTGCCGGCGGGCAAGGATGTGGCCGCCATGCTGGCGCAGCCGCGGCAGGCCTACGTGGTCTATGGCCTCGAGCCGGGCCTGGATTTCGCCGACGCCCCCGCCGCCCGCAAGGCGCTGGCCGGTGCGCAGGTCGTGGCTTTCAGCCAGTTCGCCTGTGCTTCGACCCGCGACGTCGCCGACGTGATCCTGCCGATCGGTGCGCTGCCGGAAATCGACGCCACGCTGACCAACCTCGATGGTCGCACGCAGTCGGCACGTGCCGGCGGCAAGCTGCCGGGTGAGGCCCGCGAGGGCTGGCGCGTGCTGCGTGCACTGGGTGGCGAGATGGCGCTGGCTGGTTTCGAGTTCACCGATCTGGCCGGCCTGCGTGCCAGTCTGGCCCCGGTGAGCGTGAACGTGGCCGCTTCCACCGCCGTTGCCGTGAGCAACGAGGGTCTGGAAGTCGCGTCGACCGCGGCGATCTACCGTACCGACGCCGTCGTCCGCCGCGCCCCGGCGCTGCAGTCGCATCCGCTGAACACTGCCCCGCGCATCGTGCTCAATGCCGACGATGCCGCGCGCCTGCAGTTGCAGGAAGGGCAGATGGCCAAGGTCGGCACCGACGCCGGCCGTGCCACGCTGCCGGTGGTGGTCGACCGCCGCGTCGCGGCAGGGTCGGTCTGGATTGAATCGGGCCACGGTGCAACCGCACCGCTGGGTGCCGCTCGTGTAACGGTGGTGGCTGCATGAACGAATTGCTGTTGAACGCAGTGGACCCGCTGCACCAGTGGCTGCTTGGCCTTGGTGACATCGGCGCGCTGCTGTGGATCATCCTGAAGATCCTGGTGATCACCATGCCGGTGATCATCTCGGTGGCCTTCTATGTGGTCTGGGAACGCAAGCTGATCGGCTGGATGCATGTCCGCCACGGTCCGATGTACGTGGGCATGGGCATCTTCCAGGCCTTCGCCGACGTCTTCAAGCTGCTGTTCAAGGAAGTGCTGCAGCCGGCCAACGCGCACAAGGTGCTGTTCCTGCTGGCCCCGCTGATCACCCTCGCACCGGCCTTCGCGGCCTGGGCGGTGGTGCCCTTCGATGCGCAGCTGGTGTTGTCCAATGCCAACGCCGGCCTGCTGTACCTGCTGGCGATGACCTCGCTGGGTGTGTACGGCATCATCCTGGCGGGCTGGGCATCCAACTCGAAGTATGCGTTCCTGGGTGCGATGCGCGCCTCGGCGCAGATGATCAGCTACGAAATCGCGATGGGCTTTGCCCTGGTCGGCGTGATGATCGCGTCGGGCAGCCTCAACCTGACCGGCATCGTGATGGCGCAGGCCGGCAGCTCCGGCTTCCTCGACTGGTTCCTGCTGCCGCTGTTCCCGCTGTTCATCGTGTACTGGGTGTCCGGCGTGGCCGAAACCAACCGCGCGCCGTTCGACGTGGTGGAAGGCGAATCGGAAATCGTCGCCGGTCACATGGTCGAGTACTCCGGTGGTGCGTTCGCGCTGTTCTTCCTGGCCGAATACGCGAACATGATCCTGATCAGCTTCCTGATCGCGATCTTCTTCCTCGGTGGCTGGCTGAGCCCGATCCAGGGTTGGGTCAATCCGGGTGCGATCTCGCCGTTCATCGACTGGATCTGGACCGGTGGCTGGCCGTGGCTGTTCATCAAGGTCTTCTTCTTCGCCAGCGCCTACATCTGGTTCCGTGCCAGCTTCCCGCGTTTCCGCTACGACCAGATCATGCGGCTGGGCTGGAAGGTCTTCATCCCGCTGACCATTTTCTGGATCGCGGTCACCGCCTTGATGGTGTTCTTCGGCGTGATTCAAAAGGGTGTCTAACGTAATGAACAGGATTACCCATTACTTCAAGAGCCTGCTGCTGCTGGAGCTGTTGGCCGGTCTGTGGCTGACGCTGAAGTACAGCTTCAAGCCGAAGTACACGATGATGTACCCGATGGAAAAGTTCCCGCAGTCCCCGCGCTTCCGCGGCCTGCACGCCCTGCGTCGTTATCCGAACGGTGAAGAGCGCTGCATCGCCTGCAAGCTGTGCGAGGCGGTCTGCCCGGCGCTGGCCATCACCATCGATTCGGCCAAGCGCGAGGACGGCACCCGCCGCACCACGCGTTACGACATCGATCTGTTCAAGTGCATCTTCTGTGGCTTCTGCGAAGAAAGCTGCCCGGTGGACTCGATCGTCGAGACCCACATCCTCGAGTACCACTTCGAGAATCGTGGCGAGAATATCGTTACCAAGCCGCAGCTGCTGGCCCTGGGTGATCGGCTTGAGTCCGAAATCGCCGAGCGCCGTGCCGCCGACGCCGCTTACCGCTGAGGTCGAGACATGGATTGGGTAAATATCGCTTTCTGGGTTTTCGCCATCGCAGCCAGTGTGTCGGCAGCGGCGGTGATCAGTGCGCGCAGCCCGGTCAACGCCGTGCTCTGCCTGGTGCTGACTTTCTTCTCCGTCGCCTGTATCTGGATCCTGGTCGGAGCCGAGTTCCTCGGCGTGGCGCTGGTGCTGGTGTATGTCGGCGCGGTGATGGTGCTGTTCCTGTTCGTGGTGATGATGCTGGACATCGACACCGACAACCTGCGCGAGGGCTGGGTGCGTTACCTGCCGGTCGGGCTGGTGGTCGCGGTGGTGATGCTGGTGCAGATCGTCACCCTGATCGGCGTGCGGGGCAGGGCGGTGACGCCGTTCCCGGCCGACAACGCGGCGGCGCTGGCGGCTGACACCTCCAACATCACTTGGTTGGCACGCAGCCTGTTCACTGAATACCTGCTGCCGTTCGAGTTCGCCGCGGTCATCCTGACCGTCGCCGTGATCGCCGCCGTGATGCTGACCCTGCGCCAGCGCACCGGCATCAAGACGCAGAACCCGGGCGAGCAGACGATGGTCAAATCGCGTGACCGCCTGACGGTGGTGAAGATGGACGTCGAAACGCCGTTCGTGCACAGCAACACCAAGGCTGCCGTCGACATGCCGGCCGCCGGCGAGGAGACCAAGCCATGATCACGTTGGGCCATATCCTGGCGCTGGGCGCGGTGCTGTTCTGCATCAGCCTGGCCGGCATCTTCCTCAACCGGAAGAACGTCATCGTCCTGTTGATGTCCATCGAGCTGATGCTGCTTTCGGTGAACATCAATTTCGTCGGGTTCTCGCGGGAACTGGGTGACACGGCCGGCCAGCTGTTCGTGTTCTTCATCCTGACCGTGGCAGCCGCCGAGGCCGCTATCGGCCTGGCGATCCTGGTGACCCTGTTCCGTACACGTCGAACGATCAATGTCGGCGAAGTCGATTCGTTGAAGGGCTGATTAACAGATGGAAATCACACTCGCCAAGAGTCTGTTGATCGCAGCGGTGCTTGCACCGCTGTTCGGCAGCATCATCGCCGGCCTGTTCGGTCGTCAGGTCGGGCGCCTCGGCGCGCAGACCATCACCATCCTCGGGGTGGCCGTCAGCTGCGCCCTGTCGATGTACACCTTCTACCAGTTGCTGTGGGGCGGCGCGCAGCCGTTCAACGAAAACCTGTACACCTTCTTCGAAGTGGGCCAGTACTCGGCACACGTCGGCTTCATGGTCGACAAGCTGACCGCGATGATGATGGTGGTGGTGACCTTCGTGTCGCTGCTGGTGCACATCTACACCATCGGCTACATGGAAGAAGATCCGGGCTACCAGCGCTTCTTCAGCTACATCTCGCTGTTCACCTTCTCCATGCTCACGCTGGTGATGAGCAACAACTTCCTGCAGCTGTTCTTCGGCTGGGAAGCGGTGGGTCTGGTCTCCTACCTGTTGATCGGCTTCTGGTTCAAGCGCCCGACCGCGATCTTCGCCAACATGAAGGCCTTCCTGGTCAACCGTGTCGGTGACTTCGGCTTCCTGCTCGGCATCGGCGGCGTGATGTGGGTGTTCGGGACCCTCGACTACGCCACCGTGTTCGCCAAGATCATGGATCCGGAACTGGCCAACGGTGCGCTGCAGGTGTGGTCCGGCTCGATCAGCCTGTTCGGCCTGCATACCATCCAGGTACTCGACCAGCCGGTCATCTGGGGCAGTGCCACGGTGATCTGCATCTGCCTGTTCATCGGCGCCATGGGCAAGTCGGCCCAGGTCCCGCTGCACGTGTGGCTGCCGGACTCGATGGAAGGACCGACGCCGATCTCGGCGCTGATCCACGCCGCGACCATGGTCACCGCCGGCATCTTCATGGTGACGCGCATGTCGCCGCTGTTCGAGCTGTCGCCGACCGCGCTGAACTTCGTGCTGTTCATCGGTGCGACCACGGCGTTCTTCACCGGCCTCATCGGCATCGTGCAGAACGACATCAAGCGCGTCGTCGCGTACTCCACGCTGTCCCAGCTGGGTTACATGACCGTTGCGCTGGGTGTGTCGGCGTACTCGGCCGCCGTGTTCCACCTGATGACCCACGCCTTCTTCAAGGCGCTGCTGTTCCTCGGCGCGGGCTCGGTGATCATCGCCATGCACCACGAGCAGGACATGCGCAAGATGGGCGGCCTGCGCAAGTACATGCCGATCACCTTCATCACCATGTGGATCGGTACGTTGGCCCTGGTCGGCACGCCGTTCTTCTCCGGCTTCTACTCGAAGGACACCATCATCGAGGCCGCCGAGATCCACGCGCACATGTCCAACAGCTGGGTTGCGACTTACGCATACTGGGCGGTACTGGGCGGCGTGCTGGTCACCAGCTTCTACAGCTTCCGCCTGCTGTTCCTGACCTTCCATGGCAAGGAGCGCTTCCGTGACGTGGCGCATGACGACCATGGTCATGGCCACGATGCGACTGCGCACGATGACCATGCGCATGCCGCCGACGCGCATGCGGTCGATGCCCATGCGGTCGATGCCCATGCAGGTCATGACGACCACGGCCATGGCCACGGTCCGCACGAGCCGCACGAAACCCCGTGGGTGGTGACGCTGCCGCTGATCCTGCTGGCGATACCCTCGATCCTGATCGGCTTCTTCAGCATCGGTCCGATGCTGCACGGCACCGACTGGGCCGGGCATCACGCGCACGAAGGCATCAAGGGCCAGGCCACCAACTTCTTCACCGGTATCGTCGATTTCTACGACCCCGCAAAGAACACGGTCGGCTTCCTCGGCGAGCACTTCCATGGCCCCGTGGCGTTCGCGCTGCATGGCATGACCCTGCCGCCGTTCTTCCTGACCGTGGCAGGCTTCCTGCTGGCCGTGATCTTCTACCTGTGGAAGCCGGACCTGTCGGGCAAGGCGCGCAGGACGTTTGCTCCGATTGTTTCGGTACTGGAAAACAAGTACGGCATGGACACGCTGTGGATCGACGGCTTCGCCGGCGGCAGCGTCAAGCTGGGCAAGGTGGCGCGCTGGATCGACACGAACATCGTCGATGGCACCGTCAACCTGGTCGCACGTGGGGCGGACGTAGCAGCCAATGTGCTGCGTCGTACCCAATCCGGTTTCCTCTATCACTACGCCTTCGCGATGATCATCGGCCTGATTGCCCTTCTGGGCCTGCTGATGCATTACCTGCGTTGATGACCTGTACGGAATAAGAAAACGTGTCGAACTGGCCCCTACTTAGTGTCCTCATCTGGCTGCCGATCATCGGTGGCGCCCTGGTCCTTGCCATCCGTGATGCGCAGACCGCCCGCTGGGCGTCGCTGGGTGTCGCGCTGCTGACCTTCGCCCTGAGCATCCCGTTGCTCACCGGTTATGACCCGGGTATCGACGCGCTCCAGTTCGTCGAAACCCGCGCCTGGATCCCGGCGTACGACATCGGCTACAACCTCGGCGTCGACGGCATCGCCATCGCGCTGATCGCGCTGACCACGCTGGTCAGCGTGTTGGCCTTGATCGGCGCATGGAGTGCCATCGACAAGCGCGTGAACCAGTACGTTGCCGCCTTCCTGATCCTGGAAGGCGTCACGGTCGGCATCTTCGCCGCCACCGATGCGATGCTGTTCTACGTGTTCTTCGAAGCGATGCTGATCCCGATGTTCCTGATCATCGGTGTCTGGGGCGGCCCGCGCCGCATCTATGCCGCGCTGAAGTTCTTCCTCTATACCTTCCTCGGCTCGGTGCTGATGCTGGTGGCGCTGGTCTACCTGTACCTGAAGGGCGGCAGCTTCCAGCTGGCCGACCTGTACGCACTGCAGCTCACCGCGACCGAGCAGACCTGGATCTTCTTCGCCTTCCTGATCGCCTTCGCGGTCAAGGTGCCGATGTTCCCGGTGCACACCTGGCTGCCCGATGCGCACGTGGAAGCGCCGACCGCCGGTTCGGTGATCCTGGCGGCCATCGCGCTGAAGATCGGTGGCTACGGCTTCCTGCGCTTCAACCTGCCGATCGTCCCGGACGCGTCGCAGGAATGGGCGTGGCTGGTCATCGCCCTGTCGCTGATCGCGGTGATCTACGTGGGTCTGGTCGCGCTGGTCCAGGACGACATGAAGAAGCTGATCGCCTATTCGTCGGTCGCCCACATGGGCTTCGTCACCTTGGGTACCTTCATCGCCCTGTGGCTGGTGCGTGAGGCCGGCAATGCCGACGCCGCCCGCCTGGGCCTGCAGGGTGCGATGGTGCAGATGATTTCGCACGGCTTCGTGTCCGGCGCGATGTTCTCGTGCGTGGGCGTGCTGTACGACCGCATGCACAGCCGCCGCATCGCCGATTACGGCGGCGTGGTGAACGTGATGCCGTGGTTCGCGACCTTCGCCATGCTGTTCTTCATGGCCAACGCCGGCCTGCCGGGTACCTCCGGGTTTGTCGGTGAATTCATGGTCATCCTGGCCGCCTTCCAGCGTAATCCGTGGATCGCACTGGGCGCTGCCACCACCCTGATCATCGGCGCGGCCTACACGCTGTGGCTGTACAAGCGCATCTTCTTCGGCGAAGTGGCCAATGCGCACGTCGCCGAACTGAAGGACATCAACGGCCGCGAATGGCTGGTGCTGGGGGTGTTCGCCATCGGCGTACTGGCCCTGGGCATCTACCCCAAGCCGCTGACCGACCTGATGGAGCCGTCGATCGCCAAGCTGGCGATGCAGATTGCTTCCAGCAAATTGCTCTGATCGGCCTGCCGAGCGAACTGATTCCAGGATTTGATAATGACCACCTCGCCGTTGCTGCCACTGACCGCCGCTGACCTGCCCCCGCTCGCTCCCGAGCTGGTGCTGGTTGCGAGCGCCTTCGCCCTGATGATCCTCGATCTGTTCGTCAGCAAGCAGAACAAGCTGATCACCCATCTGTTCTCGCTCGCCGCCCTGGCGGTGGTGCTGGTCATGCTGGCCACCGGAACGGGCGGGCAGGGCGAGGTCTTCCACGGCATGTTCGTGCGCGATACCGCGGCCGACGTGATGAAGGTGGTGATCGTGCTGTGCAGCGGGCTGAGCCTGGTGTACGGCTGGAGCTACCTGCGCGAGCGCAATCTGTTCCAGGGGGAGATCCCGGTGCTGGTGCTGTTCGCCACGGCCGGCATGATGATCCTGGTGTCCGCCGGCAGCCTGCTGATGGTCTACCTGGGCCTGGAACTGCTTGCGCTGTGCTCGTACGCACTGGTGGCCAGCAACCGTGACAACGGCCTGGCGTCCGAAGCGGCGATGAAGTACATCGTGCTGGGTTCGCTGGCATCGGGCCTGCTGCTGTACGGCATGTCGCTGATCTACGGCGCAACGGGCTCGCTGCACCTTGATGCGATCAATGCGGCCATCCCGCATTCCGACGAGAAGATGCTGCTGCTCACCGGTGCGGTCTTCATGATCGCCGGTGTGGCGTTCAAGCTGGGCGCGGCGCCGTTCCACATGTGGCTGCCTGACGTGTACCAGGGCGCTCCGGCGCCGGTCGCGCTGTTCATCAGTTCGGCCCCGAAGCTGGCGGCGTTCGGCATGGCCTACCGCCTGCTGGAAGTGGGCGTCGGTCCGCTCTCGGATGAGTGGAAGATCCTGATCGGTGGCTTGGCGGCCTTGTCGCTGGTGATCGGCAACCTGATGGCGGTCGCCCAGCACAACCTGAAGCGCATGCTGGCGTTCTCCACCGTGTCGCACATCGGTTTCCTGCTGATGGGCATCGCCGGTGGCGGCTCGCAGGGCTACGCGGCCGCGCTGTTCTATGCGCTCAGCTACGCGATCATGTCTACCGCCGCGTTCGGCGCGATCATCGCGATGTCCCGCAATGGCTTCGAGGCCGAGAACATCAACGATTACAAGGGTCTCAATGCCCGTAATCCGTGGATGGCGGCGCTGATCCTGTGCATCATGGCGTCGATGGCCGGTATTCCCCCGTTCCTCGGTTTCTGGACCAAGCTCGCGGTGCTGGGCGCGGCGGTCAACGGCGGCATGCTGTGGCTGGCGATCCTGGGTGTGCTGTGTGCCGTGATCGGTGCGTTCTACTACCTGCGGGTCATCAAGGTCATGTACTTCGATGAGCCGGTGGGCGAGCCGCTGCCGCGCAACACCGACCGCGTACTGGGTGTGGTGCTGGGCGTGAATGCGTTGGCACTGCTGGCATTGGGCCTGGCCTGGAACCCGATCATGGTGTGGTGCCAGCAGGCATTTGCACATATTTCTTAAAAAACGATACAAAACTGCGTTAATCGTGTAATATTCATCTCCTGAGTTGTGACTGCAGCGGTTCTGCCAGAACATCGTTGCAAGAGGCCTCCTTAGCGGGGCAGCAATTCAACCACTTCTGATGCGGGGTGGAGCAGTCTGGCAGCTCGTCGGGCTCATAACCCGAAGGTCGCAGGTTCAAATCCTGCCCCCGCTACCAAGACGAACAAGCGACTCCGGAAACGGGGTCGCTTTTTTCGTTATGGGGGGTTGGATGCGCTGGCCGCGCAGGCAGAAGCCAGGGCAACGGCAACGGCAACGGCAACGGCAAAAGCTGCAGGGCTGCTGGTTGGGCGGGACGGGGTGGGTTGGCGGGGGACGGCAAAAGCCGCTCCTGCGGGCCTCGTTTCGCGCCATCCATGGCGCGGGTCCACGTCATCGCATTCGCGCTGCCGCTCCCACGCTTTGCTTCGCAAACCGCGGGCCCCGTCTTACCAGCACCCACACCCCGCCGCTTCGCGGCCGCCCCTGACTCAGGGGCTCCCTCCACCCGACGGGTCAACGACGCCTGTGGTAGCGCCGACCCATGGTCGGTGGAATGTGTCCGCCAACGGCCCGCTGCGCTCGCCGACCATGGGTCGGCGCTACCGCTTTTCTCTTTTAGTACGCGGCGGGCGGCCACGGAACCTGTCAGAGGCCGGGCGGTGGGGCTGGGCGGGGGCGTTGAGCGCCATGGATGGCGCGAAACGAGGCACGCATGGATGCAGTCTTTGCCGTCCCCCGACCAGCCCCATCGCCCGGCCTAACCCCGGCGGTGGCTTTTCCGCCCGCCGCGAGGGGGTCTCACCCGTTCGACCTTCTCCAACGAGGGGAAAGTTCAACAGGGGTTGCGCGGTGCAGCAGAATGCTGCATAATTCCGCTTCTGGTGCGGGGTGGAGCAGTCTGGCAGCTCGTCGGGCTCATAACCCGAAGGTCGCAGGTTCAAATCCTGCCCCCGCTACCAACTAGGCATCAGACGAAAAAGCGATTCCGGAAACGGGGTCGCTTTTTTCGTTGGAGCCTTGCAGGGAAGGGCCTCCGCTAGCACAGACAGCATCCGCAGCTTGCACCAACCCGGTGCAAGGTCTATCATCAGCGGGCTGGCGGTATATCTGATGGTGGGCTCTGCAATGAGTGCGACCATCCCGCCACCGGCTTCGACCAGAAGCTGGGCTTCGCAGGGGATCGCGTCAGCGCGCCCTGCGGCCGGAATCCAATGACCGGATTTCACCGGACAAAGGGCCCAGCGGGCCCTTTTTCGTTTCCGGAACGGGCCCACTGCGGGTCCGGACACCATCCACATTCAACAACAAGGCAGGCTGTGAGCGACAAGGCAACCGAAATCGCGAATCTGCTCGGCCCCACCGTCGATGCGCTGGGCCTGGAACTGCTGGGCGTCGAGTATCTGCCCGCACCCGGCGGCGCCACGCTGCGTCTGTACATCGACGTGCTGATCGCCGAGCAGGACGAGCGCACCATCAACGTCGAGGACTGCGAGCGCGTCAGTCGCGAAGTGTCCGCGCAGATGGACGTCGAAGATCCGATCAGCGGAAATTACACGCTGGAGGTTTCATCGCCTGGCGTGGATCGTCCGCTGTTCAACCTGCAGCAGTTCGGCCAGCACCTGGGGCAGAACGTCAAGGTGCAGCTGAAGCTGCCGCAGGAGAATCGTCGCCGTCTGCAGGGCCGTATCGACTCGGTCGACGCAGAGCAGGGCACGATCAGTTTCACTGTCGACAAGACCACGCTGGTGGTGTCGGCCGACAACATCGACAAGGCACGCATCATGCCGGACTGGGTGGCGCTGGGGCTGGCCCCGAGCAAGCCGACCGGTCCTGCCAAGCAGCCGAAGCCGAACAAGAATCCATCCAACGAGCCTGCGGCCAAGAAGCCGCGCGCGGAGTGAGCCAATGAGCAAGGAACTTCTGCTGGTAGTTGACGCGGTCGCCAATGAAAAAGGCGTGCCGCGTGAAGTGATTTTCGACGCGATCGAAGCCGCTCTGGCGTCGGCCGCGAAGAAGCGCTACCCCGACGAGGAAGTGCTGGCGCGCGTGGTCATCGACCACAAGGACGGCACGTACGAAACCTTCCGCCGCTGGGAAGTGGTCGCCGACGACGTGGTCATGGAGTCTCCGGACCGCCAGATCCGCCTGATGGATGCCATCGACGAACAGGAAGGCGCCGAAGTCGGTGACTACGTCGAAGCACAGATCGAAAACCCGGACTTCGGCCGCATCGCCGCCCAGGCCGCCAAGCAGGTCATCGTGCAGCGTGTGCGCGAGGCCGAGCGGCAGCAGGTGGTGGATGCATGGAAGGATCGCGTCGGCGAGCTGATCACCGGTGTGGTCAAGCGTGCCGAGCGCGGCAATATCTTCGTCGACCTGGGCGGCAACGCCGAGGGCTTCATCCCGAAAGACAAAGGCATCCCGCGCGACGTGCTGCGTGCCGGTGACCGCGTGCGCGGCTATCTGGCTGAAGTGCGCTCCGAGCCGCGTGGCCCGCAGCTGTTCATCAGCCGCGCCGCGCCGGAGTTCATGATCGAGCTGTTCAAGCTGGAAGTGCCGGAAGTCGGCCAGGGCCTGGTGGAAATCATGGCCTGTGCACGTGATCCGGGCGACCGCGCCAAGATCGCCGTGCTGGCCCATGACACCCGTACCGATCCGATCGGTGCCTGCATCGGCATGCGCGGTTCGCGCGTGCAGGCCGTGTCCAACGAGCTCAATGGCGAGCGCGTGGACATCGTGCTGTGGAACGAGAATCCGGCCAACTTCGTCATCAATGCGATGGCGCCGGCCGAAGTGCAGTCGATCATCGTCGATGAAGACAAGCACTCCATGGATCTGGCCGTGGCGGAAGACCGCCTGGCCCAGGCCATCGGCAAGGGCGGACAGAACGTTCGCCTGGCCAGCCGCCTGACCGGGTGGCAGTTGAACGTGATGACCCAGGATCAGGTGACCGCCAAGTCCGAAGCCGAGCAGACCTCGGCCCGCCAGCTGTTCATGGACAAGCTGGAAGTGGACGAAGAGATCGCCAGCATCCTGGTGAGCGAAGGCTTCGGCACTGTCGAAGAAATCGCGTATGTACCCGTCGGCGAGCTGCTGGCGGTGGAAGGCTTCGACGAGGACATCGTCGAGGAACTGCGCGCACGAGCCCGTGACGCGCTGCTCAACGAGGCGCTGGCCGTTGAAGAAGGCCTGGAAGACGGCGTTCCCGCCGACGACCTGCTGGCCCTGGAAGGCATGGACGAGGTTACCGCCTACGCCCTGGCCAGCCATGGCGTGCGCACCGGTGAGGACCTGTCGGACCTGGCTGCCGACGAGGTGGTTGAATTCGGCATCGAGGGGCTGGACCAGGAGCGCGCCGCGGCGCTGATCCTGTCCGCCCGTGCCGAGGAAATCGCCCGATTGGAACGCGGCGAATGAGCCGGCAATGAACAGGGCCCTGAGCCGATCAGGGCGTAGAATCCGCGCTACCTCCAAAAACGGGGGGGCGCCCTCAAGATCATAGGATCCGAATGTCGCAGCAAACCACCATCCGCAAGCTTGCCGAACTGGTCAATACACCGGTTGAAAAACTGCTGGAACAGCTGGCGGGTGCCGGCATGAAGTTCAGCGGCCCAGAACAGGTCGTGACCAGCACCGAGAAGGTGAAGCTCCTGGGCTTCCTTCGCCGTGCCCATGGCAAGCCCGAGCAGGCCGTCGAAGAAGCCACCGAGGCCTCCAAGAAGATCACCCTGAACCGCCGCAAGCACCAGGAAGTGACGGTGAATGCGGGTCGCAGCAAGACCACCGTGAACGTGGAAGTGCGCCAGAAGCGCACCTACGACAAGGCGGCTGCGCGCATGACCCCGGATGAGGAGCGCGCCGACATCCTGCGCAAGCTGGAGGAATCCCGCCAGCGCAATCTTGATGAACAGGCAGCGCTGGCGGAGAAAGACCGCCTGCGCGATGAAGCCATCGTGCGCAAGCGCGAAGAAGAGGTCGCTGCCAAGGAGCGCGCCGAGGCAGACAAGAAGGCCGCTGAAGAAGCCGCCATCGCGGCCAAGGCGGCCGAAGCCGAAGCCGCCAGCCGTCCGGCTGCGCGACCGGCCGATGCCGCTGCGCCTGCCGCCCCGCGTGCTGCGCGTCCGCCGGCCGGTGGCCCGTCCGCGCCGCCGCGTGGCGCCGCACCGCCGCGTTCGGATGACCGCAACAACCGGGGTCCGGCACGTACCGACCGTCCGGGCGGCGATCGTTTCGCTGGCCAGATGCACCTGTCGGCCGCCGATCGCGCGCGTCGTGGCAACAGCAACAACAACAACAACCGTGGCCGTCCGGGCAGCCGCCCGCAGCCGGGCCGTCGTGACATGCGGGGCAGCCAGAACAGTGGTCCGCACGCGTTCGAGCGGCCGACCGCACCGGTCGTGCGTGAAGTGGCGATCGGTGACAGCATCACCGTGGCCGACCTGGCGCAGAAGCTCGCGCTGAAGGGCGGCGAAGTGGTCAAGGCGCTGTTCAAGATGGGCGTCATGGCGACCATCACCATGAGCATCGACCACGACACCGCGGCACTGGTGACCGAAGAGCTGGGCCATGTCGTGGTCCGCGCCGGCAATGACGACGTGGAAGAGGCGCTGCTCGCCGCTGCCGGTGAAGAGCGCGGCGAAGCCGTCTCGCGTCCGCCGGTGGTCACCATCATGGGTCACGTCGATCACGGCAAGACCTCGCTGCTGGATTACATCCGCCGCACCAAGGTCGCTACCGGCGAAGCGGGTGGCATCACCCAGCACATCGGTGCGTACCACGTGGAAACGCCGAAGGGCGTGATCAGCTTCCTGGATACCCCGGGCCATGCTGCCTTCACCTCGATGCGTGCCCGCGGCGCCAAGCTGACCGACATCGTGGTGCTGGTCGTGGCCGCCGATGACGGCGTCATGCCGCAGACCAAGGAAGCGATCCAGCACGCCCGTTCGGCGAACGTGCCGCTGATCGTGGCGATCAACAAGATCGACAAGTCCGGTGCCGATCCGATGCGTGTGAAGAACGAACTGCTCACCGAGCAGGTCGTGTCCGAAGACTTCGGTGGTGACATCCAGATGGTCGAGATTTCGGCCAAGGCCGGCTTGGGCATCGACGACCTGCTGGAAGCCATTTCCGTGCAGGCCGAACTGCTCGAGCTGAAGGCCGTGTCTGATGGTCGCGCCAGCGGCGTGGTCATCGAATCCTCGCTGGACAAGGGCCGTGGCCCGGTCGCGACGGTGCTGGTGCAGCAGGGCTCGCTGAAGAAGGGCGATTACCTGGTGTGCGGTATCCAGTACGGCCGCGTGCGTGCGCTGTTCGACGAAACCGGCAAGCAGCCGGACCAGGCCGGTCCGTCCATTCCGGTGCAGGTGCTGGGTCTGTCCGGCGTGCCGGAAGCGGGTGATGATTTCACCGTGGTCGACGACGAGCGTCTGGCCAAGGACGTTGCGCAGCAGCGCGAAACCAAGCGCCGCGAATCGCGCCTGGTGCAGTCTGCCGGCAGCCGCATGGAAGACATCATGGCGCAGCTGGGCAAGGGCGAGGGCCAGCAGGTCCTCAACCTGGTCATCAAGGCCGACGTGCAGGGTTCGGTGCAGGCGCTCAGCCAGGCGCTGGTCGGTCTGTCCAACGACGACATCCGCATCAACGTGATCCACTCCGGCGTGGGCGGCATCACCGAATCGGACGCCAACTCGGCGGTCGCTTCGAAGGCCACCGTCATCGGCTTCAACGTGCGTGCGGACGCTTCGGCCCGTCGCCTGATTGAATCCAACGGCGTCGACCTGCGTTACTTCTCGATCATCTATGACGTGATCGATCAGGTGAAGCAGGTGGCTTCCGGTCTGCTGGGCGTGGAGATCCGCGAAGAGATCATCGGTATCGCCGATGTGCGCGACGTCTTCCGCAGCTCGAAGTTCGGCGCAGTGGCCGGCTGCATGGTCGTGGAAGGCATCGTCAAGCGGAACAAGCCGATCCGCGTGCTCCGCGACAGTGTCGTGGTGTTCGAGGGCGAGCTGGAATCGCTGCGCCGCTTCAAGGAAAACGTCGACGAAGTCCGCAATGGTACCGAGTGCGGTATCGGCGTGAAGGCGTACAACGACGTCAAGCCGGGTGACCAGATCGAGTGCTTCGAGCGTATCGAAGTGCCGCGCACCCTGTAACGGCTGCAAGGGACCGGGCCGAAAGGCCCGGTCCTGCTTTCAGGCACCACCCGTTAGACTGCTGTCATTACTCCAAATACAAAGAGCCCTGCCGCGTGCCCAAGACTTTCCATCGAACCGACCGTGTCTCCGCCCAGATCCGCCGCGAGCTCGGCACCCTGGTGCACAACGCCGTGCGTGTACACGGGTTGCCCTCGGTGAGCGTGTCCGATGTGGAAATCACCCGCGACATGTCCCACGCCAAGATTTTCGTTACCGCGCTGATGGCGGAACGATCCGAAGAAGCAATGAAGGGCCTGAAGGAACTGGCCTGGCAGCTGCGCATGGACCTGGCGCGCGCGATGAAGCTGCGCCACGTGCCCGAACTGCACTTCCACTATGATGATTCAGTCGATCGCGGCGAACGCATCGACAACCTGCTGCGCGAGCTGCCCGATACGCTGGCGGCGGAAAAGAAGCGCGAAGGCAACGAAGAATAAGGACTCCGTCGCGTCGAGCGCTGCTCGGCGACTGCCCGTGGGCACGGATCCTGCCCGCCGAGCATGGCTCGGCGCTCCCAACGTTGGCGTTCCACAATGAAACCCCGTATTCAATTCCGTCGCCTCGACGGCATTCTGCTGCTCGACAAGCCGACCGGCATGAGCTCCAACGCAGCGCTGCAGAGTGCGCGCCGCCTGTTCCGGGCAGAGAAGGGCGGCCACACCGGCAGCCTGGATCCACTGGCTACCGGGCTGTTGCCGCTGTGCTTTGGCGAAGCGACCAAGATCGCCGGCCTGCTGCTGGGCTCGGCGAAGGCGTATGACGCCGACATCGTGCTGGGGCAGAGCACCGACACCGACGACGCCGAAGGCCAGGTACTGCTGCAACGGCCGGTGCCGTCCATCAGTGCCGATGCGCTGCAGGCTGCGCTGGCTCCCTTCCTGGGTCATATCCGCCAGCGCGCGCCGGTCTATTCGGCGTTGAAGCAGGGCGGCGAGCCGCTGTATCTCAAGGCGCGGCGTGGCGAGGTGATCGATGCGCCCGAGCGCGACGTCCATGTCCAGTCGATCACGGTGCTTGAGCAGCAGGCTGATCGCCTGCGCCTGCGCGTGACCTGTGGTTCCGGGACGTATATCCGCAGCATCGCCCGTGACCTTGGCGAGGCGCTGGGGTGTGGCGCGCACATCGGCGCGTTGCGACGCCTCTGGGTGGAACCCTTCCTCGATCCGGTGATGGTGACCCTGGACCAACTGCGTACGCTGGCCGACGCCGGCGATGAGGCGGGGATGGAAGCCCATCTGTTGCCCTTGGCGGCCGGCCTGGTTGCGTATCCGCCTGTACATCTGGATGAACAGCAGGCTGCGCGATTCTGCATGGGCCAGCGGCTGCGCGATACGTCATGGCCGACCGGGCTGGTCGTGGTGCATGACGCCGCCGGCGGCGTATGCGGCCTGGGCCAGGTAGACGAAACCGGCCTGTTGGCCTCGCAGCGACGCTTCAATCTGTGACATGCAACCGGGCGATTCAGCCCAGGTCCTTGTTCCGGGAGGTCGCTCCCGTTACAATTTTGCGGCCCTTTACAGGGCAGCCTGCGTCCTGCAGGTTCATCATCAGCCTACGGCGAGCCAAGCGGTGCGTGAACACGTTCCTGCTGGCCCCGCATCAAAAGAGAAAAAGCAATGTCGATCGACACCCAGAAGGTAATTGAAGACAACAAGCGCAGCGCCACCGACACCGGTTCCCCGGAAGTCCAGGTTGCCCTGCTGACCGCACGCATCGAACTGCTGACCGGCCACTTCAAGACCCACAAGAAGGATCACCACAGCCGTCGTGGCCTGCTGCAGATGGTCAACCGCCGCCGCAGCCTGCTCGACTATCTGAAGAAGAAAGACGTTGCCCGCTACAAGGGTCTGATCGAAAAGCTTGGCCTGCGTCGCTAAGCAAGAAATCCTCCGCGGCGCAGTGATGCGCCGCGGTTTTGTTTTGCAGCATCGTTTTTCATCGCATTCAGACCGGGACACCGGTCACCCGCAGGCGGCATGGGTCGCCGACGGTCCATTCGCAGACAGCATCCCCAAGGACACCCTCCGTGGCAAAAATCACCAAAACCTTCCAGTACGGCAAACATACCGTCACGCTTGAGACCGGCGAAATCGCGCGCCAGGCCGGCGGCGCGGTCATCGTCAAGTTCGACGACACCGTACTGCTGGTCTCCGCCGTTGCTGCAAAGAGCGCGCGTGAGGGCCAGGACTTCTTCCCGCTGACCGTTGATTATCAGGAGAGGTTCTACGCCGGTGGCCGTATTCCGGGTGGCTTCTTCAAGCGCGAAGGCCGCTCGACCGAGAAGGAAACCCTGATCTCGCGTCTGATCGATCGTCCGATCCGTCCGCTGTTCCCGGAAGACTACAAGAACGAAGTGCAGATCATCGCCACGGTCATGTCGCTGAACCCGGACATCGACGGTGACATCCCGGCCCTGATCGGCGCCTCCGCTGCGCTGGCCCTGGCTGGCACTCCGTTCAAGGGTCCGATCGCCGCTGCCAAGGTCGGTTACAAGAACGGTGAGTACATCCTCAACCCGACCGTGACCGAGCTGAAGGATTCGGAGCTGGAGCTGGTGGTTGCCGGTACCTCCAACGCCGTGCTGATGGTGGAATCCGAAGCCGCGCTGCTGTCGGAAGACGTGATGCTGGGTGCCGTGACCTTCGGTCACCGCGAAATGCAGAAGGTCATCCACATCATCAACGAGCTGGTCACCGAAGCCGGTACCAAGCCGTCGACGTGGGTTGCCCCGGCCAAGAACGATGCGCTGATCAGCGCCCTGCAGGAAGCCATCGGCCCGCGCCTGGGCGAAGCCTTCCAGGTGCGTGACAAGCTGCAGCGCCGTGACGCCATCTCGTCGATCAAGAAGGACGTGGTCGAGTCGCTGGCAGGCCGCGTGGCCGCTGAAGGCTGGAACCCGGCCGAACTGTCGAAGGAATTCGGCGAGCTGGAATACAGCACCATGCGCAACTCGGTGCTGGATACCAAGGTCCGCATCGACGGCCGTGCGCTGGACACCGTGCGCCCGGTTTCGGTGCGCACCAGCGTGTTGCCGCGTACCCACGGCTCGGCGCTGTTCACCCGCGGTGAGACGCAGGCCCTGGTCGCGATCACCTTGGGCACCGCTCGCGACGGTCAGGTCATCGACGCCGTGTCCGGTGAGTACAAGGACAACTTCCTGTTCCATTACAACTTCCCCCCCTATTCGGTGGGTGAGTGCGGCCGCATGATGGGCCCGAAGCGTCGCGAAATCGGTCATGGCCGTCTCGCCAAGCGCGGCGTGCTGGCAGTGATGCCGTCGCTGGAATCCTTCCCGTACACCATCCGCGTCGTGTCGGAAATCACCGAGTCGAACGGCTCCTCGTCGATGGCATCGGTCTGCGGTTCCTCGCTGGCCCTGATGGACGCCGGCGTGCCGGTCAAGTCGCCGGTTGCCGGTATCGCCATGGGGCTGGTCAAGGAAGGCGAGCGCTTCGTCGTCCTGTCCGACATCCTGGGCGATGAAGATCACCTGGGTGACATGGACTTCAAGGTCGCTGGTACCGCTGAGGGCATTTCCGCCCTGCAGATGGACATCAAGATCGAAGGCATCACCGAAGAGATCATGAAGCAGGCACTGCAGCAGGCCAAGGCCGGCCGTCTGCACATCCTGGGCGAGATGGCCAGTGGCCTGTCCGCGCCGCGTCAGGAGCTGTCGGACTACGCGCCGCGCCTGCTGACCATCAAGATCCACCCGGACAAGATCCGCGAAGTGATCGGCAAGGGTGGTTCCACCATCCAGGCCATCACCAAGGAAACCGGTACGCAGATCGACATCCAGGATGACGGCACGATCGTCATCGCTTCGGTCAACGCCATCGCTGCCCAGGCCGCGAAGGCACGCATCGAGCAGATCACCTCGGACGTCGAGCCGGGTCGCATCTACGAAGGCAAGGTCGCCAAGATCATGGACTTCGGTGCATTCGTCACCATCCTGCCGGGCAAGGATGGCCTGGTGCACGTGTCGCAGATTTCCAGCGACCGCGTCGAGAAGGTCGGCGATGTGCTGAAGGAAGGCGATGTGGTCAAGGTCAAGGTGCTGGAAGTGGACAAGCAGGGCCGTATCCGCCTGTCCATGAAGGCCGTCGAAGAAGGCGAGGGTGTGTCTGCCGAGTAATCGGCCGAACTCGATCGCGGTGGGTGGCGACCAGGAGTTGTCGCCCACGGCGCGTCGCGGCACTGCATCTGCTCCAGACAAACAACGCCCCGTCAGGGGCGTTGTTTGTTTTGGGCATTGCCTGTTCAGCTCGTCAGCCACGCTAGCAGGGATCGCGGCAAGTGAGGGCGGACGCGATCCAGTACCTCCACGGACGGTCCCCGTCGGGCCTGGTGGACCAATTGGAAGCCCAGCACACAACCGCTGACCATGCCGTCGACGTGATCTTTGCCGCGGCCAATGGCGCGCACTGACGACAGCCGATGCTGGTCAACAGCGCTTGTCACGGTGCGGTCATGACGCCCGGGCTCTCTCCCCAGCAACGTCTGTCGTCCACCGGGCTGGCTGCGCACCTCGATTCCACCCATTGCGGCCGATACGTGGCTCCGGACCTGATCAACGGTGAGAAATGCCGCGCCCAGGTCACGCGTTTGGACCTCGCCCTTCAACGTGCCCGTCTTCGTCTCACTGCCATCACTGTATCGGCAGCTGAATCCGGTCAGATACCTGGCATCCGGCCTGCCGTCACTCCATGCACTGATCTGGTCAAGGCTGCCCGCCGGTGCGGGCCAGGCAGGCAGTTCAGTTGGAGGCGTGGAGGCGGAATCCCACCACCCAATCACCGGAGTAAACACCTCTCTGGTGAGATAGACCTCTGTACGACCGGGGTGTTTCCTGCTGTCGAATGCATACCACGTGTCCCGCTGATCGAGTACGGTCAAGTAGAGCGAGGTTCTTTTCTCCAGCATGGCGCTCATCGGCTGGTTGCGGCGATCAGGCTCACTGCCGGTCGGATTATCGTCGCGGACTTTTTCCAGCGCCCTGCGCTGGCATAGGTCGGCATGGCGGGTATAAGACTCGATTCGTGTGGTTAATTCCTCTGCCACGAACTGCACGTATGCATCCTCGAATCCAACGGCTTTTCCTGTCAGGGCGATGTCCCGCAGCAGCGCCAGGTGCAGCGTCGCGCCAATGGCAAACAGGGGAAGCAACTCGAGCGCCTCTGCGGGAATCTGGAACCGCGGCAGCAGTGCAGTCATCAGACTGTTCGCTGCAATGCTCTGCGCCTGCACTGCCTTTGCATCACCTGAGGCTACCGTCCTGATGTACAGAGAGACGACGTCGCTCAGGCCGACCAGGTCGGCACGCACACTCGCAAAGAGTGACTCCGATACTTTCTGGTCGGTGTAGCGGCGCCATGCTGCTTCAGGCGATTCGCCAGCTGCCGGGATGACAAGGGCGCCGATGTAGGAAAGAAATCCGCCGACCGTAGGTATCAGATTGAGCGAGGCGAGGATGCCGTCGCGCAGCAGGCCATAGGCATCGTCTGACGAAACAGCACGCGGTGGCTGGGGGCGGTGCTGCAAGAGCAGGGCGTGTCCATCGGCTGGCAGTGCCAACGCGTTGGGAACGATCAACATGCCTGCGGTGGCAAGTGCAGTGGTCTGCATCCAGCGCCTTCTGCTGCATCCATCAGGCGAGGGGGCACCGGGTGCATTGCTGTCCGGCTTGAGCGGGATACGCATGGCAGGGTCCTTTCGAAGCGGCGACACCCTGTCGCCGAGTTCTCAGGATCCTCTCACTGTGCGGACACTGACCCCATCGGTGGACCAGGCCGATAGCCGTCAGGCTTGCCCGCTTGAAGTCGCCGCCGCCGCTCGCCCGACCACCCCTCTGCGTTGATTACGCGTCGGCCCAGACACTGTTCGGGTCGCCGTCACGCGCGCGCCGTGCGGTCGCGCGTGCAATCACCGCAAAACCAACGGCCATCGCCACAGCGACCGCGTCCACCCAGAACAGCGGCCAGTAGCCCTGGCCGGCGCTGGTCCACCACCAGTATCCGGTAAGCGCACCATGCGCTACCGGCACTGCAGCGGTCACGATCGCAGCCGCCCACAGCAGTTCACGTGCTGCCTGCGCAGGGCGCCGCAGCGCAGCCCACAGTACACAGGCTGCCCAACTGCCGAAGCACACCCAGCGGATGCCCGCGTCGACGCTGTGCGGAGCGAACCGTTCCAGTAGCTGTGCCGCGACGAAGGCCGCGGAGATAGCGACCACCAGGCCGATGCACACGCCGACGGTCGCCCGCGCCATGTTGACCTGCGCGCGCCCCTGCTCGACCTGCCGCCGCTTGCGCCGCGATTCGATCCACAACAGGTTGCCGGAGTAGAACAGGAAGGCGCCGCCCAGGCCCATCAGGAAATACAACCAGGCGACCAGTCCATTGCCGAACTCCCCGAAGTGCAGGGCATAGGCCGCGCTGAGGGTGGCGTGGTTCGCATCACGCTGGCCCGGCAGCTGGCTGGCCAGCAGTCTGCCACTGGCGACGTCGAAGGCCACCGCGCCTGCCGGCCCCAGTGTGCCCTCCGATTCACCGGTGATCTCGATCGTGGCCATCGCGTCGCCGGCATTTGCCAGCTTCAGATAGGCCGGTTCAAAGCCCTGTACACCTTGGTCGCGGGCGGCTTGCAATGAACGGGCATGCAGGTCGGCCAGGTCCACGCCTCGTCCGGGGGTGCCGCTGGGGGCACGGACGGGCGCGGTGTCCATCGCCGCCGGCACGGCCTGCAGCAGCTTGCCGTCGTAGACCAGCGGGTTGAGCAGGGCCATCTGGAGGAAGACCAGGCACAACAACGCCCCGGTCACCGCGAACATCAGGTGGAAGGGAAGGCTGAGCACACCGACCACATTGTGGGCGTCCTGCCAGAACTGCTTCAGGTTGCGGCCCGGCCGCAGCGCGAACAGATCGCCGGCCAGCTTGGGCAGGTGGATCACCAGTCCGCTGAGCAGGGCCACGCCATACAACAGGCTGACGATGCCCATCAGGTAGATGCCGGCCACCGGCAGGCCCAGCGTGTAATGCAGTTCATTGACCAGCTCAGCCAGGCCGGTCTGCGGCGGGGTGACACTGCCGTCGTAGTGATCCAGCCAGGCGTACTGCCAGATGCCTTTGGCGTCCTGCCAGTAGGCGATCGGCTGCGGGTGGTCGCCGCCGGGGAAGGTCATGCCCACGTGCGTGCGTGCAGCCGGATGGCGCTCCAGCACCCCGTCAAGCAATCGCTGGGTGTCTGTCAGCGTGGCGGGCGCCTGGGTCACGGCCTGCGGGGTCTGCCACAACGGCACGTCATGGTGGAATACCGTCAGGGCTCCGGCATAGAACGCCACGAACAGCGCGAAGCCTGCCACCAGGCCAACCCAGGTGTGCAGCGTGGTGAACGTACGCAGGGTCTGCGAGCTGAACTTCATGCGCGATTACTCACTGCACCGCGCCGGACAGGCGCAGCAGCCATAGAAGAAGGAAGGTGCCTGCCGCACTTGCGCCCAACAGCGCCCATGCGCGTGCCGCAGTGCGGAAGCTGAAGGCCCAGATCGCTGCAAGCATCCACAGCGGAATGAAGGCGATGAGGCTCGGCACCAGCGCGGCCTGCCAGTGCCCGGGGGGCAGCCAAGCGACCAGACCGGTCAGTCCGGCGGCGACCAGGAAGCCGGCGACGATGCCCGCCGATGCGCGGCCCCACATCAGCGCCGCGCCTTGGCGGGGTGAGCGTGCGGTCGGTGCCAAGCGGCCAGGGCGGGCAGCAGCATCGCCATGGCCATCCAGCTGCACAGCATCACCACCAGGCCTGCGCCGACACCCAGGTTGGCCATCCACAACCACAGCGAAGCCACCGCTGCGACCGTGCCGATCTCGCGGCCGAGCCGGCCGGCACGGTGCACGCGCGGCCACCGGCAGTGCCGGGAGGCGGCATAGAAGGCCATCGTGGAGAATATCGACGCTGCCAGGGCAAGCGAACAGAAACCCAACGAAGACAATCCGATGGTGGGAACCTGGATCATGCGGCGATCAAGCCCATGGCGCGCGTGGACGGACGATCAGAAGAGGGGGTCATGGGGGAGCCGGAAGGAAGGGCGGGGCCGATTGCCTGAGCATGGTAATCATTGCCATTTGCCGCCGCCAGCCTCGGCTATTCAGGCCGGACACCGTGTTGACCTTGGGCTTTGCGGCAGGCTGGTTTAAGATCAGCGTGGATACCCTGACTGGAACCAAGGTGGCCCGCGCCCAGCGCCGGCCGAGCGTGTGACATGAGCACTACCACCGCCCACCGCTGACCTGCCCCGACGGCCCACTTGCAGGCGCCTTCGTGGCGCTTTTTTATTATCCGGGCGCTGCCCGGATCCGCATTCCAGCCCCTGCGCGGGCCTTGCCAGAAAAAATATCCCGATGATCACGATCACCCTTCCCGACGGCAGCCGCCGCGAATTCGAACATCCCGTCAGCGTCATGGACGTCGCCCAGTCGATCGGCGCCGGCCTGGCCAAGGCCACCATCGCCGGCTCGGTGGATGGCGTGCTGGTCGATGCCAGCGACGTGATCGATCATGACGTGACCCTGCGCATCATCACCGCCAAGGACGAGGAGGGCGTGGAGATCATCCGCCACTCCAGCGCGCATCTGGTCGGCCACGCGGTGAAGCAGCTGTACCCCGATGCCAAGATGGTGATCGGCCCGGTCATTGCCGAAGGGTTCTATTACGACATCCAGTCCGAACGTCCGTTCACCCCGGATGACCTGGCCGCGATCGAAAAGCGCATGGGCGAGCTGATCGCGCAGGACTACGACGTGGTGAAAAAGGTGACCCCGCGCGCCGAAGTCGTGGAAATCTTCAAAGCGCGTGGCGAGGACTACAAGCTGCGCCTGATCGAAGACATGTCCGACGACATCCAGGCGATGGGCATGTATTACCACCAGGAATACGTGGACATGTGCCGTGGTCCGCACGTGCCGAACACGCGCTTCCTCAAAGCGTTCAAGCTGACCCGCATTTCGGGCGCGTACTGGCGCGGCGATGCGCAGAACGAGCAGCTGCAGCGCATCTACGGCACCGCGTGGGCCGACAAGAAGCAGCTGGATGCCTATATCAAGCGCATCGAAGAAGCGGAAATGCGCGACCACCGCCGCATCGGCAAGCAGCAGGACCTGTTCCACCTGCAGGAAGAGGCGCCGGGCCTGGTGTTCTGGCACCCGAAGGGCTGGGCGTTGTGGCAGGTGGTGGAGCAGTACATGCGCAAGGTCTACCGCAACAGCGGCTATGGCGAGGTGCGCTGCCCGCAGATCCTGGACGTGTCGCTGTGGAAGCAGTCCGGCCATTGGGACAACTACAAAGAGAACATGTTCTTCACCGAATCGGAGAAGCGCACCTACGCCGTCAAGCCGATGAACTGCCCGGGCCACATCCAGGTGTTCAACCAGGGCCTGCACAGCTACCGCGACCTGCCGATCCGCTACGGTGAGTTCGGCTCCTGCCACCGCAACGAGCCCTCCGGTGCGCTGCACGGCATCCTGCGCGTGCGCGGTTTCACCCAGGACGACGGCCATGTGTTCTGCACCGAATCGCAGATCGAAGACGAAGTGACGGCATTCCACCAGCAGGCGCTGGCGGTGTACCAGCACTTCGGTTTCGAGGACATCCAGATCAAGATCGCACTGCGCCCGGAATCGCGCCTGGGCGACGACGCCACGTGGGACAAGGCCGAAGGCGCGCTGCGCTCGGCGCTGTCCAGTTGTGGCGTGGAATGGCAGGAGCTGCCGGGCGAGGGCGCCTTCTACGGGCCGAAGATCGAGTACCACCTGAAGGATGCGATCGGCCGTACCTGGCAGCTGGGCACCATGCAGGTCGATTTCATGATGCCGGGACGCCTCGGGGCCGAGTATGTGGACGAGAACAGCCAGAAGAAGCACCCCGTCATGCTGCACCGGGCAATCGTGGGGTCGATGGAGCGTTTCATCGGCATCCTGATCGAGCACCATGCCGGCCAGTTCCCGGCATGGCTGGCGCCGACGCAGGTGGTGGTGGCCAACATCACCGATGCGCAGGCTGAATACGTAAGCGAGGTGCGCAAATCCCTTGCGGATCAAGGCTTCCGCGTTACCGCCGATTTGCGTAACGAGAAGATCGGTTATAAGATTCGCGAGCACACGCTTCAGCGCGTGCCGTACCTCCTGGTCATTGGTGACCGTGAGAAGGAAAACGGCGCGGTCGCGGTGCGTACGCGCTCCGGCGAGGATCTGGGCAGCATGAGTCTCCAGGCCTTCGTTGAGCGGCTGCAGGCCGAAGGCGCGTAATCAAAAGGTCCGACCCGTGCGCAACGGCGCGCGGGTCGGTTCAACACCCTTGGGAGATCGCAATATCAGTACCCCTGACAACAAACAGAATCGCAGGAATCAGGAAATCCGTGTCCCGCGCGTCCGCGTGATCGGTAGTGACGGTGAGATGATCGGCGTGCTGACGCGCGACGAAGCACTGTCCATGGCCGAAGACGAGGGCCTGGACCTCGTCGAGATCCAGCCGCAGGCCGATCCGCCGGTGTGCAAGATCATGGACTTCGGCAAGTTCAAGTTCGAAGCCCAGAAGAAGGCCAGCGAGGCCAAGAAGAAGAGCAAGCAGGTCGAGATCAAGGAAGTGAAGTTCCGTCCGGTCACGGATGAGGGCGACTACCAGATCAAGCTGCGCAAGATGCGCGGTTTCCTCGAAGAGGGCGACAAGATCAAGGTCAACATCCGCTTCCGTGGCCGCGAAATGAGCCATCAGGAACTGGGTCGTGAAATCGCCAGTCGGATCGAGACCGATCTGGGCGAGGACATCGTGATCGAATCCCGTCCGCGCCTGGAAGGCCGTCAGATGGTGATGATGATTGCTCCGAAGAAGAAGACATAAAGCCTGACGGGCTGCCCTGCGGGGCGCCTGGCGGCTGAATCGTCACGGTGGAAAGGCGCTCATGGCGCCTTTCTGCTTTTCCGGGGATGACGAGCAGACAGGCATCTGCTTTGCCCGCTTTTCTTTTTTTCTGCGCGGCCGGCGGATTGCGGAATTCGTCAGCGGGCCGGGCGGGGCAGGTTGCACGGGGCCCTTGGAGCCCCGGACGGGCGGAAAGGAGCTTACATGGACGTACTTGCAGCGTGCCCCGTGCAGCCTGCCCCGTCCGGCCCAGCCCCAGGAACCGCGTTGCATGCGTCGGCGCGAGGGGGTGTCACCCGTTCGCTGACATCAATCGCGTTGCCCGAGGCCCATTTCCCCTGTATGATTGCCGGCTCGACCCATCAGGAGGGGTCGTACGCGGATCATGGCAGGACGGAAAGAGTGGCCACGGCCACCGCCAGATCAGTCAGAAACCAGGGTCATATCCCATCAAGGACATTGCAATGCCCAAGATCAAGACCAACCGGGCGGCGGCCAAGCGTTTCCGCAAGACCGCCTCGGGCAAGTACAAGTGCGGCCACGCAAACCGTAGCCATATCCTCACGAAGAAAGCGACCAAGCGGAAGCGTAACCTGCGGCAGACGAATCACGTCCGCGCAGAAGACGCCGGCCGTCTGGACCGCATGCTCCCTTACCTCTGAGGAACTGACACATGGCACGAGTAAAGCGTGGCGTACAGGCGCGTCGCCGCCACAAGAAAATCCTGACTCTGGCGAAGGGCTACTACAATGCCCGTCGTAAGGTCTTCCGCGTTGCCAAGCAGGCCGTCATCAAGGCCCAGCAGTACGCGTACATCGGTCGTAAGCAGAAGAAGCGTAATTTCCGCTCGCTGTGGATCGTCCGCATCAACGCAGCAGCCCGCATCAACGGCCTGAGCTACAGCCGTTTCATGAATGGTCTGCTGAAGGCGGGCATCACCCTTGACCGTAAGGTCCTGGCTGATATCGCCGTGCACGACGAGGCAGCTTTTGCCGCGTTGGCTGAAAAGGCCAAGGGCGCACTGGCGGCATAAGTCCCCATCCCCGCCGTTGCCGTTCGCGCGCAAAGGTGGTGGTTGAGGCAATGCATGGGGAAGGGCGCAAGTCCTTCCCCATTCTTTTTTGTGCGGTGGCCAGCGCAATGCGCGGCGGCCGGACGGCGGTGGCGACGGGGGTCGGCCCTTCGCGCATCGCGAGGGCACATCCGACCCGAGGTTTCGGCACCCCATGAGTGACATCCAATCCCTGACCCACCAGGCACTGGCCGATGTGGCTGCCGCGCAGAGTCCCGAGGCGCTGGAGCAGTTGCGCGTCTCCCTGCTGGGCAAGAGTGGCAGCATCACCGCGCAGCTCAAGCAGCTCGGCGCCTTGCCGGCCGACGAGCGCAAGGCCGCCGGTGAAGCCATCAACCTCGCGCGTGACGCACTGGGCGCTGCGCTGGCTGCGCGCAGGACCGTGCTGGAAGACGCTGCGCTGGACGCGCGCCTGTCCGCCGAAGCCATCGACATCACCCTGCCGGGCCGTCGCAGTGGTCGCGGTGGCCTGCACCCGGTGACCCGCACGCTGGAACGCATCACCGAGATCTTCGCGCGGCTGGGGTACGAGCTGTCCGAAGGGCCGGAGATCGAAGACGACTGGCACAACTTCGAGGCGCTGAACTTCCCGCCGCATCACCCGGCGCGCGCCATGCACGACACCTTCTATTTCGGTGATGGCCGCCTGCTGCGCACGCATACCTCCGGTGTGCAGGTGCGCTACATGGGCGACCACGCACCGCCGCTGCGGATGATCGCGGCCGGCAAGGTCTATCGCAGCGACAGCGACCAGACCCATTCGCCGATGTTCCACCAGGTGGAAGGCCTGCTGGTGGACGAGCATTCCAACTTCGCCGACCTCAAGGGCACGCTGTCCGAGTTCGTGCGCGCCTTCTTCGAGCGTGACTTCGAGATGCGCTTCCGCCCGAGCTATTTCCCCTTCGTGGAGCCGGGTGCGGAAGTCGACATCGCCTGGCAGCAGCCCGATGGCAGCACGCGCTGGCTGGAAGTGCTGGGCTGCGGCATGGTGCACCCGAACGTGCTGCGCAGTGTCGGGATTGATCCGGAGCGCTATACCGGTTTCGCCTTCGGCCTCGGCGTGGAGCGATTCGCGATGCTGCGCTATGGCGTCAACGACCTGCGCGCGTTCTTCGAGAACGATGTGCGCTTCCTGAAGCAGTTCGCGTAATCCCGATCCGTAGCGCCGAGCCATGCTCGGCGGCTGTTGCTCGGTTGCTCCATTCAACCAGGTTGAACCTCATGAAATTCTCCGAAAACTGGCTGCGCAGCCACGTCCCGACCGCCGCATCGCGCGATGAGCTCAGCGCGGTATTGACGGCCATCGGCCTGGAAGTGGAAGCGGTCGACGCGCTGGGTGCGGGCCTGGACCACGTGGTCGTGGCCCGCATCGTCGAGGCCGTGCGCCATCCCGAAGCCGACCGGCTGCAGATCTGCCAGGTCGATGCGGGGCAGGGCAGCCTGCTGCAGATCGTCTGCGGCGCGCCGAACGCGCGCCCTGGCCTGGTCGCGCCGCTGGCGCTGGTCGGTGCGCAGATCGGCAGCCTGAAGATCAGTGCCGCCACACTGCGCGGCGTCGACTCCAATGGCATGCTGTGCTCGGCCAAGGAACTGGGCCTGGACAGCGATGCATCCGGCCTGTTCGAACTGCCTGATGACGCACCGATCGGCCAAGGCCTGGTCGAGTACCTGGGCCTGCCCGACGCCAGCATCGAGATCAAGCTGACCCCGAACCGTGCCGACTGCTTCAGCGTGCGCGGCATTGCCTTCGATGTGGCTGCTGCCACCCGCAGCGACGTAGTGCCGTTTGCCGCTGATGCGGTACCGGCCACTGCCACGCGCGAGCTGTCGATCTCGCTGGATGCCGGCGCCGAAGCGCCGCGTTATCTGGGTCGTGTCATCGAAGGCGTCAACGCGGCCGCCAAGACCCCGCTGTGGATGGCCGAGCGCCTGCGTCGCAGCGGTGTGCGGCCGGTGTCGCTGCTGGTCGACATCACCCAGTACGTGATGCTGGAACTGGGCCAGCCGATGCATGCCTATGACCTGGGCACGTTGCAGGGCAGCATCGCCGTGCGTCGCTCGCGTGCCGGCGAATCCCTGAAGCTGCTCGACGGCCGCGATGCCGCGCTGGATGACAGCTTTCTGGTGGTCACCGATGCAGACCGTCCGGTCGGCCTGGCCGGCCTGATGGGCGGCTTCGACACGCGCGTCACCGACGCCACCACCGACGTATTCTTGGAAGCCGCGCACTTCGCGCCGGCCGCCATCATGGGCCGCGGCCGCAAGCTGGGCCTGCATACCGATGCCGGGCACCGCTTCGAACGCGGCGTGGACCCGGCGTTGCCGCGCACCGCCATCGAGCATGCCACCGCGCTGGTGCTGGAGCTGGCCGGTGGCACGGCCGCCCCGGTGACCGAAGCGGTGCGTGCGTCCGACCTGCCGTCGCCGGCGGTGATCGGCCTGCGCCGTGCGCGCATCACCCGCGTGCTTGGTATCACCATCGCCGATGCGGAAGTCGAACGTATCCTGCGCGCGCTGGGCATGGAGGTCGCCGCCGCAGCCGATGGCTGGCAGGTCACTTCGCCGAGCCGCCGCTTCGACGTGGCCATCGAAGAAGACCTGATCGAAGAGCTGGCGCGCATCCATGGCTACGAGCAGATCCCGACCACGTTGCCCGGTGGCGCCGCGCGTGTGGCGATGCCCAGCGAGACCCGTCTGGAAGAGCTGAGCGTGCGTCGCCAGTTGCTGGCGCGCGAACTGCAGGAAACCATCAATTTCGCGTTTGTCGATGCGCAGTTGCTGCAGCAGTGGCAGCTCAATGACAGTCTGGTGCCGCTGGCCAATCCGCTGTCGGCCGAGCTGGCGATCATGCGTCCGGCGCTGCTGCCGGGTCTGGTCGCCACGTTGGGCCGCAACGTGGCGCGTCAGGCCGGTCGCGTACGGCTGTTCGAGATCGGCCGCGCGTTCGCCGCGCAGGCCGGCGAGGGCGCTCCCGCACCTCTGGAAACGCAGCGCGTGGCCGTTGCGGTGTGCGGCGACGCCGATGCCGAGCAGTGGGGCGTGGCGGCGCGCAAGGTCGATTTCCATGACCTGAAGGGCGATCTGGAAGCGCTGGCCGCTGCCAGCGGGGCTGAGCTGACCTTCAAGCCGTCCGCGCAGCCCTTCGGTCACCCGGCGCGATCGGCCGACGTGTACCGCGGTGAGGTGCGGCTGGGGTGGATCGGACAGATCCATCCGCGTCTGGCCAAGGCGATGGAGGTCGACGTGGACGTGTACGGTCTGGAGCTGGATCTGGCGCCCTTGGCGGCCCGTGAACTGCCGCGTGCCGGCGAGCTGTCGCGCTTCCCGGCGATGCGTCGCGACCTGGCCGTGCTGGCCCCCGACGCCGTCGACTGGGCCGATCTGGCGGCCTCCGTGCGACGGGCCGCCGGCCCCTTGCTGCGCGAGCTCAACCTGTTTGATCGATACGTCGGACAGGGGGTAGAGCCGGGCTTCAAGAGTCTCGCTATGGGCTTGATTTTGCAGGACAAGTCGCGCACTCTGACGGACCGCGACGTGGACGCGGTGGTGGCCGAGGTGGTCACCGCCATCGAGCGTGAACACCACGCCCGGATCCGCGGTTGAGCGGGCAGCACCCAGGGGTAAGCAGGCGATGGCACTGACCAAGGCCGAAATGGCCGAAAAACTGTTCGACGAAGTGGGCTTGAACAAACGTGAAGCCAAGGAATTCGTCGATGCGTTCTTCGATGTGCTGCGTGACGCCTTGCAACAGGGACGTCAGGTAAAGCTGTCCGGCTTCGGCAATTTCGATCTGCGGCGCAAGAACCAGCGCCCCGGTCGCAATCCGAAAACCGGTGAGGAAATTCCGATTTCCGCCCGCACGGTAGTCACCTTCCGTCCAGGCCAGAAGCTCAAGGAAAGGGTGGAAGCGTATGCTGGATCCGGGCAGTAACCGAGAACTTCCGCCGATACCGGCCAAGCGTTACTTCACCATTGGTGAGGTCAGCGAGCTGTGTGACGTCAAGCCGCATGTGCTGCGCTACTGGGAGACGGAATTTCCCAGCCTGGAGCCGGCCAAGCGACGCGGCAACCGCCGGTATTACCAGCGCCATGACGTGCTGATGATCCGGCAGATCCGCAGCCTGCTGTACGAACAGGGCTACACGATTGGCGGCGCGCGGCTGCGCCTGGATGGCGCCGATGCGCGCGGCGAAGCCGCGTTGAGCCAGCAGATCATCAAGCAGGTACGCGTGGAACTGGAAGAAGTGCTGCAACTGCTTCGCCGCTGATTCCTTTTTCGCGCTGATCCGCTATACTTCACGGCCCGCATCAACGGCGGGGCAACATCGCAGATATTCGGGGCGTAGCGCAGCCTGGTAGCGCATCTGCCTGGGGGGCAGAGGGTCGTCGGTTCGAATCCGGCCGTCCCGACCACTGTTGATGTAAACGAAGAGGCTCGTGCAGCAATGCGCGGGCCTTTTTCGTTTTCGGAGTTTCTACTGCCGCTGCGCTCGCCGAGCATGGCTCGGCGCTACCGGACCGACCGCCTGTGCGTGTAGCGCCGAGCCATGCTCGGCGGACTCCGTCCGGCACCGCGATGTTGGACACAGGCCGCGCTTCGCGCTCGCCGAGCATGGCTCGGCGCTACCGGCCCGACCGCCTGTGCGTGTAGCGCCGAGCCCTGCTCGGCGGACTCCGTCCGGCACCGCGATGTTGGACACAGGCCGCGCTTCGCGCTCGCCGAGCCTGGCTCGGCGCTACCCGGTGATCAGCGGGGGCGTTACCCGCCGATGCCCACCATCGTCGCCAGCTCATCAGCCGACAGGGGGGCGGCAAACAGGAATCCCTGCAGCTGGTCGCAGTGCAGGTCGGTCAGCACATCCCGCTGCGCTGCGGTTTCCACGCCTTCGGCCACGGTCGTGTAACCCAGGCCCTTGGCGAGCTCGATGATCGCCTTCGCCTTCAGACGCGCACCCGGATCATCCGCCAGGTGATCCACCAGCGATTTGTCCATCTTGATCGTGGAAATGGGCAGCCGTGAGAGATACCCGAAGTTGCTGTAGCCGCTACCGAAGTCATCAATTGCAATTCGCACGCCCACGCCCGCCAGGCGCGCCAACTGCTCGCCCGCCACGGTGTTGGCTCGCAGCCATTCTCCTTCGGTAATCTCAATTTCCAACAGCGAAGGCGCGAGGTCACGTGCAGCCAGTTTCTGCAGCAGGCGCTCGGCCATGCCCTCGGTGGAAAGATCCGACGCGGCCAGGTTGACCGACAGCGACAGCGACAGGCCGGCCAGCTGCCACGTCGCCAGCTGGTCCAGCGCTGCATCGACGACCCAGCCGCTGACTGCCGGCATCAGCGCCGTACGCTCGAAGACGGGAATGAACTCGGCCGGCCCTACCGGCCCCAGGCGGGGATGGTTCCAGCGGATCAGCGCTTCGGCCGAAACGATCTTCTGCGTGATCGCCTCCACGCGTGGCTGGAACAGCAGGTAGAACTCCTCGCGCCGCAGGCCGCGCTCCGCATCCGCTGCCAGGCGGTAACCACGCCGCAGCAGCTCATCGCGGCGCTCGGAGTACCAGCAGAAATCCAGGCGCCCGGTGATGGCCGCCTGCAGGCTGACCAGCAGCTTGCGCAGCACATCGTTGCTGCTGTCCTTGGCCGGATCGAACGTGCAGATGCCGGCATGGAACTGCGGTGACATGGGCACGGCGGCGGCCATCACCGGGCGGGTGATGCGCTGCTTCAGTTCCAGCAACAGCGTCTCTACATCCTCCGCCAACGGCTGATCGACCAGAAAAACAAAGCGGCTGGTGCCGACGTGGTAGATATCGGCGATGTCCTCCAAGGCGACGCGCAGGCGAACGCCGGAGCGGTGGATCATCGCCTCCAGCGGCGGCATGCCCAGTGCCTGGCCTGCTTCTTCCAACCGCGGTACATCCAGCACGTCCAGCAGCACGGCGTGCACAGGGCCCCGCGCACGCGATACCAGGCCGTCGTAATCAATATGGAACTGGTGCCGGTTGGGCAGGCCGCTGACCGGATCCTGCCGCCCGGACAGGCGCCGCAGCTCCAACTGGCTCATGGCCATGGCGGCGAGGGTCTTGAGGTGCTGGCGGTCGTCTTCGCTCAGCTCGCGCGGCTCGCGCGCCATCACGCAGATCGCGCCGATCGGCACCCCGTTCTTGGCCACCAGCGGGGCACCGGCATAGAAGCGCAGGTGCGGCGGACCGCACACCAGGCCGTTACCCGCGAAACGGGGATCCGCGCGCAGGTCCGGCACCACCAGGACGTCGGCAGCGGTGATGGTGTAGGAGCAGACAGACGAGCGGATATCGGTTCCGGGAATGTCCAGTCCGACTTTGGAGATGAAGCGCTGGGAGTCCGTACCCACGATCGAAACGAACGCGACCGGCGCATTGAACGCGAATGCGGCGAGCTGCGTGATGCGGTCCAGCGATGCGCCCGCTGCCGCATCCAGCACCTGCAGGGCACCCACGGCGGCCATCCGTTCCTGGGTTTTCAGTTCCTCTGACATCGGCGTCATGGGTGGTGCAAGGCTCTTGGACTGCAATGAACGATTCGATAGTGCCGCACTGAGGGCAGAAGCGGCAGATGCAGGCGCACATCATCGGCAAGCCGGGTAAATCGTTCAGTGCACAGACGTGGTGCAGAGGCAGATCGCATGTTCCGCTGCAGTATCCCGCCACCCCCCGTCACGTCCCGGTGCCATGCGCACAGCGTGCACCCTGCGACATCAACGCCGCGTCACGCCGATAGTCCGGATCAGAAAGTGCTGCGTATTCAGGGGCTTCACCGGACAGGTGTTATTGACGTGAGGTAAGGTACCGCGTTGCCTGCGCTCACCTGTGTCGTTTGAAACGCCGTGTGACGTGGGCCGAAAGGACCATCTGTTTTTCATCCGAGGGCATGATCCACCCATGAGCAATTCCCCCATCCCCCTGGCGCCCGGTGCTCTCCGGCGCTCGGTATCCAATACCCTGAAAGGCTCTGCCGGCAATCTGGTCGAGTGGTACGACGTTTACGTCTACTCGGTGTTTGCCAAGTATTTCGAATCCCAGTTCTTCTCGGCCGACGACAAGAACTCCAACATGTACATCTGGGGCATCTTTGCCGCGACCTTCCTGATGCGCCCGATCGGCGCGTGGTACTTCGGTCGTTTCGCCGACCGTTACGGCCGCCGGCTTGCGCTCACCGTGTCGGTCAGCGTGATGGCCGCCTGTTCGTTCCTGATCGCCATCGCGCCTACGGCGGCCTCCATCGGCATCTGGGCGGCGGTGATCCTGTTGTTTGCCCGCCTGCTGCAGGGCTTCGCCACCGGCGGCGAATACGGCGCCAGTGCGACATACATGTCCGAGGCGGCCGTTCCCGGCTGGCGCGGTTTCCTGTCCTCGTTCCATTACGTGACCCTGGTCGGCGGCCACGTGCTCGCACAGGCGGTGCTGCTGGTGATGCTGCTGTCCTGGGACGCGACGCACGTGTCTGAATGGGGCTGGCGTGTGGCCTTCGGTATCGGCGGCATCGGCGCGCTGGTCGTGTTCTGGCTGCGACGCACCATGGACGAATCGCTGAGCGCGGAATCGATCGAAGCGGCGAAGGACGGCAAGGCGAAGGCCACGGGCTCCATGCGTGAGCTGTTCGTCAACCAGTGGCGTCCGCTGCTGTTGTGCTTCCTGATCACGGCCGGCGGTACCGTGGCGTTCTACACCTACACCATCAATGGCCCGAAGATGATCCAGACCGCTTTCGCCGGCGATGACGTGATCACCGGTACGCTGATCAACCTGGGCGTCCTGACGTTCCTGATGCTGCTGCAGCCACTGGGCGGGCTGTTGTCCGACCGGATCGGCCGCAAGAGCCTGCTGGTGTTCTTCGGCATCGGTGGCGTGCTCTACACCTGGTACCTGATCACGGCACTTCCGCAGCAGACCTCGGCCCTGTCGGCGTTCCTGATCCTGGCCACCGGCTTTGTCATCCTGACCGGTTACACCTCGATCAACGCCGTGGTGAAGGCCGAGTTGTTCCCGGCACACATCCGTGCGCTGGGCGTCGGACTGGGCTATGCCCTGGCCAACTCGTTGTTCGGTGGCACCGCGCCGCTGCTGTACCAGGGCGCGCTCGCGACGGGCCGCGTGGATGAATTCATCATCTACATCACGGCGGTCATTGCCGTGTCGTTGGTGGTCTATATCTTCTTCCTGAAGAACAAGGGCCCGAACTGGCTGGATGGCACACGCAGCTGACTGCGCTGAGCCAGCAGTGATGAAATGAGAAGGGCCCGTGCAGCGATGCGCGGGCCCTTTTTCGTGGTGCGGAGCGGACAGGTGTGGCTCGTCGATGCTGACGCGCTCTGCACGCGGCGTGCACCTTGCGGATGCTGCCACTCACGCACTCTGGGAATGTCCTTCACCTGATCGGAGCCACATGAATACTCCCGGCAAGCCCAAGCCCTCGTGGCGTCAGGGCCGCTACCTCTGGGTCGCCTTTGCAGTCGTACTGGTGATCGTGTTCATCACCATGTTCAATCCCTGGTAACGCGCTGTCCCCTTCAGTCGAAGTAGACCGCCAGCCCCACACCTGCCTGCAGATCCGGGCTGTCAGCGTCCAGACCGGCATCGAGTGACGCATCCAGCTGGATGCGTTCGCTCCACAGGAAGGTGACACCGCCGCCCGCGACCGATTCATTGGGCTCGCCCCGCGTATGGGTGAAACCCGCTTCAATGAAAGCTGACCAGCGCGGCCCCAAGGCCAGCGATAGGCTGGGTGACCACACCGTTGAGCGCTGTCCGTCGCCACGACTATGGCTGACATACAGATCGCTGGTCAGATCCTCAGTGAAATCATGTTCCCAGCTGCCGGCGAGCGCGTACTGCCTGCCCTCACTGAACGCGGCATTCCCCCGTGCCAGCGTCGCAGACGCCAGCACGGCAAAGCGGTCGTTCTCGGTGCGCAGGGGGGCGAGCCACTTCAGTGCGACCTGGGTATCGCCGGTGCCGCGCTCACGAAGACTCGGTTCCGTCGGTGTACGCATGCGCTCGCGTTGCCAGGGTGACCCCGACAGTTGCAGTTCCAGCCGCGGCGCCAGGCCCGTGCGCAGGGTGACCTCGCTGTCGAACTGTTCGCTGCGGACGCCGTCGCGAGCGGTGTCGCGCGTGTAGGACGGCAGGCCCAGTTCCAGTGCCATGGCGCCACGCGGCACGATACCGGTCCCCAGCCCGAGACCCGGACGATCGAACGCGGGGACGTCCTCATCGTCTGCCTGTTGCGCGGCGGCGGTGCCGCTCAGCAGCAGGCCCAGCAAGGAGGCGACGAACAGGGGAGTGCGCATGGGATGTCCTGCAGAAACGGTGCGCGGATGATGCGACCGCCGCGATACCCGGGTCAATCGATCAGGCGGGCAAAGCGGGGCTGCGGACCCTCTGCGCCGGCGATCGTTTCGACGAACATGTCGTACGGGCGTACCCACAGACCGCCTTCGCCGTACAGGGCGCGATACAACACCATCGGCTGCAGCGACTCGCTGCTGCGCACGACGTCGACCACCTCATAGAGGCCGCCCTTGAAATGACGATAGCGCCCCGGTGTCAGGTGAGGCAGGGCGGGGAGGTCGGACATGGCGGCACCGGTCAACGGGGAAGAACCTGGATTGTTCAACGGCCCGGTCGCCACGTCCACTGCGGTTGCAGCGCGGGTCAGAACACGGTGGCGCGCAGCAGCTCTTCGACCAGGACCAGGTAGCTGGCGACGAAGTAGAACTTGATCAATGACGGACGTTGAGCGAAGTAGGTGCGCATGTGGAAGGGGCCCCCTGTGGTGTACGCAGTGTGAAATAAAACACCGGTACGTGACAAGCATCACGTAGCGTTCACGGTGAACGGACTCAGGGATGTGATTTCCCGGCAGGGCGGGCCTTTCAGACCGGACCGATGGGGTCAGGGACGCCCGGCGCCTAGCATCTGCTCAACGGCTGGGCTGTCGTCATCAGCCTTGACCCGACCCACACTTACCTGCCAGGAGCTCCCCCATGGTCATCGTCGTAGAAAAGGTCGAACGCCGCTGGCGTGTCGTCCACCCCCAGCATCCCTTGCACCGGGATTTCGCCAGCGGCAGCGATGCATTCGACGTGGCGGCTGCACTGGCCCGCTCCTGCCACCGCGAGGGTGGCCAGGATGTCGTGGTGCGTGTCGAAGCGTTCCAGGCGGGCGTGGAGGCGCTGCGTATCAGTGGCAGTGGCCGCGCCTGAAAATCAGAAAACCCTGATGGAGTCCGAGACAGACATCCCCTAGTCTCGGTGGCTGGCGGGGGCCATTGGTGCCAGGCACAGGTCAGGACGGCGAGGGCAGCGCGAAGGCTTCCCTCCCGGGCCGTATGTCGTGGCATCCCGTTTGCTCATGGAGAGAGACCGACATGTTGATCCGCGTCCAGAACGAGCAGCGCCACTGGCGCGTGCTCCATCCCCAGAAGACTGAAACCGTTTCGTTCCACGAAGGCACCGCCGCGTTCGACTTCGCAGATGCGCTTGCGCGTGAACTGCATGCGCGCACCGGCCAGGCCTGCGCGGTACGCGTGGAAACCCCCGACAGTTACGTTGACACCGTCCGCTACGGCTGAAATCGCAGTACAGCGCGAGGCAGGTGTGGCCCAAGGCTGAACAGGGCGTAGGGGTAGTACAACGGAGGCTGACCGGTTCCGCCCGCGGAGGCTTTGCGTCGGGCTGAACTTGCGCCATGCTCGGCCTACCGATCGATCAGGACGCTTCACATGACCCAGGAACTGTCTTCCTCACGCCGCCCCTTGGGCTCCTTGTGGGCGATCTGCCTGCCGCTGCTGGTCGGTGCCGGCATCGCCGGCACGGCACACGCGCAGTATCGTGACAACGATCGCTACGCGGAGGATCGGTACGGCAACAGCAACACCACCATCCGCTGCGAATCGGTGAAAAACCGCAACAAGGAATGCCGACTCGACGGCCGTGCACGGCTGGTACGCCAGCTGTCCGGCGCGGCCTGCGTTGAAGGGCGGAGCTGGGGCCAGTCGCGCGGCGGCGTGTGGGTCAGCAATGGGTGCCGTGCAGAGTTCGTCGGCGAGCGGGGACGTCCCTCACGCCCGGGCCACGGCGGCGGCAACTGGGGCGGCGGCAATGGCAACGGTAATGGCTGGGGCTCGGCAGGGCAGGTGATCGACTGCGACTCGAATGATCGTCGCCAGCGCCGCTGCAACGTCACCATCCGGCAGGACGCGCGCCTGATCAAGCAGAAATCCGGCACGGCCTGCATCGAAGGGCAAAGCTGGGGCTGGGATCGCAACGGTGTGTGGGTCAGCAACGGCTGCCGCGGCCAGTTCCAGGTCCGCTGAGCTAGCGGATACAGGGGCCCGCCGAGCATGGCTCGGCGCTACGGACGGCCTGACGATCCATCGGAATGCGTGTAGCGCCGAGCCATGCTCGGCGGGAGCCACGCGACACGCCACCGACCCGGGGTCGGCGCTACCCGATCAGCCTGCCGCGCTCAGCGGCGTACTGCCCGCCGCCAACGTCGGCCAGCGCTTCAGCACCGCCGCCCGGATCCCGGCGGCATCGATGCCGGCTTCGCCCAGCAGATCTTCGCGGCTGGCGTGATGCTGGAAGGCATCCGGCAGCCCGAGGTGCAGGAACGGCTTCAGCACCTCTTCCGTGCTGAGCAGCTCAGCCACGGCGGACCCGGCACCACCGGCCACCACGTTGTCTTCGATGGTCACGAAGCCCTCGTGGCGGGCAGCCAGCTGCAGCAGCAGATCGCGGTCCAGCGGCTTGATGAAGCGCATGTTGACCACCGTCAGGCCCAGTGCGCGGCCGACGGCCTCGGCATCGTTGACCGTGCTGCCGAAGGCCAGCAGCGCGATCCGGCTGCCCTCCACGCGGACCTCGCCCTTGCCGATCGGCAGGGTGGACAGATCGGTGCCGGCGGCCACGCCGGTGCCACTGCCACGCGGGTAACGCACGGCGGCAGGACCCGCGTGCTGCAGGCCCGTACTCAGCATCTGCCGGCATTCGGCTTCGTTGGACGGCGCCATCACCACCATGTTCGGCACGCAGCGCAGGAAGCTCAGGTCCAGGTTGCCGGCATGCGTGGCACCGTCCGGACCCACTACGCCGGCGCGATCAATGGCGAACAGCACGTCGAGGTTCTGGATCGCCACGTCATGCACCAGTTGGTCATAGGCGCGCTGCAGGAAGGTGGAATAGATCGCCACCACCGGCTTGGCGCCCTGCGTGGCCATGCCGGCTGCCAGTGTCACCGCGTGTTGTTCGGCGATCGCTACGTCGTTGTAGCGGTCGGGATACTCACGGCTGAAACGCACCAGGCCGGAGCCCTCGCGCATGGCCGGGGTGATGGCGTGCAGGCGCGGCTCTGCGGCGGCGGCGTCGCACAGCCAGTCGCCGAAGACATCGGTGTAGGTGGGCTTCTTCGTGCCGCCCTTGGCCACCAGGCCCTTGACCGGATCGAACGGCCCCACTGCGTGGTAACCGATCTGGTCACCCTCGGCCGGCTCGTAGCCCTTGCCCTTGGTGGTCAGCACGTGCAGCAGCTTGGGGCCCTTCAGCGTGCGCAGGGTCTTCAGCGTGGACAGCAGCGCTGGCATGTCATGGCCATCGATGGGGCCGGTGTAATGGAAGCCCATCTCTTCGAACATCGTGGACGGCACGAACATGCCTTTCCAGTGTTCTTCCCAGCGTTTGACGAAGCGCGCGGGATTATTGCGTTTGTCGCCGAGGATCTTCTTGCCGCCTTCGCGCAGGGCATTGAGCGTGCGGCTGCCCGTTGCGCGGCCCAGTACTTTGGTCAGTCCGCCCACGGCTTCGGAGATCGACATGTTGTTGTCGTTGAGGATCACCAGCAGGTTCGGCTCCGGTTCCATGCCGCCGGCGTGCATCAGGGCCTCGAAGGCCATGCCTGCCGTCATTGCGCCATCGCCGATCACAGCCACTACGCGGCGATCATCGCCTTCACGCTGGCGGGCGATCGCCATGCCCAGCGCGGCCGAAATCGAGGTCGACGAATGGCCGACGCCAAAGGTGTCGTACTCGCTCTCTTCGCGCTTGGGGAACGGAGCGACGCCGTCTTTCTGCTTTACCGTATGGATCTCATCGCGCCGTCCGGTCAGGATCTTGTGCGGATAGGTCTGGTGGCCCACGTCCCATACCAACTGGTCGTGCGGCGTCTGATAGAGGTAATGCAGGGCGACAGTGAGTTCGATCACGCCCAGGCCGGCAGCGAAATGCCCCCCGCTGCGGCCTACCGATTCGATCAGATAGGCGCGCAGTTCGTCGGCGACCGCCCTCAGTTCGGGTTCTTCGAACGTGCGCAGTTCATCCGGTGTCTGGATGCGCGAGAGACGGGGATAGCGGGCAGAGTCGATCATCATGTTCGTACTTGTGCTGACCGTCTATTTTCGCGCTCATTCCAAGGTGGAGCAAGCAGACTCCGACATCCGTGATCGCCCGGTGAGTGCTGATGGCTGCCGGATCACGCCGAGAGCTTGGATTTCTTCGGCAGCTGCGCTTTCAGGAAGGCCATCTGATCGGCCAGGATATTTCGGTTGGACAGGATCAGGTGTTCGATCCAGCTCGGCCGGAAAGGCACGGCCAGCAAGGGCATGCCCGCTTGCTGCGGGGTCCGGTTGCTCTTGCGCGAGTTGCAGTGGAAGCACGCGGTGACCACGTTTTCCCAGACATCCAGGCCTCCCTTGGACAGCGGCATCACATGATCGCGGGTGAGAACCGGACGTGAATGCTGTTGCCCGCAGTACAGGCAAAGATGGGCGTCACGCGCGAACAGCGCGGCATTGGTGAGGTTGGGCGTGGGAGCGGGCGACCGCGAACGCGCGTGCCCGCGGGTGGCGATGATGGGGTGCAGGTCCATCCCGCTGCGCAGGCCGCTGAGCCGGTTGACGCCGCCGTGAATGTGCAGGCAGGGGTCGCCCAGCGTCCACGACACCGCACCGCGGGCATACAGGCACGACGCGTCCTGCCAGTTGATCCAGTCCAGGACCCGGCCGTGGGCATCAAGGGAAAGCAGGCGGACGGTGCCGGGGCGATGCAGTGCGCTGGCGAGCGGCGATGACCCGGCCTCCGGAGCGGATGAGGCAGCTCCGGTAGTGATCAGACCCAGGCGTGTAGTGTCTGTCTCCATCGGAATAACAGCTTATACCCGAAAGATGACGCTTTGTGTAACAGCCCCCCGCACGGTCATGATCGCCGCTGCGCTCGCCGAGCATGGCTCGGCGCTACCGGGTAGTGGCGGCCGCTGGCCGTCAGCCGAAGCGCGCGTCGTCCATCGCCATCAGCGTGTCGGCGCCGGCCTGGATCGCGGCGGCGTGTGCCAGGGTGCGTGGCAGCACGCGCGCGAAGTAGAAACGTGCCGTTTCGCGCTTGGCCTGCTTGAACGCATCGCTCTGTGCGCTGGCATCAGCGGCGGCCACGCTGCGGGCCCACCAGTACGCCAGCACCACATACCCGGAGTAGAACAGGTAGTCGTGGCTGGCTGCGCCGAGTTCGTCGGGATTGCCGGCCGCACGCTGCAGGACGTCCATCGTCAATGCGCCCCACTCACTGGCCTTCGCGCGCAGCGGTGCGATGAACTCCGCCAACGCGTCGTCCCCTTGGTGCGCCTGCGCGAAGGTGTCGATCTCCGCCAGGAACAGTTTCAGGCCTGCGCCTTGGCTGGAGGCGGTCTTGCGGCCGATCAGGTCCAGGGCCTGGATGCCGGTCGTGCCTTCATACAGCGTGGTGATGCGGGCATCGCGGGCCAACTGCTCCATGCCGTGTTCGCGGATATAGCCGTGGCCGCCGAAGCACTGCAGGGCGTTGTAGGTATTCTCGATGCCCCATTCGGTCTGGCATGCCTTCGAAATGGGCGTCAGGAAGCTCACCAGCGTGTCGGCACGCTCGCGCTCGGCGGGGTCCTGCGCGCCGTGGGCGATGTCGATCAACGTGCCGGCATGCAGCGCTAGCAGGCGGCTGCCTTCCAGCAGCGACTTGATGGTCAGCAGCATGCGGCGCACATCGGGGTGCACGATGATCGGATCAGCCGGCTTGTCCGGGAACTTCGCGCCGCTCAGCGAGCGCGACTGCAGCCGCTCACGCGAATACGTCAGCGCGTTCTGATAAGCGCGCTCGGACAGGCCGATGCCCTGCAGGCCCACACCCAGGCGCGCGGTGTTCATCATGGTGAACATTGCCTGCAGGCCCTTGTGCGGCTGGCCGACGAGATACCCCTCGGCGCCGTCGAAGTTCATCACGCAGGTGACCGAGCCCTTGATGCCCATCTTGTGTTCTATCGAGCCACACCGCAGCGCGTTGCGTTCGCCGACCTGGCCCTCGCGATCGACCTTGAACTTGGGCGTCACGAACAACGAAATGCCCTTCGCGCCGGCCGGTGCGCCGGGCAGCTTGGCCAGCACCAGATGCACGATGTTGTCGGTCAGGTCGTGCTCGCCGGCGGTGATGAAGATCTTGGTGCCGGTGATCGCGTAGCTGCCATCCGGATTCGGCTCGGCCTTGGTCTTCAGCAGGCCCAGGTCGGTGCCGCAGTGGGGTTCGGTCAGGCACATGGTGCCGGTCCAGCGGCCTTCGATCAGCGGCTTCAGGAACGCTTCGTGCTGCCACGCTTCGCCATGGTGCTTCAGCGCCTCGATCGCACCGTGCGACAGCAGCGGGAAATTGCCCCAGGCCAGGTTGGCCGCGTTGATCATTTCATTGAGCGGGACCCCCAGCGTGTGCGGCAGACCTTGTCCGCCAACGTCGGGCGACGCGGTCAGGCCTGTCCACCCGCCCTCGACGAACTGGTCGTAGGCCTGCTTGAAGCCGGGCGGCGTGGTGACTTCACCGCTTGCCTGGTCGAGCACGCAGCCCACCTCGTCGCCGACGCTGTTCAAGGGCGCCAGCACCGAGCCACTGAAGCGGCCTGCCTCTTCGAGTACGGCATCCACCACGTCGGCGGTGGCATCACTGAAGCCCAGGCGGGCGAACAGTGCCTCCACCTTGAGCACGTCATGCAGGGCGAAGCGCAGGTCGGAAAGCGGGGCGGTATAGCTGCTCATCGTGAAGCGTCTCGATCAGGGGCGGGGGGCAGGGAAGGTGGAAATCAGCGCAGCACGCCGGGCAGGCCCGGTGCGGGGTTGAGAGTGCTGCGGTTGTTGATCTGGAACGTGCGCTGCTTTTTCTCTTCCGGCGTGGCTGAGACCGATCCTTCCAGCGTGTAGGAAAGGGTGTGGTTGCCGGCCAGTGCATCGGCCACCATCAGGCGCGCCTGTGCAGCGGGCTGCACCTGCAGTTCGATCACGTCGGCCGATGTGCCGCCGATGGACACGCCGGGCTTGGTGCTTAGCGTCCCGGCGTCGGCGTCGCCAACCGAAAGCTTCAGTGCCACGTCATCGAAGCGCATCGGCATCGAGCTGAAGTTCTGCAGGCGCAGCGCGATCTTCCAGCTCCCGTCGGCATTGACGGTGAGCTGCTGCAGGCGCGTGGCGGGTTCGGAAACGCGCTTCACCACGCCCTCGCCGCAGGCGGTCAGGGCGAGCAGGGAAAGCAGAATCAGGGCAGTACGGAAGCGGCGGAACATGGGCGCAGGTCCTCGCGGAAGAGAGTGCGTGGGAAGGAAGATACTACGGCGTATGGTGCCGTGCACAGGGCTTCGGCTGAACGCCAATCCTAATCGGTACGCACGACGACGGGGCTCGCGCTCTCTGCAGTGCCGCAAGCGGGATCCGGCTCCTGGATCATCGTGGCGAGCCCGTTATTCGATGGGCGCCAACACCCGCAGTGGCGCCAGGTCGTAGCCCATCGATTCGGCACGTGCCTTCAGGGCGTCCAACTGCGCCCGCGGCATGCTTGGCGAGCGCGACAGGATCCACAGGTATTTGCGATCCGGCTCGCCGACCACCGCCCACTGGTAGTCCGGGTCCAGCGCGATCACCCAGTAATCCGCCCATACCAGCGGGACCCACGACAGCCAGTCCGGCGCAAAGCGCACCTGCAGCTGTCCGGGCTCGCCGGTGACCGGGCGCGCCACGCCCTCGGCCTGGAGCCGGCTGCCATCTTCCACGCGGCAGCCGTTGAGCACGCTGATGCGCCCGTCGCTGCGCAGGCTGTAGGTCGCGGTGATGTCACCCACGCACTTTTTCTGGAACGACACGGGCAGGTGCGCGATCTCATGCCACTGGCCGGCGTAGCGGTCGATATCCAGCGCTGCAACCGAGCGCACCGGCTCGGCAGCGTATGCGCTCACGGTGAGGCACAGCAGCACAGCGGATGCCAGCAGGCGGGGCAGGGCATGACGATTTTTCATGGTGGGGGCCCAAGGTCGTAGGGGTCGATCTTAGCCATGCCGGCAGCTCCACCGATGTGAAGTGCGCGATCCGCCTCCGCCCCGGATGTGCCATGCTCCGGCCGTCGCTACCGACAAAGGGAATGCCGTAATGAGCAAGGGTATGAACCAGAAGAAAGACCAGAAGAAGAAGCCGGCGAAGACGGCCAAGGAAAAGAAGGCGGAAAAGACCGAAAAGAAGGCAACCCGCAGCTTCGCGCCGACCTGATCCGCACGAACTGCCGGCAGGTGCGGGCGCTGCGCTCAGGCGGGAGCGCTCTCGCCTTGTCGCAGGGTCAGTACCTGCACACCCTCGCGTGTCACCGCCACGGTGTGTTCGAACTGCGCTGACAGTCTGCCGTCGCGCGTATGCACGGGCCATGCGTCCGGGCGGTGCCGGATCGCGGCCTTGCCCTGGTTGAGCATCGGTTCGATGGTGAACACCATTCCCTCTTCCAGTTCCACGCCGGTGCCGGCATGGCCGTAATGCAGGATCTGGGGTTCCTCGTGCATCTCCGTACCGATGCCGTGACCGCAGTATTCCTTGACCACGCTGTATCCCATTTCGCGCGCGAAGCGGGCGATGGCGTGGCCAATGTCGCCGGTGTGTGCACCCGGCCGCACCGCCGCGATGCCTTTCCACATCGCCAGGTACGTCGCGCGCACCAGGCGACGCGCCGGATAGGCAACTTCGCCCACCAGATACGTCGTGCTGGAATCGGCGATGTAGCCATTTTTTTCCAGGGTGATATCGAGATTGACGATCTGCCCGCTGCGCAGCACGTCATCTGCTGAAGGCATGCCGTGGCAGACGATGTCGTCAATGGACGCATTGAGCACGAACGGGAAATCGTACTGCCCCTTGCTGGCCGGTCGCGCCTGCAGGTCGTCGACGATCATCCGTTCGACCAGATCATTTAGCTCCATCGTGCTGCGGCCCTCGAGCGACAGCCGGTCCAGGCGATCGAACACCTGCGCGAGCAGGGCGCCGGACGTGGCCATCAAGGCGATTTCCTGCGCACTCTTGATCATGTGCGCGGTTCACTGAGTCGCTTCGGCTGTACGCCGGCAGCGCGCAGCTCGCTGGCGACGATGTCCTGGAAGCTCGTCTCCGGATGCATTTCGCACAGCATGCCCACCTTGATCCAGAAGTTGGCCTGCGCATTGATCGAGCGGTGGCTGACCGTGCACGCGCGACGCAGCTGATCGTGCAGTTCGTCGTCGATGTTGACGATGCCCATGGAAGTACCTGGTTACGGAATATACGAATCGTATATGTATCGTATATCGCAAGCAACGGGCAAAAAAAAAGGGCCTGCATGTACGCAGACCCTTCGAAACTAATGGTGGCCGAGGACGGAATCGAACCGCCGACACGGGGATTTTCAATCCCCTGCTCTACCAACTGAGCTACTCGGCCACTTGTTTCGTTGCAGCGATGTCGCTGCCGAGGAGGCGCATATTACGGACGTCGAAGCAGTTCGGCAAGCCTTTTGCAGAAAAAACTTCACATTCGTGTCTGCGCGCTGCGGATGCGCATGCAAGTGGTTGATCCTGCGTTGCTGCAACCCGCCTTCTGCGTGTGCGATGCGCTGCGTGGAAAACTGTCGCGACGCGTGCGTGGGCAATGCTGCTGTGTCAGGCACCGCACGCGTGCAGATGCACAGCACGCCATGGAACGCTGTTTTCGTGTCGCACTCTGCTGCGGCCGAGGGGCGTAACGTCGGTGGTCTCCTTTCAGAAAATGGATATGACCGATGAGCGTTTCTGTCAGCAGTACCGACCGCATCGTGCTTGCTTCGCGGCCGAACGGGGCGCCGGTGGCGGCCAACTTCCGTCGTGAGCAGGCCGCACTTCCTCCGCTGCAACCGGGGCAGGTGCTGTTGCGCAATCACTATCTCTCATTGGACCCGTACATGCGCGGTCGGATGGAAGAGGGACCGTCGTATGCACCGCCGGTTGCGCTGGATGCCGTGATGGAGGGACGCACGGTAAGCGAGGTGGTGGCGTCGGCCGACGATGCGCTGACGGTCGGCACGCTGGTGATCGCGCCCGGTGGCTGGCAGACCCATGCCGTGGTGGATGCCGCATCGATCAGCCGCCGCTTGAATCCCGCGGGATTGCCGCTGAGCACCGCGCTGGGCGTGCATGGCATGCCGGGTTTCACCGCTTACGCGGGGCTGCAGGAAATCGGCCGTGTGCAGCCCGGCGAAACCCTGGTGGTTGCCGCCGCCAGTGGGCCGGTGGGCGCTACGGTGGTGCAGTTGGCCAAGCAGCAGGGCGCGCGCGTGGTGGGCATCGCCGGTGGCGAGGCCAAGCGCGCGTATGTGGAAACACTGGGCGCGGATGTGGCACTGGACCACCGTGCGGATGACTTCGCCGAGCAGCTCCGCCACGCTGCGCCTGACGGCATCGATGTCTACTTCGAGAACGTCGGCGGCAAAGTGTTCGATGCGGTGCTGCCGCTGCTCAACGACTTCGCCCGCGTGCCCGTGTGCGGCACCATCGCCACCTACAACACACGCGGTGTGCAGGTGCCGGGGCCGGATCGGCTGCCCGGCTTTTTCAGCCAGGTCCTGCGCCAGCGCTTGAACGTGCGCGGCTTCATCCAGTCCGACTTCAACGATCTGTTCCCGCGCTTTGAACAGGACATGGCGCAGTGGCTGCGCGAAGGCCGCATCCAGTACCGCGAAGACATCGTGCAGGGGCTGGATGCGGCTCCGGATGCCTTCTTCGGACTGCTGCAGGGACGCAACTTCGGCAAGCTGGTGGTGAAGCTGGATTGATCAGCCGCCGCGATCAGGGGGCGAAGCGGGCCTGGCGCGGGTCACTCAGGCGCACGTGCGTCTGGTAGTAGTACTTGTCGCTGGGCACGCCATCGCGGCTGAAGACGATCTTCTCGCGACGGGCGGTGCCCTGTACCAGCAGGCGGCGGTTGACCAGCCGGTCCAGCGGCAGATTGTCCAGCCGTGCCCGCAGCGCATCGGCCTGCTCGGGCGCCAGCCACACGGTCAGATTGGCCTGGTGGCGATAGTCCGTTTCGCTGTTGAGGTACAACCCGTGGTCGGTCAGGTCGACAGCGCGCACGTTGATCACGAAGGTGCCACTGATGCCGCGCTGCGGATCATCGTTGGCGGCGTGCACCGCTTCGGCAGGGGTGATCCAGCCTGCCATCGCTGGCGGCCGTGGCGGCGCAACGCTGCCGTGATGGGCACAGCTGGCGCACAGCAGCAGGGCAGGGAGCAGCAGGGTGATGCGCATGGGACGTCCGTGTTCGATGGCAGGCGCCCAGTGTGACGCGGTCATGCGGCCGCGCCAAGCGACGCTGCACGGCGCCATCGCGTCGTCGTGATGTGCGGCTCACGAGCACGTCGCTAGCGTGGTCGGCAGGCGGGGGCATCGTGCCGCCGCAGCAGCACAGGGCAGCACTCATGGTGGATGACAAGCAGAACCAGGACGACAAGGCCGGCGTGCAGGAAAGCCAGCAGGACCAGCGCCACGACGACGTGGCCAAGCAGCGGCCGGGCCAGCAGGACGAGAAAGTGCGTGACGCGCACTCGAAGAAACCGGAGCGCAAGGATGGTGGCGGCGAGCCAGCCTGATCCGTGCCGGCCGCGACAACAAAAAACCCCGGGATCGCTCCCGGGGTTTTTCGTTGTAATCATGGTGGAGCCAAGGAGGATCGAACTCCTGACCTCGTCGATGCGAACGACGCGCTCTCCCAGCTGAGCTATGGCCCCATGGCGTGGTCGAGTCTATCCAACTGCTGAATACTTGCCAAGCATCCGCGCTTCACCCGGAAGGGCGCACATCGTGGTGATGTAACCGGTTACACGGCTATTTCGATTCCGATCAACGGCTTGCAGATAAATCGCGGGGTTCCTTGGATCGATCCAAGGCTAAAGAGGACCGAATTGGTGCCGATAGAAGTGTGACGTGCAACACGCGCCTTCCCCTTCCAACCAAAGTGCCTCTCGATGACGACTTCTGCCGCCACCGGTTCCACGATGTCCATTTCCAGCCGCCTGGCGCTTCTGCTCGCCGCGATCACGGCCACGGCCTTCATCCTGCTCGCCCTGCTGATCTACCGGCAGACAGCAGCCAGCTACCAGCAGCGGGTAGAGGCCGGACTCACCACATCGGCCAGCCTGATGCGCGACTCCGTGGCGCTGTATGACCGCAGCCTGGGTGAGAGCACACGCCATATGGCCGAGTTGTTCCGCAGTGCGTTGCCGCCCGGCGATCCGACGGTCGACGCCGAGCAGCGTGTCGAGGTGGCCGGCCAGTCCGCGCCGCAGCTGCGCTTCGGCGCTACGCCGCTGGCCCTGGATGACGCATCGGTGGACCGCTTTGCCTCCTCCACCGGCGGCGTCGCCACCATCTTCGTGCGCGAAGGGGATGACTTCATCCGCGTGGCGACCTCGCTGCGCAATGCGGCGGGCGAGCGTGTGCTGGGCACCAAGCTGGACCACGCCCATCTGGCCTACCCGAAGATCATGGCCGGTGAGTCCTTCAGCGGCCCGGCGCATCTGTTCGGCACCGATTACATGACGTATTACATGCCGATGAAGGACGCCGCAGGCGAGGTCGTCGGCATCGCCTTCGTCGGCCAGGACCAGTCGGCCGGCCTTGCCGCCCTCAAATCCAGCCTGCGCGAATCTACCCTGGGCCGCGAAGGCTACTTCATGGCGGTCGACACCCGCCCGGGCGAAAGCTTCGGCAAGGTGATCGCTGCGGCTGCCGGAGAAGGCACCGCACTCAGCGAGCGGGTGGCTGTGGAGGACCGCCCCGTGCTGCAGGCCCTGCTGGAAGGCCGCGAGGCCTCGGCGACGCTGCGCCTGCGCACCGCCGATGGTGCCGGCACGCGCGACTATTTCGTTTCCGCGCAGGCGCATGGGCCGTGGCGCTGGATGGTGCTGGGGCTGGAGCCGGTATCGGTCCTGCAGGACGTGCTGCGCACGCTGCTGCTGCAGATCGCCGGCATTTCCGCACTGGCCCTGCTGGCGGTGATCGCGGCCACCGTGCTGGCCATGCGCCGCCTGCTGGGACGCCCGCTGCAGGAGGCCGAACAGGTCGCTGTCGATGTGTCCGCCGGGCGTCTGGACCGCCACATCCCGCAACGCCGTGCCGACGAGGTCGGACGCCTGCTGGCGTCGATGCGGCGCATGCAGTCCACCCTGCGCGCCGTCTCCGCCGCGCAGGACCAGATGGCGCAGCAGCATACCGACGGCACCATCAGCTATCGCATCGATGCCGCCCCGTTCGAGGGCGCCTTCCGCAGCATGGTGGAAGGCACCAATGCACTGGTGGATTCCCATGTACGCACCAAGCTGGACATGGTCGAGCTGGTGCAGCAGTACGCGGCCGGTGACCTGTCTGCGTCGATGGCCGAACTGCCGGGTGAAAAAGCAAAGATCAGTACGGCCGTCAACGGCGTGCGTTCACGGCTGCTGTCCATCAACGGTGAGATCAAGCGCCTGGTCGCGGCCGCGGCGGCCGGTGACTTCAGTGCGCGCGGTGATGCGCAGGCGTTCGAGAATGATTTCCGCGAGATGGTGGAAGGCCTCAACACGCTCATGACCACCGCCGACCACAACCTGTCGGCGCTGTCGGACCTGCTGCGCAACCTGGCACGTGGCGACCTGCGCAGCCGCATCGAAGGCGATTTCCAGGGCGTGTTCGCCGAGATGCGCGACGATGCCAATGCCACGGTGGACAGCCTGGGCGGCATCATTGCCGGCATCCAGCGCTCGGCCGACGGCGTATCGGCGGCGGCGGCGGAAACCGCAGCCGCCAGCGAAGACCTGTCGCGGCGTACCGAACAGCAGGCCGCGAACCTGGAGGAGTCGGCCGCGTCGATGGAAGAAATGACGGCGGCCGTGCGGCAGAGCGCCGATCATGCCGCGCGCGCGGACCGGTTGGCGCTGCAGGCATCGGCCGTAGCGACCCAGGGCGGGCAGGCGGTATCGCAGGTGGAGCAGACGATGGCGCTGATCGAGGCGTCGTCGCGGCGGATCGCCGATATCACCACGGTGATCGACGGCATCGCGTTCCAGACCAACATCCTGGCACTCAACGCAGCGGTGGAGGCCGCCCGCGCCGGCGAAGAGGGACGGGGCTTCGCCGTGGTGGCCAGCGAGGTGCGCACCCTGGCACAGCGTTCGGCGCAGGCCGCGCGCGAGATCAAGGGCTTGATCGATGATTCAGTGGAGCAGGTGGGCACGGGCACCACGCTTGCCGCGCAGGCCGGGCAGACGCTGCAACAGGTAGTCGCCGCAGTGGATGAGTTGGGTGGTGTGATCGGCGGCATCGCCGCCGCCTCGCGCGAGCAGGCCGCGGGCATCGAACTGGTCAACCAGAGCATCGTGCAGATGGACGGGGTGACCCAGCAGAATGCCGCGCTGGTGGAGGAAACCTCCGCTTCCGCGCAGGCGATGACGGCGCAGGCGCAGGCCCTTCGCGAGGCGACCGCACGTTTCATGCTGGCGCGCGGGAGCATGGCGGCGGCGTAGTTCCGGCACGACAGGCAGCGCCGCGCCCTGCGCGGCGCCTTCAGGGGGGACGGGCTTGCCACCAAATTGAAACGCAATCGCCATACTGTGCGCCTGCGCGCTTTGATTTCCTCATCCGCCCGGCTCGCGCAGGCCGCACGGACGCTCACTCGAATCCTCTCCATGCACCCCAATTACCGATCCTTCCGTCGCCACCCGCTGGCGCTGGCCTGCGCTGCATTGTCACTGGGCATGGCGGCACCGTCTTTCGCCCAGCAGGCCGGCGGGGCCCCCAGCGCCACGGCGCTGGACGCCATCACCGTGACCGCCGAGCGCCGCGAGCAGAACCTGCAGGAGGTGCCCGTATCGGTGGGCGTAGTGCAGGGCGAGAAGCTGCGCGACTACACCGCCGGTGGCGATGACACCCTGCTGGCGCTGTCCGGCCGCGTGCCGAGCTTCTATGCCGAAACCACCACGGGCCGCATCTTCCCGCGCTTCTACATCCGTGGCCTGGGCAACATCGACTTCTACCTGGGTGCCTCGCAGCCGGTATCCATCATCCAGGATGACGTGGTCCTGGAGCACGTGGTGCTGAAGTCCAATCCGGTTTACGACGTGGACCAGATCGAGGTGCTGCGCGGCCCGCAGGGCACCTTGTTCGGCCGCAACACCACCGCCGGCATCGTCAAGTTCGACACCATCAAGCCCAGCCAGGATCCGAGCGGGCGCGTCAATGCCAGCTACGGCACCCACAACAGCGTGGCCGTCGATGCCGGCTTCGGGGCGCCGATCAACGACATCGCGGCGTTCCGCGTGTCGGCGCTTTACCAGCACCGCGATGACTACGTCGACAACACCTACGCCGGCTCCAGTGCGGATGGCACGGTAGCGCCGCGCAAGAACGCGATGGGGGGCTTCGACGATCGCAACGTGCGCGCGCAGCTGCTGCTGACCCCGACCGACGCGTTCTCGGTGCTGGCCTCGGCCCATGCGCGTGATTACGAAGGCACCTCCACGCTGTTCCTGCGCAATGCGATCAGCAAGGGCTCCAACCAGCCCACCGCGCCGCGCGATCGGGTGGCGTACGACGAGGCCGCCAACAATCCGCAGGCGTACAAGACGTACGGCGGATCGGTGAAGGCCACCTACGATTTCGGCAATGTCGAGCTGACCTCTATCACCGCCTACGAAACCACCTCCGGCTACAGCCGTGGCGACACCGATGGCGGTGCGGCGGCCAACTTCCCGGTCAACGGCGTGCCCAACGGCTTTGGCCAGTCGATGGGCCAGGTGCGCGACCTGGACCAGTGGACCCAGGAAGTACGGCTGGCCAGCGTCGGCGAGGACCGCCTCAAGTGGCAGGTCGGTGCGTTCTACTTCGATGGCCGTGACACCACCGATTTCTACCAGCGGGCGTGGTTCCTGCAGGGTGCGGCGCGCAACCCGAACAACTGGGTGCGCCTGCGCAATACCAATACGTCCTTCGCGGGTTTCGGCCAGCTCAGCTATGCCGCTACCGACAAGCTGACCCTCACCGCCGGCCTGCGCCAGACCCGTGACGAAAAGCGCACACGTCTGTTGAAGACCGCCGATACGGCGGCAGGGCTGGTCACCTATCGTGGCCGCACCGACGTGGAAATGAGCGACACCACGCCCAGCTGGGACCTCAGTGCGATGTACCAGATCAACGACCAGGTGGGTGTCTACGCCAAGGTCGCGCGGGGCTTCCGGGGCCCGACGATCCAGGGTCGCTCGGCGGTGTTCAACTCGGACTTCACTACCGCCGAGTCGGAAACAATCCTGTCCTGGGAAGCCGGCGTGAAAAGCAGCCTGTGGGACAACCGCCTGCGCCTGAACGCTACGGCCTTCACCTACGCGGTCAACGATATCCAGCTCAACGGCAACGATTCGGACGGCAACGGCGTGCTGTTCAACGCCGACAAGGCGCGCGCCTACGGCCTGGAGGCGGACATGGAGCTGCGCCCGATCCCGAACCTGACCCTGAGTGCCGGCCTGAGCCTGCTGCACAGCGAGATCCAGGACGACCGCGTGTATGCACAGGTCTGCGCCCTGAACGGCGTGGTGGTGTGCACGGTGGCCGACCCGACGATCAACGTGGGGGCCAACACGTTCGCGCAGATCAACGGCAATCCGCTGCCGAACGCGCCGAAGTACGGGATCAATCTCGCCGCGCGCTACGACATCCCCCTCAACGACGCCGACACGCTGTTCGTATCGACGGACTGGAACAAGCAGGGCTACACCAGCTTCGTGCTGTATGACTCGGCGGAGTTCAATTCCAAGGGCGACTTCGAAGGCGGCCTGAAGCTGGGCTACTCCGGCAACTACGGCGCGTACGAAGTGGCGCTGTTCGCGCGCAACATCACCAACGAGAAGAACCTCAAGGGTGTGATCGAGAACTACATGGCTGCGGTGTACAACGAGCCGCGCACCGTCGGCGTGTCGTTGAACATGAACTGGTAACGGATAACCGGCAGTGACGGCCGCTGGCCGTCACTGCCACTGCTTGACGGCCAGCGGCCGTCACTACCGGGTTCGTCAGGGCAGCAACGGCTGCAGCTTCGGCTCCAGCACCTGCTGGCGCCAACCGGCCAACGGGGCAGGCCAGGTGCGGCGTTCCAGGTAGCTTTCCAGGTGCTTGCGCGATGCCAGCACGCCGTCCGGCAGGTCCAGTTCGCGGCTGCATTCGGCAACGGCATCCTGCAGATTCTTCAGCGCCTGTTTGTTGGTGTCGGTGGCCGGCAGGATCCGTGGTGCCTCCGCTTCATCTGCCAGCGGGGTATTCAGTGCCTGCCATACCGCACCGGCCAGCTTGCGCGGCGCCTTCGGGAACTGGTCGAACAGCCGGCCCAGCGCCGCTTCGTCGACAGGCGGGACGCGTGCCAGCGTGGCCGCCAGCTCGTTGTCCAGGATCCAGCTGCGCGGGCGATCGCTTGCGCGGGCCTGCACGTCACGCCAACGCAGCAGGCGCAGCAGCCGATGCTGGGCAGCCACATCGAGGAACTGCGCAGAGCGCATGCCCAGGTGCGGCCAGAGGTCTTCGTCGTTGGCCACGCTGGCCAGCAGGCGCTCGCCGTCGTCAGCCAGCCACTGCAGGCGACCCTGTGCCTCCAGCTTGGCGCTGATGGCATCGTGCAGGGCGAACAGGTGCTCCACATCGTCGGCGGCGTACTGCAGCTGGGAGTCCGACAGCGGGCGGCGCATCCAGTCCGAGCGGGTCTCGCCCTTCGCCAACGCCACGCCGGTGATTTCCTGCACCAGCTTCTGGTAGCCCATGCCACCGCCGATGCCCGCCAGTGAGGCGCCGATCTGGGTATCGAACAGGGGTCGGGGCAGGGCACCACAGGTGTGCTTGAACGCCACCAGGTCTTCGCTGGCGCTGTGCATCACTTTCACGATGGAGGTATCGGTGAGCCACGGCGCAAGGGCCTCGGCCATGCCGGGGGCGAGCGGATCGATCAGCAGGATCTCTTCGCCGACCGCCATCTGCACCAGGGCCAGTTGGGGCCAGAAGGTGCGTTCGCGGATGAACTCGGTATCCAGGCCGATGCGGGTGGGGCGCTGCGCATGGCGCGCCTGCAGGTCTGCGGGGGTGGTGATCCAGATTGCCACGGGGCGTTCGACTTCTCGCGTTTGCTCAGGCAGGGGAGAATAGCCTAACGTCGGCCGTCACCCCCGGCATGAAGGAGATGGTTTTGCGTTTGCCGCGCCTGCCCCTGCTGTTGACCGCCCTGTGGCTGCTGGGCGCGACCGGCTGCGGAGAGCCACCACCGCCCCCGGCGCAGACGCCGCCGGGCAAGGCCGCACCGCCCGCGCCGGCGCCGGATGCGCAGGAGGCCAGCAGCGGCACGGTCACCATAGGGGGCGAGGACGAGGCCGAGACGGTGCAGCGTTGGACGCCGCCGTCGGTACAGATCGATGCCGCCGATCGCGCTGCGGCTCGCCGGGCCGCCGATGCGGCGCTGCGTGAGGGGCGTCTGTACGAATCCGCCGAGGATGCCATCCCGATCTGGCTGGCGCTGCTGCAACAGGATCCGGACGACCGTCGTGCGCGGCAGGGACTGCAGCGTGCACGTGGTGCGTTGCTCGCGCAGGCCGATGCGCTGTTGGCGCAGCCGCTGCAGCAGCGCATGGCCCTGGCCGAAGCCACCCAGCTGGCGCTGGTCCTGATGACCATCGCGCCCGATGATGAAAAGGTGCGCGCGCTGCAGCAGCGTGTAGAGCGTGCCCAGCGTGTCGTGGCCTTCAACCGCGCGGGCGAGGATGACCTGCGGGCCGGGCAGATCGGCGAAGACGGCGACGGCGCGATCGTCAATTTCCGCGAGGCACTGGCCTTGGACAAAGACAATGGACGCGCCCGCCAGGGTCTCGCCGCAGCGGAGAGCGGGCTGATCGGCCGTGCCGAGCGTGCCGCCCGGTCAGCGGACTTTGCTGCTGCTGGGCGCTGGCTGGCCGAGGCGAGCAAGGTCCATGACGCGTCCCCCACCATTTCCGACGCCTTCGAGCGGATCGAGGCGATCCGCGCCGCCACGCTGGCCACGCTGCGCGACCAGGGCCTGCGTGACCTGGTCACCCCGCAGGGCCTGAAGCCGGCACGGGAGAAGCTGGAAGCCGCGATGCGCATCGCGCTGCCCGGTGACCCGGCGGTGGCGCTGCTGCGCGAGCGCATTGAACTGGCCACCCACTACGGGAGCTTCCGCCCGGGGCAGGTGTTCAGCGACGCGCTGCGGGATGGGGGGCGCGGGCCGCAGATGACCGTCGTGCCGCATGGCGGCTTCCAGATGGGCGCCGGGCCGACCGAGCCTGGTGCCACCGATGCCGAACGCCCGTCGCATTACGTCCGCTTCGAGCGCGGCTTTGCGATGGCGATCACGGAGGTCACGGTGGACGATTTTGCGCGCTTCGTGAAATCGGCCAATGCACGTCCGCGCGCAACCCGGCGCGGCCATTCCATCGTCTATGACGAGCGCAGTGGCAACTTCATCCGCCGCAGCGGCGTGGACTGGCAGTCCGATTACGATGGCGGCCGCGCGTTGGCCAACCAACCGGTGATGCACGTCAGCGTGCGCGACGCAGAAGCCTATGCGAGCTGGCTGAGCGAACAGACCGGCCGCTCGTATCGCCTGCCCAGCGAAGCCGAGTTCGAGTATGCAATGCGTGCGGGCAACGCCGGGCGCTATCCCTGGGGCGATGGCGGGAAGCCGCCGGAGGACTCGGGCAACTTCACCGGCAGCCTGGACGTGTCGCCGTCCGGTCGACGCTGGGCGAATGCGTTCATCGGGTACGGCGACGGGTACTGGGGCGCGGCGCCGGTGGCAATGTTCAAGCCCAACGCCTGGGGCCTGCATGACATGGCAGGCAACCTGAGCGAGTGGGTGGCCGACTGCTGGCACGCCAGTTACCGCCGCGCGCCCGCCGATGGCGCGGCCTGGTACAACCCGGGCTGCCGGGCGCGCGTCATACGCGGCGGCAACTGGGCGAACTCGCCTGAACAGACCCGTGCGGCATGGCGGCAGTCCCAGGATTCGGACACCACCAGCGCGCGTATCGGCTTCCGCCTGGTGCGCGGCATCTGAGCTAGGATGGCGGCGTTCCCGCCCGTTCCGGCGGGTCTTGGCCAGGACGCTCGGTGATGCGCAACGATCCCTTTTCCCGATCCCCGCAGCAGCGTCCGCGTCGCGGCCTGTTCGGCAACATCCGCTGGTGGGTGCTGCTGGCCTTCGCCGGTTACGCGGCGTTCTACTGGTTTTCCAACCGCACGGTGGATCCGTACACCGGCGAATCGGTGCTGATCGACAGCGCGCTGGATGCCGATCAGGAAAAGGCCCTCGGTCTGCAGGCCTACCAGCAGATCCTCGCGCAGGAGCGGCCGCTGGATCCCAACGCGCCGATGTCGCGCGACGTGCGTGACATCGCCCAGCGCCTGATCGCCAAGGTCGACGTGGTGGAAACGGCGCTGGCGCAGGAACACGGCCTGCAGCCGGGTCATTTTTCGCGCGGGTTTGATTGGGAAGTGAACGTCATCGAGTCCGAGCAGGCCAATGCGTTCTGTCTGCCCGGCGGCAAGATGGCGGTCTACACCGGGCTGGTACCGGTCGCGCAGACGCGCGATGCCATGGCGGTGGTGATGGGCCATGAGATCGCCCATGCATTGCTGCGCCATGGCGCACAGCGCATGGCGCAGCAGAAGCTGACCCAGATCGGGCAGATGGCCGGCGCAGCCAGCGGCATGGACCCGCAGCAACAGCAGATGGTGATGGCGGCGATGGGCTACGGTTACCTGCTGCCGTATGCGCGTGGCCATGAAACACAGGCCGACGAAGTGGGCCTGATGCTGGCGGCGGCCGCGTGTTTCGACCCGCGCGAAGCCGTGCCGCTGTGGGAACGGATGGGGCAGGCCAGCGGCGGCCAGTCGCAACCGGAGTTTTCCTCCACCCACCCCAATCCCGGCACCCGTATCCAGAACCTGCAGGCGCTGATGCCCAAGGCGATGGAATACCGGCAGACGTTCTGCGAACAGAAATGACCAGGTAGTGACGGCCGCTGGCCGTCAATCCTTGCCGTCGATCTGGACTCAGCGCTCGACGGCGGTCACCTGCACATCCAGCACGCCGTCGCCCACGCGCGCCTGCAGCGCGTCGCCGGCCTGCACCTGCTCCACGCTGCGTACCAGCGTGCCATCGTCATGGCGGGTCAGAATGCTGTAGCCACGCGCAACAGTCGCCAGCGGGCTGACCGCCTCCATTGAACGCGCAAGTCCCCGCAGGCGCAGCGCGTCGCGCTGCAGTTGGCGCTGCATTGCCGCATCCGGACGCCCGCGCAGTGCGAGCAGTCTCTGGCGCAGGGCATCAAGCTGGCGCTGCGGGTGATGACCGCGCAGCACCGCGGATGCGTGGCGCAGACGCGCCGTGCGCTGGTGCCGCTGCTGCGCTGCTACCGCCTGCAGGCGCCGCCCCAGGTCGGCGTGGCGACGTTGCAGCAACTGCAGGCGGGCCTGTGGACTGCATGCATTCAACCGCAGCATCAGCCGGTCCGCGCGCTGCATGGCCTGCGTCATCGTCTGCCGGTGCAGCTGCTGCAGGCGCGCGGCATCACGGCGCAGGCGTCGCGCCAGGTCCTGCTGGTCAGGAACCAGCAGCTCGGCCGCCACCGACGGCGTGGGCGCGCGCAGATCGGCGGCGAAGTCGGTCAGGCTGAAGTCGGTTTCGTGGCCGACCGCCGACACGACCGGCGTGGTGCTGGCGGCCACCGCACGGGCCAGCGCCTCGTCATTGAACGCCCACAGGTCTTCCAGCGATCCGCCACCGCGGGTCAACAGGATCACGTCGTAGCGGCCACTGGCATCGGCTGCCTGCAGAAGGCGGGTGATCTGCGCTGCTGCCGTCGCGCCCTGCACCAGGCTGGGCAGTACATCCACCTGCAGCAGCGGGAAGCGGCGGGCGAGCACGCTGACCACGTCACGCACCGCCGCTCCGGTGGGCGAGGTGATCACCGCCAGCCGGCCGACGTGTGCGGGCAACGCGCGCTTGCGGTCGCTGGCGAACAGCCCTTCGGCTTCCAGCCGCGCCTGCAGTTCCTCGAACGCACGGCGCAGGGCCCCTTCGCCAGCTTCCTCCATGTGATCGAGCACCATCTGGTACTCGCCGCGCGCGTCGTACAACGTCACCCGGCCACGCACCAGTACGCGCATGCCCTCGCGCGGCACGAAGCGCAGCGCGCTGGCTTTCATGCGGAACATCGCCGCGCGCAGCTGCGCCCGCGCATCCTTCAGCGTGAAGTACATATGGCCTGATGACGGCCGCGCCACGCTGCCCAGTTCGGCCTCCACCCAGATGGCCGGGAAGCTGCCTTCCAGCAGGTCGCGCGCCAGCGTATTGAGCTGGCTGGGAGTAAGCACATCGATGCTGCGTTGTTGCATGGGAATCACGGACCAGCGTGGATCAGGCGCTCATGGTCGCACGTCACCCCGTGTGGATCATCCCGCGCCGTGCTGGGCCAGCGCCCAGTGCACGTGTTCGCGCACCATCTCGGACGGGTCGGCTGCGCGCGTGCGCAGGCTGTCCACCACCGGCGCGGAGGTGGGCGCATTGCCCAGCGCGACGGCGATGTTGCGCAGCCAGCGCTGGTGGCCGCTGCGACGGATCGGGCTGCCTTCGGTACGCTGCAGGAACTCCGCTTCGTCCCAGGCAAACAGGTCGTCCAACCGCGCCTGGTCGAGATTGTTGCGGGCACGGAAATCGGCTTCGTCGGTACGTTTGGCGAACTTGTTCCAGGGGCAGACCAGTTGGCAATCGTCACAGCCGTAAATGCGATTGCCGATCAGCGGACGCATGTCCTCTGGTATCGCACCGTCATGCTCGATGGTCAGGTAGGAGATGCAGCGGCGCGCGTCCAGCCGCTGCGGCGCGATGATCGCCTGGGTGGGGCAGACCTCGATGCAACGGGTGCAGGTGCCGCAGTGCGCACTCGCAGGCGTATCGATGGGCAGCGGCAGGTCGATGTAGATCTCGCCCAGGAAAAACCACGAGCCGCCGTTACGGTCGATCAGGCAGGTGTGCTTGCCGATCCAGCCCAGCCCCGCATTGCGGCCCAGGGCGCGTTCCAGCACGGGCGCCGAATCCACGAAGACGCGGAATCCCAGCGGGGCGACCTCATCGCTGATCTGCGTTGCCAGCTTCTGCAGCCGGTTGCGCATCAGCTTGTGGTAATCACGCCCCAGTGCATAGCGCGCCACATAGGCGCGGCCCGGGTCGGCCAGGGTCGCCCAGGCTTCGGTGTCATCTTTGTGGCTGTAATCCATGCCCAGCGAGATCACCCGGACGGTGCCCGGCAGCAACTCGGCAGGGCGCGCGCGCAGGGTGCCGTGGCGGGCCATCCAGTCCATCGTGCCGTACAGGCCCTGGCCCAGCCAGTCCGCCAGATGCGCTTCGTCTTCGGCCAGATCGACGCCCGCGATGCCACAGCGCTGGAAGCCATGCGCGCGGGCGAGGGCGCGGATGCGCTGTACGGCCAGGTGGGGATCGACGGGGGCAGGGGCGGGGGACATGGGGGCAAGTATAGAATCCCTGCATGCATGAGCTTTCCGATCTGTTCGATTCCGCTGCGGCCCGTTCATTGGACGCGCGCGCTTCCGCCATGGCGGGCGACGATGGCCAGACGCTGATGGCGGCTGCTGGACACGCCGCCTGGCAATGCCTGATGCAGCAGTGGCCGGAAGCGCGGCACGTCTGCGTGGTGGTCGGCGCAGGCAACAACGGCGGCGATGGCCTGGTGCTGGCCCTGCACGCGCTGCAGGCCGGGCACCACGTCACGGTGGTGGGGCTGAGCGGAAAGCCGCCAGCGACCGCCCTGGCTGCGTGGGCGGCGTCCGCGTTCTTCGAAGCAGGCGGTGTGATCAACGCGTTTTCCGGCTCGTTACCCATGTCCGACGTGCTGGTGGATGCGTTGTTCGGCATCGGCCTGCAGAACGCGCCGCGCGCCGATGCCGCCGGGCTGATCGAGGGGATGAACGCTCATCCGGCCCCGGTATTCGCGCTGGACGTGCCCAGTGGCGTGGACGCCGACCGCGGCAGCGCGCCCGGTGCAGCGGTGCGCGCGACGCTGACGCTGCAGTTCATCGTGGCCCACCGTGGGCTTTATACAGGGGACGGACTCGAGCACGCCGGCGAACGCAGGCTGGCGTCGTTGTCGGTGCCCGACAGCGTGCGTGCCAGCGTGCCGGCGGCTGCGGCGCTCTGGCACCGGGACCGGGCGGCCGCGTTGCTGCCCCCACGTCGCGTCAACGCCCACAAAGGCAGTTCGGGCCACGTGCTGTGCGTGGGCGGGAATCACGGCAGCGGTGGCGCGCTCCTGCTGACCGCGCATGCAGCGCTGCGAGCGGGTGCGGGCCTGGCCAGCCTGGCCACGCGGGCCGAGCACGTGGCGGCGGCCCTGGCCCGCCTGCCCGAAGCGATGTGTCACGCCGTGGACAGCGATGCGGCACTGCAGGACGTGTTGCAACGTGCGAGCGTCGTCGCGATCGGCCCCGGCCTTGGCCAGGACGACTGGGCGCGCGCCCTGTGGCGTGGCGTGCGTGACAGCGGCAAGCCGCTGATCGTGGACGCCGATGCACTGAACCTGCTCGCGCAGGATCCGCAGCCCCTGCCGCAGGCCGTGCTGACCCCGCACCCCGGTGAGGCGGCACGCCTGCTGCACTCGACGACGGCGGTGGTACAGGCCGATCGCTTCGCCGCCGCCGCTGCGTTGGCCGACCGCTTCCACGCTGTCGTGGTGCTGAAGGGAGCAGGCAGCCTAGTCGCCGCGCCCGGCCGGTGCCCTGCGGTGATTGCCGCCGGCAACCCCGGCATGGCCGTGGGCGGCATGGGAGACCTGCTCACCGGCATCATCGCTGCCCTGCGTGCGCAAGGCCTGGACCCCTTTCCTGCGGCGGCGGGCGGCGCCCTCCTGCATGGCCTGGCCGGCGATGTCGCGGCACGCGACGGCGCGCGGGGCCTGCTCCCCACTGATCTGCTGGCGCCCCTGCGCCGGCTCTGCAACCCGGAACCGCGTGATGTTTGAACTGTATCTTCCCGACCCTGACCACACCGACCTGCTCGGTGCGGCGCTGGCCACCACGCGCCCAGCCCACGCGCTGTTGGAACTGCAGGGCGACCTGGGAGCGGGCAAGTCCACCACGGCCCGCGCCCTGCTGCGCGCGCTGGGCGTCACCGGCGCCATTCGCAGCCCGACCTATACGCTGGTGGAGCGCTACACATTGGCCGACGGCCGCGAGGCGTGGCACATGGATCTGTACCGGATCGGTGGCGCCGGCGAACTGGATTTCCTGGGCCTGGACGACGACGCCGCATCGCTGTGGCTGGTGGAATGGCCCGAACGCGGTGCAGGCTCGCTGCCACCCACCGATCTGCGCGTCGAACTGCGCATTGAAGGGGCCGGGCGGCATGCCCGTCTCATTCCGCTGAGCGATTCAGGTGAAGGCTGGGTGACGCGTTTGCGCCAGCAGGATCAGTTGCGTGTCCTTTCTGTCGATTAACCAGAACAAACCGATGAAAGTTACGGATTATTAAGGGAAAAGGTTTGCATTTCGTTCAGCGCAGTGATTGAATCCTGAGCATGCGATCTGGACCCCTCTCTCTTGCCGTCTGTGCCGCCATCGGTTTCGCTTTGGCGAACGCAGCCGCGTGGGCGGGCGAGATTCATCAGGTTCGGCTGGACACCGGCTCTACCGGCACGCGCGCCGAGATCGCGCTGGCGGGCAAGGGCGGCTACAAGACCATCGCCCTGTCCGCGCCGAACCGGCTCGTGGTCGACTTTCCGGATTCCAGCGCGGTGCGGGGGTTGAAGCTGCCTGCCGCGCAGGGCGTGGTCACTGCCGTGCGTACGGGCCAGCCCGTGCCGGGCACGTTCCGTGTGGTGTTTGATCTGGCCGACAACGTGGCACCGTTCAAGCCGCAGATGGTCCAGCAGGGCAACGAGTCGAAGCTGGTCATCGAATGGCCAGGCGACGCGCCGGGCAGCACGTCTGCGCCTGTGGCGTCGGCTGCGCCGACCCCGGCACCGGCACCGGCCCCTGCGGCCACGGTTCCCGTTGCAGGCACCGTCACCCCGGCACAGTCGCGCAGCGATGCCGCCCGGGCCACGGCCCTGTTGACCGCGCAGGTACAGCAGCAGGCGAGCGCCACGGCGGCCGTCTCCGCCGCACCGGCGCCGGTACCCACTGCCGCGACCGCCAACGTGGTCGCGGCTGGCACCACCGCCAGCAGCGGCACCGCCGCCGCATCGCCGGCTGCCATTCTCGCCGGCCAGCCCACCGGCCAGCGACCGCCCAATACCACCATCGCCGGTACGATGCCGACCCGCACCGGCGCGGCCGCGGCCGCCGTGGCCACTGCACCGCCTGCACCCACCCCGGAAGCCGCACCACCGCCGCGCCCGGCGATGCCGAGCGAGGCATCGCGTGTGCGCATGCAGGCGGGCATGCGCCCGCTGGTAGTGGCGATCGATCCGGGCCACGGTGGCCAGGATCCGGGTGCGGTCGGACCCAGTGGCAAGCGTGAGAAGGACATTACCCTGGCGGTGGGCCGTGAACTGGCGCGCCAGGTCAACGCCATGCCGGGGCTGAAGGCCTACATGACCCGCGACAGCGACGTCTTCATCCCGCTGCCGATGCGCGCGCAGAAAGCACGCGCTGCGAAAGCGGACATCTTCATTTCGATCCACGCCGATGCCGCGGAGAACCGCGCAGCACGCGGTTCGTCGGTGTACGTGCTGTCGACCAAGGGCGCGTCCTCGCAACGCGCTCGTTGGCTGGCCGACAAGGAGAACGCGGCGGATCTGATCGGTGGCGTCAGCCTGCAGCGTACCGAAGGCACGCTCGCGAACGTGCTGCTCGACCTGGCACAGAGCGGCTACATGAAGGCATCCGAAGATGCGGCCAGCCACGTACTGGGTGGTCTGAAGCGCATCGGCAACAACCACAAGCCGAACATCGAGCGCGCGAACTTCGCGGTGCTGCGCACCTCGGACATGCCGGCGATGCTGGTGGAAACCGCGTTCATCTCCAACCCGGACGAAGAGCGTCGGCTGATGGACCCGGCCTACCAGCGCAAGATCGCCGCAGCGGTGCTGGACGGTGTCAATGTGTTCTTTACCCGCCAGCCGCCTCCGGGCACGCTGTACGCCGCGCGCGCACAGGCGGAAATGGAAGCAGCCAGCACCGTCGCCGGCGGCAGCAAGTAACGCCCGACAACGCCGGTAGCGCCGAGCCACGCTCGGCGAGCGCGCAGCGCGGCCCGCGACAGGCATCCGCATCCCCCAGGTAGCGCCGAGCCACGCTCGGCGACCGCGCAGCGCGGCCCGCGTCAGGCATCCGCACCCCCCGGTAGCGCCGAGCCACGCTCGGCGAGCGCGTAGCGCGGCCTGCGTCAGGCATCCGCTATCATCAGCAGATGAAGTCAGATCTCCGTTTCCCCTCTTTTTCGTTCCCGCCCGCATCATGCCGCCGGGGGCCTGCGTGAGCGCCACCATCCGGCCCTTGCCGGACATCCTGATCAACCAGATCGCCGCCGGCGAAGTCGTCGAGCGGCCGGCATCGGTGGTCAAGGAACTGGTCGAAAACGCGATCGATGCCGGTGCGACCCGGGTGGACATCGACCTCGAAGAAGGCGGTGTGCGGCTGATCCGCATCCGCGACAACGGCAGCGGTATCGCGGCCGATCAGTTGGCGTTGGCCGTGTCGCGCCACGCCACCAGCAAGATATTCAGCCTCGACGACCTGGAAGCCGTGGCCACGCTTGGTTTCCGGGGGGAAGCCCTGCCGTCGATCGCCTCGGTCAGTCGCTTCACCCTGTCCTCGCGTCGCGCCGATGACGAACACGGTGCCGCGCTGCAGATCGAAGGCGGCAAGCTGGGCGAAGTAATGCCGCGCTCGCACGCACCGGGCACCACGGTCGAGGTACGCGAGCTGTTCTACAACGTGCCGGCGCGGCGCAAGTTCCTGCGCGCTGAGCGCACCGAGCTGGGCCACATCGAAGAATGGCTGCGTTCGCTGGCGCTCGCCCGCCCCGATGTGGAACTGCGCGTGTCGCACAACGGCAAGGCCTCGCGCCGGTACAAACCGGGTGATCTGTATTCCGATGCGCGCATCGGCGAAACACTGGGCGAGGACTTCGCCAATCAGGCGGTGCGTGTCGATCACAGTGGCGCCGGCCTGCGCCTGCACGGTTGGATCGCCCAGCCGCATTACTCGCGCGCCAGCACGGATCAGCAGTACCTCTATGTCAACGGCCGCTCGGTGCGCGACCGCAGCGTCGCCCATGCGGTGAAGATGGCCTATGGCGATGTGCTTTTCCACGGCCGGCAGCCGGCGTACGTGCTGTTCCTGGAGCTGGATCCCACCCGGGTGGACGTCAATGTGCATCCCGCCAAGCATGAGGTGCGTTTCCGTGATGCGCGCCTGATCCACGACTTCGTCTACCGCACGTTGAAGGACGCGTTGGCCGACACCCGCGCTGGCATGTCGGTGCAGGAGATCGGTGCTGGCGGAGGTGCGGCCATCGCATCAGGTGCGCCGCTGCAGCAAGGCGCAGGGTGGGGCCTGACGCGGAGTGGATCGGGCGCTGGCGGCGGCTCCTGGGGGGCGCAGCAATCACCGCTCGGCCTGCAGGTCGCTGATGCGCCGGCCGCCTACGCTGCCTTGTATGGCGGGCCTGCGGAGCGGGGGATGGGCCAGCAGGGCGACACGATGCTGCAGACCCGTTCCGGCGAGTACGGTCTGCCGGTGACCAGCGCCGACGCGGGCGTGCCGCCGCTGGGGTACGCGATCGCGCAGTTGCACGGTATCTACATCCTGGCGGAGAACGCCGAAGGCCTGATCGTGGTGGACATGCATGCCGCCCACGAGCGCATCGGCTACGAGCGGTTGAAGACCGCGCACGATGGGATCGGCCTGCACGCGCAGCCGCTGCTGGTGCCGATCACCTTGGCCGTAGGAGAGCGCGAAGCGGACACCGCCGAACGCGAAGTCGATACGCTGGTCGCGCTGGGCTTCGACATCACCCGCGCCGGTCCCGGCGCGCTGCATGTGCGCAGCATTCCCGCGCTGCTGGCCAACGCCGAGCCGGAAGGACTGCTGCGCGATGTGCTGGGCGACCTGCGTGAGCACGGGCAGTCGCGCCGCATCGCCACGGCCCGTGATGAGCTGCTGTCCACGATGGCCTGCCACGGCGCGGTACGTGCCAATCGGCGGTTGACGGTGCCGGAAATGAACGCCCTGCTGCGCGACATGGAGATCACCGAGCGCTCGGGGCAGTGCAACCATGGACGCCCGACCTGGGCGCGTTTTTCACTGGCAGAAATCGACCGCTGGTTCCTGCGCGGTCGTTGAAGGGGGCGGCAATGGGGATGCAGCACAAGAGGAGGCCGCGGGGAGTGGCGTCCATGGCGGTCATCGCGATGGCGATGCTTCTGGCGGGGTGCGGCGGCAAGGCACCGGAGCCGGCTGCCGCAGTGCCGGACGATCCCGCGTTCGCCGCACAGCAACAGCAATGGCGCATGCAGCGCTACACCGAGCTCACCGCCGCTGACGGCTGGACCGCCCTGGCCGGACTGCATTGGCTGGAACATAAAGCGCACTACATCGGTCGCGGGCCCGGCAGCGGCATTCGCCTCGCCGTCGGTCCAGACAAGCTGGGAATGGTCAGCCGGCAGGGCGATCGCTGGTCATTCACACCCGAGCGCGGGGTGGCGCTGAGCGTGGACGGCAAGCCCCTGACGGGGCGCATCGCCTTCAACAGTGACCACGACGCGCAGCCCACGCGCATCGCCTTCGACCAGGGTAAAGGCCAGCTCAGCCTCATCCATCGCGGTGAACGCTTCGCGCTGCGCATCAAGCACGCCGAGGCGGCATCGCGCACGGGCTTCACCGGACTGGAGTACTGGCCGGGGGGCACCGACTGGCAGGTGCGTGCCCGGTTCCTGCCGCACCCCCCCGGCCGCACCCTGCCGATCGTGGACATCACCGGCCTGACCACCGCCATGCCCAACGCCGGCACGGTGACCTTCGAGCGCGACGGGCAGGCCTATCGGCTGGAGGCGATCGCCGAACCCGGCGCGCCGTTGTTCCTGATCTTCGCCGACCGGACCAGTGGCCACGGCAGCTATCCCGCCGGACGCTACCTGGATACCGACGCGCCGGGGGCGGACGGCCGTGTCCTGGTGGATTTCAACCACGCCTACAATCCCCCCTGTGCGTTCACCCCTTTCGCGACCTGTCCGCTGGCGCCACCGGAGAACCGGCTGGACCTGCGTGTCGAGGCGGGCGAGCGCGCTTACCACCTGCCCAAGGAGAGTGCTGAGTGAAGCGACCTGTTTCCCGCTGGATGAGTGCATCGCTGCTGATGTTGGCTGCCTGCTGCAGCATAGGCGCGGTAGCGGCCCCGGCAACAGCAGCAAAGCCTGCCGGCACCACCCGGCCAGCCCCGCCCGTGCCGTTGCTGTGGAAGGTGACCGGCGCAGGCGATGCGCGGCTCTACCTGCTGGGTTCGTTTCACCTGTTGCGCGCTGACGACTACCCGCTGGCGGCGGAGGCGGACAACGCGTTCGACGCCGCGAACCGCGTGGTCTTCGAGCTGTCGGCGGCGGATATCGAGTCGCCCGATCTGGCGAAGAAGATGGTGCAGGCCGCGGTGCGTACCGACGGCACGGAGCTGCGCAGTGACCTGGGCGATGCGACCTGGGCGAAGCTGCAGGACTATGCGACCAAGCACCCGCTGCCGCTTGCGCAGATGCAGGGCATGAAGCCCTGGTTCGTGGGCGTGAGCATCAGCATCGGGCAGATGCAGGCGATGGGCCTGGATCCTGCGCTTGGGCTGGACAAGCACTTCATGGAGCGCGCGGCAAAGGCCGGAAAGCCGATTTCCGGCCTGGAGAGCATCGACACGCAGATCGCGGTGCTCGCCGGCATGAGCATCACCGAGCAGCGGCAGATGGTGGAAGAAGCGCTTGAACTGTCGGACAAGGGCAATGCGGAGATCCGCGCGCTGCACGACGCGTGGCGGCGCGGTGACGATGCCCTGATGTGGAACCGCATGGCGGTGGACATGAAGCGCCAGTACCCGCAGCTCTACCAACGCATCAACACCGATCGCAACGACGCTTGGCTGCCCAAGCTGCAGCCATACCTGCAGGCGGGGCAGGGCGGTACCCTGGTGGTGGTGGGCACCCTGCATCTGTTGGGCAGTGATGGCGTGGTCGAGAAGCTGCGTGCCAAGGGCTACAAGGTGGAGCGGGTGCGCGCCAAGCGCTGAGCTGCTGGCGTGTAACCCGCAGCGCCGACGTCAGTCGACGTCGCCTGCTGCGTGATGGCCCCACGAAAAACGGCGCGCCTGCCAGGGCGCGCCGTTCGTATCTGCGCAGCGGAGTTGTCAGCGACCGCGCGGCTTGCTGCCCGTCGGGCCAGGCGCTTCACCGGGCTTGTGCGCGGTGGGGCCGGAGGACTGGCCCGGACGCGGGCCCAGGCCGGGGCCTGGATTCGGTGCGGTGCCGCCCGGACGCGGGCCACCAAAGCCGGTGCCCATGCTGCGCTGGAACTCCTGCCAGAGTTCCAGGTTGCGCTCGGTCAGCTGGTTCATCATGGCCCAGGGCGTCTGGCCCAGCAGGTTGCCCATCTGCTGGCGGAACTGCTGCTGCTGGTCGAGGAACACCTGCATGCTGCGCTCCAGGTAATTGCCCATGAAGCCCTGCAGGGAATCGCCGTAGAAACGGATCAGCTGGCTGAGCAGCTGGGTGGAGAGCATCGGCTCACCGTCCTGCTCCTGGTCGGCGATGATCTGCAGCAGGACCGAACGGGTCAGGTCGTTGCCGGTCTTGGCATCGCGGACTTCAAAGTCCTCGCCATCCAGGATCAGCTGGCGCACATCCTCTATGGTGATGTAGCTGGAAATCTCGGTGTCGTAGAGACGGCGATTGGGATACTTCTTGATGATGCGTGTAGCAGCCATGAAGCAAGCACTCGTCACAATAGATGCGCAGCATGGCGCAGCGCAGCAGCTGTTGCAACGGCCGAATGCCCCTCAAACGTGCCGGATGCGTCTAACAATGTTGCGCAACAAGGGTTTTCATGTTGCGCAACATTTCATGCCCGTTGCCACGGCGGCCGGCCCCATGGCGGGCCACCTGCCGCTGCGCGGCGGGCATCCCCGTGTCACCAGCCCATGTGATGGCCGCCGTTGATGTCCAGGTTGCTGCCGGTGATCCATGCCGCCTCTTCGGCTACCAGGAAGGACACGCCGTACGCGATCTCCCCGGGCTTGCCCAGCCGCCCCGTGGGGATGTCGGCAATGATCTTTGCCCGCACTTCCTCGGGTACGGCCATCACCATGTCGGTGGCCACGTAACCGGGCGAAATCGTGTTGACAGTGATGCCGAACCCAGCATTCTCGCGCGCAAGCGAGATGGTGAAGCCGTGCATCCCGGCCTTGGCAGCTGCATAGTTGGCCTGGCCGTACTGGCCCTTCAGTCCGTTGATGGAGCTGATCTGGATGACCCGGCCCCAGCCGCGGCGGCGCATGCCCTCGATGACCGGGCGGGTGACATTGAAGACCGAGTTGAGGTTGGTGTTGATGACCTCGTGCCACTGCTCGGCGCGCATGCGGTGGAAGGTGGTGTCGCGGGTGATGCCTGCGTTGTTGACCAGGATCTCCACCGGGCCCAGTTCGGCCTCGACCGCCCGCACCATGGCCTCTGCGCTGTCCGGGGTGGAAACATCACCGGGAAAGATGCCGATCGACAACCCGCGCGCTGCCATGGCGGATTGCCAGGCCAAGGCTTTTTCATGGTCACGGTAATTGGTGGCGACCCGGTGGCCCTGGTCGGCCAGGCGTTGGCAGATGGCCGTGCCGATGCCGCCGGTACCACCGGTGACCAGTGCGACGCGTGGAGTCATGCTGCGCTTCCGATTCAGGAGGGGAAAGGGGATTCTGCATGATCAGCGCACCGCGTGCGCCTTCAGGTCAGCAGAATATCGTGATCGTGAATCCGCCCGGCATCGAACGCCGATGCTGCGCGCCGCAGCAGATCATCCCGATCAGTTGCATCGAAAAGGGCCTCGGGTGCCTGGCCGAGCAGATGCCATAGCTGCCTCAGTACAGGGACAGGGTCGCCTGCGTCCACCGGCAGTGCGGCATCTGATTTGGACAGCTTGCGGCCGTCTGTACCCAGCAGCAGCGGCAGGTGCGCATAGCGCGGGGTGTGCAGTCCCAGCGCGCGCTGCAGGAGCACCTGCCTTGCCGTCGACTCGAGCAGGTCGGCACCACGGACTACGTCGGTGATGCCCTGCGCCGCATCGTCCACCACGACGGCCAGTTGATACGCCCAGCAGCCATCTGCCCGGCGCAGCACGAAATCGCCCACCTGCGCATGGACGTCCTGCTGCTGCGGTCCACGCACGGCGTCGTTGAACGTCACCACGCTGCCAGGCGGCACGCGCAGGCGCACGGCGGGGTCCGGTCGCGGTCGGCGGCTGATGCAGCGATGGTGGATGCCGCCGTTGGCGGCCAGCTCGGAGCGGCTGCAGTGACAGATGAACGCCTCGCCGCGGGTCAGCAAGGCATCCAGGGCCTGCTGATAGGCCAGGGCGCGCTGGCTTTGCCAGAGCACGGGGCCATCGCTGCCCAGGCCGAAATGATCCAGCACGCGCAGCTGCGCCTGGGCTGCTCCGACGACGGTACGAGGGGGATCCACATCCTCGATGCGCACCAGCCAACGGCCCCCGGCGTGGCGAACGGACAGCCAGCCAGCGAACGCCGCCAGCAGCGATCCGGTGTGCAGGGGGCCGGTAGGCGAGGGCGCGAAGCGGCCGCAGTGAATAGGGGGCGTCATGGAGGCTGAATCGTCGGTCAGGTTGGCGCTTGAATTCAAGCTGAAGTCACCGCAGATTGAGCGTCGACATCCTCATCAGAGCTTACCTTCCCCATGTTCAGTCGTATTGGCTTGTTCCTTCTGACCAACCTCGCAGTGCTGGTGCTGGCCGGTATCGTGATGTCGGTGCTGGGGGTCAACCCCAACCAGATGAGCGGCCTGCTGGTGATGGCCGCGATCTTTGGCTTTGGTGGTTCCTTCATCTCTTTGCTGTTGTCCAAGTGGATGGCCAAGCGCTCCACCGGCGCAGTGGTGATCACCGAGCCGCGCAACGAAACCGAGCGCTGGCTGCTGAAGACTGTGGAGCGCCAGGCGCGCGAAGCCGGCATCGGCATGCCGGAGGTGGCGGTGTACGACGGTCCGGAAATCAACGCGTTCGCCACCGGTGCCAATCGCAACAAGGCGCTGGTCGCCGTGTCCACCGGCCTGCTGCACAACATGAGCGAGGACGAGGCCGAAGCGGTACTGGGCCATGAAATCGCCCACGTGGCCAACGGTGACATGATCACCATGGCCCTGCTGCAGGGGGTGTTGAACACCTTCGTGATCGTGCTGGCCCGCGTGGTCGGTGGCGTGATCGACAGTGCGATGTCGGGCAACCGCGAAGGCGGTGGGCGGGGCATCGGGTATTACGTCATCGTGTTCGTGCTGGAAATGGTCTTCGGCATCTTCGCCACGATGATCGCGATGTGGTTCTCGCGTCACCGCGAGTTCCGTGCGGACGCGGGCGGTGCGCAGTTGGCCGGTCGCCAGAAGATGATCGCGGCGCTGGAGCGTCTGAAGGCCAATCATGGCCAGAGCACGCTGCCCACGCAGGTGGCGGCCTTCGGCATTGCCGGCGGCATCGGCCAGGGCATGCGCAAGCTGATGCTGAGCCATCCGCCGCTGGATGAGCGCATTGCCGCACTGCGTGCTTCTACCGCCGTCTGAGGTGGGTTGGTCGAACGGGTGAGCCCCCCTCGCGGGTGGCTGCTGCGAAAAGCGGATTACGTGTTAGGGGCCGGGCGGTGGGGCTGGGCGGGGGACGGCAAAAGCCGCTCCTGCGTGCCTCGTTTCGCGCCATCCATGGCGCTCAACGCCCCCGACCAGCCCCACCGCCCGGCCCCCTGACAGGTTCCGTGGCCGCCAGCCGCGTGATGAAGAAAAAGGAAAAGCGGTAGCGCCGACCCATGGTCGGCGGGCGCAGCGGGCCGTTGGCGGAAACATTCCGCCGAGCACGGCTCGGCGCTACCCATGTCGGTATGCCCGACGGCTCCTTGTCCACCATGGACGTGTCGATCCTGCTGTTGCACCGGACGACCAGCCAGATGTTGAAGCGGTAGCGCCGACCCATGGTCGGCGGGCGCAGCGGGCCGTTGGCGGGAACATTCCGCCGAGCACGGCTCGGCGCTACCCATGTCGGTATGCCCGACGGCTCCTTGTCCACCATGGACGTGTCGATCCTGCTGTTGCACCGGACGACCAGCCAGATGTTGAAGCGGTAGCGCCGACCCATGGTCGGCGGGCGCAGCGGGCCCTTGCCGGCAACATTCCGCCGAGCACGGCTCGGCGCTACCCATGTCGGTATGCCCGACGGCTCCTTGTCCACCATGGACGTGTCGATCCTGCTGTTGCACCGGACGACCAGCCAGATGTTGAAGCGGTAGCGCCGACCCATGGTCGGCGAGCGCAGCGGGCCGTTGGCGGGAACATTCCGCCGAGCACGGCTCGGCGCTACCCATGTCGGCATGCCCGACGGCTCCTTGGCCAGCATGGACCTGCCGATCCTACCGTTGCACCAGACAGTAGAACGGCGCCCGCAGGCGCCGTTCGACCAGCCGGATGTTGAAGCGAAGCGTCAGAACTTCGCGTCGAACTCGGCGGCATAGCCGGTGTTGACCAGCACCTTCTGCAGCGCCTCGGCTACCTTCAGGTTGCCGGCGACCACCTGGTGGTTTTCCGGGCCGCGGTTGTCCATGCGGCCCAGGGGGGCGCCCTTGTAATCGCAGACCTTGCCGCCCGCCTCGCGCACCAGCAGCACACCCGCCGCGATGTCCCACGACTTCACGCCGGCTTCGAAGTAGGCATCGGCGCGACCACAGGCCACGTAGGCCAGGTCGAGTGCCGCCGAGCCGGTACGGCGCATGTCTTCGGCCTGGACCAGCAGCGTATCGACCGTCTTCAGCTGGGCGCTGGCGCGGGCGCGCTCGCGCGGCGCGAAGCCGGTGTGGATCATCGTGCCTTCCAGGTCCTTGCGGTCCGATACGCGGATGCGGCGATCGTTGAACACCGCGCCGGCGCCACGGCTGGCCGTGAACAGCTCATTGCGCAGCGGGTCGAAGATGACCGCATCGATCGGCTCGCCGTTCTCGACCAGTGCAATGGACACGCAGTAGTGCGGAAAACCGCGCAGGTAGTTGCTGGTTCCGTCCAGCGGATCGATCACCCACATGTAGCGGTTGGCGCCCTGGATGCCGCCCTCTTCGCCGATCACGCCGTACTCGGGGTAGGCGCGCTTGAGTTCCTTGATGATGACCTTTTCCGCATCGCCATCCACCTCGCTCGCATAGTCCATGCGGCCCTTCTGAACGACGTTCAGCGTCTCGAGCTTGTTGATGTTGCGCAGCAATACATTGCCGGCGAGGCGGGCGGCCTTGACCATGACGGTGACGGCGGGTTTCTGCATGGTAATAGCTCCCGGGAGGGCAGAGGGGGGATTGGCGGGGGAAAAGAGCAGGTCCGGCGCAGTGGCCGGCCGCACAGTTTACCATTGCAGGCCGTCCAGCTCGACTACTGCGTTCATGTCCGATCCATCCCTAGCTCCCCGTATCCGTTTTGTCCTGGTGGGCACCCAGCATCCCGGCAACATGGGTGCCGCCGCACGTGCCATGAAGACCATGGGCCTGAGCCGGCTGGTCCTGGTCGCCCCGGAAAAGCCGCTTGATGAAGAAGCCTTCCGCCGCTCGGCCGGGGCCGAGGACGTGCTGGGCGACGCGCCGGTGGTGGCCACCCTGGCAGACGCCGTTGCGGACTGCACCCTGGTGCTGGGCTGCACGGCCCGCGCCCGTCGGGTGCAGCTGGAAGAGCTGCTGCCCACCTTGGCTGCCGAACGGGTGGCTGGCAAGGCGGCCGAAGGCGCCGAGGTGGCGGTGGTGTTCGGCCGGGAGCGCACCGGCCTGACCAACGAAGAACTGCAGCTGTGCCACGTCGCGGTGCACATTCCGTCCGATCCGGCCTTCAGTTCGCTCAATCTGGCTGCCGCGGTGCAGGTGCTGGCCTACGAAGTGCGCATGCGCTTGTTGGGCGATGCCGCCGTGCCGGTGGTCGAGCCCGGCCTGCGCGAGCAGCCGGCCAGCCACGAGCAGATGGAGAGCTTCTTCGGTCAGCTGGGTGAGACGCTGGAAGAGATCGAGTTCCACAAGGGCAGGGCGCCGGAATCGGCGATGCGCAAGCTGCGTCGCCTGTTCCTGCGCAGTGCGCCGAGCGAACAGGAAGTCCGCCTGCTGCGCGGCATTCTGGCCGACGCCCAGCGGATGGCCCGGATTGCCCACGAGGGCGACAAATAGCCTGACGCAGTTCTCACTTTTTCGGGTAGTCTTTCCCCTACACCAAGGGGGTCATCGTGATCGGTTGGCTGGGACGCATGCAGTGGGGACTGCTGGGCCTGGCGTGTCTGCTGTCGGCAGGCACGTGCTTTGCTGCGTCCGCACCCGTACCCACGAACCGCCAGGGCGACAGCCATGTCCTGGTGCTGGGGCGCATCACCGATGACCCGCAGGCGCATTACCCGCAGCTGCAGCCGTTGCTGGACTACGTGGTAGCGCACATGCACGACCTTGGCATCCGCGAGGGCCGCGTGCTGATGGCACGCGATGCCCAGCAGATGGCCAGCTATCTGCGCCGGGGTCGGGTCGACTGGGTCACAGAAACCGCCGGCACTGCCGTCGCGCTCGGGCAGCGTGCCGACGCGCGCCCGCTGCTGCTCACCGAGCGCAGTGGCGTGCGCGATTACCACAGCGTGTTTTTCGTGCGGAAGGAAAGCCCGGTGCGCCAGCTCGCCGATCTGCGCGGGCACACGGTGGCCTTGCAGAACGTGGCCTCCACCAGCGCGTACCTCGTGCCGGCGATGACCCTGCTCGAGCACGGGATGGTGCCGCAGATCCTGCAGTCGCCCGACGATGTACCGACCGCTGACGCGGTGGGGTATGTGTTCGCCCGTACCGAATTGAACATCGCCACCTTCGTGCAGAAGGGCATGGTGGACGGCGGCGTGGTCAGCAGCGTGGACTGGGACGACGAGCGGCGCGTGCCGCCGGCGTTCAAGCACGACCTGCGGGTGATCTTCCGCACCGCGCCGTATCCGCGCGCGGTGGAAGTGGTGCGCGCCGACCTGGACGTGCGCGTGCGCGACCGGCTGCAGCAGGTGCTGCTGGATGCGGCGAACGATCCCGCTGCGCGCGGTGCGCTTGAACGGTTTTTTGGTACATCCGGCTTCCACCGCGTCGATGCGCGGATGCAGCAGCGCCTGGATGATTTGAAACAAGGCTTGGTACGCGTGCGGATGGAAGTGGAATGAGGCGGCTAGGGTCTGGGATGCAGGCGCGCTTCGTGCTCGCGATGGGCGGGGCGATGCTGGTGGTGGTGGCGATCCTCGGTGTGTTGCTGGGGCGGCAGGCGGCGTCGCAGCGGGAGGTAACGCGGCTGAGCGGCACGGTGATCCATGAGCTGTTCGATCGCAGCACGCGCAGCCGTGGCGAGATCATGGCGCGCGAGCTGGCGGATGCGCTGGCCAATCCGATCTACTACAACGACCTGGAGCAGGTCGGCGCGTTGGTGCGCAACATCGCCCGCCAGCGCGCGGTGGGGTATGTGCTGGTGTTCGATGGCAAGGGCCGTCTGCTGCACGACGGCACCGTCGCGGTGCCCGGCTACGGGCGGGCGATGTCCGATCCGCTGGCGGCCGGCGCGATCGCGGCCACCGGGCCGCTGGTGCAGGAGTCGCCGAAAGTGCTGGAAAACAGCATGCCCATCATGATCGGCAACCAGCGCCTTGGGGGCGTGCGCGTCGGCATGGCCTTGCAGGAGATCCAGGCACTTGAGGCGCAGGCCAGCCAGACTCTGGCCGAGCGCCTGCAGCAGGTAGGCACGCGCCACCTCGGCTGGCTGCTGCTGATGCTGGGGCTGCTGCTGGCGATCGGCGTGGCCGTGGTGATGTATGTACAGCGCACGCTGGTCGCCCCGATACGAGGGCTGGCGCTGGCCGCACGGCAGATCGAAGCCGGCGATTACCAGGTGCCACTGCGCGAGAATCATCGCGATGACGAGGTAGGTGAACTGGTGCGCGCTTTTGCCCGCATGCGGGATGCGATTGCGCGGCACGACCGCGAAGTCCGCCACATGGCCTACACCGATGCCCTGACCGGCCTGACCAACCGGCTCGCCTTCCGCGAAGCGCTGGACCATCGCCTGATGGCCGCACGTGCGTCGGGCCAGCGCTTGGCGTTGCTGTTCGCCGACATGGATGATTTCAAGCGGGTCAACGACACGCTGGGTCACGATGCCGGTGACGAGGCCCTGTTGCAGTTCGTGCAGCGTATCGGCGATGCCGTGTCAGAGGCGGGGGGCGACGATGCGCTGCTTGCCCGCTTCGGCGGCGACGAATTCGTGATCCTGCTCGGCGAGGGCGACGTGGCGGCACGTGCGCGCGAGCTGGCCGACCGTCTGGTGCACGAGCTGGGCAAGCCGCTCCGGGTGCACGGCAAGGAACTGTTTCTGGGCGCCTCCATCGGCGTCACCTTGTTCCCCGATGATGCAGCCGATGCCACCGCGCTGCTGAAGAACGGGGACGTGGCGATGTACCAGGCCAAGATGGCGGGAAAGAACTGCCACCGGTACTACAGCCGGGCGATGGACCATGCAGTGGAGCGTCGCGTGCACATGGAGCAGGAGCTGCGTGGTGCATGGGAGCGCGGTGAACTGCGGCTGGCCTACCAACCGATCTTCCGCACGCGGGATCGCCGCATGGTCGGCGTGGAAGTGCTGCTGCGCTGGCAGCACCCGACGATGGGCACGATTCCGCCTTCGGTGTTCATCGAAGTGGCCGAGCAGAGTGGGTTGATTGAAGTCATCGGGCCGAAAGTCCTGCGTGCGGCCTGCATGGAAGCGGCGCAGTGGCCCCGCAACGTGGATGACGAAGGTCTCTTCGTGTCGGTCAACGTGTCGCCGCGGCAGCTGCGCGGGGGCGAGTTGCCGGATCTGGTCGCGCAGTGCCTGCATGAATCCGGTCTGCCCGCCTCGCGCCTGCACCTGGAGCTGACCGAAACCGCGGTCATCGGCGATGAAATGCTCGCCGCACAACTGTTGGACAAGCTGCACCGGACAGGCGTCAAAGTCTGGCTGGACGATTTCGGTACGGGGTTCTCCGGCCTGAGTCATCTTCGCCAAGTGCCGGTGGACGGGGTGAAGATCGACAAGAGCTTCGTGGCCGACATGCAGCGCGACCCGGACGACTTGGCCCTGACTACTGCGATCATCGCCATGGCCCATGCGCTGGGCATCACCGTGGTCGCCGAAGGCATCGAACAGGAAGTGCAGTTCGAGCTGTTGAGCCAGCGCGGCTGCGACCTCGCCCAAGGCTACTGGCTGAGCCACCCGGTCACCGCCACGGCGATCGTGCAGATGATCGAATCCGGCGCCTGAAAAAAGGGGACGGAGGGGATTAAGTCGCATCTGGCCCGCGTGGGCCAGATGCGACTTAATCCCCTCCGTCCCCTTTTTTCTACAGCGGGCGCTTGCTGGGGTCGCCGGGGAGTTCGCGTACCAGCTTGGGCACGAGGTAGCCGGACAGGCGGGCGGTCAGCGCGGCCAGCAGCGCCTTGGCGCGGGCGTCGTCGACTTCGAAGTGCGCTACGCCTTCCACCTTGTCCAGCTGGTGCAGGTAGTAGGGCAGCACGCCGGCGGCGAAGCTGCGTTCGCTCAGCGCGGCGAGGGCTTCGACGCTGTCGTTGACGCCGCGCAGCAGCACGGCCTGGTTGAGCAGCTGGACGCCGGCCGCGCGCAGTCGCGCCATCGCGGTGTCCACGCTGTCGTCGAACTCATTGGCATGGTTTGCATGCACCACGAAGGCCAGCGGCCAGGGAAGGCTGCCGAGCCAGGCGATGAGTTCGTCATCCACGCGCTCGGGCAGCACGATCGGCAGGCGGCTGTGGATGCGCAGGCGGCGGATGTGCGGGATGGCACGCAGGGCGTCGGTCAATTCGACCAGCTTGTGCGTGGCCAGCGACAGCGGGTCACCCCCGGACAGAATGACCTCATCGATGGACGGGTCTTCGGCGATTGCCTGCACCGCATCCTGCCATCCGCCCTTGGCCGCGTTTTCGGTGCCGTAGTCGAAGTGGCGACGGAAGCAGTAGCGGCAGTTGATCGCGCAGCTGCCGGTGGTGACCAGCAGCGCCCGCCCGCGGTACTTCTGGATGACGCCGGTGGCCTTCTTTGCGGCACCGTCGCCCACGGCATCGAAACTGAATCCCTCGACCTGCCGCATTTCCTCGTTGACCGGCAATACCTGGCGCAACAGGGGGTCGTGCGGATCGCCATGGCGCATGCGCCCGGCGAAGCCTTCCGGCACGCGCTGCGCGAACTGCTGCAGGGCGGCCTCGGATACGCCCAGTGCCACCGGATCCAACCCCAGCCGCGACAACAGCTCGGCCGGGTCGCGGATCGCCTGGCGCCAGAGCTGCTGCCAGCGGGCGGAGACGGGGCGGGGAGCGGCAGAGAGCTGCATGGACAGGGGGCCTGCGGTTATCATGGGGATATAAATCAGCGCCCACCGGCCTCCGGTGGGCGTTCCATTCTATCCGGCTCGCCGCACATGCGGCGGTTTCGCCATTTGAGGAGCTTGAGCATGGCCACTGCGGGCATGAACGATGTCAAGAACGGGATGAAGATCCTGGTCAACAATGAACCGGCGGTCATCTCGGAAACCGAGTTCATCAAGCCGGGCAAGGGCCAGGCCTTCACCCGCGTGCGCTACCGCTTCATCAAGTCCGGCCGTACGGTCGAACTGACCATGAAAGCCACCGACAACGTGGAAGTGGCCGACGTCGTCGACACCAACATGGACTTCATGTACAGCGACGGCGAGTACTGGCACTTCATGGATCCGGAATCCTTCGAGCAGGTCCAGGCCGACAAGGCCGGCATGGGCGGCGCGGAGAAGTGGCTGAAGGGCGAAGAGTCCTGCATCGTGACCCTGTGGAACGGTTCGCCGATCTTCGTGCAGCCGCCGAACTTCGTCGAGCTGAAGATCACCGAGACCGATCCCGGCGTGCGCGGCGACACCTCCGGCGGCGGCGGCAAGCCGGCCACGCTGGAAACCGGCGCAGTGGTGCGTGTGCCGCTGTTCGTCAACCAGGAAGAAATCATCAAGGTCGATACGCGTTCGGGCGAATACTCCGCACGCGTAAAGTAAACCGGCCAAGCCGGATTACGGCAGAGACGGCCGCTGGCCGTCTGCTGCTGCTCCACATGGCAGACGGCCGCCGGCAGTCTGCTACCTGCTCTACAGGGTGGACGGCCAACGGCCGCCCCCACGGCAGGCCCGCCGCCCCCAGCCAAGTGAGCCCGCATGACCGATACCCTGCGCACCCCCGAAGCCTGTGACCTGCTGATCGAAGCCGGCTACGTGGTCCCGATCGAGCCGCATGCGGTGGTGCTGGAAGACCACGCGGTGGCCATCCGCAACGGAGAGATCATCGCCGTCCTGCCGCGCGCCGATGCCCGCGAGCGCTTCAGCGCCGCCCAGGTGGTGAGCCGTCCGGACGCTGCATTGATGCCCGGGCTGGTCAATGCCCACACGCACAATCCGATGACGCTCCTGCGCGGGGTGGCCGACGACCTGCCGCTGATGACCTGGCTGCAACAGCACATCTGGCCGGTGGAAGCGGCGGTGATCGGGCCGGAATTCGTGGCCGACGGCACCACGCTGGCCATCGCCGAGATGCTACGCGGCGGCACCACGTGCGCCAACGAGAACTATTTCTTCGGTGACGTGCAGGCGGCTGTCTACAAGAAACATGGTTTCCGCGCGCTGGTCGGCGCAGTGATCATCGATTTCCCCACGGCGTGGGCGAAGTCCGATGACGAGTACTTCGCCAAGGCCGGCGACCTGCATGACCAGTGGCGCAACGATCCGCTGATCGGCACGTCGTTCGCCCCGCACGCGCCGTATACGGTCAACGATGCGAACTTCGAGCGCGTGCGCATGCTGTCCGACCAGCTGGACATGCAGGTGCACCTGCACACGCATGAAACCGCTCAGGAGATCACCGATTCGATCAAGCTGCATGGCCAGCGTCCGCTCGCGCGACTCGATCGCCTGGGCCTGGTCAACGACCGCCTGATCGCCGTGCACATGACCCAGCTGACCGAGGCGGAGATCCACCTGTGCGCCGAACGTGGCGTGAGCGTGGTGCACTGCCCCGAATCCAACCTCAAGCTGGCGTCCGGCTTCTGTCCGGCGTGCGCGCTTGAGCGGGCCGGCGTCAATCTCGCTATCGGCACCGATGGCTGCGCCAGCAACAATGACCTGGACATGTTCAGCGAGAACCGCACCGCGGCGATCCTGGCCAAGGCCGTCGCCAACGATGCCACCGCACTGGACGCGGCGACCACGCTGCGTGCCTCGACACTGGGCGGTGCCCGCGCGCTGGGCTTCGGCGAGCGCATCGGTTCGATCGAAGTCGGCAAGCAGGCCGACCTGGTCTGCGTGGACCTGTCCGCACTGGAAACCCAGCCGCTGCACAACGTGCTGTCCCAGCTGGTGTATGCCACCGGCCGACAGCAGGTGAGCGACGTCTGGATTGCCGGACAGCCCAAGCTGGTGCAGCGCGAGCTGGTCGGCATGGACCTGCCGGGCATCATCGCCAACGCACGCCAGTGGCGCGAGCGCATCCGCCACGTACGTGCCTGAACTGCCCATCCGCGTGCGTCTAGCGCCGCAAGGACTCCCGACATGAATGCCCCCAATCCTTCTTCCAATTTCGACCAGGCCGAGCTGGATAAATTCGCCGCGCTGGCGACCCGCTGGTGGGATGCCGACGGCCCACAGAAACCGCTGCACGCACTCAACCCGGTGCGCCTGCAGTACGTGGCCGAGCGCGCTCCGCTGCGCGGCCTGCGCGTGCTGGATATCGGCTGCGGTGGTGGCCTGTTGAGCGAAGCACTGGCCCAGGCCGGTGCGGAAGTCACCGCGATCGACCTTGCCCCGGAGCTGGTCAAGGTCGCCCGCCTGCATGCGTTGGAAAGTGGAGTGACCATCGACTACCGCGTACAGGCAGCCGAGGACCTGGCGGCCGAGCAGCCGGCAGGTTTCGACGTGGTCACCTGCATGGAAATGCTGGAGCACGTGCCGGATCCCGCCGCCATCATCGAGGCGTGCAAGCAGCTGCTGAAGCCGGGCGGGCAGCTGTTCCTGTCCACGATCAACCGCACCGCGGCAGCGTTCGCGGTGGCGATTGTCGGTGCCGAGTACGTGGCGCGCCTGCTGCCGAAGGGGACGCATCACTACCAGGAATTCATCAAGCCGGCCGAGCTCTCGCGCTGGCTGCGCGAAGCGGACCTGCAGTTGCAGGATGTCAGTGGCATGGCCTACGAGCCGTGGCGCAACCGTGCGCGCCTGAGCAGCCGTACCGACATCAATTACCTCGCCCACGCGGTCAAGCCCGCATGACCGCAGCGCGCTTCCCGCGCGCGGTGCTGTTCGATCTGGACGGCACCCTGCTGGACAGCGCGCCGGATTTCGTGGCCACCACCACGGCGATGCTGGCGGCACGCGGCCGCGCGGCGGTGTCGCTGGAGCAGCTTCGTCCCGTGGTGTCCAAGGGCGCGCGCGCGATGCTGGCCGTTGCGTTCCCCGAGCTGCCCGACACCGCACGCGATGGATTGGTGCCGGAGTTCCTGCAGCGCTATGAAGGCCTGATCGGCCAGCATGCCGCGCTGTTCGACGGAGTGGCGGACATGCTCGATGCGTTGGACGCCGATGGCGCGCGGTGGGGCATCGTCACCAACAAGCCGGAGTACCTGGCGCGGCTGATCCTGCCCCAGCAGCACTGGCAGGACCGGTGTGCGGTGTTGATCGGCGGCGACTCGCTGCCGCAGCGCAAGCCGCACCCCCTGCCGCTGCTCCACGCCGCGCAGCTGATGGGCGTCAGTGCCCCGCACTGCGTCTATGTCGGCGACGACGAGCGCGACATCATCGCGGCACGCGCGGCGGGCATGCGATCGATCGCCGCGCTCTGGGGCTACCGCCTCGCCGAGGACGATCCAGCGACCTGGCAGGCCGACACCAACGTTGAAGATGCGGTTTCCCTGCAACAGGCCTCGCAGTGGCCCACTTTCCCGGCCGTGCCGGGTTCTATTTGAAGGACGTGTAGTGAACAGCAGTGCGTTGGACAGTTTCCTCGACAAATGGCGAGCCCGCTGGCCGGAATGGTCGGTCGCCGAGCCATTCGTGGCGCCAGACCTCCGCGCGCGCACCGTGGCGTGGTTCGCGCTGCTGCAGGAATTCGACGACATGCTCAACACCAGTGGCGACCCGCTGCCGGCCGATGCCAAGCTGGCCTGGTGGGGCGAGGAGCTGCGCAGTTGGGCGTCACAGCGCTCGCGGCATCCGCTGGGGCGTGTGCTGGAGCCGGTGCGTGCGCCGTGGGCGCAGCTGGCTGATGCACTGCCGTCGCTGGTCGATGCGCGTGCCGTTGCGCCGGATGCGCCGGCCGCGGAACGCGCGCTGGGCGACTATGCCAACGCTGTGGCAGGCGTGGAGGCGGTGCTGTTCGAGGATCGATTGCGCAGTGGGGCAGGGCATGCGGTGCTGACGCAGACACTGGCGCAGCGGCTGTTCGATGCCGGTGTTGCCGGTATCCCGCGATCACTGCTGGAGCAGGACGCCACAGGGGCCGCCCAGCGCTGGGCCAGCATGCTGTTGAAGCCGTGGCGTCGCCGCGTTGCCGGCCCGCGGCCGCGTCGGATCTGGGCAGCATTGGCCCGTGCCCGGCTGCAGGCACAGGCCAACGGCAAGCCGATAGAAGCGACCCCGGTGCGCACGTTGTTGCGTGTGTGGTGGGCCGCGCGGGGCTGATGCCAGCGCGTCGACGGTAGCGCCGAGCCAGGGTCGGCGAGCGCAGCGGGCCGTTGCCTGAAAGATTCCACCGAGCGTGGCTCGGCGCTACCGATGCAGCATCCGCGACGCCCGGAATCCGTAGCGCCGCCCCATGGTCGGCGAGCGCAGCGGGCCGTTGCCTGAAAGATTCCGCCGAGCGTGACTCGGCGCAACCGATGCAGAATCCGCGACGCCCGGAATCCGTAGCGCCGACCCATGGTCGGCGAGCGCAGCGGGCCGTTGCCTGAAAGATTCCGCCGAGCGTGACTCGGCGCTACCGATGCAGCATCTGCGACGCCCGGAATCCGTAGCGCCGCCCCATGGTCGGCGAGCGCAGCGGGCCGTTGCCTGAAAGATTCCGCCGAGCGTGACTCGGCGCAACCGATGCAGAATCCGCGACGCCCGGAATCCGTAGCGCCGACCCATGGTCGGCGAGCGCAGCGGGCCGTTGCCTGAAAGATTCCGCCGAGCGTGACTCGGCGCTACCGATGCAGCATCCGCGACGTCTGGAATCCGTAGCGCCGACCCATGGTCGGCGAGCGCAGCGGGCCGTTGGCTGAAAGATTCCGCCGAGCGTGGCTCGGCGCAACCGATGCAGCATCCGCGACGCCCGTAATCCGTAGCGCCGCCCCATGGTCGGCGAGCGCAGCGGGCCGTTGCCTGAAAGATTCCGCCGAGCGTGACTCGGCGCAACCGATGCAGAATCCGCGACGCCCGGAATCCGTAGCGCCGACCCATGGTCGGCGAGCGCAGCGGGCCGTTGGCTGGACGATTCCGCCGAGCGTGGCTCGGCGCAACCGTTATTTCCGTTCGAGCACCAGCAGCGGATCCATGCGGGTGTCGAACCAGTTCATGCCCCAATGCAGGTGCGGGCCGGTCGCTCGCCCGGTCGCGCCGACGGCGGCGATCACCTGACCCTGCTCGACACGGTCCCCCACCTTTACGTCGATGCGCGACAGGTGCAGGAAATTCGAACTGACCCCGAAACCATGGTCCAGCAGCAAGGTGCCGCCGGTGAGATACAGGTCGGGCGCGGCAAAGGTGACCACACCTGCAGCCGGTGCCTTCACCGGGGTGCCGGTGGGCACCGCGATGTCCATGCCGGAGTGGCCCGAACCGGGCTGACCGTTGTACACGCGTGCATTGCCGAAGCGCCCGCTGATGCGCCCCTGCACCGGCCACGTGAACGGCTGCGCGAAGTCGGCGCGGTTGTCATCGCGGGCGCGGGCGGCAGTGACCTGCGCCTGCTCCCGCTTGATGCGCTCGGCAATGGCCGCGGGCGGATTGACCGTCTTCGGCGGGACGCCGTTGACGCGCTCCACCGGCCAGTCGCGGGCCGTGACGGCGATACGCACGGTCTCGCTGCCGCCGTCGGGGCGCTGCACGTCCACCTGCAGCGGTCCCTTCTCGTCACGCCCGATGCCGAACACCACGCTGCCATAACCGCTAACGCGCAGCGTGCGCCCGCCGAAACGCACGGTGCTGCCCGCGGGCACTTTCCCGATCACCATCGCGCCTTGCGATGCACTTGCCGGGAACACCACCCGGTCCTCGGCGGACTGCGCGGCGGCAGGCGAGATCGGAAATGCAAGCACGACCGGCAGGGCGCCGGCCAGGATCGACGCGAGCAACGTCCCGCGCATCAGCGGCTGAACGCCAGACGCTGGCCGTTGGCCGCACCGACAATCTGGCTACCGTCCCAGGCCAGCTGGCCGTTGATCCAGGTGGACGCGATGCGCGACTGGAACGTGGTGCCTTCGAAGGGCGACCAGCCGCACTTGGACAGCACGTCCTCGCGCTTCACGGTAAACGGCTTGTCTTCCACCAGCACCAGGTCGGCGAAATAGCCTTCGCGCAGGAACCCGCGCTCGGCCACGTCGAACAGCTGCGCCGGCGCATGCGCGAACTTCTGCACCACGCGCGTGATGTCGAGCTTGCCTTCGTGCACCAGTTCCAGCGCGGCCGTCAGGGCGTACTGCACCAGGGGCAGGCCGGACGGTGCCTGCGGGTAGGGCTTCTGCTTTTCTTCCCAGGTATGCGGGGCATGGTCGGTGGCCAGCACATCGATGATGTCCTCCACCAGAGCGCGGGTCAGTGCCTCGCGGTCGGCCACGTCCTTGATGGCCGGGTTGCACTTGATCAGGTTGCCCAGCCGCGCGTAATCGGTGCGGTCGAAGCGCAGGAAATGGATGCAGGTTTCCGCGGTGATCTGCTTGCGACTGCCATCGGCACGGATCATCGGTCCGCGCTCGAACAGCATCAATTCGTCGGCCGTGGAGATATGCAGCACGTGCAGGCGCGTGCCGTGTTTCTTCGCCAGCGCCACCGCCAGCTGCGATGACTTCAGGCAGGCTTCGCGCGAACGGATGTCCGGGTGCTGTTCAGCGCTCAGCGTATCGCCGTACTGCGCCTGGAACTGCTTGGCCAGCGCGTCGATCATCGGCGTGTCTTCGCAATGGGTGATGATCGGCGTCGGCGCATCGCGGAAGATCGCATCCAGTGTGTCCGGGTTGTCCACCAGCATGTTGCCGGTCGATGCGCCCATGAAGACCTTGATGCCCGGCGCGGTCTTCGGATCCAGCCGCTGGATGTGCTCCAGGTTGTCGTTGCTTGCACCCATGTAGAAGCCGTAATTGGCGCGCGCGCGGCCCGCGGCGGCATCGTACTTGGCCTGCAGTGCATCGGCGTTCAAGGTGGGCGGATTGGTGTTCGGCATGTCCATGAAGGTGGTCAGTCCACCGGCCACGGCCGCCGCCGATTCGGTCGCGATGTCGCCCTTGTGGGTCAGGCCGGGTTCGCGGAAATGCACCTGGTCATCGATCATCCCGGGCAGCAGCCAGCGGCCAGCGGCGTCGACGACCTGCTCGCCATCGCGGGCGGCCAGGCTGCCGTCAATGCGGGCGATGCGGCCGTTCTCGATGCGCAGATCGGCAGTGAAGACCCGGCCTTCGTTGACCAGGCGGGCATTGGTGATCAGGGTGGACGACATGTCAGTGGTTTCCTTTGCAGCGGCAGGCAGGGTCGTCGGTGCGCTCGGGCACCGGATCGAATCCGCCGGGATGGAAGGGATGGCAGCGGCCGATGCGGCGCACGGCAAGCCAGCTGCCGCGCAGCGGCCCGTGGCCGGCGATGGCCTGCATGGCATATTCGGAACAGCTGGGGAAAAAGCGGCAACGCGGCCCGAGCAACGGGCTGATGAAGCGCTTGTAGAAGCGCAGCACGGCGATGAGCAGGTGGGAGATCACCCGTTCATAGTAAAACGTGGTCCGTCCTTTGGGGTGAATCGCGGCGGCATGGCAGTCGGCGCCCTCGGGGCCCCCACAAGGACGATGTCGCCCATTCAGTAGAGGCGACGCAGCGGGCATGGTTGGCAGCGGCGCGTATTTGTCGCAGGATGGGCCGTTGGCTGCCGCGCGCGTCCTGCGCCGCAGCCATGCCGGTGGCATGATCCGCCGGCCACGTTCCGTGCCGCGCGGGTGGTGAAGCGGGTCAGGGACAGCATGGGGTCCTGCAGTGGGAGGGCCGTGTGTGCGTCCTGTCACGCGGTTGCTGCTGTCGGCCGGGTAGGCTATAAAGGCCCGCTTTCCCGGGCCCCGGGGAATCCAAGGAAGAGCGTTTCGTGGCTGCTAAAAAAACTGCAAAGAAGGCCGTCAAGGCCGCCAAGAAAACCGCCAGCCCTGTTGCGAAGAAAACGGCGGCCAAGTCTGTAGCGAAGAAGCCGGCCAAGCCGGTAGTGAAGACAGCGAGCAAGCAGGGAACAGCCAGGACGGCGGCAAAAAAGGCCCCGGCAGCGAAGGCGCCGGCAAAGAAGGCGGTGGCCAAGGCAGCACCCGTCAAGGCGGCACCCGCCAAGGCAGTCAAGACGGCCAGCACGCCGGCGAAGGCGGCCAAGGTGGCCTCCAAGCCTGCGAAGTCCACCGGCAGAACGACGGCCGGCAAGGGCGTCGTCAGCACGTCGGCGGCAAAGAAGACCGCGGCCAGTAAGGCCCCGGCAAAGAAGGTTTCCAAGGTCGCCACGGCGACCAAGGCCGCCAAGCCGGTTACCGGCAAGGCGTCCGTCAACAAGCCGTCGGCCCGTCCGGCGGTGAAGAAGTCCGCGCCGGCCTCGCCGGTGGTGGGCAAGGCCGCGAGCAAGCCGGCAGGCAAGCCAGCGGCGGCGCCCGCAGTGAAGTCCGTACCGAAGCCGGCCCCGCCGGCTCCGGCCAAGTCTGTCCCGGCCAGTAACGCGGTCGCTGCGGTACCTGCAAAGGCTGCCAACGCAACTGCCAAGAAGGCCCCGCAAATCAAGAATCCCGTGCCCGTTTCGAAATCGCCCGCGAAAACTCCAGTGAAATCCGATGCCGCCCCGAAGACCGCAACCCGCCCGGTGGGCAAGGTTGCCGTGGCAGTGACCGCCCGCTCGACCGCTCCGGCGCCGCGCAGCAAGTACAAGGTGGTCGAGTACAAGACCGACGAAGCCACCGGCCGTCCGATCCTGCCTACCGGTTACAAGCCGGGTGCGGAAGAGGAATACATGAGCCCGCTGCAGCAGGAGTACTTCCGCAAGCGCCTGCAGGACTGGCGCGCCGACCTGGTGGAAGAATCCAAGCAGACCATCGAGAACCTGCGCGAGGAAGTGCGTGACATCGGCGATGAAGCCGAGCGCGCGACCCGCGAGACCGAGAACTCGCTGGAACTGCGTACCCGAGACCGCTACCGCAAGCTCATCGGCAAGATCGACAGCACGCTCAAGCGCCTGGAAGCCGGTGACTACGGTTACTGCGTGGATACGGGTGAAGAAATCGGCCTGGATCGCCTTGAGGCGCGCCTGACCGCTGAGCGCACCATCGACGCCCAGGAGCGTTGGGAACACATGCAGAAGCAGCAGGGCGACTAAGCCCTGGCTGCGCAAGTGGAATCAAAAAGCCCGGCGCACGCCGGGCTTTTTCGTGGGCGGCAGGATTTTCCGCCGAGCACGGCTCGGCGCTACCAGGCGAGGGTCATGCGCGGTATCAGGCCAAGGTAGCGCCGACCCATGGTCGGCGAGCGCAGCGGGCCGTCGGCGCAGGCCGTTACCGCGCGTGCAGTATCAGGCGAGGGTAGCGCCGACCCACGGTCGGCGAGCGCAGCGGGCCTTCGGCGGACCGTGTCACCGCAGCTGCAGCTGCAGCTCGCCGGACTGCGGCAGCTGCACGGTCACCGGTTCGCTTTCCAGGTCACCCTCGGCGTGCGACGCCGTCCCTGTGCGCGACAGGCGGGCAAGTACCTCCACGCGTGCGTGGGCAGACAGCGGCTGGGTCGGCATCGGGCTGTCGGCGTCGCTGAGCGTGACGCTGGACGGCAAGGCGTCGAGGGGATAACGGCGCACCGCCACCGGCATCGGCGGGCCCCCCGGGGCACGCGCCAGCACGAACAGGGCCGTGCCCTGCGGCCACTGCGCGGGATCGAAGCCAGCGGGCAGCGCAATGCGCACGCTCAGCAGCGGATCGGCGTTTCGCTGTGCCGGGCCCGGGCCCGGCGCGGGTGCCTCGGCGCCGGCCGCGGCGCGTGCGATCGCCAGCTGCTGTTCCAGCGCCGTGGCCGCACCGGGCTGCAGCCGCGGCAACAAGGCCGACCACACCTCGACCGCTTCTGCATCGCGCCCGCGTTGGCGCAGCGCGATACCCAGCAGCCAGGCGGCGCGCTCGGCGTCGGGTTGCACCGTCAGTGCATGCTGCAGCCACTGCAGTGCCGTGTCATCGAACCGCTTCGCGGCGTCGGCCTGCGCGCGAGCCTGTGCCGCTTCGACCAGCAGACCGGCATCATCCGGGGCCAAGGCGGCCGCACGGGCGAACGCATCGGCCGCCGCCGCATTCTGGCCAAGCTCGCTGCGTGAGCGGCCCAGCAGTGCCCAGCCGTCGGCGCGCTGTGGCTCGCGCTGCAGCGATGCCTCCAACGCTTCCACGCCTTGTCGAAGATCGGCCATGGACGGTGCGGCGGGCTGCTGCGCCGCGCGTGGATCGCCGACCAGCAGGTACAGGCTGGCGCTGACGATACCCAGACTGAGGCACGCCGCCATGAAGCCGGTGCGCCCGCGCTGTCGCAGCGGCCACAGCACGCAGGCGGCCAGCGCAATGCCGGCCAGCCCTGACAGCAGGGCGAGCCAGAGCGTCACCAGCCGTCTCCGCCTGCGTCATCCACCACCACGGCGTTGCCGCGACGGCGCACCAGCCTCCACAACAACACGGCGCCGCCGAGCAGGAACAGCAGCGGCCCGCCCCACAGCAACCAGGTGCCCGGTTGCAGGGTGGGTTGATAGAGCACGAACTCGCCGTAGCGCTGCACCAGGAACTGCTTCACTTCGGCATCGTCATGGCCCTGGTGGATGAGCTCCAGCACTTCGCGGCGAAGATCCTGGGCGATCTGCGCGTTGGAATCGGCCAGCGACTGGTTCTGGCACTGCACGCAGCGCAGTTGCGCGGCCAAGGCATGGAAGCGCGCCTCTTCGGCGGCATCGGCGAACTGCAGCGGGCGCGCATCGTGCACCGGCTGCTGCGCACGCGTGGCGGTGCAGAACAGCGAGGCCACCAGCAGCACGGCCATCAGCAGGCCGTTGGCGAGCAGGCCCAGGCCGCGGCGGTCAGGGCGTGGCGCGCAGCGCATTGCCGGCATCGGCCTGGGCCTTTTCGATCTGTTCCAGCGCCGGGATCAGCTTCTGGTCGACGACGGCCTGGGTCATCGCGCCACTGTATTTCCAGCGCACCACGCCACTGCCGTCCACCAGGAAGGTCTCCGGTGCGGCGGTGATGCCCCAGTCGATCGCGGTGCGGCCTTCGATATCGCTCAGCACCACCATGAACGGGTTGCCCAGCTGCTCCAGCCAATGCAGTGCATCGGTGGGCTCGTCCTTCCAGTTGTAGCCGATCACGCGCACGCGCTTGCTTTCGGCAAAGCGGGTCAGCACCGGATGTTCTTCGCGGCAGGCCGCACACCAGCTCCCCCATACGTTCAACAGGTACGGTGCGCCGCGCAGTTCTTCGCTGCGCACCATGATGTCCGGGTCATGCAGCACCGGCAGGCTGAACGCCGGTGCCTGCTTGCCGATCAGCGGCGAGGGCAGCACATCACGTTGTGGATCGTCGCTCTTCATCACCCCGTACACCATCAGCCCGAGCAGGCCGAAGAAGAACAGCACGCCGATCACGATGGCTACCGGCGGCAGCGGGCGGGAGGGGCGGGGGGCAGGGGATTCGGACATGGACAACGCAACTCCTAACGACGACGGAAACGACGATCAGCCGCAGCAACCAGGCCACCGAGCGCCATCAACAGCGCCCCGAGCCAGATCCAGCGTACGAACGGCTTGATATGCACGCGTACGGCCCATGCATTGTTGCCCAGTGGTTCGCCCATTGCTACGTACACGTCACCGGACAGCCGTGCATCGATGCCGGCTTCGGTCATCACCTGCCCGCCGCTGGCGTACAGGCGTTTTTCCGGGTGCAGCAGGGCCAGCTCACGCCCATCGCGGAACACGCGCAGGTGGCCGCGGTCCGCGCTGAAGTTCGGCCCCTCGCGGTGGTCCACGCCTTCGAAGCGGATTTCGTGGTCACCCACCACTACGGTCTGTCCCGGTGCGAGCGCCACCTCGCGTTGCACGTTCAGCGCCTCCACCAGCAACGCGCCGGCCAGGAACACCGCGACCCCGGCGTGGCCCAGCAGCATGCCGACCATCTCGGCGGTGAAGCGGCCGTTGCCGCGCAGCCGCTGCCAGATGAAGCGTGCAGTGCCGAGTCCCACCCAGGCGGCCGCGCCCACGCCCAGCCCGACCTTCCAGCCATTCTGCGGTGCGTGCCACCAGGCGACGGCCGCCAGCAGCACGGCCAGCAGCAGCCACGGGGCCAGCAGCGCAAGTGCGCGCGACGGCTGGTCGCGCTGCCAGTTGACCAGCGGTCCGAACGGCAGCAACAGCACCAGCGGCGCCATCAACAGCAGGAACAGACTGCCGAAGTAGGGGGGACCCACGGAAATCTTGCCCATGCCCAAGGCATCGGCCAGCAGCGGATACAGCGTGCCCAGCAGCACCATGGCGCAGGCACAGGCCAGCAGCAGGTTGTTGGCCATCAACAGGGTTTCGCGCGAGGTCGCGGTGAAGCCTCTGCGTGGATCGGCACTGTCCACGCCCATGCGGCCGGCGCGCAGCACGTACAGCAGCAGCGCACCGCCGACCAGGATGGCCAGGAACAGCAGGATGAACATGCCGCGCGACGGATCGGCAGCAAACGAGTGCACGCTGGTCAGCACGCCGGAGCGCACCAGGAACGTACCCAGCAAGGAGAGCGCAAAGGCGGTGATGGCCAGCAGCAGCGTCCAGCTGGCGAACGTTCCGCGCTTCTCGGTGACCGCCTGCGAATGGATCAGCGCCGCGCCGGCAAGCCACGGCATGAAGCTGGCGTTCTCCACCGGGTCCCAGAACCACCAGCCGCCCCAGCCGAGTTCGTAGTAGGCCCACCAGCTGCCCAGTGCGATACCCAGGGTCAGGAACGCCCAAGCGACGTTGGTCCACGGCCGCGTCCAACGCACCCAGCGCGTGTCCACGCGACCGTCCAGCAGCGCCGCGACCGCGAAGGCGAACGGTACCGAGAATCCGACGTAGCCCAGATACAACATCGGCGGATGGATGATCAATCCGGGGTCCTGCAGCAGCGGATTGAGGTCGCGGCCTTCCAGCGGCGCCGGAATCAACCGGGTGAACGGATTGGAGGTGAAGATCAGGAAGGCGAGGAAGCCGACGCTGACCAGGCCCATCACCGCCAGCACGCGCGCCTGCACATCGTCGGGCAGCTGCCGCGAGCCCAGCGCCACCGCACCGGTCCATGCCGCCAGCACCAGCGCCCATAGCAGCAGCGAGCCCTCATGGGCGCCCCACACTGCGGACCAGCGGTACACCATGGGCAGCAGGCTGTTGGAGTTCTCCGCGACGTAGCGGACGGAAAAATCCTGCTGTACGAAGGCGGCCGTCAGCACCGCGAACGCCGCGAGCACCAGCACCAGCTGTGCGAACGCGGCAGGCCGGGCGACCTGCATCCAGCTCCCGATGCGGCGATGCGCACCCACCAGCGGCAGGCTGGACTGCAGCAGCGCGGCCAGCAGGGCCAGCAGCATCAGGATCTGTCCGAGTTCGGGCAGCACTCAGCGCACCTCGGGCACGGGCACGGGCACATCGTGCTTCACGTGCGCCTCGCCCATCTTGTCGGCCAGTTCCTTCGGCATGTAGGTTTCATCGTGCTTGGCCAGTACTTCTTCGGCGACGAACTGGCCGCCCTGCAGACGTCCGGTGACCACCACGGCCTGGCCTTCGCGGAACAGATCGGGCAGGATCTGGTCGCTGCGCACGACGAGGTCCGCATCGCCATCGGTCACGGTGAAATGGGCGACCAGCGAGCCAGGCTCCCGGGTCAGGGAACCCTTGGCGACCATGCCACCCAGTCTGAAACGCTCGGCATTGCCGTTCTCGCCACGCAGCACTTCGGCCGGCGTATACAGATAGGCCACGTTGCGCTGCAGGGCCATCGCCACCAGCGCGGTGGCCAGCCCCGAAGCGGCCAGCAACAGCACTACCCACAGCAGGCGACGGCGGCGCTGCGGGTTCATCGCTCCAGCTCCAGCGGCCCGGTCGCGGCACTGCGCCGCGCGTCCTGGCGTTGCTGGCGCTGCCGTGCGACCTGCAGGGCCCGGCGCAGGCGCAGGCGCGAGCCGATGGCATCGACGACCAGCAGGCCGACGAATACCGCGTAGGCGCCGACGACGTAACCGAGATAGCTCATGGCGCGCCTCCCAGCTGGCGTTGTACCCAGTCCTTGCCGGCCTCGCGCTGCAGGTTGTCCGCACGCGCCTTGGCCAGCAGCGAGCCGACGAACCACAGCTTGGTGCCGATGACCATCAGCCACAGCGGCAACTGCATGCTCGCATCCAGCGTGGTCGGCCCGAACAGGCGGATCGTCTGGCCCTGGTGCAGGCTGCCCCACCAGTCCACCGAATAGCGGATGACCGGTAACAGGGCAACGCCAACGATGGCCAGCAGCCCCGCGGCGCGCGCGGCATTGCGCCGGTCTTCGATGGCCATGTACAGGCCGATCACCCCGAAATACAGGAACAACAGGATGAGTTCGGTGGTCAGCCGCGGATCCCAGTCCCACCACGTGCCCCACATCGGCCGGCCCCAGATGCTGCCGGTGAGCAGGGTGACGGCGGTGAAACCGGCGCCGATCGGCGCGCAGGCCATGGCCAGCACTTCGCAGATCTTGATCTTCCAGATGAGCGCGATGGCGGCATACAGGGCCATCAGCGCGAACACAAACAGGCTCATCCACGCGCTGGGCACGTGCACGAACAGGATGCGGAAGCTGTCGCCCTGCTGGTAATCGGCGGGCACCACGAACAGCGCCTGCCACAGGCCCAGGGCCAGCACCGGCAACGAGGCGACGAGGAAGAGACGGGACCAGCGACGAGCGAAGCGGTCGAAGGTGGGCGGCGAGCCGAGTTGGTGGAACCAGCGGACGATCGGTTGCATGCGGTAGCGGCTATCCCGGGTGGTCGGTGTGGCTCGGCTCAAGAACAATCAGCTCAACGAGATGCGGATCGCCGCTGCCGTGGCCAGGGGCGCCAGCACCAGCGCGACCACCAGGCCGGCGGCGAGCATCAGCAGCGCACCCAGTGGATCCTGGCCGCGTGCGGCGGCGGCGACACTGCCTGCACCGAACACCAGCACCGGTACGTACAGCGGCAACGACAACAGTGCAACGAGGATACCAGAGCGTCGGATGCCCACCGTCAGTGCGGCGACCATGCCACCGATCAGGCTCAGCAGGGGGGTTCCCAGCAGCAACGATGCCAGCAGCATCGGCCATTGGTCATGTGGCAGATGCAGCATTTCCGCCAGCAGCGGACTGATCACGATCAACGGCAGGGCGGTGGTCAGCCAGTGCATCAGCACGCGGACCAGCACCAGCCAGGACAGCGGTACCGGGGCCAGCAGCCATTGCTCCAGCGAGCCGTCTTCGGCATCGGAACGGAACAGCGAATCCAGCGCCAACTGGCCTGCCAGCAGCACCGCCAGCCACAACACGGCCACCGCATTGGCCGCCAGCACCTGCGGATCGCGGCCCAGCGCCAACGCGAACAGCACGACGACCAGCAGGGCGAACAGCACCGGTTGCAGCGCATCCCCCCGCCGCCGCCAGACCAGACGCAGGTCGCGGCTGGCAAGGGCGCGCGCGGTCTGCCACAGGCCCGGCTCGGTGCCCGGGGCGATCATGCGATCACCTGCAGCGGCAACTGCAGTTGGCGCGTCCGCACCGGCGGCGCAGCGTAGGCACCGTGGGTGGTGACCAGCGCCGCGCCACCGCCGCGCAGGTGGGCGGAAATCATCCGGTTCACCAGGTTGATGCCCTCCAGATCAAGGTTGGCGTAGGGCTCGTCCATCAGCCACAACGGTGCCGGCGACAGCCACATGCGGGCCAGCGCCAGCCTGCGCTTCTGCCCAGCGGAAAGATGCCGCACCAGGGTGTTTTCATATCCGGCAAGGCCCACCACGGCCAGCGCACTGCCCGGCATCTGCCGCGCGCGCCGCCCATGCAGCCCGCACAGGAAGTGCAGATTTTCCAGGGTATCCAGATCCGCCTTCAGCGCGGGCAGGTGGCCCAGGTAGGCGACGAAGTGCGCACGTTCGGCGATGCCTGCGGCGCGTCCATCGATCTCGACCGTGCCTGCCGCCGGGCGCAGCAGCCCGGCCAGCACACGCAGCAGGGTAGTCTTGCCGGCGCCGTTGTCGCCCTGCACCAGCAGGGCCTCGCCTGCATCGACATGGAAGTCGAGCGGACCAAACACCGTTTCTTCGTCGCGGGAAAAACACAGGCCACGGGCGGCCAGCAGCGCAGGGGTATCCAAGGGGCGATTCTCTGCGCCGAACACGGGCCCCGATTGTAAAGGGTAGTGACGGCCGCGCGTCGGTAGTGACGGCCGCTGGCCGTCAAGGCGCTACACTCACATGCCTGTCTTCCAACCCCGCACAGGCCGATGCAACCGCAGACCAAGCTGCCCAAGGTGGGCACCACCATCTTCACCGTGATGTCCCAGCTGGCAGCCGAACACGGCGCCGTGAACCTCGGCCAGGGTTTTCCCGACTTCAGCGCGCCGCAGCGGCTGATCGATGCCACCACGGCGGCCATGGCCGACGGTCTCAACCAGTATCCGCCGATGACCGGCGTGGCGCCGCTGCGCCAGGCCATCGCGCAGAAATCGCTGGACCTGTACGGCGCAGAGGTGGACCCGGATACGGAAATCACCGTCACCAGCGGTGCCACCGAAGCGATCTTCAACGCCATCCACGCCGTGGTGCGTGCCGGCGAAGAAGTGATCGTGCTCGACCCGGCGTATGACTGCTACGAGCCGGCGATCGATCTTGCCGGCGCGCGCGCGGTGCACGTGCCGCTGGATCCGCATACCTTCGCCGTCGACTGGGATCGCGTGCGTGCGGCGATCACCCCGCGTACGCGGATGCTGATGGTCAACACACCGCACAATCCGTCCGGCGCGATGCTCGATGCGGCGGACATGCAGGCCCTGGCCGATCTGCTGCGCGGCACGGACATCTATCTGATTTCCGATGAAGTGTACGAGCACATCATCTACGACGGCCGCCGCCACGAGTCCGCCCTGCGGCATCCGGAGCTGCGCGAGCGCGCGTTCGTGATCTCCAGCTTCGGCAAGACCTACCACTGCACCGGCTGGAAGATCGGCTACGCCATCGCCCCGCCCGCGATGAGCGCGGAATTCCGCAAGGTGCACCAGTACAACACCTTCACCAGTTTCGGCCCGGCACAATATGGATTCGCGGCGATGATCCGTGATGAGCCGGAACACCACCTGCAGTTGGGGGCGTTCTACCAGGCCAAGCGTGACCGCTTCCGTGAGCAGCTGGCGCAGACGCGCCTGCAGGCGCTGCCGGTGCCCGGCGGTTACTTCCAACTGGTGGATTACTCGGCGATCAGCGACTTGCCGGACCATGAATTCGTGAAGTGGCTGACGATCGAGAAAGGCGTGGCGGCGATTCCGCTGTCACCGTTCTACGAAACGCCGCCGGCCGGCCAGCGCATCGTGCGCTTGTGCTTCGCCAAGAACGAAACGACGCTGGATGCGGCCATCGAACGGTTGGCACGGCTGTGAGCGCGGTCCCGACGAACGCACAGGGTGCTGTGCAGGACCTGCGTATCAGCCTGGTGCAGGGCGACACGCGTTGGCACGATCCGGCCGGCAACCGCACGTATTACGGTGACCTGCTGTCGCCGCTGGCGGGCCGCACCGACCTGGTGGTGCTGCCGGAAACCTTCACCAGCGGCTTCTCCAACGAGGCGATTGCCCAGGCCGAAGACATGCAGGGGCCGACCGTCGCCTGGATGCGCCAGCAGGCCGCGCAGCTGGATGCGGCGGTGACCGGCAGCGTGCAGCTGCGCGAAGGCGAGGCGGTCTACAACCGGTTGTTGTTCGCCACGCCCGATGGCGAGGTGCAGCAGTACGACAAGCGCCACCTGTTCCGTTACGGCGGTGAGCATGAGCGCTACGCCGCCGGCCGCGAGCGCCTGAGCGTGCAGTGGAAGGGCTGGCGGATCAATCCGCAGGTCTGCTACGACCTGCGCTTCCCCGTGTTCTGCCGCAACCGGTACGACGTGGAGCGGGCAGGGCAGTTGGACTTCGACCTGCAGCTGTTCGTGGCCAACTGGCCCTCGGCGCGTGCCTATGCCTGGAAGACCCTGCTGCGTGCGCGTGCGATCGAAAACCTCTGCTTCGTCGCCGCGGTCAACCGGGTGGGTGTGGACGGCAACGATCTGCACTATGCCGGCGACAGCGCGGTGATCGATTTCCTGGGCCAGGCTCAGGTGGAGGTGCGTGAGGTCGAACAGGTCGTGACGACCACGCTGTCGGCCGGTGCGCTGGCGGCACACCGCGCCCGTTTCCCGGCGATGCTCGATGCCGATGCCTTCGTGCTGGAGCAGCCGACGGCTGACTGAACCACAGGACGCGGATGGCGCAGCTGCCCCTGTCCGGAGGAGGGGGCCACTGCTAGATTTCGCGCATTCCACAACGCGGAGCACCCCTATCATGAAGTCCACCGTTTCCCTGCTGCTCGTGCTCGCTGCCTCTGCTTTCGTCGCGCCCGCCGCGCAGGCAGCGGGCAACATCGAATGCAACCTGCGCTACGACATGTCCGGTTGGTCGGTGTTCTACAAGACGGCCTCCGGTACCGGCACGATCACCTGCGACAACGGCATGACGATGCCGGTCAAGCTCAAGGTCAAGGGCGGCGGGCTGACGATCGGCAAATCGAAGATCGTCGATGGGACCGGCCGCTTCAGCGGCGCGTACTCGCCCAATGATCTGTTCGGCACCTATGCCGCCGTTGGCGCACATGCGGGCGTGATCCGCTCCAGCGGTGCAGCGGCGATGACCAAGGGCGACATCTCGCTTGCCTTGGCCGGCACCGGCAAGGGCTGGGACCTGGGTATCGACGGGACCGCGTTCACCATCGAGCGCCGCTGAAAGCCGCCACTACCCGACACAAAAAAACCCGGCCGCGAGGCCGGGTTTTTTATTGATCAGCCGCCGCGCGGGCCGCCGCCACGTCCGCGGTTGCCACCGGGGCCACCCGGACCGCGATTGCCGCCACCGGGGCCGCCGGGACCACGATTGCCGCCACCGGGACCACCCGGTCCGCGGTTGCCACCGGGACCACCCGGCCCCCGGTTGCCGCCGGGGCCACCCGCCGAGCGGTTACCGCCCGGGCCACGGTTGCCGCTGGCCGGACGGGCACTACCGTACGGGCTGAAACCCGGGTTGGCATGATCGGACGGGAATGACGGGGCGTTGCCCGGATGCCCGTAGGGATGCTTGTTGCCCTGGCCACCCTGGCCCTGGCCGCCGCGGTTGCCACCGGCGCCGGCACCCGGCGACTTCGGCTTGGCATAACCGCCACGAGCGCCTTCACCCTGGCCCTGGCCGTAGCCGCCACCCTGGCCTGGACCGCGTGCACCCGGACCCCGGGCACCCGGACCACCGGGACCGCGCGCGCCGGGGCCACCGGGACCACGGGCACCCGGACCGCGGGCAGCGCCCGGGCCGGCATTGCGGTGTCCACTCGGGCCGGTGCTGACGCCGTCCGGCACGTACCAGCTGCGGAACGCAGCCGGGTTGCCTTCCGGCAGGCCACGATCGTTCTTCTGCGGGCGGGCCTTGAACGGGCGCTGCGACTGCTTGGCAGCCGCTTCACCGCTGACCGTCAGGCCGCCCTTGAAGCCGCCACCCGGCTTGCCGCCGCGACCGCGGCCGCGGTCTTCGCGCACGTTGTCGAAGCGGCGCAGTTCGCGGCCTTCATCGGCGGTGTTGTGGCCATTGACGTAGGCCGTACCCCGACCCCCGTCACGGCCGATGCGCACCGTGGTCTTGGCAGCGCGACGCTGACCGATCACCGGCTGCAGCGTCAGCGCCGAGGGTGCGCCTTCTTCCAGCTTGAGGTCGGCGCGCAGGGCGTCGACCTGTGCGGTCGTCAGCTCCACGGAATGACCACGGACCAGTTCGCGGGGCAGGCTGACCTTGCCGTAGCGCGTGCGCTTCAGCCGGCTCACCTGGCAGCCCTGGGATTCCCACAGGCGACGGACTTCGCGGTTGCGGCCTTCCTTCACCACCACGCGGAACCAGTCGTGGGAATCGGTGCCGCCGATGCGTTCGACTTCGTCGAACTTGGCCGGGCCATCTTCCAGTGCCACGCCGCGCTGCAGGCGCAGGATGGTGTTGTCGTCGACCTTGTCCTGGCCTTCCGGGGCACGCACGCGCACCACGTACTCGCGCTCGACTTCGAAGGACGGGTGCATCATGGCGTTGGCCAGCTCACCGTCGGTGGTCGCCAGCAGCAGGCCGGTGGTGTTGATGTCCAGGCGGCCGACGGCGATCCAGCGTGCGCCCTTCAGTGCCGGCAGCGACTCGAACACGGTCGGGCGGCCTTCGGGATCTTCGCGGGTGGTCACTTCGCCTTCCGGCTTGTTGTAGACCAGCACGCGCGACGGCTCGGCCAGGGCGGTGGCGACGAAGCCGCGGCCATCCAGCTCGATACGGTCGCCGCTGCGCACGGACATGCCGGTCTGCGCGACTTCGCCATTGACCTTGACCAGGCCCTCGGCGATGCGCTGTTCCAGCGCGCGGCGCGAGCCCAGGCCGGCCTGCGCCAGCACCTTGTGCAGGCGCTCTTCCAGCTTGAACTGTTCGGAGGTGGCTTCCCGCTTCAGCGAGAGCTTGTTCAACGAAGGCTTACGGGGGGTGTCACTCATTAACTTTGGCTCCAGCCGACGTTTCGTCATCGGCCTCTGGTTCGGAATCGGCTAGGTCAACAGCCACGGTCGTCATCGCGACGGCGTTGTCTTCGCTTTCGTTCACTGGCGCCGCGCGCGTTCCCGGCGCGGTTTCGGGGTGCCCGTTTTCGGTGGGCGAAGGTGCTTGCTCATCAGGGTCCGCCGCCACGGGGGCGTCGGATGAATCGGGTGCGGCATCGGCGCCATCGGCGGCCAGGGTGCCTTGGTCGTCACTGCCATCGGCGGCGGTGTCATCGTTTGCGGCCAGGTCCGGGCTGCCTGCACTGGCCGTCAGGGGCGCGTCGGGCTGCCCATCCGCGCCAAGCGGCAACTGCGGTTCCAGGTCGGCCAGGTCGCGCAGCTCGGAAAGCGGCGGCAGCTCGTCCAGCCGCTTCAGGCCGAAGTAATCCAGGAATCCCTTGGTCGTGCCGAACAGGGCCGGCCTGCCGGGCACGTCGCGGTGGCCGACCACGCGGATCCATTCGCGCTCTTCCAGGGCCTGGATGATATTGCTGCTGACCGCTACGCCGCGCACCTGCTCGATCTCGCCGCGGGTGATCGGCTGCCGGTAAGCGATCAACGCCAGGGTTTCCAGCGTGGCACGCGTGTAACGGGTCTTGCGTTCGGTCCACAGCCGGCTGATATGGCTGTGGACTTCAGCGGTGACCTGGTAACGGAAGCCGGAGGCAACCTCCACCAGTTCCACGCCGCGTTCCGCACAGGCTTCACGCAGGTATTCCAGCGCGCGCTCGACACTGCCGGCCGGTGCCGGCTCGTCTTCCGGGAACAGCTCCTTGAGCTGCACCAGGGTCAGCGGCTGCGCAGATGCCAGCAGGGCGCCTTCGACGATACGGTTGATCAGCGGTTGATCCATCGGCAGTTCGGGCTCACTCAGCGTCGTTGTCGTCGAATTCGCTGCTGAAGGACAGCGGCTCATTGGTGTTTCCCGCCGCCAGCGACTTGACGTAGATCGTCGCCAGCGGGGCTTCCTGCACGATATCCAGCAGTTGTTCCTTGGCCAGTTCCAGCATCGCCAGGAAGGTGACCAGCACGCCGAGTTTTCCTTCCTCGGCGCCGAACAACGACTCGAACCGGTAAAACACGCCTTCGTCCATGCGGCCCAGCAGGTCGCCCATCCGCTGGCGCACACTCAGCGCCTCGCGTTTGATCGCGTGGCCGCTGAACAGCTCGGCGCGCTTGAGCACGTCATGCAGCGCCATCAGCATTTCCTTCAGGTCCACCGGCGGCGGCAGCTTTATCGCTGCACGATCGGGGACGAAGGCATGCACCACGGTGGTGTCGCGGTCCTGCCGGGGCAGGCTGTCGATATCCTCGGCCGCCTGCTTGAAACGTTCGTACTCCTGCAGCCGACGCACCAGCTCCGCGCGCGGATCGGCCTCGTCGCCGTCCTCGCTGATCGGCCGCGGCAACAGCATCCGCGACTTCACTTCGGCCAGTATCGCCGCCATCACCAGGTATTCCGCGGCCAGCTCGAAACGCAGCTCGCGCATCACGGTGATGTATTCCACGTACTGCCGGGTGATCTCGGCGACGGGGATGTCCAGCACGTCAAGGTTCTGGCGGCGGATCAGGTACAGCAGCAGGTCCAGTGGTCCCTCGAACGCGTCGAGGATGACTTCCAGTGCATCCGGCGGGATGTACAGGTCCTGCGGTATCTGCAGGACCGGCTGCCCATGCACCACGGCCAGCGGCATTTCCTGCTGCTGTGGATGGGGCGGCCGGGTTGACGGATTCGCGCTGGGCGCGGTTTCAGAGGTCATCTAGGGACATCAGGATTGCAACGGACCGGTCGCGGCACCGCGCAGCGCCGACAGGAGATGACCTGACAGGCGATCGCGGGAACCAGGACACGCCGGAGTCGGCGCGATTCCACACATCAATGAAGCAGGACGCACCGCATCTGCGGAAGCGACGAAACTACGGGGAGGTCGTCTACATGGTCTGGTCGGGGGCAGCGGATCGATCATCGGGGGCTTGTAGGGCCACTGATCCGACGGGACGCTGCGTCCAGCCACGTGCAACACGTGCAATGGAAGTAGGTTACGGCTTTGCCTAGCTGCTGTCCAGCCTGCGCGGGGCAGGGGGGCGAACGGGCTGAGCCCCCTCGCGACTGGCTGGAGCAGAAGCGGGTTATGGGGGCGGGCCGGGCGGGTGGGGGCAGGGGGACCCGGCGCAAGTACATCCATGTAGCCTTGTTTCCGCCCATCCATGGGCTCCAACAGTCCCCCTGCCCCCACCCGCCCGGCCCCCTGACCGGCTACGGGCGCTGCCGGTCGCGGATGAAGAATAAAAAAAAGCGATGGAGCGATAAGGCGGTGGCGCCGCGCCGTGGTCGGCGGCGCTGTTGCCGCTGGGGCTAGAATCACCGGCGATTCCCGTCCCGGGACAGTGAGGAGACAACCATGTGGTACGTGATCGAAGGCTATGACGCTCCGGATGTCCTGCCAGCGCGTCTGGAGGCGCGGCCTGCGCATCTTGCGCGGCTGCAGGCCCTGGTGGAGCAGGGGCGCTTGTTGGTGGCCGGCCCGTGCCCGGCGATCGACAGCGAAGATCCCGGCCCGGCGGGATTCAGCGGCAGCGTGGTGATCGCTCAGTTCGATTCGCTGCCGCAGGCGCGCGCGTGGGCCGATGCCGATCCTTACGTGGCCGCTGGCGTGTATGCGCGGACCGATGTCCGCCCGTTCCGGAAGGTGCTGCCGTGAGCAATGCGGAACGGGTCGAGCGTATTCGTGCGGCACTGCAGCAATCGCTGGCCCCTGTGCACCTCGATGTTGAGGATGACAGCCACCGTCATGCGGGCCATGCAGGGGCCCGCGACGGGCGCGGTCACTTCAACGTGCATGTGGTCAGTACCGCCTTCGAAGGCATGGGCGCACTTGCGCGGCATCGGGCCGTGTACGCTGCCGTTGGCAGCATGATGGATACCGATATCCATGCGTTGTCGATCAACGCACAGACCCCGGCCGAGGCTGGCTGATCCCTGTCCGCTCTTGTCCCGTGGCGTCGTGGTGACGTCCCGCCAGGACAGCGGGCGGACGTCGAATGACAATCAGGACTAACGGAGTGTTTACATTGGACATTGGAAACGCTTACATTCCGCGCCAAGCCGAATGGCTCAAGTCGTGGAGGGCGACTTCGTGAACAAGGCAGCGATCACCATCAAGGATGTCGCACGGGAAGCCAAGGTCTCAGTGGCCACGGTTTCGCGCGCGCTCAACGGACACGAAAATGTCGCCGAGCCGGTTCGCCAGCTGGTGCTGGAGGTGGCTGCGCGCCTGCGCTACACCCCGCATGCCGCGGCGCGCAGTCTCAGCAGCCGCCGCACCAATACGGTGGGCGTGGTGCTGCCTGATCTTTACGGCGAGTTCTTCTCCGAACTGATGCGTGGCATCGACCAGATCGCCCGTGTGCGCCGCCAGCATCTGCTGGTGTCCAGTTACCACGGTGACCAGGAACAGCAGGGTGCGGCGCTGCGCGCGATGCGCGGCCGCGTGGATGGCCTGCTGGTGCTGTCGCCGTATGCCGAAAGCCCGGGTTTCCTGACCGACAACCTGCCGCAGTCGTTGCCCACCGTTCTGATCAACACCTATCTGCCCGACCAGGACCATCCTGTGTTGAGCATCGATGACCATGCCGGTGCGGTGGCGATGACCCGCCATCTGCTGGACGTCGGTCACCGACGCATTGCATTCATTTCAGGCCCGGACTCCAACTACGATGCGCGCGAACGCCTGCGAGGCTTCCGTGACGCGCTCACTGCCTTCGGCGCGCAGGCGCAGGGGATCGAGTTGCCCGGTGATTTCGACGAAGCTTCCGGCCATCGTGCCGGTCAGGAGTTGCTGGCAGCGGGGACGCTGCCCGACGCGGTGTTCGCAGCCAACGACATGATGGCGCTGGGGTGTCTGTATGCGTTCGCGCAGGCAGGACTGAAGGTGCCGGACGATGTGGCGTTGGCCGGATTCGATGACATTCCGCTGGCCCGTTTCGTTCACCCGTCTTTGACGACGATGCAGGTGAGTATCGCCGAGCTTGGTGACATGGCGATGACGCGCCTGATGCAGTTGATGGATTCAAAAACCACGGAAGGAGCGGGCGACAAGCAGACGCTGGTGCCGCGACTGATCGTGCGTGATTCAAGTAAGTGCAAGCCCAGGAACGAGACGCCATCCGGCCGCTGAAGCCGGAGGCATTACCTTTTTGTTTGACATGAAAGGGGCGGCCATGACGGTCGCCACCACCCCCGGAGATTTTCATGATGCATCTCAATAACCATCGTCGGATGCCGGCTCGCCGCCTGCTGACCTGTGCCCTGGCCAGTTGCCTGGTGTTCGCCGCTGCGCCGGACGTGATGGCCCAGTCGGCCAACGCGAGCCTGCGTGGCCAGGTCGCTTCGGCCCAGGCCGGCAGCGAAGTGGTCGCCACCAACGTGGCCACCGGCACCGTGCGTCGCGGCACTGTCCGCGCCGACGGCAGCTACTCGCTGATGGGCCTGGACCCGGGCACCTATGACGTGGTGGCCAACGGCCAGACGCAGAAGGTCACCGTGACCGTGGCCTCGACCGCGACGCTGAACTTCAGCGGCGCCCAGGCGGCTGCGCCGGCCGATGGCAGCGCGACCAACCTCGATGCGATCACCGTCGTGGCACCGACCCTGTTGCAGGAAGTGCGCACCTCTGAAGTCGGCAAGACCGTCAGCCTGCAGCAGATCCAGACCACCCCGCAGGTGTCGCGCAACTTCCTGGAATTCGCCGACGCGGTTCCGGGCCTGATCTTCACCCGTGATGCGAAGGGCAACACCTCGCTGCGCGGCGGTGCCACCAACTCCGACGGCACCAACGTGTACATCGACGGCGTGGGCCAGAAGAGCTACGTCAAGGGCGGCGGCGTGGCCGGCCAGTCCGGCAGCGCCGGTAACCCGTTCCCGCAGCTGGCGATCGGTGAATACAAGGTCATCAGCGGCAACTACAAGGCCGAATACGGTCAGGTCTCCAGCGCGGCCGTGACCGCGGCGACCAAGTCCGGTACCAACGAGTTCAAGGGTGAAACCTTCTACCGTTACACCAACGAAGACATGCGCGCCAAGACCCCGGCGGAGCGTCAGCCGGGCCAGAGCAAGGAAGCGTCGGCCGAGAAGGAATACGGTTTTGCATTGGGTGGCCCGATCATCCAGGACAAGGCCCACTTCTTCGTGACCTATGAAGCCAAGCGCTTCGACCTGCCGGTCACCATCGCCCCGGAAGGTTCGGTCACCAACCGCGTCGGCCTGCTGCCGGCAGACGCCGCCGCCGGCCTCGGCCCGGCCAGCCAGCCGTTCCAGCAGGACCTGATCTTCGCCAAGATCGACTTCGAGCCGACCGATAACGATCGCATCGAACTGAGCTTCCAGGATCGCGACGAGACCCAGCAGCAGTTCAGTGGTCAGACCGCGCCGGAAGCCGGCCGTGAAGTGGTCAACACCGACCGTCGTTACGCGCTGCGCTGGAACCACAGCGGTGAGCGTTTCTACAACGAAATGATGCTCACCCACGAAGATTCGTTCAACAATCCGACCCCGCTGACGCTGGCCAACGGCTTCACCTACACCGCACCGGACGGCACCGAAGACCGCACCCTGGTGAAGATCGGTGGCGCATCGGCGCTGGATTCGCAGGTGAAGGGCCAGAAGGGCTGGGCGATTGAAGACAACCTGACCCTGGATGGCATCACCTGGAATGGTGACCACACCATCAAGATGGGCGCCAAGTACAAGGAAATCGACCTGTACGCATCGGATGCGGCACAGATCAACCCGGCGTTCACCTATACGCTGGGCGATCCGGACTTCCCGTCCGACATTCCGTACAAGGCGCAGTTCGTCAAGCCGGTGACCGGCGTGTCGGGCGTGTCCGGCGAAGTGCGTTCGAAGTCCAAGCAGATCGGCCTGTTCATCCAGGACGACTGGCAGGTCAACGACCACCTGCAGCTGAACCTCGGCCTGCGCTGGGACTACGAAAAGACCCCGGCCTACCTGGACTTCGTGACCCCGCAGGCAGTGGTCGACGCGATCTACTCGCAGGATCCGCGCGCTGCTGCTGGCCAGACCTACGCCGATTCGCTGGCGCTGGGTGGCCTGGACATCAGCCAGTACATCAGCACCGGCAAGAACCGCAAGGCGTTCAAGGATGCCTGGCAGCCGCGCATCGGCTTCTCGTATGACATCAACGCCGACGAGCAGCACGTGTTCCACGGCGGTGCCGGTCGTTCGTACGATCGCGACCTGTTCGACAACCTGCAGCTGGAAACCACCAAGCTGGCCCTGCCGCAGCCGACCATCTACTTCCGCAATCCGAACACCGGCACCTGCCTCAATGGCCAGGCTGCCTGCTATGACTGGAACCCGAACCTGCTCAACGGCATCGGCAACCTGCAGTCGCTGGTCGGTTCGACCAGCAATGCCGGCCTGGAAGTGGACCTGCTGAACAACAACCTGAAGGTGCCGTACTCCGATCAGTTCAGCTTCGGCATGAGCAACCAGGTCGGTGACTGGCTGACCGATGCGACCATCTCCCGCACCCTGAGCTACGACGGCTTCGCCTTCACGCTGGGCAACCGTTACCCGACCGGTCAGTTCTTCGATGACCCGCGTCTGTGCGGTGGCTCCGACCCGGGCCTGAGCCAGGCCTGGAGCTGCAACGTGCCGGGCTTCGGCAGCCTGATCATCGGCCAGCAGGGCATCAAGACCCGCGCGACCCAGCTGCTGCTGTCGGCGCAGAAGCCGTTCACCCAGGAAAGCGGCTGGGGTTCCTCGATCGCTTACACCTGGACCACCGCGCGCCACAACCGCGACATCAATGAGAAGTACGCGTTCGACCGTGGCCTGATCGGGGACTACCCGACCATCCGCTCCAACGGCGCTCCGCGTCACCGCCTGGTGGTCACCGGTTCGTATGCCGGCTTCTGGGGCATCACCTTCGGCGGCAAGGTCACCCTGGCCACGCCGACCGCGGTGAACGACTGGTACCCGGTCACCCAGTCGACCGGCTTCGACCTGCCGACCCCGGGTGCCGCAGTGCCCAACGGCAACGGCAAGTTCCTGCTCGGTGGCAAGATCTTCGGCTACCGTTCGGTCGACCTGCAGGCGACGAAGACGTTCAAGATGGCGCACGAGACCGAGCTGTACGCTCGTATCGACATCATTAACGTGTTCAACTTCGACAACTTCTCGAACTACAACTACACCAAGACCAACGGCAAGTTGCTGGCCAGCTACAACGAGACCGGCGACATCGTCGGTACCCCGCGTCAGGTGAAGGCCGAAGTCGGCTTCCGCTTCTGATCCAGGGTGGTTGAGAGGAACCGCGGTGCCGCCTTCGGGCGGTACCGTGGGCAGGCAATGGCGGATCTTCGGATCCGTCCATTGTCCAGCCCGCTGCCAGTGAGGGGGCAGCGGGCTGGGCAATGATCCATCGGTCCCGACCACCGCAGGTGGTTTTTTTCGGGGCAGATATGTAAACGATTTCAAGTCATGGGACGTTATGCTCTGTACTCTTGAACAGCAAAAAAGGAAGGGGCCGATGCGGGTACGCCACGTGTTGACTGTCGCGTTGTTCGGCCTGGCCACCGTCGGCTGCAAGCCACAAGCGGCGCCGGAGCCGGTCAAGCCAGCCCCCCAGGTGATCCTGGTCGAGGCGGACCTGCCGCCGCGGCCGATGAAGCCGGAACTGCCGCCGCTGTTCGATGACATCGAGCGCCGCACGTTCCAGTTCTTCTGGGATACCACCAACGAGATCAACGGGCTCACCCCGGACCGGTATCCTTCGCGTCCGTTCGCCAGCATCGCCTCGGTTGGTTTCGCGCTGACGGCGTACCCGATCGGCATCGAAAATGGCTGGGTCAGCCGCAACCAGGCGGTCGAGCGCACGCTGACCACCCTGCGATTCCTGCGCGACGTGCCGATGGGCCCGCAGCGCACCGGCAAGGGCGGTTACAAGGGCTTCTATTACCACTTCCTGGACATGCAGCAGGGTCAGCGTTACGACAGCTGGGTCGAGCTGTCCTCGGTGGATACCGCGCTGCTGATGATGGGCGTGCTGTTCGCGCAGTCGTATTACGACGGTGGCGACAGCCGCGAGAAGGAAATCCGTGACATCGCCGACACCCTGTACAAGCGGGTGGACTGGCCGTGGCTGCAGGAACGCGCCCCGCTGATCTCGATGGGCTGGTTCCCGGAAAGCGGCACCATCGAACACGACTGGATGGGCTACAACGAGGCGATGATCGTCTACATCCTGGCCTTGGGGTCGCCCACCCATCCGGTCAGCCCGGACGCGTGGACGGTGTGGACACGGACCTATGACAACGACTGGGGCGTGTACCAGGGCCAGGAATACCTGTCCTTCGGCCCGCTGTTCGGTCATCAGTACAGCCACGTCTGGATCGACTTCCGTGATATCCAGGATGCGTACATGCGCGAGCGTGGCAGCACCTATTTCCTCAACAGCCGTTCGGCGGCGCTGGCACAGCGCGAGTACGCCATCAGCAACCCGATGAACTGGAAGGAATACGGCCAGAACGTGTGGGGCCTGACGGCCAGCGACGGGCCGCAGAACACCACGCAGGAGTATCGCGGTGAGCAGCGCCAGTTCCGCCATTACTCTTCGCGTGGCGCGGGCCTGCGCGAGAATTTCGACGACGGTACGATCGCGCCGACTGCGGCGATCTCGTCGATCGTGTTCGCCCCGGAAGAGGTGATCCCGGCCACCCAGGAAATGCACAAGCGCTTCGGTGACTACATCTATTCCAGCTACGGGTTCCTGGATTCGTTCAACCCCAGCTTCAACTACGACATCCCGATCAAGACCGGGCGGATGGTGCCTGATCGTGGTTGGGTGGCCAGTGATTACATCGGCATCGACCAGGGCCCGATCCTGACCATGATCGCCAACTACCGTAATGATTTCGTGTGGGAGGTGATGAAGAAGAACCCCCACATCCGCAAGGGGCTGGAGCGCGCTGGATTCAGCGGCGGCTGGCTGACCCCCGAAGGCGAGCAGCAACCGCTGCAGCTGGAGAAGGACGAACAGGCCGCCGGCGCACGCGCTGTTGGTATTGCAGAATCGCGCGCTGCCGCGGCACAGGAACAGAAGAATGCATCCCGCAACAACAACCCCGGCAAGTAAGCCGGTGGCCGCAGTGAAATCCGTCGCCCGGCGTTGGCGCCGTGCCGCCGTGCTGGTGGCCATGCTGGCGCTGGCCGGCTGCGGTCGGCAGGACGAGGGCACCACGGTGCGCTTCTGGGCCATGGGACGCGAAGCCGAAGTAGTGGCTGAGCTGATCCATGAGTTCGAAGCGGAAAACCCGGGTATCAAGGTGGATGTGCAGAACATCCCGTGGACGGCGGCGCATGAAAAGCTGCTGACCGCGTTCGCCGCCGATGGGCTGCCCGACGTCTGCCAGCTGGGGAACACCTGGATCCCCGAGTTCGCCGAACTCAATACGCTGGTGCCGCTGCAGCCCTACATCGACCGCTCCAGCGTGGTGAAGCCGGACGACTATTTCCCCGGCATCTGGGACACCAACGTCATCCACGACGAAGTGGTCGGCGTGCCGTGGTACGTGGACACGCGCCTGCTGTATTACCGCAAGGACCTGCTGGCCAAGGCCGGCCACGATGCGCCGCCGCGTACCTGGGCCGAGTTCGAGCAGCAGATGGCCGACATCAAGAAGATGCAGGGCGCGAACCGCTATGCGGTGCTGATGCCGATCAACGAGTTCGAGCAGCAGCTGTCCTTCGCCCTGCAGCAGCCCGATCCGTTGCTGCGCGACGACGATACCCGTGGCAATTTCCGCAGCCCGGGCTTCCGTCGCACGCTGGGCTTCTACGCCAACATGTTCGAGAAGGGCTGGGCGCCGAAGATGTCCGAAACCCAGATCTCCAATGTCTGGGATGAGTTCTTCCGCGGCTTCAACGTGTTCTACATCTCTGGTCCCTGGAACATCCGTGAGTTCAAGAAGCTCGAGCCCAAGGAGCTGGCGGGCCAGTGGGGCACGGCCGCGCTGCCGGGTCCGGATGGCCTGGGTGCTGGCATCGCCGGGGGCACCAGCCTGGTGATCTTCCGCAAGTCGCAGCAGAAGGAAGCGTCATGGAAGCTGATCGAGTTCCTGTCGCGTCCGGAAATCCAGGCCCGCTTCCATTCCATCATCGGTGACCTGCCGCCGCGTCGCAGCACCTGGGAAGCGCCCTCGCTGGCCAATGACCCGCTGGCGGCTGCGTTCCGTGACCAGCTCGAGCGCGTGAAGCCTACGCCGAAGGTGCTGGAGTGGGAGCGCATCGTGCAGGAAATGCGCATCGTGACCGAGAAGGTCGTCCGCGGTGGACAGGCGCAGGATGCAGCCGTGACCGAACTGGATGACCGCGTGGACAAGGTGTTGGCCAAGCGTCGCTGGATGCATGAGCAATCGTTGCAGGAGGCACCGCCGCAGGGCGATGCATCGGCGGTCGAAGGAGGCCTGCCATGAACCGTTCTTCCCTTGCCGGCTGGATCTTCGCCGCACCGGCGGTGATCGTGCTGGGCGTGTTCTTCGGCCTGCCGGTGGCTTCGGCGCTGGCGCTGAGTGTCACCGATTTCGACCTGTATTCGCTGGCCGACAGCAGCAACCTGCGCTTTGTCGGGCTGGGCAACTACATCGACCTGCTGCAGACGCCGATGTTCTGGAAGTCGCTGTGGAATACCACCTACTTCGTGGTGATCGGCGTGCCGCTGTCCATCGCGGTGTCGCTGGGTGCGGCCATCCTGCTCAATGCACCGGCCGCCCGCTTCAAGGCGCTGTTCCGCACCGCGCTGTTCGCCCCGGTGGTGACCACCCTGGTGGCGGTGGCGGTGATCTGGCGTTATCTGTTCCATACCAGCTACGGGCTGGTGAACTACGGCCTGGGCCACATCGGCATCAGCCCGATCGACTGGCTGGGCGACCCGAACTGGGCCATGCCGACCATCATGCTGTTCGCGGTGTGGAAGAACTTCGGCTACAACATGGTGATCTTCCTGGCCGGCCTGCAGGCGATCCCGCATGACCTGTACGAGGCGGCGCGCATCGATGGCGCATCGCGCTGGAAGCAGTTCCTGCACATCACCCTGCCGATGCTCGGCCCGGTGCTGCTGGTGGTGGGGGTGATCACGGTGTCCGGCTACTTCCAGCTGTTCGCCGAACCCTACGTCATGACCCGCGGCGACCCATTGCAGAGCACCGTCAGCGTGCTGTATTTCATGTTCGAAGAAGGCTTCAAGTGGTGGAACCTCGGCCGCGCGTCGGCGGTAGCGTTCCTGTTGTTCCTGATCATCCTGGCGGTGACGTCGGTGATGCTGCGCTTCGGGCGCAAAAGGCAGATGGTATGAGTCGCGAAATCGGCCAGTCACGCTGGCACGGATGGTGGATCAACGGCGGGCTGCTGGTGCTGGCGCTGGTCAGCCTGGCGCCGCTGTTGTGGATGGTCTCGGTGTCGGTGATGCCGGCTGGCGAGGCCACCACATTCCCGCCGCCGCTGACCCCGTCCCACATCACCTTCGCCAACTACCACGAGCTGTTCGCGCGGACCGGCATGGGCGTCAACTTCGCCAACAGCCTGCTGGTTTCGGTATCCATCACCCTCGGTTCGCTGCTGATGAACACGATGGCCGGGTATGCCTTCGCCAAGTTGCGGTTCGTTGGCCGTGAGCGTCTGTTCCAGGTGCTGATGGCGGCCCTGGTGATCCCGGCACAGGTGGCGATGCTGCCGCTGTTCCTGCTGATGAAGCAGCTGGGCCTGGTCAACAGCTTCGGCGGGGTGATCGTGCCGGCACTGGCCACGGTGTTCGGCATCTTCTTGGTGCGCCAGTACGCGCGCTCCATTCCGGATGAGCTGCTGGAAGCAGCGCGCATGGACGGGGCAGGGGAGCTGCGGATCTTCTTCCAGATCGTATTGCCGATGCTCAAGCCGGTGCTGGTGACACTGTCGATCTTCACCTTCATGGGCGCCTGGAACGACTTCATGTGGCCGCTGATCGTGCTGACCGACCAGGAGCACTACACGCTGCCGGTGGCGCTGGCGACATTGTCACGCGAACACATCATGGATGTTGAGATGATGATGGCCGGCGCGGTGGTCACCGTGATTCCGGTGCTGGCGTTGTTCCTGCTGCTGCAGCGCTATTACATTCAAGGTCTGATGTTGGGGAGTGTCAAAGGGTGAACCGGAAAATCATCGCTGGCCTGGCGTTGTTGTGGTCCTGCGTGGCAGTTGCTGCCCCGCCTCCTGCCGCACCTGCACCGAAGGTCATCGATGATTTCGACGACATGGGCCAGTGGAAACTGGTGCTGTCCGACCAGGTCAGTGGTTCCCTGCGCAACGTCGCCGGTGCGGGCGGCGGGCGTGCGATGTGCCTGGATTATGATTTTCACGACGTGTCCGGCTACGTCGGCGTGCGCCGCGCGCTGAACATCGAGTACCCGGCCAACTACCGGTTCGGTTTCCAGCTGCGCGGTGATTCGCCGTCCAACGACCTGCAGTTCAAGCTGATCGACGCCAGCGGCGACAACGTCTGGTGGGTCAGCCGCCCGGCCTACCGCTTCCCCAAGGCGTGGACGCCGGTGGAATTCCGCAAACGGCACATCGACAAGGCATGGGGCCCTTCGCCGGAGAAAGAGCTCAAGCGCAGCGCGGCGATGGAGTTCACCGTCTACAGCAAGGTCGGCGGTCGGGGCTCGGTCTGTTTCGACAAGCTGACCCTGCAGGGCTTGCCCGCGCAGGATGATTCGCCGCTGCATCCGCAGGTGTTGACTGATACGGCGACCGCGCTGCAGGACCGGATGATCGACGGTAAATCCGATACCTTCTGGGTCAGTGGCGGGGTCAAGGAGCAGACCATCAGCCTGGACCTGGGCAAGCCGCGCGAAGTCGGCGGGGCGGTGATCGACTGGCTGCCCGGCCTGGAGGCCACGCGCTACACCGTGCGCGCATCGCAGGATGGACGTGACTGGCACACCGTGCGCGAAGTCACTGCCGGGAGTGGTGGCCGCGACTGGCTGGCCCTGCCGGAAACCGATGCCCGCTACCTGCGTTTCGACCTGCAGGGCGGCCCGAACTGGCGCTACGGCATCCGCGATATCGCGCTGAAGCCGCTGGCGTTCGCCGCCACGCCCAACGCGTTCCTGTCCTCGGTGGCGGCTGATCTGCCGCGCGGTTCACTGCCGCGTGCCTATGTGGGCGAGCAGCCGACGTGGACCCTGCTGGGCCTGGACGGCGGCCGCGAACAGGCGCTGATCAGCGAAGACGGCGCGCTCGAAATGGCACGCGGCAGCTTCAGTGTCGAGCCCTTCCTCAAGCTCGACGGCAAGCTGATCAGCTGGGCCGACACCACGCCGATCCAGTCGCTGCAGGACGGTTATCTGCCCGTGGCCAGCGTGGACTGGCAGCATGACAAGGCATCGCTGGCGGTCACCGGCTTCGTGCAGGGCACGCCGGATGCTTCGCAGCTGGTAGCGCGTTACTCGCTGAAGAATCCCGACAAGGTGGCCCACGAGTACACGCTCGCGCTGGCGATCCGTCCGTGGCAGGTCAACCCGCCCACCCAGTTCCTCAATACGGTGGGTGGCTTCAGCCGGATCGACAGTCTGGACGTGGAAGAGGGCCTGGTGAAGGTCAACGGCGAGCCGCGGCTGTACCCGCTGCAGGTGCCGGACGCACGCTTCGCCACCCCGTTCGACGGCAAGCTGGAGGTGATGCACCTGGCCGACGGCAAGCTGCCGACGACCACCTCGGTCAAGGACCCGACGGGCATGGCGTCCGGCGCGCTGTTGTACACGATCAAGCTCGAGCCGGGCCAGAGCCGCGAGATCGCGCTGGTGTTGCCGCAGGTCGGCAACTTCAATCCGCGCGGCTTCGATGCCGGCAAGGCGCAGGCGCAGGTGGCGACGATGTGGCGGCAGAAGCTGGACGGCCTGCAGTTGCAGCTGCCCCGCGAAGGCCAGCCGTTGGCCGATACCCTGCGCACAGCGCTGGCCCACATGCTGATATCGCGCGTCGGTCCGCGCCTGCAGCCCGGCACGCGTTCCTACGGACGCAGCTGGATCCGCGACGGCGCGATGATTTCCGAAGGCCTGTTGCGCATGGGCCGCAGCGATGCGGTGCGCGATTACGTGCAGTGGTATGCCCCGTTCCAGTTCGACAACGGCAAGGTGCCGTGCTGCGTGGACGACCGCGGCAGCGATCCGGTACCGGAAAACGACAGCCATGGCGAGCTGATCTACAACATCGCCGAGTACTGGCGTTACACCGGCGATGACGCGTTCCTCGAGGCCATGTGGCCGCACGTGGCCGGCGCCTTCCATTACATGGAGCGTCTGCGCGCCAGCGAACGCACGGAAGAAAACCGCGCAGTCAATCCGGCGTTCTACGGCATGATGCCGGCGTCCATCAGCCACGAAGGGTATTCGGCCAAGCCGATGCACTCGTACTGGGACAACTTCTGGGCGCTGCGTGGCTACAAGGACGCGGCGATCATCGCCGAGCATCTGCAGAAGATGGAAGTGCTGGCGATCACCGGCGCGCGCGATGAGTTCCGCGCCGACCTGCAGGCGTCGCTGTATTCGGCGATGGAGCAGCATCACATCGAGTACCTGCCCGGCTCGGCCGAGCTGGGCGACTTCGACGCCACCTCGACCACGATCGCGCTGGCGCCGGGCGGCGAGCAGGGTCGCTTGCCGCAACCGCAGCTGGACAACACCTTCCAGCGCTACTGGACCGAGTTCGTCGCGCGTCGCGACGGCACGCGCGAGTGGAAGGATTACACCCCCTACGAATGGCGCAACGTGGCGGCCTTCGTGCGGCTGGGCTGGCGCGACCGCGCCTGGCAGGCCACCGAATTCTTCTTCAAGGATCGCTCGCCGCAGGCCTGGAACCAGTGGGCCGAAGTCGTCTCGCGCACCCCGCGCAAGCCGTTCTTTGTCGGCGACCTGCCGCATGCCTGGGTGGCATCGGACTTCGTCCGCTCCGCGCTGGACATGTTCGCCTACAACCGTGACATCGATCAGTCGCTGGTGCTGGCTGCCGGCGTCCCGGTGCGCTGGTTCGAAGGGCAGGGCATCGCGGTGAAGGGCCTGCGCACGCCGCAGGGCCAGCTGGACTACCGCCTGCAGCGCAGCGACAAGCAACTGGTGCTGGAGGTGCGTGCCGGCATCGTGCCGCCCGCCGGCGGTCTGGTACTGCCCTGGCCGTATGCCGGTGAGCCCGGTGCGGCCACCCTCAATGGCGAGCCGGTGCACTGGGTTGACGGCGAACTGCACGTGCACCAGGTGCCGGCGAAGATCGAGATCGAGGTCCCGGCGGCCGTTCGCCGGGCCGAGCGCAAGGGGTAACAGCATGCGGGTGAGGGAAATGAAGGTCGCGCACCCGCTCGTCGGACGCGCGCTGGGCGGTGTGGTGGGGCTGGCGTTGCTGCTGCCCTGTGCTGCAGGAGCGGCAGATCCGCCCTCGCGCGCCCTCGCTGCAGCCAACCCCACCGTCGCGGGCGACGCCATGCGCGATGCGGGCATGAGCATGGTGACCTTCAACCTGCATCATGATCGCGAGGATTGGCCGGAACGCCGGAAGACCATCCTCGCCGAACTGAAGCGCCTGCAGCCCGATGCGATCGCACTGCAGGAGGTCATCCAGAAGCGCGACGTACGCAACCAGGCCGAATGGCTGGCGGCGAAACTCGGTTACAGCTACCAGTTTGTTTCCACTGATCCGGTCGGGTCGGTGAAGCGCTATGGCAATGCCTTGCTGACGCGGCGTCCGGTACTGGCGCGTGGCGAGCACCTGTTGGCGCCGCTGGGTGACTACCGCACGGTGGCTCATATCCGCATCGATGTGGACGGACGGCCGGTAAACGTCTACGCCACGCACCTCAACGAACGGGCGGACGACGCAGGCAAGCGGATCCGTCGCGAGCAGGTGGAAGACCTGCTGCGTTTCATCAGCGCCACCTCGGCCGGTGCGCCGGTGGTGATCGCCGGTGACTTCAATGCACTGGTGGACGCGGGCGATCTCAGCGAGCTGCGCAGCCACTACGGCGACAGCTACGGCAGCGTGCACGTCAACAATGACCTGAGCACGGTCAGCACGCTCAACCGCCACTACTTCCAATCGCCGTCGCGGATCGACCATATCTTCTTCCAGCAGGACGTGATGCTGGCGCGCGAGGCGCGGATCCTGTTCGACACGCCCGACGAAGGCGGCCGCTGGGCATCGGATCACTATGGCGTGTGGACGCGCCTCCAGTTCGCGCCGGATCCCCCGCGCTGAGCGACGGGTAGAGCCGCGGGTAGAGCCGCGGGTAGAGCCGACTTCAGTCGGCTGATCTTTTGGTAGAGCCGACTTCAGTCGGCTTGCGGCATGAGCCGACTGAAGTCGGCTCTTATCTCTTCGAGATCTGGCACTTTAGGTGCCGAGAGCCCGGCGCGGGCGACCGT
>NZ_JACYVC010000005.1:0-276185 GCF_014842145.1 Stenotrophomonas sp. CFBP 13718
CGCGACGCGGAGGCCATGATGGCCTCCGCCTGACAACACAGTTGCTACCGGGGATATCGGCTGCGCCGGCCACAAAAAAACAGCGGCCCGAAGGCCGCTGTTTTCGTTTGCGTCACCGCTGGAGATCAGCCCTGGGGCAGATTGTCCGGCTTGGCCTTCTCTTCATCCGCGTCGGCAGCCCGTGCGTTGGTCTGGCTGACGATCGCGGCCTGCTCGGCGGCGTCGGTGCCGCCGGCCAGGATCGCCGGTTCGGCAGCCGCAACGGCTTCGACCACGGCCGGGGTGGCGACCGCTGCAGGCAGCGGATCCGCAGCCGGCTCAACCGTCGGCTGGACGGCCGGCGTGCTGGCGACCGGACGTGCAACCGCGGCAGCTTCCTGTGCAGCCACCGGCGCACGGGCGGCAGGTGCGTTCACCGCGTCGAGCATGGTGGTCTGCACCGGGGCAGGCGATGCCACCGGCGAAGGCTTGACGGCTTCCGGTTCGGCGGCAGGCACGTGGGCGGGAGCCGACGGTGCCGGCTGCCAGGTCGGGGCGGTGTCGGTAGCAGCTGCCGGCGTCGCAGCAGCCACCGGGGCGTCAACCTTGCTGGCCTCAACCTTCGGGGCCTCGACCTTCGGAGCCTCAACCTTCGGAGCCTCCACCTTCGGAGCCTCGACCGGCGTTTCGACCTTCGGTGCCTCGACGGCCGCGACGGGCGGGGCCATCGGAGCTGCGGCAACGATCGGCGTCTCGACCTTGGGCAGTTCAGCCTTCGGTGCTACTTCCTTCGGCGCCTCGACCTTCGGCGCGGCCGGAGCCACGAAGGCGACCGGTGCGCTGCTGGCTGCCGGGCTGGCCGCGACCGGCACGATCGCCGCCGTGGTCATCACCGCAGCCGCACGCTTCTCGCGCTCGGCCGGCGCAGGCGCATCGCCTTCGTCATCGAAGTCGAACTCCGGCTGCGGACGCGACGACCTGGGTGCACGCGGTTCGGCCGAATCGCCGTCCTGCGCCTCAGCGCCCTGGGCGACGTCACCGTCCTCGTTGTCATCCTCGTCCGCATCATCCTGGCCGAGCGAATCGGTGGCGGTGCCTTCGGCATTGCCACGACGACGGCGACGACCACCACGACGGCCACGACGACGACGCGAGCCGCCTTCGCCTGCACCTTCATCACCGGCGGGCGGCAGTTCGCCGTCGGCCTGGGTGACCGTGTTGGTTTCGTCCGTGTCCGCTGCGTTGTCGGCAACAGCATGGGAAACCGCAGCAATGTCCTGTGCGGCCGGCATGACCGGCGTTGCCGCCACGTCCTGCCTGGACGGGTCGGCGGCAGTCGATGCGGCAGCAACGCCTGCCGTCGCGGTCGCAACGGTGGCGGCGATGGCGGCCGTGTCGATCTGCTCGGCCGCATCACGCTGCGGCTTCTCGCCATTGGCACGCTCGCCATCCTGCTGACGCGGCTGGCGCGGCTGCTTCACCTTCGGCTGCTGCTGGCCCTGTGCGGGCGCCTGGCCTGCGGCCTGCTCGCTGCGTTCGCCACGCGGCTTGCCCTGTTCTTGGCGCTGCTTGGGCTGCTGCTGGCCATTGCCGTTACCGTTTCCGGCAACCGGCTGGGCGGCGACCTGTGCATTGCCACCCTGTGCGTTGCCCTGGCGGCGTTCGCCGCGTTCGGCACGTTCACCGCGCTCGCCACGGTCCTTGTTGCGACCCTGGCCCGGTGCAGCAGCGTTGCCGGCTGCCGCTCCGTTGCGACCTTCATCACGGCGGTCCTTGCGGTCCTTGCCGTTGCGATCCTTGCCGCTGCGGTCCTTGCGGCCACTGTCGTTGCCGTTCGAGCGCGCGGCCGGTGCCGGCGCCGGCGCGGCGGCCGGTTCACCACCGAAGATGCGCTTGAACCAGCCGACCACACCGCCGGTAGCGGCCGGTGCGACAGCAACCGGAGCCGCGACGGGCGCGGGGGTCGGCTGCGGTGCGGCTTCGTCGCGGATCGGGGCGGGCGAGTTGTGCTGCACCTGGGTCACGGCCGGCGGCGGGATGTTCAGCTGGCCCTTGGTCAGGGCATGCACCGGCAGCTTGCGCGGGGTGCCGCGCTGGTAGCTCGGCTTGCCGCTTTCTTCACCCAGCTCGTTCTCACGCAGGCGGGTGACGGTGTAGTGCGGCGTGTGCAGCTGCTCGTCGGCGACGATCACGATCGGGGCTTCGTGACGCGCCTCGATCTCACGCAATGCGCTGCGCTTTTCGTTGAGCAGGTAGTTGGCGATTTCCACCGGGGCCTGGACCAGCACCTGTCCGGTGTTCTCCTTCATCGCGTGCTCTTCGGCGACGCGGATGATCGACAGCGACAGCGATTCGACGCTGCGCATGCGGCCATGGCCGTCGCACTGCGGGCAGACCAGCTGGCTGGATTCGCCCAGGCTCGGACGCAGGCGCTGGCGGCTCATTTCCAGCAGGCCGAAGCGCGAGATGCGCCCGACCTGCACGCGGGCACGGTCGTACTTCAGGGCCTGCGCCAGGCGGTTCTCGACCTCGCGCTGGTGCTTGTTGGACGACATGTCGATGAAGTCGATCACGACCAGGCCGCCCAGGTCGCGCAGGCGCAACTGGCGGGCCGCTTCGTCAGCCGCTTCCAGATTGGTCTGGAACGCGGTGTCCTCGATATCGCTGCCCTTGGTGGCGCGCGAGGAGTTGACGTCGATGGCGGTCAGCGCTTCGGTCTGGTCGACCACGATCGATCCGCCCGACGGCAGACGCACGTTGCGCTCGTAGGCGCCCTCGATCTGCGATTCGATCTGGAAGCGGTTGAACAGCGGGATGTCGTCGGTGTAATGCTTGAGCTTGCGCAGGGTCTGCGGCATCACCTGCTGCATGAACTCGCGGGCGTGCTCGTACATTTCTTCGGTATCGACCAGGATCTCGCCGATGTCCGCACGCAGGTAATCGCGCAGGGCACGCACGATCAGGCGCGATTCCTGGTAGATCAGGAACGGGGCCGGCTTGCTCAGTGCGGCTTCGGCAATGGCGCGCCACACGTTCAGCAGGTAATCCAGATCCCACTGCAGCTCTTCGGCATCACGGCCGACGCCGGCGGTACGGATGATCACGCCCATTTCGTCGGGAATGTTCAGCTTGTCCAGCGCGTCCTTCAGGGCGGCGCGGTCTTCACCTTCGATGCGACGCGACACGCCACCGGCGCTCGGCGAATTCGGCATCAGCACCATGTAGCGGCCGGCCAGCGAGATGAACGTGGTCAGGGCGGCGCCCTTGTTGCCGCGCTCATCCTTGTCGATCTGCACCACGATTTCCTGGCCTTCGCGCAGGAGCTCCTTGATGCCGGCCTTGTTGTGGTCCACACCGGCCTGGAAGTAATCGCGGGAGATTTCCTTCAGCGGCAGGAAGCCATGACGGCCACCGCCGTATTCAACGAAAGCCGCTTCCAGCGAGGGCTCGATGCGGAAGATCCGGCCCTTGTAGATGTTGGACTTCTTCTGTTCCTTGGCCGGCTGCTCGATGTCGATGTCATACAACGACTGGCCATCCACGATGGCGACGCGCAGCTCTTCAGCCTGCGTAGCGTTGATCAGCATTCGCTTCATTGTTGCGTTCCTCGCAAGCGGCTACCGCGCGGAACGCCATGGAGTTTCGCCTCTGGACACGGCTGGCCGCCCATTCGCGCAGGCGCGGGGAGGGAGGCCCGGGTTTCCAGCGCTACGACACCACGGCAGGCCGCGGGAGCGCTCTTCTTATCTGGTTTTGGTAGTACGGGACCGGCGGCAGCTGTCAGCCAAAACTGGAGCGCCACGCGGGACATGTTCAGCGCGATTACGTGTCAGGCAATCGGCGATGGCCGGGAGTGCCGATGAGCCGCTAACATGGCCGCCCCGGGGGCGGTGGTCGCGCACTGTGCCGGATTCGTCGGAAGACAGGCTTCTGGCCTGGAGTAACTTCCAACGAAATCAATCCCTTATCTCGCCGCCCGAGTGTAACAGAATAAACAGGCTGATGACTGCTCAAGACCCCGCAAGCCCCAATTCCGACAAGCCTTCCGTGCGCATGATCACCGTTCCCGATGACCGGGCGGGACAGCGGCTGGACAATTTCCTGCTCGGACAACTGAAGGGCGCTCCGCGCAGCCTGGTCTACAAGCTCGTCCGCAGCGGCCAGGTGCGGGTGAACGGCGGCCGCGCCAAGGCCGAGCGCAAGCTGGAGGGCGGTGAGGTGATCCGCATCCCTCCGGTTCATCTCAGCGAGGAGGGCGACAAGACCGGTCCGCCGGAATCGTTCATGCGGCGGCTGGAACAGGCCATCGTCTATGAGGACGAGCGCCTGCTCGCACTGAACAAGCCGTCGGGCGTGGCCAGCCACGGCGGCAGCGGGATCAGCTTCGGCGCCATCGAGACCTTGCGGGCCCTGCGCCCGGGCAGGACGTTGGAGCTGGTGCACCGGCTGGACCGTGACACCTCCGGCCTGCTGATCGTGGCCAAGAAGCGCTCGGCACTGAGCGAGCTGCAGGCCCTGCTGCGGGAAGACCATGGGGCGGGCATCCGCAAGAAGTACCTGACCCTGCTGGTCGGGCGCATGCCCGATGGCACGATGACCGTGGATGCGCCGCTGCACGTCGGCCTGCGGCAGGGCGGGGAGCGTCACGTGCAGGTGAATGCGATCGGCAAGGAGTCCATCAGCCACTTCAAGGTGCTTGAGCGTCGCGGTGGCCATTCTTATTGCGAGGTGCGCATCGAGACGGGCCGCACCCACCAGATCCGCGTGCACGCCCAGCACCTCGGGCATTCGGTAGCCGGTGACGACAAGTACGGCGATCCTGCAGTCAACAAGCGCTTTCGTGAGCAGATCGGGCTGAAGCGGCTGTTCCTGCACGCCGCGTCGCTGGAGTTCTCGCTGGACGCGGGTAAGACGCCCTATCTGCTCACTGCGCCGCTGGCCGAGGAGCTGGTCGAGGCGCTGGATCGGCTGAAGTAGGGATCAGCGAACGGCGCGGGTCCACGTGATCGCATTCGCGCTGCCGCTCCCACGCTTTGCTGCGCAAACCGCGGGCCCCGTCTCACCAGCACCCACACCCCGCCGCTTCGCGGCACGGGTCCACGTCATCGCATTCGCGCTGCCGCTCCCACGCTTTGCTTCGCAAACCGTGGGCCCCGTCTCACCAGCACCCACACCCCGCCGCTTCGCGGCCGCCCCTGACTCAGGGGCTCCCTCCACCAGACGGCTTGCCGTCATCGGACGGTTCCCGCCAACGGCCCGCTGCGCTCGCCGACCATGGGTCGGCGCTACCGCTTTTCTTTTTTTCTTACGCGGCTGGCGGCCACGGAATGTGTCAGGGGGCCGGGCGGTGGGGCGGGGCGGGGGCGTTGAGTGCCATGGATGGCACGAAACGAGGCCCGCATGGATGCGGCTCTTGCCGTCCCCCGCCCCGCCCCACCGCCCGGCCCCAAGCACGTAATCCGCTTTTCGCAGCAGCCCGCCGCGAGGGGGTCTTACCCGTTCGACTACCCACTCACCACTTGAACAGCACCAGGCTCAACGCCAGCGTCATCATGCCGGCCACCAGCCCGTAGACCGTTTCGTGACCCTTGGCGTAGCGCTTCGCGGCCGGCAGCAGCTCGTCCAAGGCCAGGAACACCATCACACCGGCGATCAGGCCGAACACCCAGCCGAAGGTCGCGTGGTTGAGTGACCCGGAAAGCAGGAAATATCCGATGGCCGCGCCAATCGGCTCGGCCAGGCCGGACAGCAGGCTCGCGGCGAACGCATAGAACTTGTTCTGTGTGGCGAAGTACACCGGGATCGCGATCGCGATGCCCTCCGGGATGTTGTGGATCGCGATGGCGAAGGCCAGCGGCATCCCGACCGAGGGGCTTTCCAGCGTCGCGAAGAACGTGGCAAGGCCTTCCGGAAAGTTGTGCGCGGTGATCGCAACGGCGGTCAGCAGCCCGACCCGCTTGATGTAGGCCTTGTTGTCGTCGCGAAAGGCCGGGTCTTTCTTGTCCAGGCTTTCGTGCGGATTCGGGATCAGGTGATCGATGCCCATGATCAGCAGGATGCCGAGCAGGAAGGCGAACGTGCCGAAGGTGAAGCCCAGTCGCGCGTCGTAGGCCTGGGTGAACGAGTCGATGGACTTGTTGAGAATCTCCGACAACGACACATACACCATGGCACCGCCGGCGAATGCCAGGCCGAATGCCAGCAGCCGGGGGTTCGGCCGCTTGGCGAACAGCACCATGAGGCTGCCGAGGGCCGTCGCCAATCCGGCGGCGAGGGTGACCCCCAGCGCCATCCAGACGTTTTCAGTGGAAATCTGCAACATGGGCCAGCGCGATCCTTCAGGGAGTGCGCGCCCCGCAGAGGCGGGGCGCAATGGGCAGGGAAGGCGGGCGCTGGCTGGCCTTGGGTGTCAGGAAAGGACGTCAGCCGCCGCGGCGCAGGCGCTCTTCCACCGCGAAGCATTCGGTGGGGCGCGGTTCGGGCGGGTTGAAGCTGACCGGTACCTGGATCGTCGCCGGTATCTTCTGGCCGTTGCGGCTGGCCGCATTGAACTGCCACGCCAGCACGGCGGTGCGTGCGTTTTCATCCAGCTGCGCATTGCCGCTGCCGGTCAGCACGGTCACTTCGGTCGGTTTGCCTTCAACGCCGACGACGACCTTCAGCGTGCTGGTGCCACCGACGCCGGTGCAGGCCAGCTCGATGGGGTATTGCGGCGGCGGGGTCTTCACCGCGGCCACCTCCGTCGGGGGCGTACGGGGTGCAGCCGGCGCATCCGCGGTGCCGGTGCCACCACACGCTGCCAACAGCGCCGCGGTGGTCAAGGGGACGATCAACAGGCGCAGTTTCATGGGGCTCACTCCGTCAGGGCCGATGCTTTGGCGGCGCAGATGAAATCATTTTCGCTGAGGCCGCCCACGTCATGGGTGGAGAAGCGCACCACGGCCCTGTCGTAATGAACCCCCAGGTCCGGGTGGTGGTCTTCACGGTGGGCCACGAACGCAAGCGCGTTCACGAAGGCCATCGTGCGGTGGTAATCGCTGAAACGGAACGTGCGCTGCAGGGCCTGGCCGTTCTCCACCAGTTCCCACCCGGGGATCTGCGGCAGCAGTTCCGTCACCCGGGCCTGGCCCAGACGGTGTTCGTTGCCGCGGCGCGGGATGCAGTGGGCCTGTGCCAAGGGGACCAGGTCGTTCATGGGACGCTCCACGTGTGAAAAAGTTGACTGAACAGTGCGCGGTCAGGTGTATAAACCGAATGAGCGCGAAATGATCGCCTGACAGGGTACTTGGTTAGAATAGCCCGATGATCCAGATATCCGACACTGCCCAGACCCATTTCAGTCGATTGATCGAACGCGAAGGCGTGCCCGGAATGGGCGTGCGGTTGAGCGCGGTCGATCCCGGTACGCCGCGTGCCGACGCGCGCTTGGAGTTCGCTGACCCCAGCGACCTGCAGGGCGATGAGTGGGCCGTGGACTGTAATGGCTTTACGTTGTACGTCGCCGCTGACAGCGTGGGCTGGCTGGATGGCGCGGAGATCGACATCGTCACCGGTGCGGCCGGCGGCCAGCAGCTGACCATCAAGGCACCGCGCATCAAGGGCGAAGCGCCCGGCGATGCGGCTTCCCTGGTCGAACGCGTGCACTGGGTCGTGGAGAACGAGATCAACCCGCAGCTTGCCTCGCATGGTGGCAAGGTCGCGGTGCAGGAGGTGTCGGCCGAAGGGGTCGTCCTGCTGCGTTTCGGTGGCGGTTGCCAGGGCTGCGGCATGGCCGATGTCACCCTGAAGCAGGGCATTGAAAAGACGTTGATGGGCCGCGTGCCGGGCATCACCGCAGTGCGCGACGCCACCGACCACGAAAGTGGCCAGGCGCCGTACATCCCCCGCGGCAACGCCGCCTGACGCCCGCTGCGTGCCGTCAGCCCGGGCGACACAGTTGATCGACGCCCTGCTGGCACGCCAGCAGGAGCCGCCCATCCTGGAGAAAAAGACCCGCCTGCCTTATGGCTGGGCGATCTGGTTCCGTGCGTTGTCTCCGTTGCCGCATCCGCTGCATGCACGCGAGATTGTCGCCGTCCTGGTACCACGCCCGCTGCCGGCATCGCCCGGCCGGTTGCCGCAACTCGGTGCGTGGACGGCCCTGCGTCGGCTGGCGTGGCAGCAATGGGAACCGGCACCCCGCGACCAGCGCTGGATGCGCTGGACCTCGGCGGCCGTCAGTGTCCTGCTGCATCTGCTCTTCGCATTCCTGCTGCTGTGGGTCGCGCTGGTGCGGTCGCCTACGCCTGAAACACAGGGCGGTGATGGCGAGCGCGTGCAGGTCGAGTTCGTCGGGCAGGGCGCGCAGGAGGGCGGAGGAGACCAGCCGGGTGGCGATCCCGCTGTGGCCGCCGCCGCCAGCGCAGCGCAGGCCGCGGCTGAGCCGTCGCCTGCTTCGAACGCTGCCGCCGATGCGTCCCCGCCGCCGGCCGAGACCGCCCCGGCGTCTGCTTCGGCAGCATCGCCGGCCGAGACGCAACCGTTGCCGCCACAGCCTGCGCCCGCTCCGCCTGTGCCGGCCGATCCCGCTCCCCCGGTGCAGGCCACCACGGTGGTCGAGCCGACAACCGATTTCATCGTGCCGCCGGTCACTGTGCCGCGTACCGAGGTCACGGTCGTACCGCGCGAGGTCGCGCCGACGGTGCGCGAGCGCGAGGTGCGGCCACTGTCCGTGCCCACGCCTGCCGTGCCCACGGTGACGACCGAGGTGCGCCCGCGACCGGTGACCCGCACCGTCCCGGAGGTGCGCGAGCGGGAAGTGACGCTGCCGGTACAGGCACCGACGCCCGTGCGTGTTGCACCGGCCGAGGTGACCGTTCGCGTGCCGATGCGTGAGCCTGCCCCTGTGCGCGAGCGCGAGGTCACGACGGTGACGGCACCAACCATCACGCTGCCGACGCTGAAGGGCAATGAGCCGGTGGTGCAGCCGCGCCCCGCCGCTGTGGCTGCGGTGCGCGAGCGCAGTGTGGCCAACGCAGTGGCGCCGTCCCCGTCGCGCCCATCGCCTGCCGCGTCATCCGCCTCCTCGTCGTCGTCATCGAATGCCGCCTCCCAGACCGCTGCACAGCAGCGCACGGGTGACCGTGCTGCCGCTGCGCCGGCGCGCGCTGGCGCTCAGCCCAGCCCGACGCCGGGCAACTGGGCGACACCGGCGCGCGGCGATGACTGGGGCGCGTCCAATCGCAACCAGGCCGGTGCTCCAGCGGGCGCGCAGGCGGGCCGCGCGGCCGGCAAGGGCGACGGTCTGTTCAACGCCGATGGCAGCACCCGCGTGCCGGGCCAGGACGGCAAGGGCGAAAGTGAACGTGGCGCGCCGGGCGGTGACAGCGACGGCTGGTCGCGAGAGCGCATCGCCGCCTCTGGTACGTGGCTGAAACGGCCGCCGTACGATTACACGCCGACCTCGTTCGATAAGTACTGGGTGCCGCAGGAATCGTTGTTGGCGGAGTGGGTACGCAAGGGGGTGCAATCGGTGGAGATCCCGATTCCCGGCACGAGCACGAAGATATCGTGCGTCATCTCGGTGCTGCAGTTCGGTGGCGGCTGCGGCCTGAACGATCCGAACATGCAGGAGCAGCCCGCCATCGCCCGCCCGCCGCCGGATATCCCGTTCAAGAAAGAGCTGCAGGAAGACAACGGCAGCCGCTGACGGCCAGCGGCCGTCACTACCTGACTACGGTGATCGGGCCGGTGTAGCGCCGAGCCACGCTCGGCGAGCGCGCAGCGCGGCGCCTTGGTTGGTCCGCCGAGCACGGCTCGGCGCTACCGGAGCACACGCGGGTGCCGATATCGGGTGGCGGGACCGGGGCCGGTGTAGCGCCGAGCCATGCTCGGCGAGCGCGCAGCGCGGCGCCTTCGCTGTTCCGCCGAGCACGGCTCGGCGCTACCGGCGCACACGCGGTTGCCGTTATCGGGTGGCGGTGATCGGGGTCGGTGTGGCGCCGAGCCACGCTCGGCGAGCGCGCAGCGCGGCGCCTTTGCTGTTCCGCCAAGCACGGCTCGGCGCTACCGAGGCACACGCGGGTGCCGTTATCGGGTGGCGGGACCGGGGTCGGTGTGGCGCCGAGCCACGCTCGGCGAGCGCGCAGCGCGGCGCCTTGGTTGTTCCGCCGAGCACGGCTCGGTGCTACCGACGCACACGCGGTTGCCGTCATCGGGCGGCGGGGCCGAGGCCGGTGTAGCGCCGAGCCACGCTCGGCGAGCGCGCAGCGCGGCGCCTTGGTTGTTCCGCCGAGCACGGCTCGGCGCTACCGGAGCACACGCGGGTGCCGTTATCGGGTGGCGGTGATCGGGGTCGGTGTGGCGCCGAGCCACGCTCGGCGAGCGCGCAGCGCGGCGCCTTTGCTGTTCCGCCAAGCACGGCTCGGCGCTACCGAGGCACACGCGGGTGCCGTTATCGGGTGGCGGGACCGGGGTCGGTGTGGCGCCGAGCCACGCTCGGCGAGCGCGCAGCGCGGCGCCTTGGTTGTTCCGCCGAGCACGGCTCGGCGCTACCGGAGCACACGCGGGTGCCGTTATCGGGTGGCGGTGATCGGGGTCGGTGTGGCGCCGAGCCACGCTCGGCGAGCGCGCAGCGCGGCGCCTTTGCTGTTCCGCCGAGCACGGCTCGGCGCTACCGACGCACACGCGGGTGCCGTCACCCGGCGTTGGGATCCGGCGCGGCGGAAAGAAACACCCACATCGGCACATCCTGCCCCAGCCAGAACTGGCTGGCCTCGTCCAGGATATCCAGCAACGTGTCGAAGCTTTTACTGTCCTGTGCGCGCAGTGCGTCGATGCGGTCGAAGAACAGGGCATGGCCCGTTTTCGAGCGCAACCACTGCAGGTCACGCAGGTTGTCCGCCAGCGCATCCCAGTTGCCACCGAAGCCGGCCGGGAAATCCAGCTGCGCCGACAGCCGCGCCAGCAACGTGCGCTTGTCTGCCACACCCTGCAGATCGATGCGGCGCACCTGCAACCCGGCATCGCGCATCGCCGCAGCCAGTGCCGCTTCGTCGCCTTCGGCAATCGCATAGACGCCGGCATTGTTGATGTCGTGCAGGCCGAGACCGAATGCATCCTGGCTCATCGTGTGGTCTCCCGCGCCGGGACGCTGAAGCTGCGGAACGACGCGTAGTGGTCGCTGGTGTAATACCAGCCGTCTGGCGGATCACCGCCGGTGATGATGCGGCGCGCGCCACGGTTCGAGGCGCCAGGCGTGCGCACCGTGTACTCGCGGTAATAGCCGCGCGGACGCTGCGGCAACTGCTGCTCGCGGTTGCCGAAGGTGCTGCCATCCTGCGCATGCGGGTAGGGGCCTCCGCGCTGGATCAGCGCGATGGTGTCCCGCGCCTCGCGCGGCAGGAACGACGGCAACGCGTCGTGCGTACTGCCACTCGCTTTTGCATCGGAGGCGGCCGGTGCGCCAGGCGCCGACAAGGAGGGCGCGAACTGCGGCTTGGCCGGGCGCTGCAGGTAGTGATTGCCGATCAGGCCCAGCAGCAGCAGGCCGATGGCGGTGATCAACAGCCGGGGGTTGCGCATGGTGGCGACGGAGAAAGGGAGGAAGGGGAATATCGTAGCGTCTGTCCGCTGCACCGGGGATGAGACGGCGGCTGTCGCACCACGGTCACCTGCAGGACGAAGTTTCCTTTACATCCCACTTGGTAATCTTCACGCCTGTCCCCATCCTTTACTGCGCACCGCCCGGCAGTCGCCGGGTCCCCAAGTTACAAGGAGATGCACCATGGCCTACACCCTGCCCAAGCTGTCCTACGCCTACGATGCCCTGGAACCGCATATCGATGCGGCCACCATGGAAATCCACCACACCAAGCATCACCAGACCTACATCAACAACGTCAACGCCGCGTTGGAAGGCACCGAGTTCGCCGATCTGCCGGTTGAAGAGCTGGTGAAGAAGCTGAAGTCGCTGCCGGAAAACCTGCAGGGGCCGGTGCGCAACAACGGCGGCGGCCATGCCAACCACTCGCTGTTCTGGACCGTGATGGCCCCCAATGCCGGTGGCAATCCGGTGGGCGACGTGGCCAAGGCGATCGACGCCGATGTCGGTGGTTTCGACAAGTTCAAGGACGCCTTCACCAAGGCCGCGCTGACCCGTTTCGGCAGCGGCTGGGCGTGGCTGAGCGTCACCCCGGACAAGAAGGTCGTGGTGGAAAGCACCGGCAACCAGGACAGCCCGCTGATGGAAGGCAACACGCCGATCCTGGGCCTGGACGTGTGGGAACACGCGTACTACCTGAAGTACCAGAACCGTCGCCCGGATTACATCGGCGCGTTCTTCAACGTCATCGACTGGAACGAAGTCGAGCGCCGTTACCAGGCCGCGATCGCCTGATCGCAGTTGCTGGGTGAAACGCAGGGGCCGTGCAGCGATGCGCGGCCCTTTTTTGTTGCTTGTGGGGCAGCGAGGGTCACTGCCGGTGCATCAGCCTGCCGGACTCTGCAGCCTCAGCACTGCCATGACGCCCAGCGGCAACAGGGGCTGCTCGCCTTCCGCGGCCAAGTCGACGCGTTGTTGACGCCGGCCGCTGAACGACTTCACCTGGAACAACACATCCAGGCCATGGCTGCCTTGGCTGCCATTGTTTCTGTCCGGATGCGCGGACGGATTTCGCCGCGAGGGCTGGAATCCGGGCATACCCCGCACCACTTCACTGCTGCCTGCGCCGAAGTCGCCCACGATCAGGCTCGGATGTCCTTCCGCCGTGGCCGCGATCCAGGCCATCAGGTCGTTGGCCTGGTGCTGCCGGTTGGCGGCCGAGTCCGGATCCGTACGCAGCCGCGCCGCATAGATGTTGACCTGGGTCTCGCCCAGTGCCACCCGCATCATGCCGGCCGCGCTGTAGGGCCCCGGCGGATGCAGCAGGGTCACCCCGTCTTCTTCGACCCGCAGGCGGCTGAGCAGGGCACTGCCATGGCGTTCTGCTTGGCTGGGCGGATCGGCGGTAATGAAATCGCAGCTGTAACGCAGGCGGCTGGCCAACCAGCAGGCCGGATTGCGTCGACCCTCCTGCAGTACCTGTTGTACCGAGATGACATCCGGCCGCAGCGTGGACAGCAACTGCGCGATGGCCTCCCGGCGCGCCAGCCAGGCCGGATCATCCTGTGCGGGAAGATGCAGGGTCGCCACAGTGAGCTCGGGAACCGGCGCGGACGCGGCAGGCTGCGCAGGTAATGCCAACGGAGTCAGCAGAAGGCCAAGGCAGAGCAACACAGGGGAGGGCAGGGCGCGCATAACGATAAGTTTACGCTTGTGCCGTGCAGGTATCGTGACCCCGGATCTACCATAGCTGCGCCTGCCACGCTTCCATTCGCGTGTCATGCAGCCCTGCAGCGTGCGCAGGGCTGGCCCATTCCGGTAACCTTGGCGCTTTCGTGTCCGCAGGAAAGCATCACAGGATGAGCCATAACGCAGCCGCCCCCGCCGGCAAGGGCACCATGCCGCGCCAGATTCCCTACATCATCGGCAACGAGGCCTGCGAACGGTTCAGTTTCTACGGGATGCGCAACATCCTCGTGCAGTTCCTCATCACCTCGCTGCTGCTGCAGGAGCTCACCGCGGAAGGGCGCGCCGGTGAGGCCAAAGACATCATGCACAGCTTCATGATCGGCGTGTATTTCTTCCCGCTGCTCGGTGGCTGGCTGGCCGACAAGTTCTTCGGCAAGTACCACACCATTCTGTGGTTCAGCCTCATCTACTGCCTGGGGCACCTGTGCCTGGCGCTGTTTGAAGGCAGCCGCGAAGGCTTCTTCTTCGGGCTTGGGTTGATCGCGCTCGGTGCCGGTGGCATCAAGCCGCTGGTCGCTTCGTTCATGGGCGACCAGTTCGACCAGAGCAACAAGCACCTGGCGAAACTGGTGTTCGATGCCTTCTACTGGATCATCAACTTCGGCTCGCTGTTCGCCTCGCTGCTGATTCCGTTGGTGCTGAAGAACTGGGGCCCGCAGTGGGCCTTCGGCATCCCCGGCATCCTGATGTTCATCGCGACCTTCGTGTTCTGGCTGGGGCGCAAGCGCTACGTGTTGACCCCGCTGCCGCCGAAGGACCCGCATTCCTTCTCCAACGTGGTGCGCACGGCACTGACCGCGCGCGTACCGGGCCGCGGTCGCCCCGGCCTGGCCATTGCGGTGGCCGGCATCGTGCTCGCGGTCGCCTCGTTCGGCCTGGTGGGATCGCTGGGCATCGTGATCTGCCTGTGCCTGGCGCTGGTGGCCATCCTGGCCGGCATCGGCGGCGGTACGTGGATGCAGCTGGATCGCGCACGCAGCGTACATCCGGCCGAGGCGGTGGAGGGCGTGCGCTCGGTTCTGCGCGTGCTGGTGATCTTCGCGCTGACCACGCCGTTCTTCTCGCTGTTCGACCAGAAAGCATCCACGTGGGTGCTGCAGGGGCAGCAGATGGAGATGCCGAGCTGGTTCACCGCCTCGCAGATGCAGGCGTTGAATCCGCTGCTGGTGATGATACTGATCCCGTTCAACAATCTGGTGCTGTACCCGGCACTGCGTCGCTTCGGTTTCGAGCCGACCGCGCTGCGCCGGATGACCGTGGGCATCGCCTTCAGTGGGCTGGCGTGGATCGTGGTGGGTGGCATCCAGGTGGTGATGGACGGCGGCAACGCGATGTCCATCTTCTGGCAGATGCTGCCGTATGCGCTGTTGACCTTCGGCGAAGTGCTGGTCTCGGCCACCGGCCTGGAGTTCGCCTACAGCCAGGCCCCGCAGGCGATGAAGGGCGTGGTGATGAGCTTCTGGAACCTGACCACGACGATCGGCAACCTGTGGGTGCTGCTGTCCAACGCCGCAGTGCGCAACGATACGGTGACCCATCGGATTGCCAGCACGGGGTTGAGCGAAGCCGCTTTCCTGATGTTCTTCTTCGCCGGCTTTGCGTTCGTGGCGGCACTGGTCTTCGGCTGGTATGCACGCCGTTACCGCATGGTCGACAACTACCGCGCTGCCTGAGCCTGACATGACGCCCGTAAATCTTCTCCTGATCGCCATCACCGTCATCGTGTCCTGGATGGCATTCAACAACCGCAAGCTGACGGACCGGCTGATCCTGTGGCCGCCGGCGGTGGACCGTCATCGTCAGTACGACCGCCTGATCACGTATGGCTTCCTGCATGCGGACTGGCCGCATCTGATCTTCAACATGATCACGTTGTTCTTCTTTGGTGGTCAGATCGAAGGCTTGATGGTGCGGTTGTCAGGCAGCTATCTGACGTATCCGGCGTTCTATCTGGGTGCGCTGGTGATCTCCATCCTGCCGAGCTACATCAAGAACCAGAAGAACCCGAACTACCTGAGCCTGGGTGCATCGGGCGCGGTGTCGGCGGTGCTGTTCGCCTTCATCCTGCTCAGCCCGTGGACGCGCATCTTCGTGTTCTTCATCCCGGCACCGGCGATCCTCTACGCGGTCTTCTATGTCGGCTACAGCATCTGGATGGACAAGCGCGGTGGCGATCAGGTCAACCACAGTGCCCACTTGGCCGGCGCCGCGTTCGGCGTGCTGTTCATGCTCGCGATGCAGCCCAGCATCTTCAACCACTTCCTGACCGAGCTGGCGAACCCGCGCTTCGGCCTCGTCGGCTGACACGCGTGCGGGTAGAGCCGACTTCAGTCGACTGCGCAGGAAACAGCGGTAGAGCCGACTTCAGTCGGCTGGGCGGATAAACCAGCGGTAGAGCCGACTTCAGTCGGCTGGGCAGGAAACAGCGGTAGAGCCGACTTCAGTCGGCTGGGCGGAGCGCGTGCAACATCAGCCGACTGAAGTCGGCTCTACCAGGGCAGGGCGCGTGCAACGTCAGCCGACTGAAGTCGGCTCTACCAAGGCAGGGCGCGTGCAACGTCAGCCGACTGAAGTCGGCTACCTGGGCAGGGCGCGTGCAACGTCAGCCGAATGAAGTCGGCTCTACCAGGGCGGAGCGCGTGCAACGTCAGCCGACTGAAGTCGGCTCTACCAGGGCGGAGCGCGTGCAACGTCAGCCGACTGAAGTCGGCTCTACCCTAGGGGTCTGGCGGTTACCGTGAGGCGGTGTCTACGCCATAGGTATCCAACAGGCGGGTGAAGACTTCCTCGCCGATCTGCTGGAACTGACGGTCGTCGGTATGGCCTTCCACGGCGAGTTGCAGCAGCCCTTCCAGCAGGGTGGCATCGCTGGCTGTTCCGTCGGGGGCCGGGGTGGGGGAGTGGCGCATCAGAACCTCCTTGGTACGGGGGCGGGGTGCAGCGGCAAGCCACCCCATCGACCCTGTGAGCGGCCGCGCGGCGGTTTTCTTTAGCGTGGCCGCCTGCGACCCCACCAAACCCCTTGCCCCTGTTCAGGCTTCACACGATCATGGCGGCTGGCTGCGCACCATCGGCAGTGCCGCCCAAGGAGTAAGGTCCATGGCTTCGGTCACGCCCCCCGGATTGGCCTATGAGGTCGACCATGATCTGGCCGGCCACCGCTTCACCGCCCGTGTCCGCGGGCATCTGGCGTTGCTGGAGTACCAGCTGAAGCGCCGCCGCATGGTGATCACCCATACGGAAGTGCCCGAGGCGATCGGGGGCCGCGGTGTTGCCGGCGAGCTGACCAGGGTGGCGCTGCGCTGGGCGCGCGAGAACAAATACAAGGTGGTCCCCGCCTGCGCATACGCAGAGGCGTTCTTTGACCGCCACGAGGAGTTTCATGACCTGTTGGCCGGATGACCCGGCAAGGTCCGTTCTAGCAAGGGAACCACAGTGATGTTGTCTGAAAATCAGGGGAAATGCATGGAGCCGGCACCGCGCCGAATTCTCACCGCCTCGCTGCTGAGCCTGGCGGTCACCGTCGTGCTGCTGGCCGGCTGCGGTCGCCAGGGCGATGCAGACGGCACCGCGCAGGCACCGGCGTCGTCGGCGGAGAGTGCCCTGCCTGCGCCGGTGGCCGAGGCCCCGGCCGACGCTCCGGTTGCGTTGACCGATGTCATCGAGACCAGCGGACAAGCGGTGGTAGGCATCAGTTATGCCGCCGGGCTGGATCGTTACCCCGGTCTGGCCAAGGCGTTGCAGGATTACGCCGCCGCCGCGCGTGGCGAGCTGCAGCAGGCGGTGGACGGGTTGGGTAACGACAAACCGAGCATGCCGTACGAGCTGTCACTGGCCTTCGAGAAGCAGTTGGAGACCGCTGACCTGGTCGTGGTCAAAGCGGAGGGAAGCCGGTACACCGGCGGGGCGCACGGCGAACCCTTGGTGGCACGCTTCGTCTGGCTGCCGCAGCAGGGCCGGATGCTGACCGCCGATGAGCTGGTGGCCGATGCGAAGGGATGGAAAGCGATCAGCGATCACGTGGCCGACCAGCTGCGCGAGCGCGTGGCAACCCGCCTGAGCAGCGAGGACATGGAGCCGGGCGAACTGCAGGAGTCGTTGCGCAGCGCATCGCGGATGATCGCCGATGGCACCGGCGCGAAGGCGGACAATTTCCGTCAGTTCGAACCGCTGACCGACGCCAGCGGCAAGGTCACCGCGCTGCGGTTCGTGTTCCCGCCCTATCAGGTGGGACCGTATTCCGAAGGCACGCAGACCGCCGACGTGCCGGCGGCCGTACTCGCGCCGCTGGTCGCGCCGGAGTACGCCCCCTTGTTCGCGCACGGCTGACCGGGGGACAGGGTGGACGCGGCGCTGCAGGCACGTGTCACCACCCTCCTGCATGACGCCGGCATCGAGGTCGGCGGGCCATGTGGACACGATATCCAGGTGCATGACCGGCGCTTCTTCGCGCGGGTCATCGCCGGTGGTTCGCTGGCGCTGGGCGAAAGCTACATGGACGGCTGGTGGGACGCGCGCCAGCTTGACGGTCTGCTGCTGCGTTTGATGCAGGCGCGTCTGGACCAGCGCGTGCAGGGATGGCGCGACCTGGCCGATGCAGTGCGTGCACGGGTGCTCAATGCGCAGGCGGGCCAGGGCAGCTACGAGGTCGGTCGGCGACATTATGATCTGGGCAATGATCTCTACCAGGCGATGCTGGGCCGACGCTTGGTTTACAGCTGTGGCTACTGGCCCAAGGCGCGCGACCTGGATGCCGCGCAGGAGGCCAAGCTGGACCTGGTGTGCCGCAAGCTTGGCCTGCGCCCAGGGCAGCGTGTGCTGGACATCGGCTGTGGCTGGGGCGAGGCACTGAAGTTCGCCAGTGAACGGTATGGCGTAAGCGGCGTCGGGGTGACCATCTCCGAAGAGCAGGCGACGCACGCACGCGAGCTGTGTGCGGGGCTACCTGTGGAGATCCGCCTGCAGGACTATCGCCAACTGGACGAGCGCTTCGACGCGGTGTTTTCGATCGGCATGTTCGAGCATGTCGGCGTGCGCAATTACCGGCATTTCTTCGACGTGGCACGGCGCTGCCTGGCACCGGACGGATTGCTGTTGCTGCACACCATCGGCGGTAATGTCAGCCGCTATCGCACCGATCCCTGGATCGCCCGCTACATCTTCCCCAACTCGATGCTGCCATCCGCCGCGCAGATCACCCGCGCATTCGAAGGACGCTTCGTGTTGGAGGACTGGCACGGTTTCGGCACGGACTACGACCTCACCCTGCAGGCGTGGCGAAGCAACATTGAAAGCGCGTGGGCGTCGCTGGATCCCCGGCGTTACGACGAGCGGTTCAAGCGGATGTGGCGGTTCTATCTTGCTGCGTCGATGGCCAGCTTCCGCTGTCGCCACGCCCAGTTGTGGCAGCTGGTCCTGTCGCCTGATGGCGTGCCGGGTGGTTACACCGCGGCACGTTGAAAAAAAAATCGCCCGGTTTCCCGGGCGATTCTGGTCACACGTTACGTTTCACGCTGAGTCGCTCAGTTGCCAGCGCCGGTCAGGCCACGCTTCTCCAGCAGCGGCTCGATCTGCGGCTCGTGGCCAGCAAAATCGCGGAACAGCTGCATGGCATCGACACTACCGCCGCGCGACAGCAGGGTCTTGCGGAAATGGTCACCGTTCTTGCGGCTGAGGCCGCCGTTCTCGTTGAACCACTTCTGCGTGTTGGCATCCAGCACTTCCGACCAGATGTAGGCGTAATAGCCGGCCGAGTAGCCGCCCATGATGTGGCTGAAGTACGGGGTCTTGTAGCGCGGCGGAACCGGCGCGTAGAAGATGCCGTCCTTGACCAGCGCATCGGCTTCGAACTTCATCACATCCGCTGGCGCCGGCACCTGGTCGGCACTGATCTGGTGCCAACGCTGGTCGAGCATGGCTGCACCCAGATACTCGGTGGTGGCGAAGCCCTGATTGAACTTGGCAGCCGCCACGACCTTGTCCAGCAGCGCCTGCGGCATCGCCGAACCATTCTGGTAGTGCTTGGCGTAGTTCTTCAGGATGACCGGATTGTCGGCCCACATTTCATTGACCTGCGAGGGGAACTCGACGAAGTCGCGCGGCACGGCGGTGCCGGAGAAATACGGGTACTTCACATCGGAGAACATGCCATGCAGGGCGTGGCCGAACTCATGGAAGGTGGTGGTCACTTCGTCCCAGGTCAGCAGCGTCGGCTTGCCGGCCGGCGGCTTGGGGATGTTGAGGTGGTTGGCCACCACCGGCTTGAAGCCGGTCAGTTCGGACTGGGACACATACGAGTTCATCCACGCGCCACCGCGCTTGGACGCGCGCGCATACGGGTCGAAGATGAAGATCGCCAGCTGGCTGCCATCGGCATCGAACACGTCATACACGGTGACATCGTCGTGGTACACCGGCAGGTCGGTGCGCTGCTTGAAGGTCAGGCCGAACTCCAGCTGCGCGGCATGGAACACGCCGTTTTCCAGCACGTTCTTCATCTCGAAGTACGGCTTCAGCTGCGATTCGTCGAAGTTGTACTTCGCCTGGCGCACCTTCTCGCTGTAGAACGCCCAGTCCCAGGCTTCCAGCTTGAAGGTCGGCTTGCCGGCGGCCTTCTGCTCCTGGTCGATCATCGCCTGCAGGTCGGCGGCTTCGCGCTTGGCATTGGCCACGGCGGCCGGTGCCAGCTGACCCAGCATCGCATTGACCGCTTCCGGCGTCTTCGCGGTCTGGTTGGTCAGGTTGTAGGCAGCGAAATTCGGGAAGCCCATCAGCTTGGCCTTGTCGGCGCGCAGCTGCATGATCCGCGATACCAGCGCGGTGTTGTCGAACTCACCGCCGCGGCTGCCGCGGGTCGTCGATGCCTCGAAGATCTTCTGGCGCAGCGCACGGTTGGCCAGGTTGGTCAGCGGCGGCTGGCCGGTGGTGTTGAGCAGGGTGATCACGTACTTGCCGTCCAGGCCGCGTGCCTTGGCGGCTTCGGCAGCGGCGCTGATCTGCTCCTGCGACAGGCCGTCGAGTTCCTTGACGTCATCCACGGTGAGCGCCGAGGCATTCACTTCGGACTGCACGTTCTGGCTGAACTTCGTGCCCAGGTTGGCCAGCTCGGCATTCATTTCCTTGAGCTTGGTCTTGTCCGCCTCGGACAGCTTGGCACCGGCGCGGACGTAGTTCTCGTAGTACTTCTCGACCAGACGCACGCCCTCGGCGTCCAGGCCCAGCTTCTGGCGGCCGTCGTACAGCGCCTGGATGCGAGCGAACAGCTTGCCGTTCAGTGCGATGGTGTCGCTGTGCGCGGCGAAGCGGGCCGAGTAGTCAGCCTGCAGCTTCTTGCGCGCATCGTTGGTATCGGCACCGACCAGCGAGAAGAACACAGTGGTGGCACGATCCAGCGTCTCACCGCTCTTTTCCAGCGCGATCAGCGTGTTTTCAAAGGTCGGCTTGGCCTTGTTGTTGGCGATCGCCTCCACTTCCTTCAGCTGCTGCGCCATGCCGGCGTCGAAAGCCGGGGCGAAGTCGCTATCGGTGATCTTGTCGAACTGCGGGTAGTGCAGCGCAAGGGGGCTGTCAGCGAAGAACGGGTTGGCCTGCTGTGCGGCAGGGCTGGCTGCCGGGGTGGCGGCGCCGGCCGAATAGGCGGGCAGGGCAAGGCCGAGGGTCATGGCCACGGCAAGGGCAAGGCGGGTGGTCAAGGTCAGTACTCCACGAAAACAAGTCCCCGAGGGTAACCCGGCGTTGAACGGGGCGGCTTGTGTCGAAAGGCATGGACGTTCAGGCTGGGCTGTCTCCTTTCCGGACCGGACCGCCATGGGCAGTGCCTACGACTTCGACATCACGACCCTGGAGGGGGAAACGTACGCGTTGTCCCGGTATCGCGGTCAGCCCTTGCTGCTGGTCAACGTGGCCAGCCGCTGCGGCTTCACCCCGCAATACGCGGGGTTGGAACAGCTATGGCAGGAGCGGCGTGGACAGGGGCTGGTGGTCATCGGCTTTCCGTGCAACCAGTTCGGCGCGCAGGAACCGGGCGACGCCGCGCAGATCCGTGCCTTCTGCTCGCTGGAGTATCCGGTGACCTTCCCGCTGTCGGCCAAGATCGACGTCAACGGTCCGCACGCCGACCCGCTCTGGCAATGGCTGTCCACGCAGAAGCGTGGCGTGCTGGGCACCGCGCGTATCAAGTGGAACTTCACCAAGTTCCTGATCGACCGCGAGGGCCAGGTCGAGGCACGCTTTGCCCCGACCACGAAGCCGGAGCAGATCTTCTGAAACGTGAAAAAGGGGACGGATCCCGGTAGCGCCGAGCCATGCTCGGCGGGCTTTTTTCGGTGCCACGGCCCGCTGCGCTCGCCGAGCGTGGCTCGGCGCTACCGCTCTTCAGCCGGCTTCTGCTTATTTTTCGACGAAGGCGCGTTCGAAGACGTAGTGGCCGGGGCTGCCGATGCGCGGGGAGACCTGGAAGCCCTTGGCATCCAACACCGTACGCAGGTCAGCGAGCATCTGCGGGCTGCCGCAGATCATGGCGCGGTCATTGGCCGGATCAAGTTCCGCAAGGCCCAGCGTGCGCTGCATTTCGCCGCTCTCCATGAGCGAGGTCAGGCGGCCCTGGTTGGCGAACGGTTCGCGCGTGACCGCCGGGTAATACAGCAGCTTGTCGCCGATCATCTCGCCCAGGAACTCATGCTCGCGCAGCTCCTTCTCGAAGTAATCGCGGTAAGCGAGGTCCTTTTCGTAACGCACGCCGTGGGTCAGGATCACCTTGTCGAAACGCTCGTAGGTTTCCGGGTCCTTGATGATCGACAGCCACGGTGCCATGCCGGTGCCGGTGCCCAGCAGGTACAGGTTCTTGCCCGGGTGCAGGTCGCTGATCAGCAGCGTGCCGGTCGGCTTCTTGCCCACCAGCACCTTGTCACCCGGTTTGATGTGCTGCAGGCGCGAGGTCAGGGGGCCGTCCTGCACCTTGATGCTGAAGAACTCCAGGTTCTCTTCCCAGTTCGCGCTGGCGATCGAGTACGCACGCAGCAGCGGGCGCGCTTCGGTCTCAAGGCCGATCATCACGAACTGGCCGTTCTCGAAGCGGAACCCGCTGTCACGGGTGAGGGTGAAACTGAAGTAGGCATCGGTCCAGTGGCGGACCTCAAGCACCGTCTCGGCGCCGAAAGCAGCAGACATGGGGGTAGCGTATCCAGGAAATCGTCCGCGACATTCTACCTCAAATGAGACAGGTTCTCATTGAGGGAAATGAGAGTCGTTCGTGATGGTCCCTCAGCGGTAGCCAGCGGCCTGCAGTTCGAACAGTTCGGCATAGCGGCCACCCTCGGCCATCAGCTGCGCATGGCTGCCACTGGCCTCGATCCGACCATCGGCCAGCACCAGGATGCGGTCGGCCATGCGTACCGACGAGAAACGATGCGAGATCAGCACTGCCGTACGTTGTTCGGACAGTTCGCGGAAGCGCTGGAACACCTCGTACTCGGCCCGTGCATCCAGCGCCGCGGTGGGCTCGTCGAGGATCATCACCTGCGCCTGGCGCATGTAGGCACGGGCAATGGCGATTTTCTGCCACTGGCCGCCCGACAGGTCCACCCCCTGTTTGAAGCGCCGGCCGATGACCTGCTGGTAGCCGCCCGGCAGTGCCTCGATGACATCGGCGGCCATGCCACGGCGGGCGGCCTCGCGGATGCGTTGTTCGTCATCCAGCGCGTCGACCTGGCCCACGCCGATGTTCTCGCCGGCGGTCAGGTTGTAGCGCACGAAGTCCTGGAAGATCACCCCCATGTTCGCCCGCAGATCGTCCAGGTCGTAGTCGCGCAGGTCACGTCCGTCCAGCAGGATGCGCCCTTCATCGGGGTCGTACAGACGGGCCAGCAGTTTCACCAGTGTGGTTTTGCCTGCCCCGTTCTCACCCACCAGCGCCAACACTTCGCCAGCGTGCAGCTGGAAATCCAGATGGCGCACCGCCCAGGTCTCTGCATCCGGGTAGCGGAACCCCACGTCTTCGAAGACGAAGCCCTGGCGGATCGGGCGCGGTATCGGCACGGCATCGGCGCGGCTGTGGATCTCCGGTTGGATCTGGAAGAACGTGAACAGGTCATCCAGGTACAGCGCCTGGCTGGCGACCTGCGAGAAGCCGATCAGCAGCCCTTCCAGCAGTTGCCGCAGGCGCAGGAAGCTGCCGGCGAGAAAGGTGAGGTCGCCGATGCTGAAATCGCCGCGCACCGTGCGCCATGCGATATACGCATAGGCGGTGTAGTAGCCCAGCGTACCCAGCGCGGCCAGCAGCGTGCCCCATATCGCACGTCGCCGTGCCAGCGTCCGGTTGGCCAGGAAGAAGCGGTCGGCGAGCAACTTGTAGCGGTTGATCAGGAAGCGGTGGAGGTTGAAGATCTTCACCTCTTTCGCGGTCTCGACGCTGGCGCCCACCTGACGCAGGTAATCCAACTGACGGCGCTCGGGCGTCCACTGGAAATTGAGGCTGTAGCCGGCGGCGTTGAAGTGCGACTCGCCGATGAACGCCGGCACCAGGGCGAGGGCGAGCAGCACGATCAGCCAAGGCGCATACACCAGTAGGCCCACGGCAAGGCTGGCCACTGTGATCGCATCCTGTACCTGGCCGAACAGCTGGCTCATCAGGTTCATCCGGCCCATGGTCTGGCGCCGCGCACGGTCCAGCTTGTCCTGCAGTTCCGGGTCTTCGAAGTCTTCCAGGTCCAGCGATGCGGCGTGCTCCATCAGACGCACGCTGGTGACATTGGTGAACAGCTCCGACAGCAGGGCATCGGCGTAGCTGACGATGCGCCCCAACAGGTCCGACGCGATCGCCAGGCCGAACTCGAGCGCCAGCAGATACAACAGGGGATTGAGCAGGCCGCTGGCGAGTGCATCACCGAAAGGCGGGAAGCCGGCATCGTGCTGGCTGAGCTGCACCGCCGAGTCGATGATGAGCTTGCCGACGTACAGCATCGCCACCGGCAGCAGCGCGCGGATGATGCGCAGGCCAAGGCTGGCACTGGCCAGGCCCGGACTGGTCTGCCACACCTGGCGCAGGAACGGTGGCAGGTTGCGCATGGCGGAGAAGCGCTGGCGCAGGCTGGGGCGGGCGGACGCGGGGATATCGGGCATGCCGGTAGTGTGCGCCGTCATGGCGTGACGAGGGTATAGCCGACCGGTAGAGCCGCCGGGTAGAGCCGACCGGTAGAGCCGACTTCAGTCGGCTGCGTTGCCCACGGCAGCCGACCGGTAGAGCCGACTTCAGTCGGCTACCTTGCCCACGGCAGCCGACTGAAGTCGGCTCTACCCATCCAATCCCCAGCCGACGGAAGTCGGCTCTACCCGGTCGGCTCTACCGGCCGACATCGCAGCGGGCTTAAGCCAGCGGCGGCAGCAGCCCGGCGCCCAGCCGGTTCCATGCGTTGATCACGGCCACCGCCATGCTCAGGTCGCTGATCGCCTGCTCATCGAAATGCGGTGCCAGCGCATTGAACGCGGCATCGGACGGGGCACCGTCGGGCAGCCGGGTGAGGGCCTCGGCCCAGCCCAGGGCCGCGCGCTCGCGTGCATCGAAGAAGCGGCTCTCGCGCCACGCCGCAACGGTATCCAGCTTGCGCGGTTCGACGCCAGCTTTCCGCAGCGCTGTCGCGTGCATGTCCAGGCAGTAAGCGCAGCCGTTGATCTGCGAGACGCGCAGGAACACCAACTGCTGCAGCTCACTGTCCAAGGGGCTGCCATGGACCGTACGGCTGACCGCCAGCAGGCCGTTATAGGCGTCGGCCGATAGGCGGGTGTAGGGAACGCGCGGGGTGGTGTGACTCATGTCAAAGCTCCAAGGGCGCGCCGGAATGGCCGCCTCTCATGCCAAAGACGCGTCGCCACCGCGCGCTGTGACAGCCCCGCGCAATTTATTTGGATTCAGCACGCTGTACACCGCACTGATGCGATCGTCTTCCACCACGATGGTGGTGACCGACTGCAGCCGCGTACCGTCGAAACGCAGGATGGCCGGCTCGCCGTTCACTGTCCCCAACTGCGCCGGCAACGCACCACCGCGACGCGCGATCGCCCAGTACAAGCGACCGATGCGTTCGGCGCCGAGCAGGGGGCGGATACCGGCGGTAACCAGGCCGCCGCCATCGGAGACATGCCGGGCGTTGGCATGCAGCAAAGCCTGGATCGCCTCGCTGTCGCCGCGCTGGGACGCGTCCAGGAAGCGCGCGAGCAGGCGGCGATGCTGTCCGGCATCGGCGCTGAAGCGGGGCCGGCCTTCCTGCAGGCGCCTGCGCGCCCGATGCACCATCTGCCGGCAGTTGGCTTGGCTGTGCCCCAGCAGGGCGGCCACCTGCGGGTAGTCGTGGTCGAAGACCTCCTTCAGCAGAAAGGCCGCGCGCTCTTCGGGGGCCAGTTGCTCCAGCAACGCGAGGAAGGCCAGTGATACGTCTTCGGCCACGGCATGCACCTGCGCCGGATCGGGCTCAGGTGGCAGGTCGAGGGCGATATGCAGGGGTTCGGGCAGCCAAGGGCCCACATAGTCCGTGCGTTGACGCTTGACGACGCGCAGGCGATCCAGCCCCAGCCGGGTGGTAGCGGTCACCAGCCATGCCAGTGGATCGACGATGTGCGCATGATCGGCGCCGGCCCAGCGCAGCCACGCATCCTGCACCACGTCCTCGGCATCGGCACGGCTGCCCAGCAGGCGATAGGCCAGCGCCAGCAGGCGGGGGCGGTGCTCATGGAAAGCGGATTCGGTGCTCATGGACCCAGGACGCGGCGGCGGCATGCGGTGTGACAGCCATGGCGGCAAGTGAAGCACGGTTCGCGTTTGCGGGATGGCGGGAGTCGGCTCTACCCGCGGCGCGAACGGTTGAAGCCACATGCGCGGGCGCGCGGGGGTAAAATGGGCGGATTACCCCGCCAGCCCCCAGCAAGCGAGCAGCCCGTGACATCGATCAAGCAGGAAGACCTCATCCAGTCCATCGCCGACGCGTTGCAGTACATTTCGTACTACCACCCGGTCGACTACATCAAGAGCCTGTCCGCTGCTTACGAGCGCGAGGAATCGCCGGCGGCCAAGGAAGCGATGGCGCAGATCCTGATCAATTCGCGGATGTGCGCCGAGGGCCACCGGCCGATCTGCCAGGACACGGGCATCGTCACCGTATTCCTGGAAATCGGCATGAGCGTGCGCTGGGACGACGCCACGATGGGCGTGGAAGACATGGCCAACGAAGGCGTGCGCCGTGCCTACAACCATCCAGACAACAAGCTGCGCGCTTCGGTATTGGCTGATCCCGCTGGCAAGCGCACCAACACCAAGGACAACACTCCGGGCGTGGTGAACGTCAAGGTGGTGCCGGGCAATACGGTGGACGTCATCGTCGCGGCCAAGGGCGGTGGCTCGGAAGCGAAGAGCAAGTTCGCGATGCTCAATCCCTCCGACTCGATCGTCGACTGGGTGTTGAAGACGGTGCCGACCATGGGCGCTGGCTGGTGCCCGCCGGGCATGCTCGGTATCGGCATCGGCGGCACGGCCGAAAAGGCGATGCTGTTGGCGAAGGAGTCGCTGATGGAGCCGATCGACATCAACGAACTGAAGGCACGCGGAGCGTCAAACCGCGCCGAAGAGCTGCGCCTTGAGCTGTTCGACAAGGTCAACGCGCTGGGCATCGGCGCGCAGGGCCTGGGCGGCCTGACCACGGTGCTGGACATCAAGGTCAAGGACTTCCCGACCCATGCGGCGAACCTGCCGGTGGCGATGATTCCGAATTGCGCGGCGACCCGCCATGCGCACTTCACCCTGGATGGCAGCGGTCCGGTGATGCTGGACCCGCCATCGTTGGCCGACTGGCCGCAGATCACCTATGACGCATCCAAGGGCACGCGCGTTGACCTGGATACGATCACCCCGGACGACGTGGCCAGCTGGAAGCCGGGCCAGACCCTGCTGCTCAACGGCAAGCTGCTGACCGGGCGCGACGCAGCGCACAAGCGCATCGTGGAGATGCTGGACAAGGGCGAGCCGCTGCCGGTGGACCTGAAGGGACGCTTCATCTACTACGTCGGCCCGGTGGATCCGGTACGCGACGAAGTCGTGGGCCCAGCCGGCCCGACCACCGCAACGCGGATGGACAAGTTCACCCGTCAGGTGCTGGAACAGACCGGCCTGCTGGGCATGGTGGGCAAGGCCGAGCGCGGCCCGGCGGCGATCGAGGCGATCCGTGACAACAAGTCGGCCTATCTGATGGCCGTGGGCGGATCGGCGTACCTGGTGTCCAAGGCGATCAAGGCTGCCAAGGTGGTGGGTTTCGCCGACCTGGGCATGGAAGCCATCTACGAGTTCACGGTGGAGGACATGCCGGTGACCGTGGCGGTGGATTCCACCGGCGAATCGGTGCACATCACCGGCCCGCGCGAATGGCAGGCCCGCATCGGCAAGATCCCGCTCGTGGTGGTGTAAGCCACCACGCCCGCAATGCGCGTGCATTCCACGGTAGCGCCGAGCCACGCTCGGCGAGCGCAGCGGCCTCGCGGCAAGGATCCGTACGGTAGCGCCGAGCCATGCTCGGCGAGCGCAGCGGGGTTTTTGCAGACCCGGGGGAGCCGACTGAAGTCGGCTCTACCAGGGCGGCTCTACCCGCCAGCACTCAAAGGATGTCCAGCACCCGTTCCGGCGGGCGACACAGGCGCGTGCCCTTGTCGGTGATCACCATGGGCCGGTTGATCAGGCGCGGATGGGCGGCCATTGCCGCCACCAGAGCAGCTTCGTCCGCACCGGACAGGCCCAACTCGGTGAACAGCGGTTCCTTGCTGCGCACCAGTTCCAGCGCGCCCAGCCCGGCATCGTCGAGCACCCGGCGCAACGTCGCCGCATCGGGCGGTGTCGCCACATAGTCCACGATGACCGGCTCCACGCCGGCATCGCGGATCAGCTTCAACGCACCGCGCGAGTTGCCGCACGCCGCGTTGTGCCAGATCGTCACCGCCATCAGAACCATTCCAGCAGCGACACACCCACGCCGATGTAGGTGGCCTTGTGGTTGTAGTCGATCATGCTCTCGCCATAGCCGTCGAACACCTGCACATGGCCGCGCAGCAGGTTGCTGATGGGGAAGCCATAATCCAGCTGCAGCGCACCGTGCGAGCGGTCGCCGCCGCGCAGCGAGTGGCGGGCCAGCAGCGCGACCTCGTGGCCCTTGTGGTTCCAGACCAGGGTGGCATCGCCACGGCCCATGTAATCTTCGATGTCCGGATTGTTGTCTTCGCTGCGCGACTCGGGAATGCGGTACCACGGACGCAGGGTCAGGGCCCAGTTCTCGCGGTCCAGGCCGACACTGACGATCACCCGGTTCCAGCTGCGCGAGAACGGATCGGAGCGTCCATTGGACTGATGGTTGACGCCGATCGTGCTCATCCGGCCACGCCAGCCGCCGATGGAATAACCGTTGCGGAACACGGCCATGACCTCCGGCTCATAGTTCGTTTCGCGGAACGGTCGCGAGTTGTCTGCGTTGTAGGCCTGCCAGCGCGAGCTCTGCGTGTAACCGGCCCAGATATCGCCGTTGTCGCCGAACAGGTTCTCGACGATCTTGGTCTTGAAGCTGAGCTGGAACTTCAGCTCGTTGCTGTCCAGCAGCTGCGGCGTGGTCACCGTGTTCGCCGGGTTCGGCGACTGCGGCATCAGGTTCTTGTCGCTGGTCCAGAAGGCGGGCAGCAGATAGACCGGCTTGTAGGCGCGCAGCTGGAAGGGGCCGAGCTTGGAAGCCTCCGCCAGTTCCCAGCGGCTGTCCAGCAGCGAGCCGCGACCGGCATTGGCCACCGCTTCATCGTGCGGGGCGGGGCGAAACAGATCGCCCACGCGCGAGCGGATCTTTTCCTCGCCCTCGCTCACCCGCACGGTCTGGCGTTCTTCGCGACGGTCCTGCTTGGCCGCTTCGGCAGCCGCGTCGGCCTGCGCGGTGGTTTCCTGGGTCGGACCGAACAGCTGGTCATAGCACGCAAGGCGCGCGGCATCGACGGTGATGGCGGCGCAACCGGTGGGCGTGGTCGCTGCAGAGGAAGTGAACTCCTGCGCGGCCAACGGCGCGCTGGCCATGGCGAGCACCAGCGGGGCGATGCGGGGAAAGGGAGAGGTGAGGGTCATTGCTGCGGGCCCTTGCCCAGGAGGCGAAGTAAGGAGAATGGGCGACAGTGTGCTGCCTGCGGTGCATGCAGGCCAGTACCGGCGGCGATATGCCCGCCACTATCGTGAGGTGACCGTGAAGGCGGTGCGTTCAGAGGAACCAGGCAAACGCGAACAGGCCCAGCATCGCCACCACCAACGCAAGCTTGAGCGCGAGGCCCAGCAGGATACCCAGCCAGGTGGACAGCCCCACGCGCGTAGAGCGGCCGAGTTCGCGGGTATGCCAGTACTCCCCCAGCAGCGCACCGACCAACGGGCCGAGGAACAGGCCGATCGGCATGAAGAACAACCCCGCGATGCTCCCGACGAAGGTGCCCCACAGCGCTTTGCGACTGGCCCCCACCCGCTTGGCACCGACGACCGTCGCCAGGATGTCGACCACGAAGGACAGTACGGTCAGCAGGGCCAGCACGAGCAGGGTGGGCCAGCCGACATGGACGAATCCGTCAGCCCATGCGGCAAGCAGCAGGCCGAGAAAGACAAGCGGGATACCCGGTAGGGCGGGCAGGGCAATGCCCGCGATGCCGACAACAACGAGGAGTGCCGCTAGCAGGTACAAGATGAATGAAAGGTCCATGCTTATCCGTAGGGAGGTCGAAATGGTCTTGACACCCGGCAAATCTACCCGTTGCAAATTCGTTTTGCTCGGGTTAAGTTGACCTCGCTGAGCTTGGCAAGGTCACCGTGGATCGTGGCCTGGTGTTGGTGGATCGTCACGAACCGCTGCATCGTTGCACCTCGCTTCCCCCTTGCTGTCAGCCGCCTGCCAGGGCGTATCCAACAACAAGACAGTCAGGGAGTAGGCAAGATGAGTGAGAAGGGCACCGTCAAGTGGTTCAACGACGCCAAGGGCTTTGGTTTCATCAGCCGTGAGAGCGGCGAAGATGTGTTCGTGCACTTCCGTGCGATCGAATCCCAGGGCTTCAAAAGCCTGAAGGAAGGTCAAGAGGTCGAGTTCGAAGTCGTGACCGGCCAGAAGGGTCTGCAGGCGGACAAGGTGAAGCCGCTCTAAGCGCGCACCGCACATCCTGCGGGAGAGACACCAGAAGGGCCCGCTCGCGCGGGCCCTTCTTTGCTTTCATCCGCTTGGAATGCAGAGCAGGCGGACGATCAGCGCAGGATCACGCGGCCATTCACGACGCGAACGTAAGTGTTCTCGCGGATGCCGGCCAGGTCACGCTGGTTGACCACGATGGTGCGGCCGTCGTCCATGCGCACCGAGATGTCGTAGGTATCGCTGGTGACGTTCTTCTGGATCTGGTTGCCTGCCAGGGCACCACCGACCGCGCCTGCTGCAGCGGCGATGTTCTTGTTGCCGCGGCTGCCGCCGGTGTGGTCGGAGATCTCATGGCCGGCAACGGCGCCGACGATGCCACCCAGCACGGCGCCGGTGGCGGTCGGTGCCGCCCGGCCGGAGGCGACGGTGTTGATGCGGGTCACGATGCCGCAGTCCGCACAGCGATTGGTGTTGTAGTTGCCGCCGCTGTTGCCGTAGCTGTTGTTGTTGTTGTAACCGCCGCCGCCGTAACCCGGGGAGGTGGCACAACCGGCCAGGGCGAGCGTGGCAATGGCACTTGCGGCGATGAGCTGGATCTTCATGGTGGTTCTCCTGGCCAGAATGAGGTGGTGGAGCGTCTGGTGCGCGTGGGGGGATCGTCCTGCTTTGAACGTGAACGGAGCGCCAACCACGCCAGGTTTAGATGGCTGGCGGATGAACCGTTTCCGCTTGGCCCCTCGAATGAGCGGGATGCGAGGGAACGCGCGAGCCGCTTTACACTATGCCGATGAATGAATCGATCAAAGAGCGCTTCGCCGGCGTTGAACGGCTGTATGGGCGGGGGGCACTGGAGACGCTGCAGGCACGCCGGGTCGCGGTGGTCGGCATGGGAGGGGTGGGGTCGTGGGTGGTGGAGGCACTGGCGCGGTCGGCCGTGGGCCACCTGACGCTGATCGACGCCGATGACATCTGTGTCTCCAACACCAACCGGCAACTGCCCGCGCTGGAAGGCAACTACGGCCGTAACAAGGCGATCGCGATGGCGGAACGGTGTCGCGCCATCAATCCTGCCATCGACGTGGCCGCGGTCGAGTCGTTCTTGACCCCTGCGAACATGGCGGACCTGCTGGACCACGGATTCGATCTGGTGATCGATGCCTGTGACAGCTTCCGGGTGAAGGTGGAAACCATCGCCTGGTGCCGCCGGCGCAAGCTGCCGCTGCTGACCGTGGGCGCGGCCGGTGGACGCACCGACCCCACCCTGGTGCGCGTGCGTGATGTGTCGCGCACCGAGCACGATGCCATGTTGGCGATGATCCGCAAGAAGCTGCGCAGTGAGTTCAATTTCCCGAAGAACGCGAAGCGCTATTTCGGCGTCCCGGCGGTGTATTCGCTGGAGAACGTGCGTTACCCGCAGGCCGATGGCAGTGTCTGCGGGATCCGGCCGAACCTGGGCGCCGATGCGGCGATGAAGCTCGATTGCGGTGCCGGGCTGGGTGCAGCCACCCACATCACCGGCGCCTTCGCCTTCGTTGCCGTGGCCAAGGCACTGGAGATGCTGCTGGCCCCGGCAAAGCCGTAACGACCGCCGCCATCGGCGGCATGAGCCAGTTGGTGCGATCCGGGCGGCGCGATCCAGGTGGCGCGACCCAGGCGGGGTGATCCGGGCGGCGCGATCCAGGTAGAACCGACTTCAGTCGGCTGCTTAGGGGCGACCGTCCCGGTAGCGCCGAGCCACGCTCGGCGAGCGCAGCGGCAGCGCTGTCACGATCCGCGGTCGGGGCCACGATACGAATCCGCAGGACAGCAGCCGACTGAAGTCGGCTCTACCAGGTCAGCTCTACTCCGTGCCGGTTACACCGCAGGTGGGGCCGAAACGCCGGCCGCCTTCAGCGGCGCGATCCAGGTAGAGCCGACTTCAGTCGGCTGCTCGGGCGACCGCCCCGGTGGCGCCGAGCCACGCTCGGGCGAGCGCAGCGGCAGCGTTGTCACGATATGCGGCCGTGGCCACGATACGGATGCGCGGGACAGCAGCCGACTGAAGTCGGCTCTACCCAGTCGGCTCTATCCAATGCCGGTTACACCGCGGGCAGGCCGAACAGTCGCTGCGCGTTCGCCGTGGTCGCTTCGGCAAGGGCATCGAGCGAAATGCCGCGTAGCGCCGCAATCTCGCTGGCGATGTGATGCAACCGCGCCGGTTCGTTGCGCTCGCCCCGTATACCGCTGTCCGGCTGATCGGGTGCATCGGTCTCCAGCAGCAATTGTTCCAGCGGCATGTTCTGTACCAGGCGGTGCAGCCGCTGCGCGCGGTCGTAGGTGACCGGTCCGCCCAGGCCGAGCAGGAAGCCGGCCTTGTGCAGCAGCGAGGCCTGCTCGGGGCTGCCGGAGAAGCTGTGCACTACACCGCGCAGCCCGCCGACCCGTCGGATGGCGGCGATCACCGCATCGACCGCGCGCCGTGCGTGCACGATCACCGGCAGATCGAACGCGCGTGCCAACTCCAGCTGTCCCACGAAGTACAACTGCTGCTGCTCGCGGTCCAGGTCCTCGATGAAGAAGTCCAGCCCGCACTCGCCGATGGCACAAGGACGCTCGCGCTCGATCCACTCACGCAGCGTCGCCAGATCGGCAGGAACGTGGTCGGCGAGGAAGACAGGATGCAACCCATAGGCGGGGAACAACCCCGCGTCCTGCTGGCAGACCGCCCGCAGCTTCGGCCAACTGGCGGCGGTGACGGCGGGTACCACCTGCTGCCGCACCCCGGCCGCGCGTGCCCTCGCCACTACCGCGCTGCGGTCAATATCGAACTCGCCCGCGTCCAGATGGCAATGGCTGTCGATCAGCACGGTCAGCGCAGCTCCAACGGCGGCGCCGCAGGTTTGCGCGTTTTCCAGCTCGCCAGCAACAGCGTGCCCATGCCCAGCAGGAGTTCGTCGACAAAGGGAATCGGATCGGGCACCACCAAGGTGATCGCAAACAGCCCGGCAGTGAGCTTGAACAGGGTGGGGAAGCGCAGGCGGCGCGCCCAGCCCAGCACGGGCAGCAGCATCGGATTGGCCATCTTGGATTTCCTCGCGGGACAGGCTGCAAACGCTACCACGGCGTCCGGATGGCCGTTTCCTGAATGGGAGGCGGAAAGATAAAGGTCTTGTCGAGATTCCGTTCAGGGAGCGCGTGCTGCAATCCGCATCGTGAACGTTGCGGGTGGTCCGCAAGGAGCAGGTCATGAAAACTACTACTACTACGGTCTTGGTCGCTGCAGGTGCATTGCTGGTCGGTGGCATTGCCACGGCTGCCTTCATGAAAAGCGGCGACAAGAGCCCGGGTTACGTGACCGCCGCCGATGGAACGGTGCTGCCGGACGCTGCGCTGGCCGATGACGGCGCGCGCACCGACGCGCTGGATGTCGATGCCAAGCGCGGTCTGGAATATGCCGACGTGATGAAGGTCGCCCCGATCACCCAGAAAGAAAAAGCCTATGCGACCGTGATCGGGACCGAGGCGGTGCGCCAGACCTCCAGCACCCAGACCCCCCATGAAGTCTGCGAAGACGTCGTGGTGCAGGAACGACTGCCCGAGCGCGACGGCAACGTGGGTGGCACGGTCGCCGGTGCGGTGATCGGCGGCCTGCTGGGCAACCAGGTAGGCGGCGGCAACGGCCGCAAGGTCGCCACCGCAGCGGGCGCCGTGGCGGGTGGCATGATCGGCAACAACGTCGACAAGCGCCACGTCGGCGGTCGCGTGGTCAATCGCACCGAGCGCCAGTGCCACACCGAAACCACCACCTCCGAGTCCAGCCAGGTCACCGGCTACAACGTGACCTATCGCAACGAAGACGGCACCACCGGGACGATGCGCATGGACAGCAAGCCGGGCACCCGGATCGCCATGGGGACCTCCGATGTGGTCAAGGGCTACGACGTGACCTATCGCTACGACGGCGCTGAGAAGACCATCCGCATGAACGACAAGCCGGCCAGCGATCGTCTGCCGGTGGTCGATGGCCAGCTGGTGACCCAGACCGCTGCAGCCGCGAGCAACCACCAGTAACGCGCTTCACTGACCGCGGTCGCTGCAAGGACGAGGCCGGCGCAAGCCGGCCTTTTCCGTATCCAGCGCTGGCCGCAGCCCGCTTGGCAAGGCGGCGCACAGTTGCCAGACTGCCCAGCACGCGCCGGCGTGGCTGGCGGCCCAGAGGGAGTGCAGTGATGGCGGATGAGCGGGTAGGTCTGACAGTCCATGGGATGTCCGTATCGGGCAACTGCCACAAGGTGCGCCTGCTGCTGGAGCAGCTCGGCACGCGCTATCGCTGGGTAGAGGTGGACAGCGCGCACGGACAGACCCACGAGCCCGGGTTTCTGGCGCTCAACTTGAATGCCAAGGTCCCCGTCGTGGTGCGCGATGACGGGCGGGTACTGCCCGAGTCCAACGCCATTCTGTTCTGGTTGGCGGAAGGCACGCCGTTCCTGTCCAGTGATGGCTGGGAGCGCGCACAGACCCTGCGCTGGATGTTCTTCGAACAGTACAGTCATGAGCCATACGTCGCCGTGGCGCGCTTCATCCGCGGATGGGTGGCTGCGGATTCGCCGCGGCATGCAGAGCTGCCGCAGTTGCGCGAGCGCGCGGCGCAGTCGCTCGCCGTGATGGAGCAGCACCTGGCCGGCGCATCGTGGTTCAGTGGCCGCCAGTACGGGATCGCCGACATCGCACTGTTCGCCTATACGCACGTCGCGGGCGATGGCGGCATTTCCCTGCAGGCGTTTCCGTTGATCAGCGCATGGCTGCACCGTGTCCGCGCGCAGCCTGGGTTCGTGCCGATGCCTGCGGTGACGGCCGAGGTGCAGGCGCGGTTCGACGCGCAATAGCCGGGCCGGTCATGGACCCGCCCTGCGCCACGGGCGACAATGTGCAGGTAGCGTCCCATCGCCCTGGGCGCAGGAAGCAGATGCATGTGTGGATTGGCGGGAATGCTGTTGCCGGCACCTTCGATGGAGGCCGGACCCCTGCAGGCGCTGGCCGGGCGGATGGGCGATGCGCTGCTGCATCGCGGACCGGATGATCGCGGTGTGTGGGCTGATGAAGCGGCGGGCGTGGCCCTCGCACATCGTCGCCTGAGCATCCTCGACCTTTCACCGCTGGGCCACCAGCCGATGGCCTCGGCCGATGGCCGCTACGTGATGGCCTACAACGGCGAGGTCTACAACTTCGCTGCGCTGCGTGCCGAGCTGGAGCCGCATGGCCACCCGTTCCGGGGTCACTCCGATACCGAAGTGCTGCTCGCGGCGATCCTGCAATGGGGGCTGGACGACACCCTGCAGCGCTGCAACGGCATGTTCGCCATCGCGCTCTGGGATCGCCACGAGCAGTGCCTGTGGCTGGCGCGCGATCGCGTCGGCAAGAAACCGCTGTATTACGGCTGGGCGGGCAGCACGCTGGTGTTCGGATCGGAGTTGAAAGCGCTGTGGCAGCATCCCGATTTCGACAACGACATCGACCGCGACGCGCTGACCCTGCTGCTGCGGCTGGACTACATTCCCGCGCCGCACAGCATCCACCAGGCGTGCTTCAAGATGATGCCGGGCCGTGTGCTGCGGCTGGATGCGGCCATGGTGGAGGCGGGCGCCTCCGCGCATCGGCCGGAGCAGGCGCAACGTCCGTTCTGGGACGCGCGTGCGCGCATGCAGGCTGCCTTGGCCAACCCCTTCCGCGGCAGCATCGACGACGCCGAACAGCAGCTCGATACCTTGCTGCAGGATGCGGTTGGCCTGCGCATGGTCGCCGACGTGCCGGTCGGCGTGTTCTTGTCCGGCGGCACCGATTCTTCGCTGGTCGCCGCGCTCATGCAGGCGCAGAGCAGCAAGCCGGTGCACAGCTTCAGCATCGGCTTCAGTGATTCGCACCACGATGAAGCGCCGCTGGCCAAGGAGCTGGCCGCGCACTTGGGTTGCGACCACACCGAGCTGTATGTCAGTGGGGCCGATGCGTTGGCGGTGGTGCCGCAGCTGCCGACGATGTTCGATGAACCCTTCGCCGACGCCTCGCAGGTACCGACGGCCCTGGTGGCCCGGCTGGCGCGGCAGGGCGTCACCGTAGCGTTGTCCGGTGATGGCGGCGATGAACTGTTCTTCGGCTACATGCGCTACGTGCGCGCGCTGCGCAACTGGCAGATGCTCGGCCGTGTCCCGGCCCCGCTGCGGCGCTGGCTGTGTGCGCGTTCAACGGGGCAGGGCGAGGCCTCGCGCACGGGGGGGCTTGCGGCATTGCTGGCCGAGACCGGCGCGCGCGGCATCGGCGATGTGTACCGCAACCGGATCTCACGCTGGCGCGACCCGCTGGCTGCCGTGCAGGGTGCCCGCGGGGCAGGGAGTTTCTATGACCTGGCCGATCCGCTGCATGGCGCCGGCACACCCGCCGACGCGATGATGCTGGCCGATTTCGTGAGCTATCTGCCCGATGACCTGCTGTGCAAGGTCGACCGCACCTCGATGGCGGTCAGCCTGGAAGCGCGTGCGCCCCTGCTGGACTGGCGGGTGGCTGAGTTTGCGTGGTCGTTGCCGCTGGCGTTCAAGCGCCAGGACGATGTGAGCAAGGTACTGCTGAAGCGCGTACTGGGACGCTATGTGCCGCAGTCGATGGTGCACCGACCCAAGCGCGGGTTCGGCGCGCCGGTCAGCGACTGGCTGCGTGGCGACCTGCGCCCGTGGGCCGAGGCGCTGCTGGATCCGGGCCGGCTGCAGCGCGAGGGCGTGCTGTCCGCTGCGGCCATCCAGCCGCTGTGGCAGCAGTTCATCGGCGGCCAGCGCAAGTGGCATACCCACCTGTGGAACGTGCTGATGTTCCAGGCGTGGCAGGCGCACTGGCGCGAGACACGCGCCAGCATCGGTGCAGCCTGCCGGCAGGACGGATCTGTGTGACTGCGCGAGCGGGCAACACAGGCCTGCTCGCGTGCCTTCACCCAGCCACAAGGCGGCCGCCACTAGGGTGAAACATCCCCAACGCGAGACCATCCCATGGCCGAGTTCACCATTGCCGTCCTTGTCGGCAGCCTTCGAAAAGAGTCGATCAACCGCAAGCTGGCGCGCGCGCTGGAAAAACTGGCAGCGGGCAAGGCGCGCTTCGACTTCGTGCAGATCGGCGACCTGCCGCTGTATGACCAGGATTTCGACAGCGACTATCCGGCCGAAGGCAAGCGGCTGAAGGACCAGATCAAGCAGGCGGACGCCGTGCTGTTCGTCAGCCCTGAATACAATCGCTCCGTGCCCGGTGTGCTGAAGAACGCCATCGACATCGGTTCCCGGCCGTATGGACACAGCGCGTTCGCTGGCAAGCCCGCCGCCGTGATCGGTGCCTCCATCGGCGTCATCGGGACGGCGGTCGCCCAGCAGCACCTGCGCAACATCCTGGCCTACCTGGACATGCAGGTGCTGGGTCAGCCAGAGGCCTTCCTGCATTTCAAGGAAGGGCTGATCGATGACAACGGCACGATCACCAACGAAGGGACGCAGAAGTTCCTGCAGGACTTCGTCGACCGTTTCATCGCGCTGGTGCAGGTCCACGCCAAGGCTGCCTGAACACCCCTGTCGCGGTCGCCGGCTGGCGGCCGCGATCTGCGATAATGCACCACGCGGGCGTCGCAACGATGCCTGCCATCGGCACCACGACATCGCAGCGCCACGTTGGTCATGCACCGGTGGATATCCCCCGTTTGCCCACGGCTTATCCACAGGCTTGTCCATGGCGGCAGGGGTTCGCGCGTGCCTACACTGATCTCGCCAACCCGTAGGAAATTCCGCCGTATGTCTGCCCGTTCCGGCTTCCGTTCCGACCGTCGTGAGCGTTCCGACCGCCACGACCGCGATGACTCGCGCATTGATTCGCTGCGTGTGCCGCCGCATTCGGTGGAAGCCGAACAGGCCGTGCTGGGCGGCCTGATGCTCGCGCCGGAGGCCTTCGACCGCGTCAATGAGCAACTGGCCGAGGGAGACTTCTACCGGCGCGACCACCAGATGATCTACCGCGCCATCCGCGAGCTGTCCGAGCGTGACCGTCCGTTCGATGCGGTCACGCTGGGCGAGTGGTTCGAGTCGCAGGGCAAGATGGAGCTGGTCGGCGACGGTGCCTACCTCATCGAGCTGGCCAGCACCACGCCATCGGCGGCGAACATCGTGGCCTACGCGGAGATCGTGCGTGACAAGGCGGTGCTGCGCCAGTTGATCCAGGTCGGCACGGACATCGTCAACGACGGCTTCCAGCCCGAAGGCCGCGAAAGCAGCGAACTGCTGGCCAGCGCGGAAAAATCCGTGTTCGCCATCGCCGAGCAGGGCGCTCGCGGCCGGACGGATTTCGTGGCGATGCCGGGTGCGCTGAAGGACGCCTTCGAGGAGCTGCGCAACCGCTTCGAAAACGGCGGCAACATCACCGGGCTGCCGACCGGGTACAACGATTTCGATGCGATGACCGCCGGCCTGCAACCGACCGACCTGATCATCCTCGCGGCACGTCCCGCGATGGGAAAGACGACCCTGGCGCTGAACATCGCCGAGTACGCAGCGATCAAGTCGAAGAAGGGCGTCGCGATCTTTTCGATGGAAATGTCGGCGTCGCAGTTGGCGATGCGCCTGATTTCGTCGAATGGCCGCATCAACGCCCAGCGCCTGCGCACCGGCCAGCTGGAAGATGAGGATTGGAGCCGGGTGACCGGCGCCATCCGCATGCTGAAAGAGACCAAGATCTTCATCGACGATACGCCCGGCGTGTCGCCGGAGATCCTGCGGTCCAAATGCCGTCGTCTGAAGCGCGAGCATGACCTGGGCCTGATCGTGATCGACTACCTGCAGCTGATGAGCGTGCCGGGCAACAGCGAAAACCGCGCGACGGAAATCTCCGAAATCTCGCGAGGCCTGAAGGGCCTGGCGAAGGAGCTCAACGTGCCGGTAATCGCGCTGTCCCAGCTCAACCGATCGCTGGAAACGCGTACCGACAAGCGCCCGGTGATGGCCGATCTTCGCGAATCCGGCGCTATCGAGCAGGATGCGGACATGATCGTCTTCATCTACCGCGATGATTACTACAACAAAGAAAACTCGCCGGACAAGGGCTTGGCCGAGATCATCATCGGCAAGCACCGTGGTGGCCCCACCGGCTCGTGCAAACTGAAGTTCTTCGGTGAGTACACCCGGTTCGACAACCTGTCGCATGATTCGGTGGGGTCGTTCGAGTAAGGGCATAGCGCCGAGCCCTGCTCGGCCGCCGTACGTCTGCCGCCACACCGTCCGCTCGCTACGCGCATTCCGCCGAGCATGGCTCGGCGCTACCAGCATCATGGATGCGCGCGCAGGGTTCGTCGGCGCATCCGGCGTTTCGTCGCATCCCGCTTGCACCGCGCACAGCGGGAGGGAAGGATGGTCTCCAGGCGGCGCGGTGCCGTCGTAGGAGCCCCTGTCATGAAGACCCTGTTCGCGCTCGGCGTGTGGTGCCTGCTGTTCGTGCTGTGCTGGCCGCTGGCGATACTCGCCCTGATCGCGTGGCCGTTCGTGTGGTTGATCAGCCTGCCGTTCCGCCTGGTGGGAGCGACCCTGTCGGCCGTGTTCGCGTTCCTGTCGGCGGTGTTGATGCTGCCCGCGCGCCTGCTCGGCGGTGGGCGACAGCCAGCCGCCGCTCGGTAGAGCCGACTTCAGTCGGCTGGCCGTCGTCGGTGATGCACCCCGCAGCCGGCCGGCCTGACAGCCGCCGCTCGGTAGAGCCGACTTCAGTCGGCTGGCCGTCGTAGGTCATGCACCCCGCAGCCGGCCGGCCTCACCGCCGCCGCTCGGTAGAGCCGACTTCAGTCGGCTGGCCGTCGTCGGTGATGCACCCCGCAGCCGGCCGGCCTGACCGCCGCCGCTCGGTAGAGCCGACTTCAGTCGGCTGGCCGTCGTCGGTGATGCACCCCGCAGCCGACTGAAGTCGGCTCTACCCAAGGCAAAGCAGCCGGCCGGCCTGACAGCCGCCGCTCGGTAGAGCTGACTTCAGTCGGCTGGCGGTCATCGGTCATGCAACCGGCAGCCGACTGAAGTCGGCTCTACCCCAGGGCAAAGCAGCCGGCCGGCACCCTGAGGCCACAAAAAAAACCCCGCCGAAGCGGGGTTTTTCGTTACGCCACCAAGGCGGTATCAGTTCGCCTTGTGGATCGCGCGCTTGCTGACGGCCATCGCCGCGTCGTGCACCACTTCCGACAGCGACGGATGGGCGTGGCAGATGCGCGCCAGATCATCGGCCGAACCGCTGAACTCCATGGTCAGCACGCCTTCGTGCACCAGCTCGGACACATTCGCGCCGACCAGGTGCATGCCCAGGATGCGATCGGTTTCGGCATGTGCCAGCACCTTGACGAAGCCGGTCGGCTCGATCATCGCAACCGCACGGCCATTGGCGGCGAACGGGAAGCTGCCGGCCTTGTACGGAATGCCTTCCGCCTTCAGCTGCTGCTCCGTCTTGCCGACCCAGGCCAGCTCCGGCTCGGTGTAGATGACCCACGGGATGGTGTCGAAATTGACGTGGCCCGGCAGGCCCGCGATCAGCTCGGCCACGGCGATGCCTTCCTCGAAGCCCTTGTGTGCCAGCATCGGGCCGCGCACGCAGTCACCGACCGCCCACACGCCATTGACGCCGGTGTGGCAATGCGCGTCCACTGCGATCTGGCCGCGCTCGTTGATCTTGACGCCGGTGCCTTCAGCCAGCAGGCCCTTGGTCGCTGCGCGACGGCCGACGGCCACCAGCAGCTTGTCCACGGTCAGCGACTTCTCGCCTTCGCTGTCGGCATAGGTCAGCGCGACTTCGGCTTTCTTGCCCTTGCCGGTGACTTCAGCCTTGGACACCTTGGCGCCCAGCTTGATGTCCAGGCCCTGCTTCTTGAACTCCTTCAGCGCGACCTTGCCCACTTCGGCGTCGGCGGCGGCCAGGAAGTCCGGCAGGGCTTCCAGGATCGTCACTTCCGAACCCAGGCGCTTCCACACGCTGCCCAGTTCCAGGCCGATCACACCGGCGCCGATCACGGCCAGACGCTTCGGGACTTCGGTGAAATCCAGGCCGCCGACGTTGTCGACGATGGTCTCACCGTCGAACTTGGCGAACGGCAGTTCGATCGAGTCCGAGCCGGCGGCGATGATCACGTTGGTGCCCTTCAGCTCGACGATCGAGCCGTCGTGCTGGGTCACCTTGACCACGTTGTCCTTCTGCAGCTCGCCGAAACCGTAATACGCAGCCACCTTGTTCGCCTTGAACAGCATGGCGATGCCACCGGTGAACTGCTTGACGATCTTGTCCTTGCGGCCAACCATCGCCTCGACGTCCATCTTGGCATCCTTGAAGCTGATGCCGTGGTCGCCAAAGATGTGGCCCATGTTCCAGTACTGGCGCGAGGAATCCAGCAGCGCCTTGGACGGGATGCAGCCCACGCGCAGGCAGGTGCCGCCGAGTGCCGGCTTGCCGTCCTTGCCCAGCGCCGCGTCGATGCAGGCCGTCTTCAGGCCCAGCTGCGCGGCACGGATGGCGGCGTGGTAACCGGCCGGGCCGGCACCGATGACGACGACGTCGAATTGTTCAGCCATTTGAAGGTTCCTTGTTGCATTCCTCGACCCGTGGAACGGATCGGTGGCGCGAGGCGCCGGGAGGCGGGCAGGGCGGTGGCCGTGCCCCTGAATCGACAGACCCCTCCCGCGGGCGGGAGGGGTCGGCGGGTCTTACAGGCCGAACAGCATGCGGCCCGGGTTTTCCAGCTGGTTCTTGATGTCCACCAGGAACTGCACCGAATCCTTGCCGTCGATGATGCGGTGGTCGTAGGACAGCGCCAGATACATCATCGGCGCGATCACGACCTGGCCGTTCTCGGCGATCGGACGTTCCTTGATCGCGTGCATGCCCAGGATGGCGCTCTGCGGCGGGTTGATGATCGGGGTGGACAGCAGCGAACCGAAGGTGCCGCCGTTGGTCACGGTGAAGGTGCCACCCTGCAGGTCGTCCAGGCTCAGCTTGCCGTCACGCGCCTTCTTGGCGTACTCGGCGATGCCCTTTTCGATATCGGCGAACGACTGGCGTTCGACGTTGCGCAGTACCGGAGTGACCAGGCCCTTTTCGGTGGACACCGCGATGGAGATGTCCGAGAAGCCGTGATAGATGATGTCGCTGCCGTCGATGGACGCATTGACCAGCGGGAAGCGCTGCAGCGCGTTGGCGGCGGCCTTGACGAAGAAGCTCATGAAGCCGAGCTTGATGCCGTGCGCCTTCTGGAACTCTTCCTGCAGTTCCTTGCGCGCGGCCGATACCTTGGCGAGGTTGACCTCGTTGAAGGTGGTCAGCATCGCGGTGCCGTTCTTGGATTCCATCAGGCGGTCGGCGATGCGCTTGCGCATGCGGGTCATCGGCACGCGTTCTTCCGGACGCGCACCACCGGCCTTGCCAGCGCCGCCGTTGCGGGCGTAGTTGACGATGTCTTCCTTGGTCACCGCGCCACGACGACCGGTACCGTCCACGTCAGCCGGGTTCACACCTTCGGTGATCGCCGAGAAACGGGCGCCCGGGGGCAGCGAATCGGCGGCGGACTTCGCAGCCGGTGCCGGAGCGGCAGCGGCCTTCGGTGCGTCGGTGGCCTGTGCCGGTGCAGCTTCGGCCTTCTTTTCTTCAGCGGCCGGGGCCGGGGCTGCGGCTTCAGCCACGGCACCTTCCTCGATGATCGCCAGCACCTGGGAGCTGGTGACGGTGTCACCTTCCTGGAACTTGATTTCCTTCAGCACGCCGTCGACGGTCGACGGGACTTCCAGAACGACCTTGTCGGTCTCCAGGTCAACCAGATTCTCGTCACGCTTGACGGCGTCGCCGACCTTCTTGTGCCAGGTGGCGATGGTGCCGTCGGAGACGGATTCGGGCAGTACCGGGACTTTGACTTCGGTGGCCATGCGGGGGCTTCCTGGGTTCTTTTTTCGTGGAATGGGGAGGTTATTCGGCGACCGAGTCGTCGAACGGGTTGACCAGCGCATCGGCGACCAGCTTCTGCTGCTCGATGACGTGGTCAGCCATGTGGCCGGCTGCCGGCGATGCCGACCGTGCACGACCTGCGTAATGGAGGTTCTGGCCTTCGCCGACGCAGAACTGCAGGTGGTGGCGGATCTGGTACCACGCACCCTGGTTCTGCGGCTCTTCCTGCGTCCACACCACGTCGGTGGCATTGCCGTACTTCTTCAGTTCGGCAGCCAGCAGCGCGCGCGGGAACGGGTACAGCTGCTCCACGCGGATGATCGCCACGTCGTCCTGGCCCCGCTTGGTCTGGTCTTCCAGCAGGTCGTAGTAGACCTTGCCCGAGCACAGCACCACGCGCTTGACCTTCTTCGGATCTGCCTTGGCATCACCGATGAGGTGCTGGAACTCGCCATTGGCCAGTTCTTCCAGCGTCGACACGGCCAGCTTGTGGCGCAGCAGCGACTTGGGCGACATCACGATCAGCGGCTTGCGCGTGGTCAGGTGCTGCTGGCGACGCAGCATGTGGAAGGCCTGCGCCGGCGTGGACGGGACCACCACCAGCATGTTCTCCAGCGCGCACAGCTGCAGGAAGCGCTCAAGGCGTGCCGAGCTGTGTTCCGGACCCTGGCCTTCATACCCATGCGGCAAAAGCAGGGTCAGACCGGTCAGGCGGCCCCACTTGGCTTCACCGGCGGCGATGAACTGGTCGATCACCACCTGGGCGCCGTTGGCGAAATCGCCGAACTGGCCTTCCCAGATGCACAGGGTGCCCGGGTCGGTGGTGGAGAACCCGTACTCGAATGCCATCACGGCTTCTTCGCTGAGCAGCGAATCGATGATGGTGGCTTTTTCCGGCGCGTCCACCAGCTGCCGCAGCGGCAGGTAGTAGTTGTCGGTGTTCTGGTCGTGCAGGATCGCGTGGCGGTGCGTGAACGTACCGCGGCCGACGTCCTGACCGACCAGACGCAGGCGATGGCCTTCGTCGAGCAGGGTGGCGTAGGCCAGGTTTTCCGCAAAGCCCCAGTCGCCCGGAATCTCGCCGGCGGCCATCTTGCGACGGTCGTCATACACCTTGGCGACGCGCGAATGGACCTGCACGCTTTCCGGGATGGTGGTGATCCGCTTGGCCAGATCGGTCAGCTTCTCCATGCCCACCGCGGTGCTGATGCTGTCCGACAGCTTGCCGTCCAGCAGCTTCGGCCAGTCCACGAACAGCGGGCTCGTCGGCGGGGTCTTCTCCACCTTGGCCAGCTCGGTGGTGTACTCGCCGCTGTCCAGCTTGACGCGGTAGCCATCCACCAGTGCCTTGCCGCCACCGGATTCGATCACGCCGGCCTGCTCAAGCTGCTCGGCGTACATCTCGCGGGTGGTCTTGTGCTTGCGGATCACCTGGTACATCAACGGCTGGGTGATGGCCGGCTCATCGGCTTCGTTATGGCCCCAGCGGCGGTAGCACATCAGGTCGATGACCACGTCCTTGGCAAACTTCTGCCGGAACTCGAAGGCCAGCTTGGCAGCGAACACCACGGCCTCGGGATCATCACCGTTCACGTGGAAGACCGGTGCGGCGATCATCTTGGCCACATCGGTGCAGTACAGCGTGGAGCGCGAGTCTTCCGGGTTCGACGTGGTGAAGCCGACCTGGTTGTTGACCACGATATGCACGGTGCCGCCGACGGCGAAACCGCGCGCCTGCGACATCTGGAACAGCTCCATCACCACGCCCTGACCGGCAAACGCCGCATCACCGTGGATCAGGATCGGCATCACCTGCTTGCGCTCGGTGTCGCTGCGGCGTTCCTGGCGCGACCGCACCGAACCGGCCACCACCGGATCGGCGATTTCCAGGTGCGACGGGTTGAACGCCAGCGCCAGATGAACCGGGCCGCCGTCAGTGCTGACATCGGCGGAGAAGCCCATGTGGTACTTCACGTCACCAGCGGAGGCATGGTTGTCGTGCTCGAACTTGCCTTCGAATTCGTCGAACAGCTTGCGCGGGTTCTTGCCCAGCGTATTGACCAGCACGTTCAAGCGGCCACGATGGGCCATGCCGATCACCACGTCCTTGACGCCGTCCTTGCCGGCATCACGGATGATGGTGTCCATCATCGGGATCAGCGCGTCGCCGCCTTCCAGCGAAAAGCGCTTCTGGCCCACGTACTTGGTGTGCAGGTAGCGTTCCAGGCCTTCCGCAGCGGTCAGGCGCTCCAGCGTGCGGCGCTTGGTATCCGCATCCAGCGCGTAGTCGCCACCGGCGAGCTCGAGCTTTTTGTAGATCCACTGGCGCTGCTCGACCTCGGAGATGTGCATGAACTCCGCACCGATCGAACCGGTGTAGGTCGCCTTCAGGCGCGCCAGCAGGTCACGCAGTTTCATGCGCGGCTGGCCACCCACGCCGCCGGTGCTGAACTCTGCGTTCAGGTCACCATCGGACAGGCTGTGGAAGGGCAAGCCCAGGTCCGGCGGGTTGGTCGGTTCGGCCAGGCCGAGCGGATCCAGGCGCGCACCGAGGTGGCCACGCGAACGGTAGGCGGTGATCAGGCGGCCGACATTGCGCTCGCGCTCGTCACCGGCACCTTCGCCCGTACCGCTCTTCAGCGCACCCTTGGCGGCGTCTGCGATGTGCGCAATGACGGCCGAGTGCGGGATGTCACCGGCTTCGCGACCCTGGAAGCCATCGAAGTAGGCCTTCCATTTGGGATCGACACTGTCCGGCGAGACGAGGTACTGCTCGTACAGATCCTCGACATAGGAGGCGTTGCCGCCGGCGAGTTGCGATGATTGCGCAAACTGCTTCAGTAGATTGTCCACGATGGAGAGTGATTATTCGCTTGTGGGGTAGGGCTCTGGAAGTACCCGGCCGACTGGATGAATAGCCATGCACGGGCGCGTTCAAACACTTGAATTGTACCCCTATCCGCCGAATGAAGGGGCGCTGCGGGGTGCTTTGGGTGGCCTGCCGTGCCGCTGGCAGACAGGTTGCAGTGGGGTGCCGGGCTCAGATCCCGAGAGCCCGCAGCTCGTTGCATTCACGCGAACGGTCCCAGACCCGCTGCAATTGTTGCTCGAACGGCTGCGAACGTGATGGCAGGGCAATGCCCGCTTCGCCGTCCAGTCGATGGCCCATCAGACGAAAGTAGTAGTCGCCGCTGTCATTGCAGGCACAGGCCGATGCCAGTGCGCGGTCGACCGGGTCGCTGACCTCGCGGAACTGGAAGACGCTGGGCAGCCGTTGCGCCAGCGCCAGCAGCGGTGCGCCCGCTGCCTGCACCGCGGCCGCATCGTGCACGATCACCCGCACCTGCTTGTCGTGCGTACGGGTGGCAAAGCGTCGCAGCGCCTGCTGCACGGCGGGTGCGTCCAGCAGGCCGGGGTCCAGCTGGCGGCTGTGGATCCACAGGCGGCGGCGCGCGCGATGGAGGATGGCCGTGGTCACCGCCAGCGCGGCCTCGCGACCTTCGACCGCCATCGGTGCACCCAGCGCGCGGCGCATCTGCAGGTGGGTGATGCCGGCCTCTTCGAACCGGCCGCCCTCCGGCACGAAGCCCTGCCGCGCATAGAAGTCGCAGGCGGGCAACTGCGCATGCAGGCTGACCTGTGGCAGGCCGGCGTCCGTGGCTGCCTGGACCAAGGCCTGCAGCAGCGCTTCGCCCACGCCCCGGCTGCGCCATCCCCGCAGCACCGCCATCCGGCCGATGCGGCCATCGGGCAGCAGGCGGCCGGTGCCGATCGGCGCGCCGTCGGCGTCGCGGGCCAGTACCTGCACGCAGACCGCGTCCAGTTCGTCGCGCTCCAGATCAGCGGGCACGCTCTGCTCGACGACGAACACCTGATGGCGCACGCGGTGAAGGTCGGCGTGGTGGAGCGCATAGTCAGCGCGCTCGACGTGGAAGGCCGTCATGCTCAGTGGCGGCGCTGGCCGGCGCCGTCCTCCTGCTCGTCTTCTTCATCGTCCTCGTCGAAGCTCACCACCACTTCCACGCCGTCTTCGTGCACGTTGACTTCGCGCACATCGTCGGAGAAGTCGTCGACCTCGATGGTCTCGACCGTTTCCACCGCCGCGACCACCTCCGCGCTGGCATCCAGCACGTCGTCCTGCTCGTCGTCCGTATCGCGGGGATCGGTGAGCTGGTAGAAGCCCAGCACCATCAGCTCCTGCAGCGCTTGGTGCCCCTTCGCCGACAGGCCGCGCCAAGCTGCCTCGTCCAGCCGTTCGGCCGCCGCGATGCGCTGCGCGTCCTTGACCGGCACACTCAGGTCCAGGCCGCTGCAATACAGGCTGGCACCGCGCTTGGCACGACGCCATGCCAGCCGCGCCCAGGGGTGCCGCTCCAGCAGCAGCCCATGCGCCAGCGCCTGGTCGACCTCGTCCAACGACGGTGCCGGCCCGCTGGGCATGACTTCACCGGCGGCCCGGTAGGTGGTGATGAACCGGCCGAACCAGTCACCCAGCTTGTCCGGGTCATTCATCCGGATGGCATTGAGCGCGGCGACGACCCGGTTCATGGCCGCCACGTCGATTTCGTTGGGATCTTCCGGCAGCTTCAGGTCCGGATCCTGATAGCGGATGGACTCGTCGGCGTCCACGACCAGCGTATCCAGGTAATCGCTGATCAGCTCGGCCGAGGCCGGCGCGCGCATGCCGAAGGAGAACGTCAGGCACGCATCCTCGGCCACGCCGTTGTGCGGTACGTTCGGCGGCAGGTAGAGCATGTCGCCCGGCGCCAGCACCCAGTCGTGGGTCGGCTTGAATTTCGTGAGCTGCTTGAGCTCGATGTCGGGGCGGAAATCCAGCGCTGGCCGCTTGCCCTTGGTGGATTCGCTGGCGTCGATCTGCCAGCGCCGGTGGCCGTGGCCCTGCAGCAGGAACACGTCGTACTGGTCCACGTGCGCGCCCACCGAGCCGCCGGCGGCAGCGAAGCTGATCATCACGTCGTCCATCCGCCAGCGGGGCAGGAAGTCGAACCGTGCGATCAGCGCCCGCACGTCCGGGTCCCACTTGTCCACGTCCTGCACCAGCAGGGTCCAGTCCTGTTCGGGCAGGGCAGGGAACACCGCTTCCTGGAAGGGACCGGTACGCACGCGCCAGCTGTCGGTGCCGCGGTCGTGTTCGATCAGGCGGGCCAGCACGCCGTCCTCGCAGGCCAGGCCGGCCAGGTCTTCCGGGGTCACCGGGGTCTGGAAATCAGCGAAGGCGTTGCGGATGAGCAGCGGGCGCTTCTGCCAGTAGTCGCGCAGGAAGGTCGCGGGGGCCATGCCCAGCGGCTTGGCGGCGGTCGCGTGGACTTCGATGGCGAAGGGCTTGGGGCGGGGTGCGGGTGTGCGTGCGGCCATGGGGGAGATCCTTGCAGCGGAAACAGGGGGCGGCCTGTCGGGGCCGCTGATGGCCTATTGTCCGCGCTCGGGCGGGGTGGTGTCGAACGGGTGGGACCCCCTCGCGGTGGGCGGCTGCGAAAGCGGGTTACGTGCTTGGGGCCGGGCGGTGGGGCTGGGCGGGGGACGGCAAGAGCCGCATCCATGCGGGCCTCGTTTCGCGCCATCCATGGCGCTCAACGCCCCCGCCCAGCCCCACCGCCCGGCCCTCTGACAGATTCCGTGGCCGCCAGCCGCGTAATAAAGAAAAAGGAAAAGCGGTAGCGCCGACCCATGGTCGGCGAGCGCAGCGGGGTTGGCGGAGACATTCCGCCGAGCACGGCTCGGCGCTACCGCAGACCCCATTGACCCATCTGGTGGAGGGAGCCCCTGAGTCAGGGGCGGCCGCGAAGCGGCGGGGTGTGGGTGCTGGTGAGACGGGGCCCGCGGTTTGCGAAGCAAAGCGTGGGAGCGGCAGCGCGAATGCGATGACGTGGACCCCGCCATGGATGGCGCGCAACGAGGCCCGCAGGATGCGGCTCTTGCCGTCCCCCGCCAGCCCAGCCCCGCCCCGCCAACAAGCAGCCCTGCAGCCTTTGACGTTGCTGTTGCTGTAGCTTTGAAAGCAGGTGCCGGGCGCAGCCCGGCACACACTCAGATTGCGCGGGCGAGGTCGGCCGCCAGGCCGGCGTAGCCGCCTGGGGTCAGTTCGCGCAGGCGCTGCTTGGCGTCTTCCGGCAGTTCCAGCGATTCCACGAACGCGCGCATCGACTCGGCCGTGATGCCCTGGCCGCGGGTCAGCGCCTTCAGCTGCTCGTACGGATTGGGCAGGCCATGGCGACGCATCACCGTCTGCACGGCCTCGGCCAGCACTTCCCACGCACCGTCCAGGTCCGCATCCAGACGCTGCGGGTTCACTTCCAGCTTGCCGATGCCCTTGGCCAACGAATCCAGCGCCACCTGGGTGTGGCCGAACGCCGTGCCCAGTGCCCGCAGCACGGTGGAGTCGGTCAGGTCACGCTGCCAGCGGCTGATCGGCAGCTTGGCGCTGAAATGCTCGAACAACGCGTTGGCGATGCCGAAGTTGCCCTCGGCGTTCTCGAAGTCGATCGGGTTGACCTTGTGCGGCATGGTGGACGAGCCGACCTCGCCTTCCTTCAGGCGCTGCTTGAAATAGCCCAGTGAGATGTAGCCCCACACGTCGCGGGAGAGGTCGATCAGGATGGTGTTGGCGCGACGTGCGGCATCACCGATCTCGGCCACGTTGTCATGCGGCTCGATCTGCGTGGTGTACGGGTTGAACACCAGGCCCAGGCCTTCGACGAAGCGCTGGGCGAACAGCGGCCAGTCCACGTCCGGGTAGCTGACCACGTGCGCGTTGTAGTTGCCCACTGCGCCGTTGATCTTGCCGGTCAGCTCGACCGCGGCGATCTGACGACGCTGGCGTTCCAAGCGGGCGACCACATTGGCCAGCTCTTTGCCCAGGGTGGTCGGCGAGGCGGTCTGGCCGTGGGTGCGCGACAGCATCGGCTGCGCGGCCTGTGCATGGGCGAGGCTGCGCAGCGATGCCGCGATGCCATCGAGGGTCGGCAGCAGCACCTCGCGGCGGGCCTGCTCCAGCATCAGGCCGTAGCTGAGGTTGTTGATGTCTTCGCTGGTGCAGGCGAAGTGCACGAACTCCAGCGCCGGGGCCAGCTCGGCATCGTCCTTCAGCTGTTCCTTGATGAAGTATTCCACCGCCTTGACGTCATGGTTGGTGGTGCGCTCGATGTCCTTCACGCGTGCGGCCTGCGCGGGGCTGAAGCCATCGGCCAGCGCACGCAGGCGGGTGGTGGCGGCTGCCGAGAACGGTGCCAGCTCCACGATGGCCGGCTCGGCGGCGAGCGCCAGCAGCCATTCCACTTCCACCTTGATGCGCGCCTTGATCAGGCCGTACTCGGAAAAGATCGGGCGCAGGGCATCGACCTTGCCGGCATAACGGCCATCGAGCGGGGACAGGGCGAGCAGGGCAGATTCGGACATGTCGGCAGGCAGCTGGGAAACGGCGGGGGGCATAGTCTAATCCAGCTGGGCATGCGGCATGCCCCGCAGGCCGCCGCCGGTTGCCGCCGCCAGTGCGTTGACGGCCCGTCGCCATCCCCACGCGGTATCCTGAAACCAGACGCCAGCCAGGGACTCTGCCCGATGCCAGCCGCAGTGTCCCTTTCCCCCTGAAAGATTGCGGAGTTGATCGATGAGCAAGCGTTCCAGCACCATTTCCAGCACCGGTTTCCGGACCGAACATGACAGCATGGGCGAGCTGCAGGTGCCCGCGGACGCCCTGTGGGGCGCGCAGACCCAGCGTGCCGTGGACAACTTCCCGGTGTCCGGCCAGCGCATGCCGCGGGGCTTCATCCGCGCACTCGGCCTGGTCAAGGGCGCGGCCGCCGAGGTCAATGCCGATCTGGGCCACCTGCCGAAGAACATCGCCAAGGCCGTGCAGTTGGCGGCGGCCGAAGTGGCGGGTGGCGAGTGGGACGCGCACTTCCCGATCGATGTCTACCAGACCGGCTCGGGTACCTCCTCGAACATGAATGCCAACGAGGTCATCGCCACGCTGGCCAACCGCGCCGGCAAGGCGGGCCGCATCACGGTGCACCCCAATGACCACGTCAACCAGGGCCAGAGCTCGAACGATGTGATTCCCACTGCGCTGCGGGTGTCCGCCGCGCTGGCGGCACAGGAAGACCTGCTGCCCGCGCTGGCCCACCTGCGCAAGGTCATCGACCGCAAGGGCCGCAGCCTGCGCAAGGTGGTCAAGACGGGCCGTACCCATCTCATGGATGCGATGCCGCTGACCTTCGAGCAGGAATTCTCGGCGTGGTCGGCCCAGTTGGCGTCGGCACAGGACCGGTTCGACGACAGCCTGAAGCGTCTGCGCCGCCTGCCGTTGGGAGGCACCGCCATCGGTACCGGCATCAACGCCGACCCGCGTTTCGGCGAGCGCGTGGCCAAGGTCCTGAAAAGCAGTACCGGGGTGAAGTTCGAGAGCGCCGCCAACAAGTTCGAAGGGCTCGCCGCGCAGGATGATGCGGTGGAGATCTCCGGCCAGCTCAACGCCCTTGCGGTAGCGCTGATCAAGATCGCCAACGACCTGCGCTGGATGAATGCCGGTCCGTTGGCCGGTCTGGGCGAGATCGAGCTGCCCGCGCTGCAGCCTGGCAGCTCGATCATGCCGGGCAAGGTCAACCCGGTGATTCCGGAAGCGACGGTAATGGCCTGCGCGCAGGTGATCGGCCACCACACGGCGATCACCGTGGCCGGGCAGACGGGCAACTTCCAGTTGAACGTGACCCTGCCGCTGATCGCGGTGAACCTGCTGGACAGCATCAACCTGCTGGCGAATGTGTCACGGCTGCTTGCCGACAGCGCCATCGACGGACTGACCGTGCGCGAGGACCGCGTGCGTGAGGCGCTGGACCGCAATCCGATCCTGGTCACCGCGCTGAATCCGATCATCGGCTATGAAAAAGCGGCGGCGATCGCCAAGCGCGCGTACAAGGAGCAGCGTCCGGTGCTGGACGTCGCAGTGGAAGACAGCGGCCTGGAGGAAGCCGAGCTGCGTCGGCTGCTGGATCCGAAGGCCTTGACCGCTGGCGGAATCCCCGCCGGCGGTTGATTTACCGGCGCCGGACGGTCTGCGTCGCCGAGCGTGGCTCGGCGCTCCAGACTGTCCGGATCCTGCGTGATCGGTCGGCCCTCAGCGGCGGTCGGCCTGCAGGTTGCCGAACGTCTCGGTGTAATCCTTGAACTCCGGGATCACCTGCACCAGGTCGGCCGGGATCGGATTGCTTCCTTCGGGGGGCACGATCTTCACCGGCTTCCTGTCCGGGTCGGCCGGCGCATCGACCAGCGTGTTCTGCCGCAGTACCTGCAGGTGGCCGAACATCTGCTGCAGCATCTGCTGCTGGTTGGGCTGCAACGGTATCTCGATCTCGTCCACCTTCATGTGGCCGTTGGCCAGGATGATGATGTTGGGCGCTGGCGCGCGGCGCACGGTGACCATCGTGTCGCTGACGGTGATCTTGGGCTTGCTGCGCTCCACGCGGTGGTTGCGGTACTCCTGGTCACAGCCAGCGAGCATCAGGCAGGACAGGGCGGCCAGCAGCAGGAACAGCTTCTTCATGGCGGTCCAGAGAGGGAGGGGAGCCGCCTAGTGTAATACCGGTAACGCGCTCCAGCCGCCGCCGCAGGGGCGGTGGCGGCCGGGTGCGCTCATTTGCCGCAGTCGACGATGTCGTTGTGGTCCATCTTCGCGTAAGGCGCAAACTCGGGCAGCGTCGCCGCGAGGGCCTGCTGGGACGCCATCATTGCGGGCAGCTGGTCGCAGATGCCTTTTGCCTGTTCTTTCATCTTGTCGGCCTCGGCGTTGATGCGCTCTTCGATGCCGTCGGTCTTTCCGCTGAAGACCCCTTTCAGCGCCTCACCGGCTGCCTTGACGCCCAGGTTCGCCCCGGACACGCCGATCTGCATGCCGGCTTCGGCAATGCGTTCGATCTGGTGCCGGTACTCCAGCAGTTGGGCGCGTTGTTCGGCGGTGGTCACCACGTCCTTGCCCTGGATCAGCAAGCCCCCCTGCGGGGTGATCTCCGCCGTCGGCAGCCCGTCGACGGTCAGCTTGAAGTTGGTGGTCGCCATTTCTTTACGCGCCGTGTCGGTGGCTTCCTGCACCGTGCGGCCGATGGTGCTGGTGGAGTCGGTAACCGATTTGGCTGCATCGTTCCCTGCCCGGTCGCAGGCGGTGAGGGACAGGGCGAGCAGGGCAGGCAGGAGCAGGGGGCGCAGGTTCATGATGGGATTCCGTGTCAAAGGATCAGGGGTTACTTGCCACGCGGCAGGCTGACAGTGCCGCGCACGCCGTCATGGCGGATGCTGCCGCTGCCACTGCGTTCGACGGTCAGGTTGCCGCCGACACCGTTGACCCGTACATCCCCCGAGCCGTGTGCGCCGACCTTCAGGTTGCCGGTGATGTCGCGCAGCTCGACGTCACCGGAGCCGACCACGCCGATGTCCGCATTGCCGCCTACCACGCGCACGTCCGCGTCGCCCGATCCGATGGTGTCGATGCGCACGTTGCCGCCGATATCACGCAGGTCCGCATCGCCGGAACCGATGGTGCCCACCTGCAGGTCGCGACGGACATGCGACACCTTGGCGTCGCCAGAGCCGACCGACAGCAGGTTCACGCTCTCGGCGCCGTCGATCATCAGATCGCCCGAGCCCACCGTCGCGTGCACGGCGCCCTGTGTGCGCAGGACATCGGCATCGCCGGAGCCCACGTCCACGCTCAGCGACCGGGCGCCATCGACGTGTGCATCACCGGAACCCACCTTCAGCTGCACCATCACATCGGCCGGCACGCTGCCGCGGATATCCAGCCAGGCATAGCTGTCCGTTCCCATCGACCACGACTGCTTGCCCTCGCGGCGCAGGCTCACCACCAGCTTGTCGCCACTGCGCTGCTGGGTCAGCGTCAACTCGCGCAGCCAGTCGGCATTGGAGGCGCAGGCCCGGCCAGACAACTGGGCGGGACCCTTGCCGGCCAGCAGATGCAGGTCGTGCTGGTTGACCTCGAAGACGACCGTCTTCGCACCGTCAAGCTGCAGGGTGAGGTCCCGGGTCTCGGTGAACTTGCAGGGCGCGTCGTTGGCCAGGGCGGACAGCGGCAGCAGCATCAGCGTGGTGAAAGCGAGCAGGGTACGCATGGCGGGTGGCTCCTTGGAGTTAGATTTCGCCAGCGCGACGGCGCAGGCGGATGGCGATGAAGATGAAGACGATGCCGACGGCGGCGCCGATCCAGATCTCCGGCAGGGCCAGTGCACCCAGCTGATGCGACGGCGACAGCAGCTCGACGATCGAATCACGCGACATCGCAGCCTCGGGCCGGTAGGCCAGTTCCACGCCCGGGATGGTGCCCAGCAGCAGGCGGCCGACGATGTGCTGCCAGAACCAGCCGCTGGTCATGTCAAACAGGCCCATCACCTTGGTCGTGCTGACCACGATGCCGGCGAACAGCGGCAGCATCACCGCCCACAGGAAGGGCTTGCTCTTGGCCCACGACGAGCACAGCAGCAGCCAGCCCACGGTCGGCAGCGACCACAGCATGAACACCGGGATCCAGCTGAGGTGGCCGGCGGCGAGCAGCAGCGGGCTGGAGGGGCCCCAGATCAGTGCCATCGGATCACCGCCATGGGTCAGGGCGACGATCGAGATCACCACCAGGAAGCACAGCATGGTCACGATCGACGCCACTACGGCGATGATCGGCGCCACCAGCACCGCACTGATCAGCTTGGACAGCACCGTCTGGGTATCGGACAGCGGCAGCGACTTCCAGAACAGGATGCTGCGGTCGCGGCGGTCGTCATACAGCGCGCCCAGGCAGTAGAAGAACACCACGAAGCCAAGCACCACGAAGGGCCATGCCGAACTCAGGGCCAGGGTAGCGTCCAGGCCGTTGCCCAGTTCGACCAGGTCCTTCGGATCGAGCTGGCGGGTCAGCAGGTCCAGGTCCAGGCCATTGACCTGGATGTCACTGTTGTTGATGTGCAGGTCGCCCTGCGAGGCGGCGCGGCGCAGGACGAACAGGCCGATGACGATGCCGACCGTGCTCATCACCAGCGAGGCGATGCCCGCGATGAAAGGGGCATACAGGAAACCGCCGCGGTTTTCCCAGTATTCGCGCTTGAGCAGCCAGCGCAGCGTGGAGACCTTGCTGATGGGATGGTTCACGGCGTTCATGCGTAGGTTCCCTTCATGATGGCAACGAACAGATCGGCCAGGCCGGGGCTGCGGATTTCGCCCAGGGTGGACAGCTGCGTGCGCGGTACGTTGTCGAACAACAGCACGGATTTGCCGAACGGCAGGGCGCGCTCGTCGATGGGCTTCAGCGCGCGGGCGTTGTCGACCTGGTCGGCGTTCACCAGCACCTCGGTGTAGCGCTCGCCCACTTCATCCATCTCGGCACTGAGCACGACCTTGCCATCACGGATGAACATCACGTCGGTAAGGATGTGCTCGATCTCTTCCACCTGGTGGGTGGTGACGATGATCGTCTTCTGTTCGTCGAAGTAGTCTTCCAGCAAGCGCTGGTAGAACTCCTTGCGGTACAGGATGTCCAGGCCAAGTGTGGGCTCGTCGAGCACCAGCACGCGTGCGTCGATGGCCATCACCAGGGCCAGGTGCAGCTGCACGATCATGCCCTTGGACAGTTCGCGTACCCGCTGCTTCGGCTGCAGCTTGGTGGTGGACAGAAAGCGTTCGCAGCGGGCACGGTCAAAGCGCGGGTGCACGCCGGCGACAAAGTCGATCGCCTCGCGCACCTTCAGCCAGCGCGGCAGCACGGCAACGTCGGCGATGAAGCAGATGTCATTCATCAGCTCATCGCGGTGGGTGCGCGGATCCTTGCCCAGTACGCTCAGCTCGCCCTCCACCGCGGTCAGGCCAAGCAGGGCCTTCAGCGCGGTGGTCTTGCCGGCACCGTTGGGTCCGATCAGGCCGACGATGCGGCCGGACGGAATGCTGAAACTGGTGTTGTCCAGGGCCAGCGTGCGCTTGTAGGCCTTGCGCAGGCCCCGCGCGGTAATGACATCCACATCCTGGGTTGCTACGGCATTCATTGGATTTTCCCCTGGGTCAGCAGATCGTTGACGTTCAGGCCCAGGCGCTGGATGCGCTCGAGCACGGCCGGCCACTCTTCGTTGAGGAAACGGTCGCGTTCGCTGCTGCGCAGCTGCGTGGCCGCTTCTTCGGTCATGAACATGCCCAGACCGCGGCGCTTCTCGACCAGGCCCTCATCGGCGAGCTCCTGGTAGGCACGGGACACGGTGATGGGATTCAACTGGTAATCGGCGGCCACCTGGCGTACCGAGGGCAGGGCGTCGCCCGGCTTGATTATTCCGTCAAGCATCATGGCGATCACGCGCTCCTTCAGCTGACGGTAGATAGGAGCGCCATCGCTCCACTGGATATCGCTCATGGTCAGCTCCGGGAATTCAGCGACTGTGCGAAAGAAAAATACGGCATGGACAAAGAGCTGTTCAGCCGCCGCGGGGGGGAGGGTGCCGGCGGTGCTTTCCCAGCTTCCGGCACGCCCGCATCCTGCAGGCTTTGAAGGGCGGGGGAGGCGTCGACGCTGCCGGCGCCCCCCGGCGCTGCACCAAACCACACTGAGAACAGCAGCAGACCCGCCGCGGTGGCGGCTGTGCGGGTGGTACGACGTCGGTATGACGTATTCATCGGCTGCCCCTGTCTCAGGTGACTGGTGTTGTAGTCAACTATAACACCACCGATTCAGAGTGCAAGCTTTCTGTATGACCAACTGAAGGCATAGGACGCCCGCTGCCGCTTTGGTGGCGTAACCTGTTGAAAATAAACGCTACGTTCTCATCACGTACGCTTCACCTCGATGACGGCGCGTTCAGGGCGCCGTGCGGCGCTGGCCTGCTGCTCTGGATTCGACGGCCGTCACCGGTGCCGCCTGGCGCCCCGCGCGGTACTCCGGACAAGGCGGCGAAAGCCCCGGTGCTATAGTTCGCGGCGAAATCCGGACCCCGCGTCCGGCCCGAAACTTCCCACCAGGATTATCCGCCATGCTGCGTTCCGTGACCTCCCAGCGCCGCACTCCCCGCGCGCTTTCTTCCGTGCTTGGCGCGTTCCTTGTGGCAGGTAGCCTGGCCCTGCCGTTGGTGGCCTCCGCCGCCGGCCTGCTGGATGTCTCTTACCGCCAGTTGGCGGGCAAGGAGCAGGTCAATCTGGCCCAGCGTTACCACGGTCGCGTGCTGCTGGTGGTCAACACGGCCAGCAAGTGTGGGTTTACCCCGCAGTACGAGGCCCTTGAGGCGCTGCAGAAGAACTACTCCCCGCGCGGCCTGAGCGTGCTGGGCTTCCCGTCCAATGATTTCAAGGGACAGGAGCCGGGCGATGAGAAGGATATCCAGGACTTCTGCACGCTGACCTATGGCGTCAAGTTCCCGATGTTCGAGAAGGTGCATGTGATCGGTGAGCAGGCCACGCCGCTGTACAAGGGCCTGACCGCCGCCACCGGCGTCGCGCCGGGCTGGAACTTCCACAAGTACCTGATTGGCCGGGACGGCAAAGTCATTGCCCAGTTCCCGAGCAAGGTCAAGCCGGATGCACCGGAGCTGGTCGCTGCCATCGAGCGCGCACTGGCTGCGCCAGCGGGCCATTGAAACGAGCGCGCGCGCCTCGACATATCCAGCGTGCGTGCGACAATGAACGTTTTAGCGCCGACGTCGGCGTGTTTTCACTTCCAGGAATGCAACACATGAAGATGGGAATGCGTGGCGCTGCGGCGTCGGTTCTGATTCTGGCGATGGGCACCACGGGCGTGGCGCTCTCGCAGCAACCGGCTGCCGCCCCGGCAGCTGCCAAGGAGACCAGCAGTTTGAATTCAAAGCAGAAGCTCGGCTACGCCATCGGCGCCGACGTCGCCCGTTCGCTTGAAGCGATCAAGGCCCACATCGATCTGGCCGCCATGCGCGAAGCCGTGCAGGCCACCTTCGACGGCAAGCAGCCGCTGATCACCCAGGCCGACGCGCAGAAGACCGACGCCGCCCTGCGCGAGTCGATGGCCATCGCCAGCGGCCAGCAGGTACCGGGCCGTGCCCCGGGCAGCGCAGCGCCGAAGGTGGACAACCGCCAGGTCGGTCTGATGCTGGGCAGCTACATGGTCGGTCCGTCGCTGGCCGAGCTGAAGGGTGACATCGAGCTCGATGCGCTGTTTGATTCGGTGAAGACCGCCTTCGCCGGTGGTCAGCCGAAGATCAGCCAGGAAGAGGGCGCAGCCATCCTGCAGTCCTTCATGGCCGGCAAGCAGGCGGAAATGCAGGCCAAGGCCGCGCAGCTGGGCCAGACCAACCGTCAGGAAGGCAATGCGTTCCTGTCCAAGAACAAGACCGTGCCCGGCGTGGTCACCACCGCATCGGGCCTGCAGTACCAGGTCATCCGTCCGGGCAGCGGCGAACGTCCGATGCCGACCAGCAAGGTCAAGGTCAACTACGAAGGCAAGCTGCTGGACGGCACCGTGTTCGACAGCAGCTACCAGCGTGGCCAGCCGGTCGAGTTCGGCCTGGACCAGGTGATCAAGGGCTGGACCGAAGGCGTGTCGCTGATGCCGGTGGGCTCGAAGTACCGCTTCTGGATTCCCGGCGAGCTGGCCTATGGCGAAAACGGCACCCAGGGCGGTCCGATCGGCCCGAACGCCACGCTGACCTTCGACGTTGAACTTCTGTCCGTGCAGCCGTAAGGCACGCAGGCGCCCTGCCAAGCCCGCCGGTGCAGCATCGGCGGGACTGGCCTGATTCGGCATTGGCCGGGGATCCTCACTGCATGTCTGATATTCCGTCAAGCGAACGCGAGCAGGCGCTGGAAGCGCGTCTGGTCGAGCTGGAAATGCGTGTCTCCTTCCAGGAGCAGGCATTGGCCGAGCTGAGCGAGGCGTTGGCTGACGCGCGCATGGAAGGTACCCGCAACGCGGGCCTGATGCGCGTGCTGCTGGAGGACCTGGGCAAGGTCCGCAATGCGCTGCATTCCTCTGATCCGGTGGATGAGCCGCCACCGCCGCACTACTGACGTCCCCCTTATGACCGATTCCCTCCGCGACCAGCTGATGGGCCTGGGCTTCAAGCCTGCGCCGAAGCCTGAACGCAGCAATGAGCGCAAGCCGGACCGCAAACCGGACGCGCGCCGCGATGCGCGACCGGGCAGCGGCAAGCCGGCACATGCCGGTGCCCGTCCCGGCGGCAAGCCCGGCGAAAACCGCTCGCCGGCCTCTCGCCCTGGCAACGCCGGTAACCCTGGCAACCGTGCGAACGCCAACCGTCCGCAGGGTGCGCGCAAACCGCGTTCGCAGGAAGAAATGGATCTGGCCAAGGCCTACGCCATCCGTGCGCAACGCGAGAAGGAAGAGCGCATCGAAGGCGAGCGCCTGAAGCAGGAAGAAGCACGCGTGCGCCGCGAGGCGAAGGCGAAGCTGGAAGAGCTGCTGAAGGACAAGTCGCTCAATGCCGAAGAAGCCGACATCGCACGGCACTTCCCGTATGGCGGCAAGATCAAGCGCATCTACGTCACCGCCGATCAGTTGAAGGCCCTCAACGCCGGTGAACTGGGCGTCGTGCAGGTGGCGGGGCGTTACATCCTGGTCACCGCCGAACTGGTGCTGCAGACCGAGGCGATCTTCGCCCAGGCTGTCGCGCTGAAGGTCGATCCGAACGCGCCTGCCGAAGACGATCCCTATGCGGACCCACAGTACCAGGTGCCTGACGACCTGGTCTGGTAGTAGCGGTTGCGGTAGCGCCGACCCCTGGTCGGCGAGCGCAGCGGGCCTTTCGCAGGAATGCAACCGCCGAGCAGCGCTCGGCGTCACCGCGACAGTCTTCCCGCACCTCTTGCATCAATCGATGATCGGGCCGCTCACTTCCTGACCGGCCTGCCACACCGCGCGGATCTGCCGCGTATTGTCGATATCCGCCAGCGGATCCGCATCGAGCACCAGCAGATCCGCGCGCTTGCCTGCAGCAATCCTGCCGCGGTCTGCAAGCCCCAGCAGATCCGCTGCATCGGCGGTGGCGACCTGCAGCGCACGCGCCGGGGTCAAGCCGGCTTCGGTCAGCAGCTTCAGCTCACGATGCTCGGCAAAGCCGATCACCCGCTGCGGCATTGCGCCAGAATCCGTACCGAAGCCCAGTTTGACCCCGCCGGCATGTAGCCGACGCAGGTTTTCCAGGCTCATCTCCACCGCCTTGCGTGCGCCGGCGATGTTCGCGCCCGCCAACTGTTCGCTCTGCCACTGCGGCTGCTGCCAACGGGCAAGCACCTCGGCCGGCAGGGCGGCACGCAGGAACGGCGTCTGCAGTTGCTGCGGGTTTTCGGCATACCAGTAATTGGCCTCGTCGATGTTGACGGTGGCGATGTAGCCGGTGCCTTGCTCGCGCATCTTCCGCACCAGCATCGGGTCGATCGCGCGGTCGCGGATGCCATGGGCGATGATGTCGACCTTGGCATCGATCAGGTCACGGGCCTGGTCCAGATCGTGGATATGCGCGGCGACCTTCAGGTCGCGGGCATGCGCTTCGGCAATGGCGGCGCGATAGATCTCCGGCGGCATCATCGGCACCTTGCCGCCGAGGTTGTCCACCCACAGCTTGATCAGGTCCACCCCGTCGGCCTGTTGGGTGGCAACGGCGGCACGGGCTTCCTCGGCATTGCGCGGGCGGGCCACGGCATCACGCTGCAGGCCCATCGCCGCCGCAGGCGGTGCACCGTCCACCGCGCCAATGCCCCCACCTGCGCCGTACAACTGCGCGCCGAGCGTTGGATCGGCATTGACCTCGGTGCGGATGGCGAAAAATTCGTGGCCGTTCATGCCCAGCGCGGTGACGGTGGTGATGCCGAAGCGCTGGAACTGGCGCAGGTCACGCACCACGTTGTCGCGCGTGTAGTAGCGATCACCGTGCTGCAAGCCTTCGGTATTGCCGACATGCGCATGGTCGCTGACCAGTCCCGGCAGCAGGGTCTTGCCGCTGTAATCAACGCGGCGGGCACCGGTTGCCGCTGCAGGCAGCGGCGCGCCGACATGCACGATGCGCGTCCCATCAATGAGCACCGGCGTCACACCGAGATCGCGCGTGCCATCGAAGACGCGGGCATGCTCCAGCAACACCGGCTCGGCGGCAGCGGGCAGGGCGATGGCGGCAAGCATCACGGACCACAGGCGATTGAGACGCATCGGCGATTCCTTTTTCAAGACGTACCCCGAGCCTAACCCGCACACCGTGACGGCACCAACGCCCCCTACCGCGCGACACATCCCCGATACCGCGCGAAAATCCAGGGGTAGCGCCGACCCATGGTCGGCGAGCGCAGCGGGCTCTACGCGGAAGGCATCCGCCGAGCACGGCTCGGCGCTACACGCGGAAGGCATCCGCCGAGCACGGCTCGGCGCTACCGACAAGGGGCCACGTTCAAGGCCCGGCCTTACTCCGGATCGTAATCCAGGTTCGAGGCCAACCAGCGTTCAACCTGGATGCGATCCACGCCCTTGCGCTTGGCGTAATCGGTGACCTGCTCACGGCTCACGCGCCCGACAACGAAATACTGGCTGCCAGGATGGCTGAAGTAGTACCCGGATACCGCCGCCGTCGGCAGCATCGCGAAACTTTCAGTCAACTGCATGCCTGCATTTCCCGGCGCATCCAGCAACCGGAACAGGGTGTCTTTTTCACTGTGCTCCGGACAAGCGGGATAACCCGGTGCGGGCCGTATCCCGCTGTATTTCTCGGCGATCAACGCCTCGTTGTCCAGCGTTTCCGCGCTGGCATGTCCCCAGAATTCCTTGCGCACGCGCTGGTGCAGGCGCTCGGCCAAGGCTTCGGCGAACCGATCTGCCAGTGCCTTCAGCAGGATCGAATTGTAGTCATCGTGCGCCGCTTCAAAGCGCGCCACATGCGCGTCGATACCGATGCCGGCGGTGACCGCAAACGCACCGATCCAGTCCTGCCGACCACTGTCGGCCGGGGCGATGAAATCCGCCAGGCAGAAGTCCGGCCGTTCGGCGGGCTTGTCTACCTGCTGGCGCAGGAAATGCAGCGTGGCCTCACCGTCGGGGTGCTGCACGCGGACATCGTCACCAACGCTGTTGGCCGGCCACAGACCGAACACCGCCCGGGCCTGCAGCCACTTCTCATCGACGATCCGCGCCAGCATCTCGCGCGCATCGCGGTACAGCTCGCTCGCCTGGCTGCCGACGATGTCATCGGTCAGGATCGCCGGATACTTGCCGGCCAGCTCCCATGCCTGGAAAAACGGCGTCCAGTCGATATAGTCGACCAGTTCGGCCAGGGGGTAGTCGTCGAACACGTGCAGGCCGGGCTGCTTCGGTGCCGGCGGCGTGTAATCCGTCCAGCCGCCGTCAAAGCGCTGCCCCCGCGCATGGGTCAGGCTCACCAGTCGTTTTGCATCGCCGCGGTTGCGATGGCGCTTGCGGATCTCTGCATAATCCGCTTCGTTGGCGGCCACGAAATCCGCACGCAGATCGCGCGAAATCAGCGACTGCGCCACGCCGACCGCACGCGACGCATCTTTCACCCACACCGTGGGCGCTTTGTAATGCGGATCGATCTTCAGCGCGGTGTGCGCGCGCGACGTCGTCGCGCCGCCGATCATCAAAGGCAGGTCGAAGCCTTGGCGCTCCATCTCACGGGCGACATGGCTCATCTCCTCCAGTGACGGGGTGATCAGGCCGGACAACCCGATGATGTCGGCGTTCTCGGCGCGCGCGGCATCCAGGATTTTCTGCGCGGGCACCATCACCCCCAGATCGATCACCTCGAAGTTGTTGCAGGCCAGGACCACGCCGACGATGTTCTTGCCGATGTCGTGCACGTCGCCCTTGACGGTGGCCATGATGATCTTGCCGTTGCTGCGTGCGGTGTCACCACTACGCGCCTTCTCTGCCTCGATGTAGGGCAGCAGGTAGGCCACGGCTTTCTTCATCACCCGCGCTGATTTCACGACCTGGGGCAGGAACATCTTGCCGGCGCCGAACAGATCGCCGACCACGTTCATGCCATTCATCAACGGCCCCTCGATCACATCCAGCGGCCGCGTCGAGGCCTGGCGCGCTTCCTCGGTATCCAGTTCCACGAAGGCATCCAGTCCGTGCACCAGTGCATGCGCAAGACGCTCGGTGACCGGCTTGTCGCGCCAGGCAAGGTCTTCTACGCGCGCCGCTCCCTTCTTTCCCTTGTAACGCTCGGCGGTCTCCAACAGTCGCTCGGTACCATCGGGTCGGCGGTTGAGGACCACATCCTCGACGCGCTCGCGCAGTTCGGGATCCAGATCGTCGTAGATCGGCATGGCACCGGCGTTGACGATGCCCATGTCCATGCCCGCGCCGATGGCGTGGTACAGAAACACCGAATGGATCGCCTGGCGCACGGTTTCGTTGCCGCGGAACGAGAACGACACGTTTGATACGCCGCCGGAGACATGGCAGTGCGGCAAGGTGCGCCTGATGATGCGGGTGGCTTCGATGAAGTCGACGGCGTAGTTGTCGTGTTCTTCGATGCCGGTCGCTACGGCGAAAATATTGGGGTCGAAGATGATGTCCTGCGGCGGGAAACCGACCTCATCGACGAGGATGCGGTAGGCGCGCGTGCAGATTTCCACCTTGCGTGCACAGGTATCGGCCTGGCCGTCCTCGTCGAAGGCCATCACCACGGCGGCGGCGCCATAGCGCAGCACCTTGCGTGCGTGCTCGATGAACTGCGCCTCGCCTTCCTTCAGCGAGATCGAGTTGACCACGCTTTTGCCCTGCAGGCACTTCAGGCCGGCCTCGATCACGCTCCACTTGGACGAATCGACCATCACCGGGATGCGCGCGATATCCGGTTCGGACATGATCAGGTTCAGATAGCGCGTCATCGCGGCTTCCGAATCGATCAACCCTTCATCCATGTTGACGTCGAGGATCTGCGCGCCGCTGGCCACTTGCTGGCGTGCCACGTCCACGGCCTCTTCGTAGCGCTCTTCCTTGATCAGCTTGCGGAACTGCGCGCTGCCGGTGACGTTGGTGCGCTCGCCGATGTTGACGAACAGCAGGTCCGGGGTAATGACCAGCGGCTCCAGGCCGGACAGGCGGGTGTACGGGCCGCGGGTGGTCATGCCGCCTGCTCCCGGTCGCGCGGCAGGGCGCGCGGTGGCAGCCCGGACACGGCGTCGGCGATGGCGCGGATATGCGCTGGCGTGCTGCCACAGCAGCCGCCTACCAGGTTCAGCAGGCCGTCGGTGGCGAATCCACGCAGCGTCGCCGCCATTTCCTCCGGCGTCTCGTCGTACTCGCCGAAGGCGTTGGGCAGGCCGGCGTTCGGGTGAGCGCTGACGAAGCAGTCCGCTACCTGGGACAAGGTCTCCACGTGCGGACGCATCGCGTCGGCGCCGAGCGCACAGTTGAGGCCGATGGAGAGCGGGCGGGCATGCGCCAACGAAGCATGGAAGGCCTCTGCCGTCTGCCCCGACAGGGTGCGTCCGGACGCATCGGTGATCGTGCCGGAGATCATCACCGGCAAGCGGCCGCCGCGTGCATCGAAGACTTCTTCCACCGCGAACAAGGCGGCCTTGGCGTTGAGCGTATCGAAGATGGTCTCGACCATGATGGTATCCGCGCCGCCGTCGATCAGACCTTCGATGGCCTCGCGGTAGGTGCCGCGCAGTTCGTCGAAGCTGGTGTTGCGGAAGCCCGGATCGTTGACATCCGGGCTGATGGAGGCCGTCCGGCTGGTCGGTCCGAGCACGCCGATGACGAAACGTGGCCTGTCCGGCGTGGTCACCGTCATGGCATCGCAGCAGGCACGGGCAACGGCCGCGCCTGCCTTGTTCAACTCGTAAACCAGGTGCTCAAGGTGGTAGTCCGCCTGGCTGACCGACGTCGCATTGAACGTGTTGGTTTCCACCAGGTCCGCGCCCGCCTGCAGATACTCGGTGTGGATGCCGGCGATGATCTCCGGCCGCGTCAGCAGCAGCAGATCGTTGTTGCCCTTCAGATCCTGCTCCTCCACCGGCCCATGATCGCAACCGGCACCGTGCACGTGATGGTCCGCGTGCGTGTCGCTCCCGTCGCTGAAGCGCTCACCGCGGTAGTCCGCTTCCTGCAGGCCGTGGCGCTGGATCATCGTGCCCATTGCACCGTCGATGATCAGGATGCGCTCGCCGAGTGCGGCAAGCAGGGACGTGGCACGTTCGGGATGCAACCAGGGTAGGGCGGGCACGGCAACCTCAGGGTTTGTTGGCAATCAGCGAAATGACTTCGAAATGGGGTGGCCGTTTTTCACGTGTCACCGTTTCCAGGCTGGATACCTGCAGGCCAGCCTTGTCGACGAACTTCTTCAGTTCTTTGTCGCTGAAGCCAAGATTCACGTGGCCATACGCGTCAACCGCCGCCTTGTGTTCATGGCGGGCCAGGCTGCACAGCAGCAGGCGACCGCCGGGACGCAGGACGCGCGCTGCCTCGGTGACGGCCTGCGCCGGTTTGGCTGCATAGGTAAGCGCGTGCATCAGCACGACCAGGTCGAAGCTGCGGTCCTTGAAGGGCAGGGCATGCATATCACCCTCACGCACTTCCACGTTCGGCAGACGGCGCAGGCGCTCGCTCGCAGCAGCGACCACGCGCGCGCTGGTATCGATGCAGACATAGCGGCTGGCATGGGGGGCCACCAACTCGGCCAGCACGCCATCGCCCGAGGCGATGTCGAGCACATCTCCAGTTTCCAGCAGTGGCAGCGCGGTGCGCGCCAGTGCTTCCCAGGTCCGGCCGGGGGAGTAGTGGCGTTCCATGTCGCCGGCGACGCTGTCCGCCCAGTTCTGGTCAGCCGCACGGCTGGCCAGCACCGAGGCCACGCGCTCGGCGTCCTGGCGCAGCAGCGGGTCATCGCTGCCGGTGCTCAAGGCATGCCACAATGCGCGCTGCGCAGGATCCAGCTGCGCGTCATCGAAGCGGTAGTACGCCGAAACGCCTGCACGGCGGTCGCGCACCAGGCCGGCTTCCTTGAGCCGGGCCAGATGGGTCGATACCCGCGGCTGTGCCAGGCGGGTGATTGCCGAGAGCTCGGCCACCGTCAGTTCTTCCTGCTCCAGCAGCGCCAGCAGCCGCACCCGGGTGGCGTCGGCAAACACCTTCAGCCGAACCGACCAATCCTCGAGATCCATAAATATCCACCTATCGCGATAGAGAGATATTTTCACCGCCAACCGTCTCGTGGTCAAGGCGGTAACGAAATGGGTGTTCAGTGAAACCCAGCGTCCGGGAAGCGTCCGGGACTGGTAGCGCCGACCCATGGTCGGCGAGCGCAGCGGGCCGTTGGCGGAGGGTTCCGCCGAGCGCGGCTCGGCGCTACCAGAGCATCCGGGATCGGTAGCGCCGACCCATGGTCGGCGAGCGCAGTGGGCTGTGGGCGGAGGGATTCCGCCGAGCGCGGCTCGGCGCTACCAGAGCATCCGGGACCGGTAGCGCCGACCCATGGTCGGCGAGCGCAGCGGGCCGTGGGCGGAGGGATTCCGCCGAGCGTGGCTCGGCGCTACCAGGGGCATTTCCCACGACTGCAAATCGCGTTCCCTGATCGTGACGTGTGGCGCATCCCCGGACACTGGACCCATGTCCAGCCGTCATCTCCAGCGCGGTCGTGTGTCCATCCCCGGTGGTTATTACGTCTTGACCACAGTCACCCACTGCCGCCGACCGGTCTTCGAGCTCCCTTGCAACGCTCAGATCGTTATCGAGTCGCTGCGTGACGTGGAGCGGGCAGCGATCAGCCGCTCGTTCGCCTGGGTCGTCGTGCCCGACCATGTGCATTGGCTGCTGCAATTGCAAGGCACCCTGGGCGCCTGCATGCAGCGATTCAAATCCCGAAGCAGCCGGTTGATCGGCAGGACGTCTGGATCCGGAGCGCGGCTATGGCAGCCCAGCTACTTCGATCACGCCTTGCGATCGGAAGAGTCATTGCGTACGCAGGCCCTCTACATCGTGGCCAATCCTGTGCGCGCCGGGTTATCCGAGAATCTCGGCGACTACCCCTACACCTGGTGCCGCTGGCCCCTGCATCCGTGAAAAGCGCAGCGCAGGTAGCGCCGACCCATGGTCGGCGAGCGCAGCGGGCCGTTGGCGGAGGGATTCCGCCGAGCGCGGCTCGGCGCTACCAGAGCGTCCGGGTAGCGCCGACCCATGGTCGGCGAGCGCAGCGGGCCGTGGGCGGAGGGATTCCGCCGAGCGTGGCTCGGCGCTACCAGAGCGTCCGGGTAGCGCCGACCCATGGTCGGCGAGCGCAGCGGGCCGTGGGCGGAGGGATCCCGCCGAGCGCGGCTCGGCGCTACCAGCGCATCCGGGATCGGTAGCGCCGACCCATGGTCGGCGAGCGCAGCGGGCCGTTGGCGGGAAGATTCCGCCGAGCACGGCTCGGCGCCACCGGGGCGGGGTCGTCGCCGCCCAGTCAGCTGCAATCACGGTGCCCCCAGTACAATCCCGTATTCGTTACCCGGGAGGGGTTGTTGTGGATTTCAGCTTTACCGAAGAGCAGTTGATGCTGCAGGACGTTGCGCGCCGCATTGCGCAGGAAAAGATCGGCCCCAGCGCCGAACACCATGACCAGACCGGCGAGTTCCCGCTGGCCAATATCCAGCTGCTCGGTGAGAACGGGCTGATGGGGATCGAGGTGCCAACGGAGTACGGCGGCGCGGGCATGGACCCGATCGCCTATGTGCTGGCGATGGTGGAAATCGCCGCGGGCGATGCCGCGCATTCGACCATCATGTCGGTCAACAATTCGTTGTTCTGCAACGGCATCCTGACCCACGGCACCGAAGCGCAGAAGCAGAAGTACGTGCGCGCCATCGCCGAAGGTACGGCCATCGGTGCGTTCGCGCTGACCGAGCCGCAGTCGGGCTCGGACGCCACCGCCATGCGCTGCCGCGCCGTGAAGCAGGCTGACGGCACGTATGTGATCAACGGCAAGAAGAGCTGGATCACGTCCGGTCCGGTGGCAAAGTACATCGTGCTCTTCGCGATGACCGACCCGGACAAGGGCGCCAAGGGCATTACGGCTTTCCTGATCGACACTGACAACGCCGGCTTCGGCCGCGGCAAGACCGAGCCGAAGCTGGGCATCCGCGCGTCGGCCACCTGCGAAATCGAGTTCGATGACTACGTTGCGCAGGCAGAGGACGTGCTGGGCCAGGAAGGCGAGGGCTTCAAGATCGCGATGGGCGTACTGGACGCGGGCCGTATCGGTATTGCGTCGCAGGCCATCGGCATCGCGCGTGCGGCGTACGAAGCCACGCTGGAATACGTGAAGGAGCGAAAGGCCTTTGGCGCGCCGATCGGCACCTTCCAGATGACCCAGTCCAAGATCGCGGACATGAAGTGCAAGCTGGACGCGTCCCTGCTGCTGACCCTGCGCGCGGCGTGGGTGAAGGGCGAGGGCAAGCGCTTCAGCAACGAAGCGGCCATCGCCAAGTTGACTGCATCGGAGGCTGCGATGTGGATCACCCACCAGGCCGTGCAGATCCATGGCGGCATGGGGTACTCCAAGGAAATGCCGCTGGAGCGTTACTTCCGTGATGCCAAGATCACCGAGATCTACGAAGGCACTTCGGAGATCCAGCGGTTGGTGATCGCCCGCAACGAAACGGGCCTGCGCTGACCCAATGGCGAGCGCGCTGAAGCGGGTCCATGACCCGCTTCGTGTCGCTGATCACCTAGAATGCCCGTCCTTTCAAAGCAGGTAGGGGCATGATCATTTACCGCGGCGCAGGGTTTTTCACCCTGCTCACTCCCATCGTGGCCGTGTTGCTGCTGATGTGGCTGCAACAGGATCCGACCGTGGCCAAGGGCAACATGACGTTGCCGCAGTTCCTGCTGGGCTGCGGCATCGGTGCGGCGATCAATACGTTGCTGGGGTTCGTGCTCAATCGTGGCGTGCGTGCAGACGGCGAGCCGGCGAAGCATCACTTCTTCTACCTGCCCATGCAGTGGCCTTCGTTGGCCATCGTGGTCGTCTGTGCGGTAGTTGCGGCCGTTCGCTGAGTCAGCGTCCCCCGAAAATGAAAAAGGCCCCGGATCGCTCCGGGGCCTTTTCATTTCAACCGCAGCGGATCAACGATCCGGGCGGTGCGGGCCATTGGCCTCGCTCTGGCTCTGCAGGAACTCCTTGGATGGCTCGTCGATCTTGTCGCCCAGCATGCGGCGGACCACGACGAAGAACACCGGAATCATCAGCAGGCCCAGGAACGTGGCGAACACCATGCCGCCGATCACGCCCGTACCAATGGCGTGACGCGAGTTGGCGCCGGCACCGGTACTGATCGCCATCGGGATGACGCCCATGATGAAGGCGAAGGACGTCATCAGGATCGGGCGGAAGCGCAGGCGCGCCGCCTCGATGGTCGCATCGCGCAGCGTCTTGCCCGCCGCACGCTGTTCCACCGCAAACTCCACGATCAGGATCGCGTTCTTCGCCGCCAGGCCGATCACGGTGATCAGGCCGATCTTGAAGAACAGATCGTTGGGCAGGCCACGCGCCATCGAGAACACCAGCGAACCCAGCACGCCCAGCGGCACCACCAGCAGCACCGCCACTGGGATGGACCAGCTTTCATACAGTGCGGCAAGGCACAGGAACACCACTACGATGGACAGCACCATCAGCAGGGTCGCCGCGTTGCCCGCCAGGATTTCCTGGTAGGACATGCCTGACCAGTCGTAGCCGAAGCCGGCCGGCAGCTCGTTGCTGACGATGTCTTCCATCGCCGTCATCGCTTCACCGGAGCTACGTCCCGGCGCCTGCGAGCCGACGATGTTCACCGCCGAATAGCCGTTGTAGCGGCTCAGCGACGGCGGCGCCGACACCCATTCCGAACGCACCACGGTGTTCAGCGGGATCATCGAGTTGGTGCCATCGGCATTCTGGGTCAGCGTCGACGGGCTGTAGAAGCTCTTCAGCGATTCCTCGCCGGTGCGATACGGCGCATCGGCCTGCATGGTGACGCGCTTGATGCGGCCTTCGCTGAAGAAGTCATTGACGTACACCGGGGCCAGCATCAGCTGGATGGTGCTGTACACGTCCGACACCGACATGCCCATCGCCTGCGCCTGCACACGGTCGACGTGCAGCGCCAGCTGCGGAGCGTTTTCCAGTCCGTTGGGGCGCACGCCGGTCAGCAGGTCGCTCTTCTGTGCCGCCGCACCCAGCAGGGTGTTGCGCGCGCTGGTCAGCTGGTCGAAGCCGGCACCGGCCCGATCCTGCAGCCACATGTCGAAGCCGCCGAACTGGCCCAGGCCCTGCACGGTGGGCAGGTTGACCACGAAGATCTGCGCTTCCTTGATGCCGTAGAAAGCGCCATTCATGTTGCCGATCAGCTCGGGCACGGTGACCTCGCGATCAGCCCAGGGCTTGAGGCGGATGAAGCCCATGCCCACGTTCTCGCCGGAACCGACGAAGCTGAAGCCGGCGATCTGCAGCAGGCCCTCGAAGCCCTCCTGCTTTTCCAGGATGCCACGCATCTGCGCGAACACTTCGTTGGTCTGGCCCTTGGTCGAACCCGGCGGCAACTGCACGATCGCCAGTGCGTAGCCCTGGTCTTCTTCAGGCAGGAAGCTGCCCGGCATGCGGGTGAACATGAAGGCGCACAGCGCACCCAGCACCACGAACAGGATCATCCAGCGCGGCGCATGCTTCACCGCCGAGGTGATGTGGCCCACGTAGGTGCCACTGATCTTGTCGTAGTACTTGTTGAAGGTGCGATAGACGATGTTGGGGTTGTCGTTGTGCGTCGGCTTCAGGAACGTGGCACACAGCGCGGGGGTGAAGCCCAGTGCCAGGAACGCGGAGAACGCCATCGAGATGGCGATGGTCAGCGCGAACTGCTTGTAGATCTCACCGGCCGCACCGCCCTGCAGGGCCGACGGGATGAACACCGCCGCCAGCACGACGGTGATTGCCACCACCGCACCGGTGATCTGGGTCATCGCCTTCTGCGTTGCCTGCTTGGGCGGCAGCTTTTCCTCGGTCATGATGCGTTCGACGTTCTCGATCACCACGATCGCGTCATCGACCACGATGCCGATGGCCAGCACCAGCGCGAACAGGGTCAGCTGGTTGATCGTGAAGCCGATCATCCACATGCCCAGGAACGTACCCAGCAGCGCGACCGGGATCACCAGGGTCGGGATCAGGGTGGCGCGGAAGTTCTGCAGGAAGATCAGCATCACCAGGAAGACCAGGATGATGGCCTCGATCAGGGTCTTGATCACTTCCTCGATCGAGATCTTCACGAAGGTGGTGCTGTCGTACGGCGAGAACCAGCTGACGCCTGCCGGGAAGCTGGGCTGCAGCTCGTCCATCTTGGCGCGCACGGCCTCGGCCACGTTCAGCGCATTGGCGCCAGGCAGCAGCTGGATGGCGAACGCACCGGTCGGCTTGCCGTTGTACTGGGTATCGAAACCGTAGTTGCCGGCGCCGAAGCCGATCCGGGCGATGTCCTTCAACAGCACGCGCGAGCCGTCCGGATTGGCACGCAGGATGATGTTCTCGAACTCTTCCGGGGTGCTGAAACGGCCTTCGGCCGATACGGTGGCGGTGAAGTGTTGGCCGACGGGAGCCGGATCCGAGCCCAGCGAACCGGCGGCGAACTGCACGTTCTGCTCGCGCACGGCCGCCAATACCTGGCTGGCCGACAGGCCGTAGCCCTGCATGCGCTCGGGGTTGAGCCAGATGTTCATGGCGTACTCGCCGCCGAACTGCTGGGTGCTGCCGACGCCGGGGATACGCGATACCTGGTCGAGCACGCGCGAGGCCACGATGTCGTTGAGCGCATCGCGGCTGTTGGTTCCCGAATCCGAGCGCAGCGCCACCACCATCAGGAAGCCGGCGTTGGCCTTGGCCACCACCACACCTTGCTGGGTCACTTCGGTGGGCAGGCGCGGCGTGGCCAGCGACACCTTGTTCTGTACCTGCACCTGCGCGATGTCCGCGTCGGTGCCGGTTTCAAAGGTCAGGGTGACCGTGGCGCGGCCGTTGGATGCCGATGACGAGCTGAAATACAGCAGGTGATCGATACCGGTCAGCTGCTGCTCGATCACCTGGGTGACCGATTTTTCCGTGGTGTCGGCGCTGGCGCCGGGGTAGGTGGCCGACACGGTGACCTGTGGCGGGGCGATGCTGGGGTAGGACTCCACACCCAGGTTGAGGATCGCGATCACGCCGCTGAGCGAGATCAGGATCGCTACCACCCAGGCAAAGACCGGGTGTTCGATGAAAAATTTAGGCATGACGGATGATTCCCGTTACTGCTTGGTCGAATCGGATGCCGGCGCCGCCGGTTCGGCGGGTGCCGGTGCCTGCGGTGCGGCGTCAGCTGCTGGGGCTGCATCGCCCTGCGCGGCGGGTGCGTCGCCGGCCGGCTTGCCGCCCGCTGCGCCGCCCTGGGCGGCTGCCTGCTCGGGGGTCCACGGCTTGGCCGTCGCCGGTGCACCTTCCTTCACCTTCTGGGTGCCGGCCACCACGACCTTGTCGCCCGGCTCCAGACCGGCGGTGACCAGCCAGTTGCCGCCCTGCGCGCCTTCGGTCTTGACGTTGCGGCGGACGACCTTGCCATCGGCACCGACCACCATCAGGTAGCCGCCGGTGGCGTCGCGCAGCAGTGCCGGCTGCGGTACCAGGTAGGCATTGTTGCGCTCACCCAGGGTCGCCTGGAAGCTGACGAAGGCGCCGGGCAGCAGAATGCGCTGCGGATTGGGCAGGATCGCACGCAGCGACACGGCACCCGTGGCCGGATCAACGGTGGTGGACGAGAAATCCAGCGTGCCGTTTTCACCGTAAGTGGTGCCATCGGACAACTTGACCTGCACAGTGGCCTTGCCATCGCCGCTCAGCGCGAGCGCGCCCTTGGCCTGCGCGGCACGCAGCTGCGACAGCTCGTCCACGCTCAGCGAGAAGTTCACGTACAGCGGATCGAGCTGGTCCACGGTGGTCAACAGGGTCACATCCCCTTGGCCGACCAGCGCACCTTCGGTGACCTGCTGCTTGCCGGCGACGCCGCTGATCGGCGCCTTGACCTCGGCATAGCCCAGGCTGATGCGCGAGCTGCTCACGGCGGCTTCGGACTGATTCACCGCCGCCAGCGCGGTGCGCTCGGCCGATTCGGCGTTGTCCAGGTCTGCCTTGGACACGTACTTCTGCGGGGCCAGCGAGCGGGCGCGATCAGCGGCCACCTTGGCATTGGCGTACGAGGCACGGGCCGAGGCCAGCTGGGCTTCGGTGGCATTGAGCTCGGCGCGCAGCGGTGCCGGGTCGATCAGGAACAGGGTCTGGCCCTGCTTGACCTCGCTGCCTTCCTGGTAAACGCGCTTGAGCAGCACGCCCGGGACGCGGGCGCGCACATCCGAACTGCGGTACGGCGACAGCCGGCCGACCAGCTCGCGCTGCAGCGGCAGGGTCTGTGGCTTGGCATCGATCACGCCCACTTCCGGCGGCGGCGGTGCTTGCTGCTCTTCTTTCTTGCAGGCAGCCAGCGCAACGGCGACAGCGCACGTCAAAGCGAGGGTGCGGAGTGGGGCGATCATCAGGAGAAACTCCGGTGTTGGTTTGAAGACGGTTGGGTCGAAGCGTCCGGCGCGAACGCGCGCAGGAAGCTGTCGACGGAGAATTCGGCCCAGCGCCGACGCGCCAGGGCGTCGTCGCGGTGGGTAATGAAGAAGCGTTGCCGGTCAAAATCCTGCCCGCCGATCATGCTGATTAGCAGCTCGGCCATGAAGTGCGGGTCGTCATGCCTCAGCTGGCCACGCGCAACGGCGGCGCCTATCCATTCAGCAAGATGAATCGTCAACGCGCCGGTGCCGTCGCGGTAGAGGTTGCGCGCCTCATCAGGGAACTGCGCGGCGTCGGCGGAAATCAGCCGACAGGCCTGGGCCACGTGCGGCTGGTTGAAATGATCCAGATAGTCGGTAGCGAACTGCAGCAGGCTGCCGCGCAGGTCGTCGCCGCGCAGGCTGCGCAGACCGGCCGTGGCACGGCAGACGTGGCGCTCCACCACCCGGCGCATCAGCTCCTGCTTGCTTCCATAGCGCGAATAAAGGGTCTGCTTGGAGCAGCCCGCGTGCTGGGCCACCGCCTCCATGCTCATCTGCATGCCATGCCGCGCCAACAGTTCGCGCACTGCGTCAAACACACGCAGGTCGCGCGCGTCCGTGGCGGAAGCGGGAAGGGAAGAGGGGTTCACGGAGTGGACTATACCGTCCAGTTCAGAATTGTGGAAACGTTTTGCGGTCAAACGCCGCCGCGCTGTCACACGCTTTGCCGATCCTGTCGGCAGACCTTGCCGATCGCGACAGCCGTACGTCTGCGCATGGGCCAGGTGTCGGCAATCGCATGTAAACCGCACCCAACCCGCGGATTCATATTCCGTCCTGCAGCAAGGCCTTTTCGTGCAACAGGGCTACACTTTCATTTTCCCAACTGGGCAACACGACTCGCTCTGCCATGAAATCGCAAAAGTCTGCAGTCAAAACCGTGAAAACCAAGCCCGCTACGGCGGAAACCCAGCTTGTCCCGGCAACTGGTTTCTCGCTGGAACCGGTGTACACGGCCTTGCGCAAGCGATACCCCGCGGCGGGGCAGGCCGAGGCCGTGGCCTTCGCCGCCGATTTCTACAAGCGCATGGAGGCGGACGAGTTCCCGCACCACAGCGCCGAGGAATGGGCTGCGCTGGCCGCCGATACGCTGGAATTCGCCCGCAACCGCAAGGTCGGCAAGGCCAATGTGCGCGTGTTCAATCCGACGGCCAAGGCCAACGGGTGGGAATCGCCGCATACGGTGCTGCAGATCGTCAATGACGACATGCCGTTCCTGGTCGACACCGTGACCATGGCGCTGGCCGAACAGGGCATCGGCGTGCACGTGCTGGGTCACCCGGTGATCCGCTTCGGGCGCGACAAGGCCGGCAAGCTGTCCACGGTCGGGGAGGGTGACGTCGAGTCGGTGATGTTGCTGGAGATGGACCGTCAGTCGCCCGAGGCGATGGCTGACATCGAGCAGAGCATTGGCAAGTCGCTGGAAGAAGTGCGCTCGATCGTGCGCGATTGGCAGCCGATGCGTGACAAGGCGCTGGCCGTGGCCGAAGACCTGGGCAGCCGCCAGCTGCCGGTCGACGATGCGTCGCGTCGCGAGGCGCAGGAGTTCCTGCGCTGGGCGGCCGACAACCACTTCACGTTCTTCGGCTACCGCGAGTACCGCGTGCAGAAGGAAGGCAAGGAAGACGTGCTGGCGCCGCTCAACGACACCGGCCTGGGCCTGATGCGCGGCCGTGACAAGTCTGCCGCACGTCCGGTCAAGACGCTGGCCGCCCAAGGTCTGAACACCACCACCGGGCTGAAGGATGCGTTGATCCTGACCAAGACCAATGCCCGCTCGCGCGTGCATCGTGCCGGTTACATGGATTACATCGGCGTGCTGGAGTTCGATGCCAAGGGCCGCATCATCGGCGAGCAGCGCTTCCTGGGTCTGTTCACCTCCAGTGCCTACAACCGCCGTCCGTGGGAAATCCCGCTCGTGCGCCAGCGCTACGAGCACGTGATGGAGCGTTCGGGTCTGTCGTTGTCCAGCCATAGCGGCAAGGCACTGCGCCACATCCTGGAAACCCTGCCGCGCGAAGAGCTGTTCCAGTCCAGCGAAGACGAACTGTTCCGCACCGCCATGGGCGTGCTGGGCCTGCAGGAGCGCGTGCGCAGCCGCCTGTTCCTGCGCCGTGACAAGTATTCCCGTTTCATCTCCGCGCTGGCGTTCCTGCCGCGCGAACGTTTCAACACAGACGTGCGCCTGCGGATCGAAGCCATGCTGCGCGACGCCCTGCAGGGTGAGCACGTGGACAGTTCGGTCGTGCTCGGCGATTCGCCGCTGGCCCAGGTGCACCTGATCGTGCGGCCGAAGGCCGGCCCGGTGGTCGATGTGGACACCAACGCGCTGGAACAGAACCTGGCCCACCTGCTGCGCAACTGGCAGGACGACCTGCGCGAAGCGCTGGTCACCCGTCACGGTGAGACCGAAGGCCTGCGTATCGCGGCCCGGATCGGCAAGGCATTGCCGGCCGGTTACATCGAAGACAACAGCACCGCCGTGGCCGCCAGCGATGTCAGCCAGCTTGACGCGCTGACCGGTCCGGACGATCTGCGCCTGAGCCTGCAGACGGTACCGCGCGAGAGCGGTGACGGCCTTCGCCTCAAGCTGTACCGCCAGCTGGACGACATCCCGTTGTCCGATGCGCTGCCGATGATGGAAAACATGGGCCTGCGGGTCATCTCCGAGCGCCCGTACCGGCTCTCCGTGGACGACGCGCCGGTGTACGTGCAGGACTTCGAAGTGGAGTCGGTGGCCGGTGCCATCGATGCCGCCAGTGTCGACGAAGCCTTCGGCCAGACCTTTGCCCGCGTGTGGCACGGTGACGCCGAGAACGACGGCTTCAACCGCCTGGTATTGGCCGCCGGCCTGCATTGGCGCCAGGTCGCCATGCTGCGTGGTTACTGCAAGTACCTGCTGCAGACCGGCGTGCCGTTCTCGCAAGCCTATGTGGAAGGCACGTTCACCCGCTATCCGCTGCTGGCACGCCTGTTGGTGGAGCTGTTCGAAGCGCGCTTCGATCCGGCGACCGGCAACGAGAGCAAGGACGACATCGCGGCCGGCCAGGCCACGCTGAAGGCGCATCTGGATGTGCTGGCTGCCGGTGACGACGCCACGCTGAAAGTGCTCAAGGGCGTGGTCGACGCTCGCAAGGGCGACCGCAACGGGCAGATGCAGGCCGCGCGCGATGCGCTGCTGAAGCTGATGGACCGTGTGTCCAGCCTGGACGAGGACCGCATCCTGCGCAGCTTCATGGGCGTGATCGATGCGACCCTGCGCACCAGCTACTACCAGAGCGATGCCAACGGCCAGCCCGGCCATTGCATCAGCTTCAAGTTCGACGCCGCGCTGGTGCCGGACCTGCCCAAGCCGCGCCCGTACCGCGAAATCTTCGTCTACGGTCCGCGCGTGGAAGGCGTGCACCTGCGCTTCGGCGCGGTGGCCCGCGGCGGCCTGCGCTGGTCGGATCGTCGCGAAGACTTCCGTACCGAGGTGCTGGGCCTGGTCAAGGCACAGATGGTCAAGAACACCGTGATCGTGCCGGTCGGCGCGAAGGGCGGCTTCTTCGCCAAGGTACCGCCGGCCAGCGGTGACCGCGATGCGGTGTTCGCCAATGGCGTGGCCTGCTACAAGCTGTTCATCCAGGGCCTGCTGGACATCACCGACAACATCGTCAACAACAAGATCGTGCCGCCCATCGATGTGGTGCGTCACGACATGGACGACCCGTACCTGGTGGTGGCCGCCGACAAGGGCACCGCGACGTTCTCCGACATCGCCAACGGCCTGGCCATCGCGCACGGCTTCTGGATGGGCGATGCGTTCGCCTCCGGCGGCTCGGTCGGTTACGACCACAAGGGCATGGGCATCACCGCACGCGGTGCGTGGGAGTCGGTCAAACGCCACTTCCGTGCACTGGGCCGTGACAGCCAGAGCCAGGACTTCACCACGGTCGGGGTCGGCGACATGTCCGGCGACGTGTTCGGCAACGGCATGCTGTTGTCGCGCCACATCCGCCTGCTGGCCGCGTTCGATCACCGCCACATCTTCCTTGACCCGAATCCGGATGCCGCCACCACGTTCGTGGAGCGCGAGCGTCTGTTCACCGTGCCGCGCTCCAGCTGGGCCGACTACGACGCCACGCTGATCAGCAAGGGCGGTGGCATCTTCCCGCGTTCCCTGAAGTCCATCGAGATCACCCCGCAGGTGCGCGAAGCGCTGGGCCTGGAAGACGGCGTCAAGGCGATGTCGCCCAACGACCTGATGAGCGCCATCCTGAAGGCGCCGGTCGACCTGCTGTGGAACGGCGGCATCGGCACCTACGTCAAGGCAGCCAGCGAGCAGCACAGCGATGTCGGCGACCGTGCCAACAATGCGCTGCGCGTCAACGGCGGCGAGCTGCGTTGCAAGGTGGTAGGCGAGGGCGGCAACCTGGGCATGACCCAGCTGGGCCGCATCGAGGCGGCACAGGCCGGCGTCCTGCTCAACACCGATTTCATCGACAACTCTGCCGGCGTGGACACCTCCGATCACGAGGTGAACATCAAGATCCTGCTCAACGACGTGGTGCGTGCGAAGAAGCTCACCGTCGAGCAGCGCAACAAGCTGCTGGCGTCGATGACCGATGAGGTCGCCGCGCTGGTGTTGAACGACAACTATCGCCAGAACCAGGCCCTGAGCCTGATGGAGCGGATGGCGGTCAAGCGCCTGGGTTCCAAGCAGCACTTCATCCGCACCCTGGAACAGCAGGGTCTGCTGGATCGCCAGATCGAGTTCCTGCCGTCCGATGCCGAGCTGTCCCAGCGCAAGGCGCGCGGCCAGGGCTTGACCCGTCCGGAGCTGTCGGTGCTGCTGTCCTACTCCAAGCTGGTGGCCTTCCAGCAGCTGCTGGAATCGGACATCCCGGAAGATCCGTACCTGTCCAAGGAGCTGCAGCGCTACTTCCCGCAGCCGCTGCAGAAGAAGTACGCCGATGCGATGGAACGTCACCGCCTGAAGCGCGAAATCATCGCCACGGCCGTGACCAACCAGACCATCAACCGGATGGGCGCCACGTTCCTGATGCGCATGCAGGAAGATACCGGCCGCTCCATCGCCGAGGTCGCCAAGGCATACACCATCAGCCGCGAAACACTGGATGCCCGCGCGCTGTGGGCGCAGATCGATGCGCTGGACGGCACCCTGCCGGAAGCCGTGCAGATCGACGCGCTGGAAGTGATCTGGAAGCTGCAGCGCGCCTTCGTGCGCTGGCTGCTGTCGCGCCCGGGCCCGATGCCGGGCATCACCGAAGCGGTCAACCGGTACCAGGCGCCGTTCAACGATATCCGCGTCGCGTCCGGCGTGCTGCCCGATTCCCAGCGCCCGACCTACGAGGCCCTGGTACAGCAGTGGAACGAGAAGGGTCTGCCCGCCGCGCTGTCGCAGCAGCTGGCCGAGCTGCACTTCCTGGAACCGGCGTTCGACATCATCGAACTGGCCCGCACGCGCAAGCTGAAGCCGGTGGATGTATCGAAGATCCACTTCCGCTTGGGCGAAGCGCTCAGCCTGCCGTGGCTGTTCGAGCAGATCGACGCGCTGGAGGTCAACGGTCGTTGGCATGCGGTTGCACGCGGCGTATTGCGTGACGAACTGGCAGCGCATCACCGCAATCTGTCCGGCCAGGTGATCGGCACCAAGGGCAGCGGCGCGGAGGCCAAGGTGGCGGCCTGGATGGGCCGTGACGACAGCAGCCTGCGCTTCACCCTGGCCATGCTCAGCGAACTGGCCGAGCAGAAGACGCTGGACTATCCGACCGTGTCGGTTGCGGTACAGCGGTTGGGTCAGCTGGCGTCGCACGGTTCGTAAGCGCATCCGCACTGATGCCCCACGGTCTGCATTGCACACCGTGGGGCCCGTGCAGAGCGTGCTTCCAGACTCCCGCGCCTCTTTGGCGCGCCCCCCTGACTGAGGGGGCTCTGGTCCGGATACCGTCCGGGTCGGCGGCACGTGGCGCGGTTTCCGCGCCACGTCCGGTTATGCTCTACCGGTACCCGCGCATCACCGGACAGCCTGCATGAGCGATTCTCCCCGCATTGCGTTTCTTGCCAGCAGTACCGAGCCGGCACGGCTTGCCTTGGCCGCGATGGTGGCACGGCATGGTGCCCATGCCCCCGAGGACGCGGACGTGCTGTGCCCGCTGGGCGGCGATGGCTTCATGCTGCAGACCCTGCACCGCTTCGGTCATCTGGGACGTCCCGTGTTCGGGATGAAGCTGGGGACGGTCGGTTTTCTGATGAACCAGTACCGCGACGATGACGATGTCGCCCGGCGCATCGCAGAGGCCGAGCCGGCGCACCTGCGTCCGCTGCAGATGATGGCCCTGACCGAATCGGGTTCAACCACCGGGTCGCTGGCCTACAACGATGTGTCCTTGCTCCGGCAGACCCGCCAGGCGGCCCATATCGGCGTGGATCTGAACGGCCAGGAACGCGTCGCCGAACTCATCGGCGACGGCGTGCTGGTGGCAACGCCGGCGGGCAGCACCGCGTACAACTACTCCGCGCACGGTCCCGTGTTGCCCTTGGGCTCAGCGACCATCGCCCTGACCCCGCTCGCCCCGTACCGTCCGCGACGCTGGCGCGGCGCCATCCTCAAAGCGGATACCGAAGTGCGCTTCCGCGTGCTGGACCCGTACAAGCGACCGGTCAGCGTCACGGCCGATTCGCATGAGACCCGGGACGTGGTCGAAGTCACCATCCGGGAATGCCGCGATCGCCAGGTCACGCTGCTGTTTGACCCGGAGCACAACCTGGAAGACCGGATTCTGTCAGAACAGTTCGTGTTCTGAGCGACAATAGGCGGCCGGCAACCGCCGGCTGCAGCAAGGAACCGAGCCGATGGGCGACAACACCCCCCGATTGTTGACGGTCGCGGTGACAGCACGCGCGCTCTTCGACCTGGAAGAGAGCCACGCACTGTTCGAGAGTAACGGTGTGGATGCCTACGCGCAGTACCAGCGCGAGCACGAAGACGATGTGCTGGGTCCCGGCGTTGCCTTCCCGGTAGTGCGTAAGCTGCTGGCCCTCAACCAGGGGGCAGGCCCGGAAAACCCGCGGGTGGAGGTCATCCTGCTGTCGCGCAATTCGGCCGATACCGGCCTGCGTATCTTCAACTCCATCCAGCATTACGGCCTGGACATCATCCGCGCCACGTTCACCGCCGGTGAACCCACCTGGCCCTACGTGAAGCCGTTTGGCACCGATCTGTTCCTGTCGGCCAATCCGGAGTCGGTGCGCAGCGCACTGCTGCACGGAATTGCCGCGGCCACCATCCTGCCGAAGCCGCCCGGCGAAACGGCAGCTGCGGCGGCCGACCAGTTCGTGGACATGCGTCGACCGGCGGGACAGTTGCGCATCGCCTTTGACGGCGACGCGGTGATCTTCGGCGATGAAAGCGAGCGTATTTCGCGCGAGCAGGGCGTGGAAGCGTTCGGCCGGCATGAGCGCGAGCGCGCACGCGAAGCATTGAGCGGCGGCCCGTTCCGTAACTTCCTGTCTGCGTTGCACACGTTGCAGGAGGTCTTCCCGTCCGGCGAAGACGCACCGATCCGTACCGCACTGGTGACGGCCCGTTCGGCACCGGCACACGAGCGGGTCATCCGCACGTTGCGGGAGTGGGGGGTGCGGCTGGACGAGGCGCTGTTCCTCGGCGGACGGCACAAGGGCCCGTTCCTGCAGGCCTTCGGCGCGGATATTTTCTTCGACGACTCCCAGCACAACATCGACAGCGCCCGCGAGCACGTCGCCGCAGGCCACGTACCGCACGGCGTCGCCAACGAACGCTGACCTGCCGTCGCAACACACCCCGGGCGGCCTGCGTCCGGGATCGCGACGTCGCAGCACGCCCCGGTAGCGCCGACCCATGGTCGGCGAGCGCCCCGCGCGGCCTGTGTCCGGGATCGCGATGCCGGAACGCCGAGCCGCCGAGCGTGGCTCGGCGCTACATGACACCTCCCAGGTAGCGCCGACCCATGGTCGGCGAGCGCCCCGCGCGGCCTGTGTCCGGGATCGCGATGCCGGGACGCCGAGCCGCCGAGCGTGGCTCGGCGCTACAGAACACCTCCCCAGTAGCGCCGACCCATGGTCGGCGAGCGCCCCGCGCGGCCTGCGTCCGGGGTTCGCGATGCCGGAACGGAGAGCCGCCGAGCGTGGCTCGGCGCTACAGAACACCTCCCCAGTAGCGCCGACCCATGGTCGGCGAGCGCCCCGCGCGGCCTGCGTCCGGGATCGCGACGCCGGAACGGAGAGCCGCCGAGCGTGGCTCGGCGCTACATGACACCTCCCAGGTAGCGCCGACCCATGGTCGGCGAGCGCCCCGCGCGGCCTGTGTCCGGGATCGCGATGCCGGAACGGAGAGCCGCCGAGCACGGCTCGGCGCTACGGGCGGGGTGCCGGTATCGCGTTGCGCAGGTCGACCACCCGCCAGCGCAGTCCCTGCGGTTCCAGCACCACCTGCAACGGCGGCTCGGCGGGTCCCCGATCTACATCCACCACGAACCGATCCAGCCGCTCGAACCGATGCCGGGCCTCCTTCAGCGGTTGCGCCGGCTCGGTGGCACCGTACGCATCGCCCCCCTGCAACTCGTTGCGACCCCGCTTGTACAGCACGTGTCCCTGCAGCAGGGCGCCGATACCCATCGGGGTGATCATCGTATCGACCGCGGCACCGCCCAGCTGTCCACCCAGCCCGTAGAGCAGCGCACCGAACGGGCTTTCGACCACGCCGGGCCCCGCCTGGCGGACCAGGTAGTCGCTGATCTGTGCGCGCAGGCTGACGCGAACCCGCGGGAAATCGACGTAACGTTCCAGGCGGGAGGTATCACGCTGCTCGATGGCAGTGGCCAAGCCATGGACGGTCAGATACGGGCCACTGAACCACCAGCCCGCAAGCGCCAGCACCAGCAACACAACAACGGTAATGAGTTTCTTCATCGGACAGGCAGCGCAGAGGAGGACACACAGCGTGCCGCATCGCCAAGGCGGCCGGGTTAAGCCTCAGTGACTGGGCGAGCCGCTGCCGTCGCCGAAGGCCTCGACCAGCGCCGCCAGGTCGGCCTCCGTCAGCCGCTCCGGATCGGTCTGCAGTACCTGTTCCAGGCTCGCCACCCGGGTCGTACCGAGGATGCCAGCCGCCACCCCGGGATGCCGCAGCACGTAAGCAAACGCGGTCTGCGCCGGGCGCTGCGAGCGGATCGCCGCCACCGCCTGCTGCATCGCGCGGGCGCTGTGCATCAGGCGACGGCTGCTCGGTTTCAGCCACGCGCGGGCAAGATACCAGGCATCGGCGAGGCGCGGCACACGGGCGCGCGCAGGCAGCAGGTGCCCCTGCGCCAACACCGTACCGGCCAGCACGCCGATGCCCGCGTCGTGCAGCAGGCTGATGTGCGTGCCGCGATCCTGCTGCAGTGCGTTGTAGTCCAACAGGACCACATCGAAGGCCGCCGGATGCGCCAGCATCCAGTCGAACGTCACCGCCGAATGGGTGTTGATGCCCGTGCTGCGGATAAGCCCGCGCTGTCGCAGCTGCTGCAGGGCGTGCAGCAGGTCATCGGTGATTTCGTGGCCACCGATGCCGTGCAACTGATACACGTCAAGGTAGTCCAGCCCCAGATTGCGCAAGGACGCCTCGCAGCTGGCGACGATCGCCGCGGGCGAAAAGTCGCGTTGCTCCGCTCCGCTGATGCCCGCTTGGCCGGTCAACGTGCCGCCCTTGCTCGAGATCACCAGCGAATCGCGCGGAAAACGTGACAGCAGCGGGCGCAGGATGCGACCGAGCCGAGGTTCCGCGTTGAACCCCGAGTAGTTGTGGCCCGTATCCAGCAGATTGAGTCCGCGCTCCAGCGCATGGGCGACCACGCGCGCGGCGTCGGCCTCATCGAAGCGCCGGTGCCCCCAGAATCCAGAGCAGCCCAGGCCGACGGGCGAAACCTGCAGGCCGGTGCGTCCGAGCGTTCGCCGTTGCTGAGCGAGCGGAGTGGTGCTCACGGGACTCAGAATTCCAGGTCCAGCGCAGCGCACAGGTAGTCCACGAACGGTCCCAGCGCGGCCAGGTCCTTGCCCAAGGTAGAGAGCAGACGCGGCCCCGTCATCATGGTGTCGTCGAGCGGACGCCACATGACCCAATTACGGTGCTTCAGGTCTTCGATGAACTCGAAATCCGCCGGGAATCCGCGCGGCGGCCGGACCAGTTTTTCCGTCTGCTCCAGCTCGAACCGTCGACGCAGTGCAGGGGCATGCGCGGCCTGTTTCCAGCTGCCCGGGTTGTCCAGGATGAAATGACGGATGCGCCGCTGGGTGTCCGGCTCCGGGTGCCACAGTCCTGCGCCGACGAAGCTTCCGCCGGGCTGCAGGTGGATGTAGAAAGACGGGGCGGCGACTTCACGGCGCCGCTCGTGGAACAGGCGGGCGCCCTGCCAGTTCTTGTACGGTGATTTGTCGTTGGAAAAACGCGCATCGCGGTAGATGCGGAACAACGATCCGCCCATCGTGCGCGTATCGGCACGGAACTTCGGGCTGACCTCGGCCAGTGCGGGCTGCAGGTCGCCGATCAGGCGCAGGAACGGCTGGCGCACGTGATCTTCGTACTGCTGCTTGTGCTCGTTGAACCACGGCTTTTCGTTATGCAGGGCCAGGTTGCGCAGGAAGGCGAAGCTGGCATCGGAAAAATAGGCACTCACAGGCTGTCCTCAAGCTGCTTGCCCCAATCGCGCAGTGCCTGCAGCAGCGTGTTGCGGCGCAGGTCGTCGGCCGACTCGGCGGCAAGGGTATCGATCTGTTCGCGGTACTCGGCGAGGTTCACCTCACCCAGGCGGTCGTCGCCCCGCAGTCGCTGCTGCCGGTAGGCCTGCCAGCGCGCCTGCGCGGACGGGTCCAGGCTGCCGGGATGGTTGCGTGCCCGGTAGCGCAGCAGCAACTCGGGCAGACGCGGGCCGTTGAACTCGCCCTCCAGCGCAGCCAATCCGTCCGCCGCGGTAGTGCGTACGCGTGCCAGCAGCGGTTTGTCACCGGCACCGAGGAAGCCATCGTAGATCGAGGCATCCACATCGGATGGGCCACCTTCGCGCGGGCGGGAAAAGACCAGGCGCGCCTTTTCGGCCAGCATCGGGGCGTGCGGACGCAGCCGCTCCACCTTGGCCTGGATGGCGTCGACGTCCAGCCCCAGCCGCGCGTGGTCGTCCGCACGCAGATGATTCCAGGCAACCAGCGCCGGCACCTTGTTGGTGTGCACTTCTTTCAATGGCACGCGCGCCATGCCCTCGGGCATCTCACTGGAGCGCAGGTACAGCCGCTCGGCGATGGTCTCGGCCGGCAGCTCCAGCAGCGCATCGATATCGCCCTCCAGATCGAACACGATGTACCGGTTGTTGATCTGCGGGTGCACGGCCAGCGGCAACACCGGGGCCGCGCACAGGCGCGTGGCGGGGTACCGCATGGAGATGTGCAACAGCGGTTGCAGTGCGGTCACATCCAGCAGGCTGGAAACAAAGCGCTTGTCACGCAGGCGCAGCGCGTACTCCCACAGGCGCGGCTGCGCCTTGCGGAACAGGCGTGCCATGCCGATCGTCGCGCGCACATCCGACAGGGCCTCATGGGCGTCGCCATCGCGCACCCCGTTGGCCTCGGCCAGATGTTCCAGCTTGAAGGACGTGGCGCCGTCCTCGCGTTTGGGCCAGACGATGCCCTCCGGGCGCAGTGCATGCATCAACCGCAGCATGTCCAGCAGGTCCCAGCGCGAGTTACCGTTGCGCCATTCGCGCTCATACGGGTCGAAGAAGTTGCGGAACAGACCATGACGGATGAACTCGTCGTCGAAGCGCAGCGTGTTGTAGCCCAGCGAGCAGGTGCCCGGACGGCTCATCAGGTCGTTGATGCGCGCCAGCGCGTCGGCCTCGCTGATGCCCTCGGCCAGCGCATGCTGCGGGGTGATGCCGGTCACCAGCGTGGCATACGGCGAGGGCAGCAGGTCATCGGCGGGACGCACGTAAAAGCTGACCGGCGTGTCGATCTCGTTGAGCTCGGCATCGGTGCGGATGGCAGCGAACTGGGCGATGCGGGTGCGGCGTGGATCCTGGCCGAACGTTTCCAGGTCATAGAACAGGAAGCTGTCAGCCATCAGTGCGCGCCCTCCAGCACCGGCAACTTGGCGTGCACTTCGGATTCGAGGGCGGACCAGTCGATCTGCAGCAGCGAATCGAGGCCGTGTGTGGCGTTGCGCAGGATGCGGCGCTGGATCCGGGTGCGCTCCAGCGCGACCGCGTAGGGCGTGTGCAGGAAGGTAACCATGGTGTAGTGTGGCACGAAGCGGGTAGGCCAGCGCTGCTGCAGCGCAAGCTCCAGTTCACGCTGCAGCAGGAACGTCGGCTCGGCGACCTGGTCACGCATCTCCACGTAGTTTTCCAGCGCCATCTGTTGGATCGCCCACGCATTCGGCGAGCGCTCCACTTCGAATGCGGCGTACGCCGTGCGCAGGTCCGTGGCCACATCCAGATGCCGCGCCAGTGCCACGCAGTCTTCAAAGGCGCAGTTCATGCCTTGGCCGTGGAACGGCACCATCGCGTGCGCGGCATCACCGATCAGCACGGCCTTGTCGTCACTGTGCCAACGCTCCAGATACAGCGTGCCGAGCAGCCCGGGCGGATGTGCATCCCAGTCCGCGCGCAGGTCGGGTATCAGAGGCAGCGCATCCGGGAATTCCCGCGCGAACAGCGCATGCGCCTGTTCACTGCTCACCACGGTGTTGAACCCCGGATTGCCCTTGTTGGGCAGGAACACGGTGACCGTGAACGTCCCTTCGTGGTTGGGCAGGGCGATGCACATGAAGCGGCCGCGCGGCCAGATGTGCAGCGCATTCGGATCGATCTGGAACGCACCATCGGGACCGGGCGGAATCTCCAGCTCCTTGTACGAGTGGTCCAGGAATTCGGTCCGCTCACCCAGTGGCTGGCGGCGGTTCATTGCCCCACGCAGTGCCGAGCCGGCACCGTCGGCACCGATCAGGCTGTCGAAGCGGATGTCGTGCGGCGTATCGTCACGGTCATCGATGAAACGCGCCTGCTGCGCATCGAAGTCGACGGTGTGCAGGCGGCGGTGGAAATGCACCGTCGCACCCGCCGCCTCGGCCAGTTCCAGCAGGGTGATGTTGAGATCGCGGCGGTGGATCGACCAGATCACTTCGCTGTCGTCGCGGCCGTAGCGCTGCAACTGCGGCGCGTCGCCGTCGCGCAGATGGACCATGCGGCCGCGCATCATCACCGCGCGCGCCATCACCGCTGCTTCCACGTGGGCGCCGGCCTGGCGCAGTGCATTGCGTCCACGCTCGGCCAGCGCCAGGTTGATCGAGCGCCCGCTTTCATAACCGCTCACGCGCGGATCGCCACGGCGTTCGTACACCGTGATGTTCCAGCCCTGCCGCGACAGCAGGATGGCCAGCAGCGAGCCGGCCAGGCCCGCGCCGACAAGGGTCAAAGATCGCGGGCGGGCAGGGGTCTTCAGAGAGGGCTGCACGGGCTCAGGCACCGGCCCACGCTTCCACTTCGTCGACGAAGTGGTGCACGTCCTGGTAGCGGTTGTAGAGCGGCGTGGGGGAGATGCGGATGACATCCGGCTCGCGCCAGTCGCCCAGCACGCCAACCGAGCGGAGATGCTCGAACAGGGCGCGGCCCCGCTCGCGGCCACCGATCACCCGCAGCGAGAGCTGGCAGCCGCGCCGCTCGATTTCGGCCGGGGTGATGCGCTCCAGCACGTGCGGCAGCCGTGCCTGCACCAGCGCGTCAAGCAGGCCGGTAAGCGCCTCCGATTTCTTGCGCAGCGCGTCCATGCCGGCGCGTTCGAACAGATCCAGCGAGGCACGCAGCGGCGCGAGACCGAGGATCGGCGGATTGCTCAACTGCCAGCCCTCTGCACCGACCGCCGGGGTGAACTGTGGGGCCATCTGGAAGCGGGTGGACTCTTCATGACCCCACCAGCCAGCGAAGCGGGGCAGGGTGCGGTCGCGGTGATGTCGTTCGTGGACGAACGCACCGGCCACGGCGCCGGGGCCGCTGTTGAGGTACTTGTAATGGCACCAGACGGCAAAATCCGGTGCCACGTCGTGCAGGTTGAGTGGCAGATTGCCGACCGAGTGCGCCAGGTCGAAGCCGATGGCGGCACCCTGCGCCCGCGCCAGTGCGGTAATGGCCTGCAGGTCGAATGCTTGGCCCGTGCGGTACTGCACGCCGGGCCACAGCACCAGCGCCAGCCGCGCGCCATGCGTGGCGATGGCCTGCTCGATGGCGGCGAGCGAAATCGTACCGGCGGCCTCGTCGGGCTGTACTTCCACCAGACAGTCGGCCGGGTCGAAGCCGTGGAAACGGATCTGTGCCTCCACCGCATGGCGGTCCGTCGGGAAGGCGCCTGCTTCCATCAGGATCACCGGGCGCTGCGCGGTGGGGCGGTAGAAGCTCACCATCATCAGATGCAGGTTGACGCTCAGCGTGTTCATCGCCACTACTTCGCTGGGCAATGCCCCCACCACCCGGGCCAACTGCTCGCTGACCAGCCGGTGGTAGCCCAGCCACTGGGTGGGGCCGGTGAAGTGGCCTTCCACGGCCAGTTCGCCCCACTGGCCCATCACTTCCTGCACCATCGCCTGCGCACCGCGCGGCTGCAGGCCCAGCGAGTTGCCGACAAAGTAGATCTGCTGGCCGCCATTGTGGCGTGGGATCAGGAATTCATCGCGCAAGGCGCGCAGCGGATCTGCGGCATCCAGGGCCAGGGCATGGGCGCGGGTAAGCAGTTCGGACATGAGGGCAGCGGCATAGATTGACGTGGCACGAAGTGTACCGCGCAGCGGACGGGCCGATCGTCGTCGACCCCGGTGGCGCCGATCCACGCTGGGTGGAATGGCCGAGCCGTGCGCAGCGCCGCCCAGCACGGCTCGGCGCTACCGGATCGTGGCGGTGGCCTTGGCGGGGGATGCAGGTAGCGCCGAGCCATGCTCGGCGGGACGTTCCAGACTGCAGCGATGCCCATGGCCGCGCTGCCGTGCGTATCCCAGTCTTGATGGCTTCGAAGACCGGGTACGAAGATGGGCGACGACGTGTTCTTTGATGTCGATGGCACGCTCCACGGCGGCGATCTGTTCAAAGACTATCTACGGCACCTGGCCCGCACACGTCCGCTCAGGCTGGCGCTGACGTGGCCGCTGGTTGTCACTGCGCTTCTTTGCTACCTGCTGCGCCCGCATGGCCGGCGAAGCCTGGGCTTCCTGCTGTGGACGCTGACTCTGGGGCTGTCGGAGGCGGCACTGCAGCGCGGCACACAGCGCTGTCTGAGTGCGTTCTGGATGAGGTGCGAACGTCATCCTGCAGTGTGGGCTGCACTTGAGCGGCACCTTGCCCGTGGTGACCGTGTGTGGCTCATATCGGGAAGCCCGGAATGCCTGCTCCGGGGGCTGTATCCGCGATTTGATGACGATCCACGGGTGAGGATCATCGGCTCGCGGATGGCGCCTTTCCTCGGCGGGCAGGTGCTCGCGATGCGTTGCATTTCGCTGGAAAAGGCGCGGCAACTGGACCTGCGCGCGCAACGGGAAGTGACCTTCCGCGCAGGCTATTCGGACAGCGCGCAGGATATGCCGCTCCTCAGTCGGTGTCGGCGGGCGTACAAGGTGGAGCGTGCGGGCCGCATCACGCGGTGGCACTGACCGGGTCCGCGCGCAGAGCAGCCGAGCACGGCTCGGCGCTACCAGGCAGGTCGGCAATCGTGACCGCAGCGCCAGGTCGCCGATCATGGCGAACGCAGGGTGCAGGGTAGCGCCGAGCCATGCTCGGCGGAATGTCCATCCCGCGCGCAGAGCCGCCGAGCACGGCTCGGCGCTACCAGACAGGTCAGCCCGCAGGCAGCGGGTCGACGTGACCGCACTGCGCACACGTGCGCAGCGACAGATCGCCTTGGTAGCGGGCGAAGACTTTTGGCAGATCACTTTCGATGTTCTGCAGGTGGAACCACTCTTCATGCAGCAGGTGGTTGCAGCGCTCGCAATGCCACGCCACGCCGTCGCGCTCATGGGGAAGCCGCTTGCGCTCCACCACCAGCCCGACGCCACCGGCGGGGCGACGCGGTGAGTGCGGTACGTTGCCAGGCAGCAGGAAAATTTCACCGGCGCGTATGGGAATGTCGCGGACCCCGCCGTCCTCCTGCACTTTCAGCACCATCTCGCCCTCGAGCTGGTAGAACCATTCCGGGCCGGCATCGATATGGAAGTCGGTGCGCGCGTTCGGACCGCCGACCACCATCACGATGAAGTCGCCGTCCTCGATCATCTTGTTGCCCACCGGCGGCTTCAGCAGGTGGCGATTCTCTTCTACCCAGGCCAGCAGGTTGATCGGCGACGCAAGCATGACGCTACTCCTGTGGAAAGCTCAGTCGCGCTTGCCGGTGCGCGGAACGAAGGACAGCGCCTTCTCATAAGCCGGCTGCAGCGCTTCGGCGCTGTCCACGTCGATGCCCATCTCGCGCACGCGGCCATCGCGCAGGCTGTAGACCCATCCGTGCACCGTCAGCTTCTGGCCGCGGGTCCATGCATCACGGACGATCGTCGACTGGCACGCGTTGGCCACCTGTTCGATGACGTTCAGTTCGCACAGCCGCGCATGACGCTGGTCCGGATCGTCGATCGCATCCAGGATCGCGGCGTGCTTCTGCGCCACATCGCCGACGTGGCGCAGCCAGTTGTCGGCCAGGCCCACGCGCACATTGTTGAGGCTGGCATGCACGCCGCCGCAGCCGTAATGGCCGACGATCAGGATGTGCTTCACCTTCAACTGGTCCACGGCGTACTGGATCACGCTCAGGCAGTTCAGGTCGGTGTGCGCCACGACGTTGGCCACGTTGCGGTGGACGAACACCTCGCCTGGCGCCATGCCGATGATCTGGTTCGCCGGCACGCGCGAATCGGAGCACCCGATCCACAGATACTCGGGACTCTGCTGGGTGGACAGGCGATGGAAGAATTCGGGGTCTTCCTTCTGCACCCGATCAGCCCATTCGCGGTTGTTCTGCAGCAGCTTGAAAACGTCTTTCATGAAAGTGTCCCTGCGGGAAAGGGGTTGGCTCAATCAGCCATACGCTATGGCGTGGCAAGGAAGCGGCGCATCCACTGCGCCAGCTCGTGCGAAGCGGGGGAGGGCAACGCCTCCAGCGCGCCCATGACGGCCTGCTGGTTGGCCACCGGATGGTTCTGGCTGAGCTTGAGTTTGAGTTGCACATCGTCCACCACGAAACGGAAGCCGACGATGCCGCGCAGTTGACTACGGTGGTCTTCGCGTTCGGGTTCGAACCGCCATGCCTGGCCCACGCCGGCTTCAAACAGATCGCCGGTAGCGGCAACCAGGTCGGCCAGCGCGTCGGTGTCGTCGAAGCGCTGCAGCTGGCCGCGCAGTTCGGCGGCGGCATAGTTCCAGGTCGGCACGCGGGCCATCTGTTCTTTGTCCGGATACCACGACGCCGAGATATAGCCGTGTGGTCCGTCCACCAGCACCTTGGCGGCCCCGTCGCGACGCGACTGCGGGTTCGCCCTGGCCCAGTGGCCATGCAGCGTGATGTCACTACCTTGGCGCTGGTACAGCACCGGCAGTCGGGTCAGCTCCGGCAGGCCATCGTCACCGGTGGTGAGCACGGTGATGAACGGATCGCGCGCGAACAACGCGTCCAGCCACTGCAGGTCGGTCTCGGCGAACGCGCGCGGGGTGAACACCGTGCTTAGACCGTGCGGCCCAGCGACTGCACCATCAGGCCGCGCAGGCCTTCGTCACTGGACGCTTTCGGCGGCTGCACTTCATGCAACGAGAAACCGCGCACCAGCGCGTCTTCTTCATCCAGCCCTTCGAACTCGACGAAGTCGGCGTCGAACAGTTGCGCGCGCGCGGTGTCTTCGCCGTCATAACTCAGCGTGTTGCCATCACTGTCGAGCACCTCGGCGGTGCCGGCAGGCCGGATACGCAGGCGTGCCCAGATCAGCGTGTTGCCGAGGCTGGCCAGCCACCAGGTGTCCTGGGATGCGGTTTCTTCATTCATTTCGTGATTACCAGAGCGATGCCAGCCAGAGCAGGGCAGCCATGCCCAATCCTGCCAGCAGGGTCAGCAGCGACACCCAGGCCGGTGTCGCCAGCCCGGACAGCGAGCGGTCCGGCTGCGCGCGGTAGTCACGCCGCAGCAGCCAGGCCAACGCCTCGGGCTTGAGGAAGGCGCCGCTGCCGAAGCGCTGCGACAGCGCCGGATGGCGGTCGCGCAGGTGCACCAGGGTCAGCGGCCAGAAAATCACGAAGGCACTGAACCCGGCGATCGCCACGCCAAAAAAACACAGCGCGAAGAACAGGGTCATCGTTGCAGTACCTCCGTGAGTGCGGGATGGATCAGAAGTCGGCGCTGCCCGGTGCACGCGGATACGCAATCGCATCACGGATGTTGGACAAGCCGCACACGTAAACCACCAGGCGCTCGAAGCCGAGGCCGAATCCAGCATGCGGCACCGAACCGTAGCGGCGGAAGTCGCGGTACCAGCTGTAATGCTCGCGGTCCAGGCCGAACTGCGCCATGCGTGCATCCAGCACGTCCAGGCGCTCTTCGCGCTGGCTGCCACCGATGATCTCGCCGATGCCCGGCGCCAGTACGTCCATCGCGGCGACGGTCTTGCCATCGTCGTTCAGGCGCATGTAGAACGCCTTGATGTGCTCGGGGTAGTTGGTGACCACCACCGGACGCCCGATGTGTTCTTCGGTCAGCCAGCGCTCGTGCTCGGTCTGCAGGTCCAGGCCCCACTCGACCGGGAAGTCGAACTTCTTGCCCGAGTTCTGCAGCAGCTTCACCGCTTCGGTGTAGTCGATCTGCTCGAACGGGGCGTTGATGAAGTTTTCCAGCTTGCTGATCGCATTCTTGTCCACGCGCTCGGCAAGGAAGGCCAGATCATCACCGCGCTCGTCCAGCACCGCACGGAACAGGTATTTCAGGAACTCTTCGGCCAGGCGCGCATCTTCGGCCAGGTCCGCGAACGCGATTTCCGGCTCGATCATCCAGAACTCGGCCAGATGCCGCGTGGTGTTGCTGTTCTCGGCGCGGAAGGTCGGACCGAAGGTATACACCTTGCTCAGCGCCAGGCAGTACGCCTCGACATTCAGCTGGCCGGACACGGTCAGGAAGGTTTCCTTGCCGAAGAAGTCGCGGCTGAAATCCACTTCGCCGCGGTCGTTGCGCGGCAGGTTGATCATGTCCAGCGTGGAAACGCGGAACATCTGCCCTGCGCCTTCGGCATCGGAGGTGGTGATGATCGGCGTGCTGATCCAGTTGAACCCGTTCTGGTGGAAGAACCGGTGCACGGCCTGCGATAGGCAGTTGCGGATGCGGGTGACCGCACCGAACAGATTGGTGCGCGGGCGCAGGTGGGCGACTTCGCGCAGGAATTCCGGCGACATCGGCTTGGGCTGGATCGGGTAGGTAAGCGGGTCTTCGACCCAGCCGACCACTTCCACGTGGCTGCCCTGGATTTCGAACGACTGGCCCTTGCCCTGGGACTTCACCAACGTGCCCTTGGCGATGACCGAGCAGCCACTGGTCAGGCGCTTGATTTCATCGAAGTTGGCCAGTGATTCGGCCGCCACCACCTGGATGGGGGCAAAGCAGGACCCGTCGGTGACGTTGATGAAGGCCAGATTCGCTGAGCCACGGACCGTGCGCACCCAGCCGCGCACCGTGACTTCGCCGCCTTCCGGGATCTTCCCCGCAAGCGCATGTTCAACGCTGACCACCGTCATGACTTGAATCCTCTGCTGATCGACTCGATCTGTGAATTCGAAGTTTACCGGTTGCAGCGTTCTGCTTGCGAGGCATTTCTGCCGGGCCGGTCCCCTTTATACTCGTCTGGTACCTTCGTGGAGCACCATCATGGCTGTCAGCCTGACCCCCATTGCCTTTGAGCGCGTCCAGCGCTTCGTTTCCCAGAGCCCGGGGGCGCTGGGCCTGCGCTTCGGCGTGACCCGTACCGGCTGCTCCGGCTGGGGCCATGTGACCGACCTGGCACGCGACGAGCGCGAGGGCGACAGCGTGTTCGAGCAGGAGGGCGTGCGCATCTACGTGGACGCGCAGAGCCTGCCGCTGGTGGACGGCACGGTGATCGACTTCGGCAAACACGGACTGAGCGAGACGTTCACGTTCAAGAATCCGAACGCGTCGGCCGAATGCGGCTGCGGCGAGAGCTTTACCACAGACGAAACCCACCGCTGAGGGGTGGTTGCCGGGCTGCGCCCGGCGCCCGCAGAGGCGACGGCCACGCCAACTGCAACGGCCACGTCGACGGCAACAGCAACGGCAACGTCAACGTCAACGTCCAGAGCTGGATGGCTGAGGGCTGGCAGGGCGGGGTGGATTGGCGGGGGACGGCAAGGGCTGCATCCATGCGTGCCTCGTTTCGCGCCATCCATGGCGGGGTCCACGTCATCGCATTCGCGCTGCCGCTCCCACGCTTTGCTTCGCAAACCGCGGGCCCCGTCTCACCAGCACCCACACCCCGCCGCTTCGCGGCCGCCCCTGACTCAGGGGCTCCCTCCACCAGACGGATTGGCATCATCGGTAGCGCCGGGCCGTGCTCGGCGGAATGTGGCCGACAACGGCCCGCTGCGCTCGCCGACCATGGGTCGGCGCTACCGCTTTTCTTATTTTTCATACGCGGCTGGCGGCCACGGAATGTGTCAGGGGGCCGGGCGGTGGGGCTGGGTGGGGGCGTTGAGCGCCATGGATGGCGCGAAACGAGGCACGCATGAGCGGCTTTTGCCGTCCCCCGACCAGTCCCACCGCCCGGCCCACTCGCAGCAGCCTTGAAGCAGCCAGCCGCGAGGGGGTTTCACCCGTTCGACGCCGCCGCTGCCAGCGACCCGGCGCCACGCCGGCGCTCGATCAGCACCGACACACCCCACAGCAGCAACCCCGCCGCCGCAGTAGCAGCGCCCACGTAACCGGTGGAGGCGTAGCCGAACCCGCCGCCGATGGCCATGCCGCCCAGCCACGGGCCCAGCGCATTGGCCGTATTGAACGCCGCATGGTTGGATGCCGCCGCCAGCGTCTGCGCTTCACCGGCGGCATCCATCAGGCGGGTCTGCAGGGCCACGGCCAGCGCGCCCATCGTGCCCACCGCGATGATCGCCGGCACCATCGCCCACGCCGTGTGGGCCGCCAGCGGAAACAGCAGCAGCACCACCACCGACCACGCCAGCAGCACACCGGCCGCGCGGAACTGCAGGCGATCCACCAGCCAGCCGCCCATCATGTTGCCGATGATCGCGCCGACACCGAACAGGCCCACGGCCGCCGGCATCCAGCGCTCGTTGATGCCAGTGACATGCACCAGCGTGGGGGCCAGATAAGTGAAGACGCAGAACATGCCGGCAAAGCCGATCGAGCCGATGGCCAGCGCCAGCCACACCTGGGTGGTGTTGAACGCGCGCAGTTCGCGCATCGGGCTGGTGCGCACTTCAGTGGGGTCCGGCGCCAGGTGGCGGGCCACCATCACCACCGTGGCCAACGCCAGCAGGCTGACCAGCGCAAACGCGGTGCGCCAGGTGAACTGTTGGCCCAGCCAGGTGGTCAACGGATTGCCGACCAGGATGGCGACGGACAGGCCCAGCAGCACCTTGGAGACCGCGGCGCCGCGTTGCGCCGGCGGGCTGATCGACGCTGCCACCAGCATGGCAACGCCGAAGTACGCGCCGTGCGGCAGCCCGGCGACGAAGCGCGCCAGCAACATAGTGGGGTAGCTGGGCGCCAAGGCGCTGGCCAGGTTGCCGATGGCATAGAAGCCCATCAGTCCCAGCAGCAGGCTGCGACGGCTGATTCCCGCACCGGCGAACGCCAGCACCGGCGCGCCGACGACCACGCCGATCGCATACGCGCTGATCAGGTGGCCGACCTGGGCTTCAGTGATGGACAGGCCGCGGCTGATGTCCAGCATGAGGCCCATGCTGGCGAACTCGCTGGTGCCGATGGCAAACCCGCCCAGCGACAGCGCCAGCAGAATGAAGGTGCGCTGGCGCGGTGTCAGTGTGGCCGCCAGTGAAGAAGTGACGACAGGGGCAGGGGACGGGTTCACGACAATCCGGGGGCATGTAAACGATTGCAGATTGTACTGCTGCGCTGCAGCACGGTCGCGCGTTTTCCGTCCTGTGCGCTGAACGGTGTATTCCCAATGGCCTGCAGAGATCCCGCCGAGCGTGGCTCGGCGCTACCCATGTCGGGCGCAAACAATGTGTCAGCTCCACCGCCCGGCCCACCCAAGCTTGCCCCGCGCGAGCCAGCAAGGCATACTTGGCGGCTTCCTGCGCCCAGCGCGGGAACCCTTGCCCCACCGCCGAACTTACTGCGGGGGGCTGTCCGGCCTAACGGCCACATCCGAAAGGTATATAAAACATGAGTCGTCATTACGAAATCGTGTTCCTGGTCCACCCGGACCAGAGCGAGCAGGTCCCGGCCATGATCGAGCGCTACAAGTCGCTGGTCGAGAACGGCAACGGCACCATTCACCGTCTGGAAGACTGGGGCCGTCGTCAGCTGGCTTACCCGATCCAGAACCTGGTGAAGGCCCACTACGTCATGCTGAACATCGAAGTGGACCAGGCCGTGCTGAGCGAGCTGGTGGAAAGCTTCCGCTTCAACGACGCCGTGCTGCGCAACCTGGTCGTCAAGCGCGATGGCCCGGATACCGAGCAGTCGCTGATCATGAAGAGCAAGGACGAGAAGGGCGAGAAGCCCGAGCGTGGCGAGCGTCGTCGTCGTGACGACGAAGAAGGTGAGACCACCACCACCCCCGCCGCTGACACCGATGCCGGCGAAGACGCCGCTTCGGCCGCTTAAGGAGCACTGACATGTCCAAGTTCTTCCGTCGCCGCAAGTTCTGCAAGTTCACGGCCGAAGGTGTCAAGGAGATCGATTACAAGGATCTCAACACCCTGCGCCAGTACCTGACCGAGAACGGCAAGATCGTGCCGAGCCGCGTCACCGGTACCAAGTCGAAGTACCAGCGCCAGCTGGCAACGGCCGTCAAGCGCGCCCGTTTCCTGGCCCTGATCCCGTACACCGACAACCACGACATCTGATGCCGGCGGGCGGCCCCGTGCCGCCCCTCTGCACCTGATATTCGGACAGCCATCCGCTGCGGGGCCTTGCCTCGCTAACGAATACATTCTGGAGTAACACCATGCAGCTGATCCTTCTGCAGAAAGTCACCAACCTCGGCAACCTGGGCGACCTGGTCGACGTGAAGCCGGGCTACGGCCGTAACTTCCTCGTGCCGCAGGGCAAGGCCGTGCCGGCCACCGAGAGCAACAAGGCCGAGTTCGAAGCCAAGCGCGCCGAATACGAAGCCAAGGCAGAGTCGATCCATTCCGACGCCGAAGCCCGCAAGGCCAAGCTGGAAGGCAAGAGCGTCACCATCGGTGCCAACGCTTCGACCGAAGGCAAGCTGTACGGCTCGGTCGGCGCACGCGAAATCGCTGATGCCTTCACCGCTGCTGGCCTGCCGGTCAACAAGAGCGAAGTCATCCTGGGCGAAGGCGCCTTCCGCAACATTGGCGAGTACGACGTCCTGGTGCACCTGCACGCTGACGTTGAGACCACCGTCAAGGTCGTGGTTGAAGCCGAAAAGGCCTGATCCCACGCCGAAAGGCATGGAATCACCAGAACGGGCTCCCGCAAGGGGGCCCGTTTTGCGTTGGGCGGGCGGAAGGCGGATGCCGGGTGGTGCGCGATCACGCGGGCGCGTTCGTACAACACGGCCACATCGGTATACTCGGCGCATGACACCCGTCCGACGGCCCTGACCCAACCGGGCCAAGGGGTTGGCGGGTAAATGCAGGCCGTACCCCGGCCCCAGCCCGGAAACCCTATGCGTCTTTCCACGATCAAGCTGTCTGGCTTCAAGTCCTTCGTCGATCCCACCACGCTGCACCTGCCGACCAACATGACCGGCGTGGTCGGACCGAACGGCTGTGGAAAGTCCAACATCATCGATGCGGTGCGCTGGGTGATGGGCGAAAGCTCGGCCAGCCGGCTGCGTGGTGACTCGCTGACCGATGTGATCTTTGCCGGTTCGTCGGCCCGCAAGCCGGTATCGCAGGCGACGGTCGAGCTCATTTTCGACAACAGCGACCACACCATCTCCGGTGAGTACGCCTCGTTCAACGAGATATCGGTAAAGCGCACCGTCAGCCGCGACGGCAGTAGCAACTATTATCTCAACGGCACCAAGTGCCGCCGCCGCGACATCACCGATCTGTTCCTCGGTACCGGCCTGGGGCCGCGCAGTTATTCCATCATCGAACAGGGCATGATCAGCCAGATCATCGAGGCCCGGCCCGAAGACCTGCGTGTCTACCTGGAAGAAGCCGCCGGCATTTCCAAGTACAAGGAGCGGCGCAAGGAAACCGAGACCCGTATCCGCCACACCCGTGAGAACCTGGATCGGCTGGGTGACCTGCGCGATGAGATCGGCAAGCAGCTCGAGCACTTGAAGCGGCAGGCGCGGCAGGCCGAGCAGTACCAAGCATTGCAGGAAGAACGTCGGGTCAAGGATGCAGAGTGGAAGGCGCTGGAGTTCCGCGGGCTGGACGGGCGCCTGAGCAAGTTGCGCGAAGGGCTGGCGCAGGAAGAAACGCACCTTCAGCAGCTGATCGCCGAACAACGCGAGGCAGAGGCGCGCATCGAGACCTCGCGCGTCCGTCGCGAAGAATCCGCCGATGCCCTCAATGCGGCACAGGCCGAGGTGTATCAGGTGGGCAGTACGCTGGCCCGCCTGGAACAGCAGATCCACCACCAGCGCGAGCTGTCGCAGCGCCTGCACAAGGCGCGCGATGAAACGCAGCAGGCGCTGGCTGAGCTGGGCCACCACATCAGCGGCGACGAGGCGAAGCTGATGGTGCTGCGCGAATCGGTCGATGCCGCGACCCCGCAGCTGGAGCAGCTGCAGGAAGAGAACGAGATCAAGCAGGACAGCCTGCGTGAAGCAGAAGCGCGACTGGCCGACTGGCAGGTGCGTTGGGAGCAGCACACCCGCCAGAGCTCGGAAGCATCGCGCTCCGGCGACGTCGAGCGCACCCGCGTGGACTACCTGGACAAGCAGGTGCTTGAGGCGGATCGTCGCCGTGAGGCCCTGCAGGCCGAGCGTTCGGGACTGGATGTCGATGCCCTCGAAGCGGTGTTCGAGCAGCTGCACGTGCAGCACGACACGCAGAAGAGCGCGCTGGAAGAACTGGGCGAGCAGGTCGAGCTGCGCAAGCAGGAGGTTGCTGCCGTTCAGGAGCAGCAGCGCGGCACCCAGAATGAGCTGGCCGAGCTGCGCAAGCAGGGCAACGGGGTGCGCGGTCGCCTGGCCTCGCTGGAGACCTTGCAGCAGGCCGCACTCGGCCAGGAGCAGGGCGCCGCCGTTGCCTGGTTGAAAGCGCGAGGGCTCGATTCGGGCGCGCGCGTGGGTGAACGCCTGCAGGTCGAGGCGGGCTGGGAAAACGCGGTGGAAAGTGCGCTCGGCCAGTTGATCGAAGGCGTGCTGGTGGATGCACCCGAGCACCTCGTCGAGGCGTTGGGTGAGCTGGGCGAAGGCCGCATCGCGTTGGTTGCCGATGACGATGCGCCGTTGCAGGTCGCCGCCACGTCGCTCGCAGCAAAGGTGACAGGGCCGGCGGCGATCCGTCGCCTGTTGGCCCGCCTGCACGCCGCCGAAGATCTGGCGGACGCGGCACGGCTGCAGGCCACGCTGCCCGAAGGCGATTCCGTGATCACCCGTGGGGGTGAGCGCCTGGGTACAGGCTGGGTGCGTGTGTCGCGCTCCGGTGCCGCCAAGCAGGGCGCGCTGCTGCGCGAACGCGAGATCAACACCCTGCGCGAGCAGATCGAAGTACTGGCGCAGCGCGAGGCGCAGCTGGAACAGTTGCTGGTCGGCTTCCGTGAGCAGCTGCTCGACGCCGAGCAGCAGCGCGAAGACGTGCAGCGGTCGCTGTACCAGATGCATCGCGGCGTTTCCGAGCTCGCTGGCCAGCTGCAGGGCCAGCAGGGCAAGCTGGAGTCGGCGCGTACCCGCATCGATCGCATCGAAGGTGAGCTGAGCCAGCTGCTGGAGACGTTGGACGTCAACCGCGAGCAGGTGCGCGAGGCACGGGCGCGGTTGGACAGTGCCGTCAACAGCATGGGCGACCTGGAGTCGGTACGGAACGCCCTTGAAAATGAAAGGCGGCAATTCACCGAAGCGCGCGATCGCGCCCGTGACGCCGCCCGCAGTGTGCGTGAAACGGCGCATTCCCTGGCGCTGACCCTGGAATCACAGCGTGCGCAGGTGGCGTCGCTGAGCCAGGCGCTGGAGCGCATGAGCAACCAGCGCGGCCAGCTGGATTCGCGGTTGGGCGAACTGCATGCGCAGCTGGACGATGGCGATACGCCCGTCGAGTCGTTGCAGGCCGAGCATCAGGCCGCGCTTGAAGCCCGTGTCCGTGCAGATGGCTTGCTGTCGCAGGCCCGCTCGCTGCTGGATGGCATCGATGTGGAGCTGCGCGAGCTGGAGCAGACCCGGCACAAGCGGGACGAGCAGGCCTTGGCCCAGCGCGAAAAGATCTCGCAGCGGCGGCTGGACCAGCAGGCACTGGTGCTCAGCGCCGAGCAGCTTCAGGCGGCCGTGGAAAAGGCCGGGTTCGTGCTGCAGGAGGTCATCGCAACCCTGCCGGACGATGCCCGGCTGGGCGACTGGGAACAGACCGTGCAGCAGATCGACGGCCGCATGCGCCGGCTGGAGCCGGTGAACCTTGCGGCCATCCAGGAATACGGCGAAGCCTCCCAGCGCTCGGAGTACCTGGATGCGCAGAACCTGGACCTGACCACCGCACTGGAAACGCTTGAAGATGCGATCCGCAAGATCGACCGCGAAACCCGTGGCCGCTTCAAGGACACCTTCGACCGGGTCAACGCCGGCGTGCAGGCGCTCTACCCGCGCCTGTTCGGTGGTGGCCATGCCTATCTGGAGCTGACCGGCGAAGACCTGCTTGATACCGGCGTCACCATCATGGCGCGGCCTCCGGGCAAGCGCGTGTCGAGTATTTCGCTGCTGTCCGGCGGTGAAAAGGCGATGACCGCCGTGGCATTGGTGTTTGCGATCTTCCAGCTCAATCCCGCACCGTTCTGCCTGCTGGACGAGGTCGATGCGCCGCTGGACGAAGCCAACGTCGGCCGTCTGGCCAACATGGTGAAAGAGATGAGCGAGAAAGTGCAGTTCCTGTTCGTCAGTCACAACAAAGCCACGATGGAAGCGGCGCACCAGCTTTCTGGCGTCACCATGCGCGAGCCCGGCGTCAGTCGCCTGGTCAGCGTGGACCTGGAAGAGGCGGCGCGGCTGGCAGGCGCGGCCTGATACACGCTCTGCACGGGGGGATCAGGCATTCTTGCCGCCCCCCCGGTGCAAGAAGCCTTGCATCGTGCCATTCTTGTCTGAACGTATTTAGCCGGAGACCCTCTCGAATGTCCGACACCGCACTGCTGCGCATCGGCATCCTCACTGCCGGCCTGCTGTTGATCGCTGCGATCTTCCTGTTTGGCCGACCGAAAAAGAAAACCCAGGGGCGCCGCGTCGAGGGCGAGCCAGGTGGGGACAAATCCGCGCGTCGCGAGCCCGTGCTGGGCGGCGGCGTGCCAGGCGAGGAGGGCGAAGGCCTCCCGTCCTCGGGGCTGGAGGGCGAACAGCCCGAGCTGGGCCTGTCCGACGCGGATCCGCACGGAAACAGCGATCTGGGCAAGCGGGCCAGCCAGGACTTCGACAAGATCGTGTCGCTGTTCGTGGCCGCGCGTGCGGGTGAAAAGCTGCGCGGCGAAGACATCGTGGTGGCGGCGGAAAAGACCGGTCTGGTGTTCGGCCACATGAATGTGTTCCACCGTCTGGTTGAAGGCCATCCCGAGCGCGGCCCGATCTTCTCCATGGCCAGCATCATGAAGCCGGGCAGCTTCGACATGGGCACCATCCGCGAGATGGAGACCCCGGCGATCGCCTTCTTCCTGACGCTTCCCGCCCCGCTGACCGCGCTGGATGCCTGGGAAAAGATGCTGCCGACCGTGCAGCGCATGGCCGAACTGCTGGACGCGGTGGTGCTGGATGACGGGCGCAATGCGCTGGGGCGCCAGCGCATCGCGCACATCCGTGACGACCTGCGTGCGTACGACCGCCAGCATCAGGCACCGCCGCTGACCAAGACGCCGCGCTGGTAAGCAGGGCGCTGACAGGGGAGGCGGGATGCTGTGCTCGCCGTCCCTGAGTCAACGCTGCAAACGCCTGAACATCACGGACTGCACCGTGTCATGGCGGCCGGTGGCGGTAGAATCTCTGCCTGTCCAAGACCCACCGGATCTGCATGAACGTTACTCCCGCCGAGCGCATCGAAGCGCTGCGCCATCAGCTTGCCAGTGCCAATGCGGCCTACAGCGAGCGCGATGAACTGCTGATCCCGGACGCGGATTACGATGCGCTGATGCGTGAGTTGCAGGGGCTGGAGCAGGCGCATCCTGAGCTTGCCGCTGCGGATTCGCCCAGCAGTACGGTGGGCGGACGACCCTCATCGCGCTTCGCCGAAGTCACCCACGCCCTGCCCATGCTGTCGCTGGGCAATGCCTTCAGTGACGAAGAGGTTGCCGATTTCGTGCGCCGTATCAGCGAGCGCCTGCGTCGCCCGGCGCTGCATTTTTCAGCAGAGCCGAAGCTGGATGGGCTGGCCATCAGCCTGCGCTTCGAAGACGGCCACTTCGTCCAGGGCGCGACCCGGGGCGATGGCAGCAAGGGAGAGGACGTAACCGCCAACCTGCGGCAGATCCGTGACATCCCGCACCAGCTGCAGGGCAGCGGCTGGCCTGCGGTGCTGGAAGTACGTGGCGAGGTCTACATGGCACGCGCGGACTTCGAGGCCTTCAACGAACGCGCACGACAGCAGGGCGGCAAGGTGCTGGCCAATCCACGCAACGGGGCAGCCGGCTCGCTGCGCCAGCTCGACCCGAAGATCAGCGCGCAACGACGGCTGAGTTTCTTCGCCTACGGCACCGGCCAGGTCGAAGGTGGGGAGCTGCCCGACACCCATTCGCAGACGTTGCGGCAGTTGCACGGCTGGGGCTTCCCGGTCAGCGATCTGTGCAAGGTGGTGAGCGGCACCGAGGGCCTGCTCGCGTATTACCGCGACATCGGCGCGCGCCGCGATGGGCTGGCGTTCGATATCGATGGGGTCGTCTACAAGCTGGATGATCGCGAAGGGCAGCAGGCCATGGGCTTTGTCGCCCGCGCCCCGCGCTGGGCGATCGCGCACAAGTTCCCCGCGCAGGAACAGAGCACGACGGTCGAGGCGATCGAGATACAGATCGGCCGCACCGGCGCCGCTACACCGGTCGCGCGTCTGGCGCCGGTCGCTGTGGCCGGAGTGATCGTGTCCAACGCCACGCTGCACAACGCCGACCAGATCGCGCGGCTGGATGTACGGGTTGGCGACAGCGTGATCGTGCGCCGCGCGGGCGACGTGATTCCCGAAGTGGTGAGCGTCATCGGCGACCGCCGACCTGCCGGTACGGTGCCGTGGACCATGCCCACCGTGTGCCCGGTCTGCGGATCGGAGATCGTGCGCGAAGAGGGCGCCGCCGCGTGGCGCTGTTCCGGCGAACTGAGCTGCCCGGCACAACGCAAGGAAGCCATCGCGCACTTCGCCTCACGACGCGCGATGGACATCGACGGCCTGGGCGGCAAGTACATCGAGACCCTGGTGGATGCGGGCATCGTACGCAGCGTCGCCGATCTGTACCGGCTGACCCGCGACACCCTGCTGCAGCTGAAGCTGGTGCTCGATGCCGAAGATCCTTCTGCGCTGGCGGCCAGCTATCAGCCGCATCTGCCGCCAGAAGGCAGCAGCGCGGTACTCAATTCCGCGATGAAGCTCGACGGTGGCGATGCAGGCTGGCGTGCGCAGGCGCTCGCGCAGCCCGTAGCGTTTACCTGGAACACGAAGAAGATCGCCACGCGCTGGGCCGACAATCTGGTCGCCGCGATTGACGCCAGCCGTGACGCTACGCTGGAGCGCCTGCTGTTCGCACTCGGCATCGAACACGTGGGCGAGAGCACCGCCAAGGCGCTGGCACAGTGGTATGGCGAGCTCGAGCTGATCCGCCACCTGCCGTGGCCGCTGTTCAAGCGGGTGCCGGATATCGGCGGCGAAGTAGCACGTTCGCTGGGACATTTCTTCGAACAGGCAGGCAACCAGCAGGCCATCGATGACCTGCTGCAGGTGGGTCAGGTGCGCATCACCGATGCCCATCCGCCCAGCGCGAAGCTGCGCGAAGGACTGGATAGTGCACAGCTGCTGGTGGAAGCGGAGATTCCCGGCATCACCCGGCTGCGTGCCGAAAAGCTGGTGGCCGCGCTCGGCAACGCGCAGTCCGTGCTCGACGCCGAGCATGGCCAGCTGGTCAATGCCGGGCTGCCGGATGAAACGGCCCGCGCCGTGGCTACCTGGCTGGACAGCGAAGGCCATGGCGAGATGTTGTTGAAGGCCGAACAGGCGATGCGCGAGATCCTGCAGAAGGCGCCGACGCAGGTGCAGCAGGCCGCTGGACCCCTGGACGGGCAGACTGCAGTGCTCACCGGCACGCTGACCGCGTTGACCCGCGACGCGGCGAAAGAGCGGCTGGAAGCGCTGGGTGCCAAGGTCGCAGGCAGTGTGTCGAAGAAGACCAGCTTCGTGGTGGCCGGCACCGAGGCCGGGTCGAAGCTGGAGAAGGCGCAGTCGCTGGGCGTACCGGTCTGGGACGAAGACCAGCTGCTGGCGTTCCTTGCCACACACGAATGACGGATACAGGCCGGGCCGATGCCCGGTCGCCCCCTTGAAGGAGACTTGCATGCAGACCGCCCCCCTGGATTTCCGCCTGGCCACGCGTGCCGACGAGGCGCAGCTGATCGAGCTGATGCGCGCGTTCTACATCGAAGACCAGATCGAATTCGATGATGCGCGCGTGCGCCGTGGCGTGGATGCGCTGCTGGCCGATCCCCGTAACGGCGAGGTGCTGATGCTGCTGGACGAGCATGGCGCGGTAGGTGGCTACGTGGTGATCGCCATGGGGTTCAGCCTGGAGCAGGGCGGGCACTTCGCGCTGCTGGATGAACTGTATCTGGCCCCCGGCGTACGCGGCCGTGGGCGCGGCAAGCAGGCGCTGGCGATTGTCGAGCAGCGCGCACGCGGGCGTGGCGTCGGCCGCTTGCGCCTGGAAGTGAACCGCCACAACGAGCTGGCGCGCCGCCTGTACACCGCCACCGGTTACATCGACGACACGCGCGACCTGATGACGCTGCCGCTGGACCACCCGCGCGACGGCGTGCTGTGAGCCCCTTGCTGCACGCGCTGCGGCAGCGCGCCGCGCTCAATGCGCTCATCAGGCAGTTCTTCGCCGAACGCGCTGTGCTGGAAGTGGAGACGCCGATCCTGTCGGCGGCCGGCAACACCGAGCCGAACATCGACAGCTTCCACACCGATTTCAGCGGTCATCGCGATGCCGGCGTGCGCCGCCGCTGGCTGCGTACGTCGCCGGAGTTTCCGCTCAAGCGTCTGCTGGCTGCAGGCGTGGGTGACTGCTATGAACTGGGGCGCGTTTTCCGCAACGGGGAAGCAGGCGGGCGGCACAACCCCGAGTTCACCATGCTGGAGTGGTATCGCATCGGCTGGGATCATCATGGACTGGTGGTGGAAACCGCCGCATTGGTGAATCAGGCGCTCGCGCTGGTGGGGCGGCAGGCGACGCTGCAGGTGATCGATTACCGGTCGCTGTACCAGCAGCGCGTGGGCGTTGACCCCTTCGAGGACAGCATCGAGCAGTTGCGGCGGCCACTGGCCGACATCGCCATCGATCCCGCCGGCCTGGGGCGTGACGACTGGCTGGACCTGCTGATGACCCATTGCATCCAGCCGCGTTTCGACGACGCGGTCATGACCGTTGTGCACGACTGGCCGGCATCGCAGGCCGCGCTGGCCCGCATCCGCCCCGGTACGCCTGCGCTGGCCGAACGCTTCGAGCTGTATCTCGGTCCGGTCGAGCTGGCCAACGGGTACCACGAGCTGGGCGATGCGCACGAACAGCGCGCACGGTTCGAGGCCGACCATGTGCGCAGGCAGGCGCGCGGTGACGTATTGCCGCCGCTGGACGACGCATTGCTGGCCGCCCTGCCGGCAATGCCGGCGTGCGCGGGCGTGGCGGTGGGGGTGGACCGGCTGCTGATGGCGATGGCGCAGACCCCGCGCATCGCCGACGTGCTGGCGTTTGATTTCAGCCGTGCCTGAACGACGTGTTTTACGCTTGCGGCGCGCGCGTGATGATGCTCTTATCACGCCGGTTGCCGCATGGTGGCAAGTGAATCGCGATTACAGGCGGGGTTGTCGTTGAACAAGCTGTTGGCAAGCACGGGGGCCTCGATGGGCGCGCTGCTGCTCTGGACCGCGTTGCTGCCTTCGGCGGCCGCGGCGCCGGGGCAGGGCGGCTATGCCGGCGAGGTGGTGCGCTGCCAGTCCCGCGATCTGGAGTGGAAGCATTGCGATATGGACGTCAGCGGAGGCGTTGAACTGGTCCGCCAGCTGTCTGACAACGCGTGCGTGCGCGGCAGCGAGTGGGGCACCGATCGTTCAGGTGTGTGGGTCACCCTCGGCTGCCGGGGCGAGTTCCGCGCGCGCGGTAACGCAGCGCCTGCGGTCGAAGGGGCCGCGCCCAAACTGGTGCGCCGCGTCGTGCGTTGCGAATCCAACGGCCGCCCGCAGAGCTGCCCGGTGCGTCTGGAAGGGGCGCCGGTGCGCCTGCTGCGGCAGAACTCGCGCATGCCTTGCCGCGAAGGCCACAGCTGGGGCTACCGGCGCAACGAAATCTGGACCACCCGTGGCTGTGAGGGCGACTTCGAGATCGGCGCGGAAGACGGCGGCGGCTTCGTCGACGTGCCGCGCCGGTTGACCTGCGAATCCAAGGACCGGCGCAAACGCTTCTGCGGGGCCACCATCAGCACCGGCGCGAACATGGTCCGCCAGCTGTCCGGCAGCCCCTGCGTGGAAGGCCGCAGCTGGGGGTGGGACAAGCGCGGGGTGTGGGTGGACGATGGCTGCCGCGCCGAGTTCTCGGTGAACTGAGCGCGCATTACAATGGGCGCATGAACGCGCCTACCGATATCGATTACGCCCGCTACGACCACATCCGTCCGATCCTGTGGACCGGCGATGCCCTGCAACTGCTGGATCAGCGCAAGCTGCCCTTCGTGGTGGAGCACGTGGCCTGCACCACCAGCGACGACGTCGCCGCGGCGATCCATGCGCTGACCGTGCGCGGCGCACCCGCCATCGGCATCGCCGCCGCGTGGGGCGTCGTGCTTGCCGCCCGCGAGGTGGACGCCGACGACGGCGCGCAGGCGCTGATGAAGCTGGAGCCTGCACTGCAACGCCTCAATGCGTCGCGGCCGACAGCGGTCAACCTCGCGTGGGCCCTGGCCCGCATGCGGCGCGTGCTGGCCGTAGCCGATGGCCAGTGGAAGCAGGTGCTGGAGGCTGAAGCCGAAGCGATCGCCACCGAAGACCTCGCGGCCAACCGCCACATGGGGGCATTGGGTGCCGGCCTGATCGAGCCCGGCAGCGGCGTGCTGACCCATTGCAACACCGGTTCGCTGGCCACGGCCGGCTTCGGTACGGCCCTCGGGGTGATTCGTGCCGGCATGGCGCAGGAGCGCATCGCGCGCGTGTTCGCCGGTGAAACACGGCCATGGCTGCAGGGCGCCCGGCTGACGGTGTGGGAACTCCAGCAGGACGGTATCGATGCCACCCTCATCGCCGATTCGGCCGCCTCGCACCTGATGAAAACCGGTGCGGTGCAGTGGGTGATCGTGGGTGCAGACCGCATCTGTGCCAACGGTGATACGGCCAACAAGATCGGCACCTATCAGCTGGCGATCGCCGCGCGCCACCACGGCGTCAAATTCATGGTGGTGGCACCGTCCTCGACGGTCGACATGGATACCGCTGATGGCACCGAGATCGAGATCGAGCAGCGTGACCCGGGTGAGCTGTACGGTGTCGGTGGCACCCGCACGGTGGCAGAGGGCATCGCCGCCTGGAACCCGGTGTTCGATGTCACGCCGGGTGAGCTGATCGATGCCATCGTCACCGAGCGCGGCGTCATTCTGGCCCCGTCGGTGGCGAGCATGCAGGCCGCTTTCAGCTGCTGATGGGCCGAGCTCGCTCCGATCACCGCGAACCGGTCCCTAAGTTGCTGATTTCTTCGGGTAAAAACCGGCTGAACAGGGGCGGAAAAGCCTGCGTTGTGGTAGACTCCGTCAGTTAATCGAGATTCCGTCGCTGCCGCTCCGCAAGGGCTGGCGCGACGGACTGGACCGCTACCAGACAACGGAACCCGAATGGCAGAATCCGCCAAGGAAATCATCCAGGTAAATCTGGAAGACGAGATGCGCAAGAGCTACCTCGATTACGCGATGAGCGTGATCGTGGGGCGCGCATTGCCTGATGCGCGCGACGGCCTCAAGCCCGTGCATCGCCGTGTGCTGTTCGCGATGAATGAGTTGAACGCGCACAGCAACAAGCCTTACTTCAAGTCGGCCCGTATCGTCGGTGACGTCATCGGTAAGTACCATCCGCATGGCGATCAGTCGGTGTACGACACGCTGGTGCGCATGGCACAGCCGTTCTCGCTGCGCTACATGCTGGTCGATGGCCAAGGCAACTTCGGTTCCGTCGACGGCGACTCCGCCGCGGCCATGCGTTACACCGAAGCCCGCATGTCCAAGCTCACCCATGAACTCATGGCTGACCTGGACAAGGAAACGGTCAATTTCCAGCCCAACTACGACGAAAAGGAACTCGAACCGACGGTCATGCCGACCCGGTTCCCGAACCTGCTGGTCAATGGCTCGGCCGGTATCGCCGTGGGCATGGCGACCAACATCCCGCCGCACAATCTCACCGAGTCCATCAACGCCTGCATAGCGTTGATCGATAATCCGGAGATCGATGTCGACGGGTTGATGGAGTACATCCCGGGCCCGGATTTCCCCACCGCCGGCATCGTCAACGGCACGGCCGGCATCATCGCCGGCTACCGTACCGGGCGTGGCCGCGTGCGCATCCGCGCCAAGGCGGCCGTGGAAGTGGCCGACAACGGCCGCGAATCCATCATCGTCACTGAAATCCCGTACCAGGTGAACAAGGCGCGTCTGATCGAGAAGATCGCCGAGCTGGTCAAGGAAAAGAAACTCGAAGGCATCAGCGAACTGCGCGATGAGTCCGACAAGGACGGCATGCGCATCTTCATCGAGATCAAGCGCGGCGAGTCGGCGGAAGTTGTGTTGAACAACCTCTACCAGCAGACCCAGATGGAATCGGTGTTCGGCATCAACATGGTGGCGCTGGTCGACGGCCGTCCGCAGTTGATGAACCTCAAGCAGATGCTCGAGGCGTTCGTCCGCCATCGCCGTGAAGTGGTCACCCGCCGCACCGTGTTCGAGCTGCGCAAGGCGCGCGCCCGTGCCCATGTGCTGGAAGGCTTGACCGTTGCACTGGCCAACATCGACGAGATGATCGAGCTGATCAAGAGCTCGGCCAACCCGAACGAAGCCCGCGAGCGCATGCTGACGCGCGTGTGGGATCCGGGCCTGGTGGGTTCGCTGCTGGGCGCTGCCGGCGCCGAAGCATCGCGCCCGGAAGACCTGCCCAAGGGCGTGGGCCTGATCGAAGGCGGCTACCAGCTGACCGAGATCCAGGCGACGCAGATCCTGGAAATGCGCCTGCACCGCCTGACCGGGCTGGAGCAGGACAGGCTGACCGACGAGTACAAGCAACTGCTGGAAGTGATCGCCGGGCTGATCCATATCCTGGAGAATCCGGACCGCCTGCTGGAGGTCATCCGCGAAGAGCTGATCAACGTGCGCGAAGAGTTCGGCGACGAACGACGCACCGAAATCCGCCACAGCGAAGAAGACCTGGACATCCTCGACCTCATAGCGCCGGAAGACGTGGTGGTCACGCTGTCCCATGCCGGCTACGCCAAGCGCCAGCCGGTCAGTGCGTACCGTGCACAGCGCCGTGGCGGCCGTGGCCGCAGTGCCGCGTCGACGAAAGAAGAGGATTTCATCGAGCAGCTCTGGCTGGTCAACACCCATGACACGCTGTTGACCTTCACCAGCGCGGGCAAGGTGTTCTGGCTGCCGGTGCACCAGTTGCCGGAGGCCGGTTCCAATGCCCGTGGCCGCCCGATCATCAACTGGATTCCGCTGGAGCCGGGTGAACGCGTGCAGGCCGTATTGCCGGTGCGCGAGTACACCGAAGGTCAGTTCGTGTTCTTCGCCACCCGCAACGGTACGGTTAAGAAAACGCCGCTCAGTGAGTTCGCGTTCCGTCTTGCGCGCGGCAAGATCGCCATCAACCTCGACGAGGGCGATGCCCTGGTCGGCGTCGGGTTGACCGACGGTGTGCGGGACATCCTGCTGTTCGCATCGAATGGCAAGACCGTGCGCTTCGGTGAAGACAAGGTCCGCTCGATGGGCCGCACCGCCACCGGCGTGCGCGGCATCAAGATGCCCAAGGGCGAGGAAGTCGTCAGCCTGATCGTCGCAGAGAGTGCCGGCGGCGTTGAGGAAGAGATCGAGGACGACAGCACCGTCGAAGACACCAGCGTGGAAAGCGCAGACGTCGTGGTCGACGTCGGTGACGAGGCCGGCATGCAGTTCATCCTGACCGCCACCGAGAACGGCTACGGCAAGCGCACCCCGCTGCCGGAGTATCCGCGCAAGGGTCGCGGCACGCAGGGCGTGATCGGCATCCAGACCAGTGAACGCAACGGCAAGCTGGTCGCTGCGGTGCTGATGGGACCGGCCGACGAAGTGCTGCTGATCTCCGACGGCGGTACCCTGGTGCGTACGCGCGGCTCGGAAATCAGCCGTGTCGGCCGCAACACCCAGGGTGTCACCCTGATCCGTCTGTCGAAGGAAGAGAAACTGCAGGCCGTCGAGCGGATGGATGCCTTCATCGAAGCGGAGGAGCTGGACGTGGCGGTCGACACCCCCACCGAAGCGCCCACTGCCCCGGTGCCAGGCGACGAGCCACCGCAGGAGTGATGATCGAAGAACGCCGGCCGCAAGCCGGCGTTTTTCGTTATACCGGCCGCATGTAGACGGTAGAGCCGACTTCAGTCGGCTGCCGTCCGCAGGAAACCCAACCGCAGCAGGTAGAGCCGACTTCAGTCGGCTGCCGTTCGCCGGAAACCCAACGCAGCAGGTAGAGCCGACTTCAGTCGGCTGCCGTCCGCAGGAAGCCCAACCGCAGCAGGTAGAGCCGACTTCAGTCGGCTGCCGTTCGCCGACTAGTGAACCAGCCGACTGAAGTCGGCTCTACCCCCCGCCGTCGCCACTCACGGTGCATCTCTCACCCCACTTACCGCTGTGCCCCGATTCCGTGCACGCCCGGTGCTGCCCACCATGGACAGCATGTCCAGCCCACGCCTCCACCTCGGTCGCCACTCCTCGCTCGGCAACGTCTACGCCGTCACCACAATCTGTCGCCACCGCGCGCCGCTGTTCCTTGAGCCCGCCAACCCGGCCATCATCAGGGAGGTCATCGCGTCTCTCGACGTCCGAGGCGTCACCAGCACGTTCGCATGGGTCGCCATGCCAGACCATCTGCACTGGCTCTTCCAACTGCAGCAGGGATCGCTGGCGCAGTGCATGCAATCCATGAAAGGGCGGAGCAGTCTGCAGATCAATCGGCAGAGAGGCGGGGGCGGCGCGATCTGGCAACCGGGATATCACGACCACGCCGTCCGGGCAGACGCATCGTTGCACAAGCACGCCCGCTACATCCTGGCCAACCCCATCCGCGCAGGTCTCGCCACCACCCTCGGCGAATACCTGCACACCTGGTGCCGATGGACGCTCGAAGAAATAGACGACTCCCAGGCACCCGTAATGTGACCGCAGCAGGTAGAGCCGGCTTCAGCCGGCTACCGTTCGCGCGGTGTCACGCAAGCCGACTGAAGTCGGCTCTACCCCTCCGCCAGCCGAAGCGGTAGAGCCGGCTTCAGCCGGCTGCCGTTGGCGCCTAGGTCGGTACCCGCACCATCTTCTTCAGCAGATGCTCCAAGACCCCCTGCGGGTCGGCGGTACGGCCGACATGCGTGCTCGACATCTGCACCACTGAGCTGCGTTTTGCCGTCAGAAAGTGGAAACGGGCCCGGGCCGGAAGTTGTGCGATCGGTCCGGCATTGGCGTCGCCGCGGCAGATGGCCACGATGGCGTCCAACCACGGCTGCAGGTCCTGAAGTTCCAGCGTCGGTGCGAATGCACGCAAGCGCGCCGGATCGATCTCGATTGCGGCTTCCAGGTGCTGGGCGCCGGGGCAGGACACGATCACGCCGACGTTGATGAACTCCTCGCGGTCGACCCGGGGTACCACGCGGATCACCGCGTAGTCATATGTGTGCAGCGTGGGCACGGATGGCCTCCTGGACGAAGGCGGCGCGGACGCGCAGGCGATGGACGAAATAATCGACGTAAGCTTGTCGGTACATCGCCGGGGTCGGGAAAGCCGGCTCGTTGACCAGCCAGGCATCGGGCACCAAGGCCACGATGCGCTCGATCTCATGCGGCGGCAGGCGCGCCGCCAACGCCTCGTCAACATCGGCAATGCATGAGGCAAACGGTAACAGCACGTGGTCACGGATCAGCACGAACGGCTTCGTGCAGGCTTCACCCGCACTGTCCCAGTCGTGGTGGAAGTACATCGCTGCACCGTGGTCGATCAGGTACAGCTTGCGATGCCAGACCATCAGGTTGGGATTGCGCGCAGTACGATCCACGTTGCTGGTGAACGCATCGAACCAGACGATGCGCGAAGCCAGATCCGCCTCGACGGGCATGGCCGCAGGATCGTAATTGATGGCCCCGGGAAGATAATCACTGCCCAGATTCAGGCCCTCACTGGCCCGTATCAGTTCCTGGATTTCCGGATCGGGTTCGGTGCGGGCGAACTCGCGGTCCAGCTCGACGAACAGGATCTCCGGTATAGGCAGGTCCAGCGTTCTGGCAAGCTCGCCAGCAATCAGTTCGGCAATGAGCGCCTTGGGGCCTTGCCCGGCACCGCGGAACTTGAGTACCACCATCCCGTCATCGTCGGTCTCGACGATGGCAGGCAGCGATCCCCCTTCGCGCAGCGGGGTGACGTAACGCAGGGCGTGCACGGTGCGCACGGCAGCTTCCTTGGGCGGGGGACCGCAAGATTACCGCAAGGGCGATGATCCAAGCATGCCCAGGTAGCGCCGAGCCGTGCTCGGCGGAGTGGGCGGAGGGAACGGGGTGTGAGCAGCCGACTAACGTCGGCTCTACGCTGTCATGCACGGCGGTTCGGCAGCAGGGCGGCGACGATGCCGAGCAGCGGTAGGAAGGAGATCAGCTGGTACACGTGCACGATACCGGTGTGGTCGGCCAGCACGCCGAGCACGGCGGCGCCCAATCCGCCCATGCCGAAGGCGAATCCGAAGAACAAGCCGGACACGGTGCCGATGCGATGCGGCATCAGTTCCTGGGCATACACCAGGATCGCCGAGAACGCAGAAGACAGCACAAAGCCGATGATCACCGCCAGCACGCCGGTCCATGCCAGGTCCACATACGGCAGGGCGAGGGCGAACGGCGCCACGCCGAGGATGGAGGCCCAGATCACCGGCTTGCGGCCGATGCGGTCGCCCACCGGACCGCCGATCAAGGTGCCTGCAGCAGACGCCAGCAGGAAGGCGAACAGATGCATCTGTGCGCTCTGCACGGACACATGGAACTTCTGTATCAGGAAGAACGTGTAGTAGCTGCTCAGGCCGGCGATGTAGAAGTACTTGCTGAAGATCAGCACCAGCAGGATGCCGATCACCCAGTGCACCGTGCGGGCAGGAAGCACCTCCGCCGATGCGGCAGGGTCTGCGGAACGCGGCCGCTGTGGTTCCGCTGCCACGCTGGCCAAGTGCTGTTGATACCACCGGCTGACATAGGTCAGCAGTGCGATGCCGATCAGCGCTGCGCCGGCAAACCACGCCACATTGGTACGTCCGTTGGGGACGATCACCGCCGCCGCCAGCAACGGACCGATCGCGGTGCCGGTGTTGCCGCCGACCTGGAACACCGACTGTGACAGGCCATGCCGACCACCAGAAGCCAGGCGTGCGATGCGCGAGGATTCAGGGTGGAAGATCGCCGACCCGATACCCACCAACATGGCAGCTGCCAGCACCAGCGTGAAGCTGGGGGCATAGGCCAACAACAGCAGACCACAGAGCGTGGACACCATGCCGAGGGGCAGGGAGTAGGGGGCGGGACGACGGTCCGTGCGCAGCCCGATGAGCGGTTGGAACAGCGACGCAGTCAGCTGGTATGTGAGGGTGATCAGGCCGATCTGGGCGAAGCTGAGATGGAACTGCCCCTTCAGGATCGGATACAGCGCCAGGATCAGCGACTGCATCATGTCGTTGACCAGATGCGAGCCGGTGATCGCGGCAAGGACGCCGCCGACCAAGCGACGGCGCGGTGCAGCGACGGAGGATGACAAGGAAGGGGTGGTGCTGGACATGGGCGCGCTGCATCAGCGGGGGGAGCCGCATGGTAAAGTCGCCGCCGAAGTCCCTCCCGCGCGATATGGTCATGGATCATCGAGAAAAGGACAGCTCGGCGCCCGCCGGTCAGGGACGTCCCCTGCCGATAGGCCTGTCCACGGCAGTATCCTGCCGGGCGCGCAACTATCAGGCCGATACCCTCATCCCGCTGCACCATCACCCGGATCGGCACCAACTGGTCTATGCCGAAAGCGGCGTGCTGGTGGTGCATGCCGGCACGGGTCGTTGGGTGGTGCCCAGCACGCGCGCGATCTGGATGCCTGCCGGCGTCGGGCATCGGGTCGATTGCCTGGGGCCGGTGCGCATGCGCAGCCTGTACATCGCGCCCCAGGCGATGCCGCATGCTGCCGGCGAGGCGTCCACCGTGTCGATCACCCCCTTGTTGGCCGCGCTGATCCACGCCGCGGTCGAGGTGCCCCAGCCCTACGCGCCGGATTCCCGTGACGGCCGGCTCATGCAGTTGATCATTGATGAATTGCAGACCCTTCCCGTGCTGCCGCTGCACCTGCCCGAACCCCGCGATCCACGCCTGCGGCGCATTGCACGCCACTGGGAGCGCACGCCCCACGATGTCTCGACCCTGCAGGACTGGGCGCAGCGCCTGCAGATCGACGTCAAGACCATCCAGCGTCTGTGCGCGCGCGAGTTGGGCATGACGTTCGGGCAGTGGCGGCAGCAGGCGCGCCTTCTGCGTGCGTTGGAACGGCTGGCGCAGGGCGGCAAGGTGATCGATGTCGCCTTGGCGTTGGGGTATGACAGCCCCAGTGCGTTTGCCAGCATGTTCAAGAAGCGGTTCGGCCTCAGTCCGAGCCAGTTTTTTCGCTGACGCATTACCGCCGTTGGTAGAGCCGGCTTCAGCCGGCGCCGCTATTGGTAGAGCCGGCTTCAGCCGGCTGGCTCGGTGCAGCCGACTGAAGTCGGCTCTACCCGGGTGGGGTCGGTGCAGCGTTTGGTAGAGCCGCTTCAGCCGGCTGGTTCAGTGCAGCCGACTGAAGTCGGCTCTACCCGGGCAGGGCCGGTGCAGCGTTTGGTAGAGCCGGCTTCAGCCGGCTGGTTCAGTGCAGCCGACTGAAGTCGGCTCTACCCGGGCAGGGCCGGTGCAGCGTTTGGTAGAGCCGGCTTCAGCCGGCTGGTTCAGTGCAGCCGACTGAAGTCGGCTCTACCCGGGCAGGGCCGGTGCAGCGTTTGGTAGAGCCGGCTTCAGCCGGCTGGTTCAGTGCAGCCGACTGAAGTCGGCTCTACCCGTGAGCTCTACCCGTCGGCTGCCGGGGTGTGGGCCCGGATGTGGTCTATCAGTGCGCGCAGCTTCGCCGGCGGATTGTGGCGGCTTGGAAAATACAGAAAGAAGCCCGGGAAGGGCGGCAGGTATTCGTCCAGCATCGTCACCAGTTCGCCGCGCGCGATGTACGGGGCGAAGGTTTCTTCCATGCCGAAGGTGATGCCCCCGCCGGACAGCGCGGTACGGACCATCAGCAACATGTCGTTGGTGGTCAGCTGCGGGGATACGGTGACGTCGAACGCGCGGCCGCCCTCGGCGAACTCCCAGCGATAGGGCGCTGCTTCCGGCGCGGGTCGCCAGCCGATGCAGCGGTGGCGGGAGAGCTCGCCGGGATGCGTGGGAACGCCATGCTCCGCGACATAGCCGGGCGAGGCGACGACGACCTCGCGCTGTGGACCGGTAAGCGCGATGGCCACCATGTCCTGTTCGATCACCTCACCCAGCCGCACACCCGCATCGAAGCCGGCCGCCACGATGTCCGATGGCGCGTCGGTGACGGTGACATCCAGCGTGATGCCGGGATGCGTCTGCAGGAAGTCGGATATCAGCGGCCCGGACAGGAAGCGCTCGGCGATGGAGGTCACTGCAACGCGCAGCAGGCCGCGTGGCTCACCCACACTGGCGGCATCTTCGAGTGCCGAGGCAACAAGGTTCAAGGGCGCGGCGATCTGGCCGAGCAGGCGCTCGCCGGCTTCGGTCAGCCGCACGCTGCGGGTCGAGCGCTGCACCAGCGCGATGCCCAGGCCGTCCTCCAGTCGCCGGATGCCTTGGCTCACCGCAGAGCGGGTCACGCCCAGGCGGTCAGCCGCCGCACGGAAGTTGCCGCCCTCGGCAACGGCAAGGAACAGGCGCAGCAGGTTGAGATCGGTGTCCATTGGTTACCGATACTAACCACTCTGTCCAGCGGGCGGGGAGTTCTCTGGACACTGACACGCTCGTAAGGTGGCTGCTCTTCCACGAAGTCACCACAGGAGTTCGCCATGAACCAGATTCAGGACAAGATCGTGCTCATCACCGGGGCCAGCAGCGGGATCGGCGAGGCCACCGCGCGGCTGCTTGCGCAGCAGGGCGCTACGGTGGTGCTGGGGGCGCGCCGCATCGATCGGTTGCAGGCACTGGTGACCGAGATCCAGGCTGCCGGCGGAACCGCGATGGCGCTGGCGCTGGATGTCACCGATCGAACGCAGACGGCGGATTTCGTCCAGCGTGCCGTGGAGACCTACGGGCGGGTGGACGTGATCATCAACAACGCAGGGGTCATGCCGCTGTCCCCGCTGGCGTCGTTGAAGCTGGATGAGTGGGATCGCATGATCGACGTCAACATCCGCGGGGTCCTGCACGGGATCGCAGCGGTGCTGCCGCAGATGCAGGCGCAGGGCCATGGGCAGGTGATCAACATTGCCTCCATCGGGGCGCATGCGGTGTCACCGACGGCGGCGGTCTACTGCGCAACCAAGTACGCGGTCTGGGCGATCTCCGAGGGGCTGCGGCAGGAGAGTCCGTCGATACGGGTGACCACCATCAGCCCGGGGGTCACCACGTCCGAACTGGCGGACAGTATTTCCGATGCGCAGGGCCGCGAGGAAATGAAGGCGTTCCGCGCGACGGCGATCCCGGCCGAGGCAGTGGCACGTGCGATCGCGTTTGCGGTGGCGCAGCCGGCTGATGTGGATACCAGTGAGATCATCGTCCGTCCGACCGCCAGCCCGCATTGATTTCCGCACGGACGCTGTGAGGAACCGAGACCCGCAGCCCGCACGAAATGGAGGCCGCAGCCCTGGTAGCGCCGAGCCATGCTCGGCGGAATGCGGGACGGCGAGCGCGCCAACAGCAGCCGACTGAAGTCGGCTCTACCAAGCGATCAATCCACCGCCCCGTCAATCCACCGCGCGATCAATCCACCGCGCGATCAATCCACCGCGCGATCAATTCACCGCGCGATCAACCCACCGCACGATCCACACCTCACGCAGGCACTTCGGCGTCGGCGGAAATCAGTTTTTCTTTCTTCAGTTCCGCCCAGAAATCCGCCGGGATGGCGATCGACATCGACGCGACGTTCGCGCGGACCTGCTCGGGCGTCCGTGCACCGGGGACGATGCACGAGACCACCGACGGCGCGTCGGCAAATTGCAGCGCCGCCGTGCGCAGGTCGATGCCATGGCGCTCGCAGATCGCGGCGATCTTGGCGCGCTTGGCCGGCGCCCACTCCGGGATCGGGCTGCCGTACAGATAGCGCTCGCGGCCGGTCAGGTAGCCCGCCAGCAGCGGTGAGCCCACCATCACCGAAACGCCTTTTTCAGCGAGCTTCGGGAAGGTGTCGCGCAGGGTGGTTTCGTGCTCCAGCAGTGAATACTGGCAGGCCAACAGCATGATGTCTGGATCCGATTCGGCCACCGCGCGCAGTGCAGGCTGCGGCCGGTTCACCCCGAACCCCCAGCCTTTGATCAAGCCTTCCTCACGCATCTTCGACAGTTCCGGCATGGCGCCGCGCAGTGCTTCGGCAAAGCGCTGTTCCCACGGCATGCCGAGGTCTTTTTCGTTTTCCGGCGACAGGTCATGGATGAACACGATATCCAACTGCGATACGCCCAGCCGGTTGAGGCTGTCTTCCACGGAACGCCGTGCGCCGTCTGCGGAATAGTCGTAGCGATAACGGAACGGCGCCGGATCGTGCCAGTTGGTTTTCTGCAGGGGGCCGGCCGTGCCCGTGAGCAGGCGACCGACCTTGCTGCTGAGGGTGTACTGATCGGCGGGGTGCAGGTGCAGTTCATTGCCCATGCGCCGCTCGCTCAGGCCCAGCCCATACCAGGGCGAGGTGTCGAACAGGCGAACGCCGGAGGCCCACGCCGCCGCCATGGTGGCCTGCGCTGCGTCACGGGTAGTGGGTGCCAGGCTGCCACCCAAGGGCGCACCGCCGAGTCCCATGCGGGTCGGCGGACGGTAGCGGCCACCCGTGGGCTGCGGTCGCGCAACCGGGCTGCCGCCGCTGCGGAGTGTGCCACGTGTGGGCAGCACGCTGCCCGGTGCCGGTGACTGCGCGAACAACGGCGAGGCCGCCATGACCGCCGCGCTGGCCGCGGCAAGGGAAAGAAACTGACGTCGTGAGTTCACTGGGGTCTCCTGGAGGGGAAGGCGTGCAGGGCGCTCGCAAGCCACACGACCTTATCGCGGCACCGTGTCAACGCAGCGGGAACGGCCATCGCCGACGCCCGTTCCGCCGGGGGCGAGCGATTCCTGCAAGTGCGCTGCCAGCGCGCTGCCTAGGCTTTTCCCATGCAACGGAGGGGAGAGTGCGATGCAGGGTGCAGGCAAAGAAACAGGCAGCGATACCGGTCTCGAACTGCCTGCCTGGCAGCAGGTGGCACGGGAAGAAATCCGCCAGCGGCTGGCGGATGCTGATTTCCCGTGTCTGTTCGCGCGCAAGGCGTGGCGGGCCGGTTCCATCTGGTTCCAGTTCTGCGAGCGCGATCGCTACGTTGCCGCGCGTGAAGCACTGGCCGCCTACACCGACATGGTCAAGACGGTCGCCATCGAGGAGCGTCTCTATCGGCCGCTGTGCCTGGTCTTCCGCAGCGAAGAAGGCGAGCAGCCAATGGACCAGCATGCGGCGGCGTGGCAGCTGCTGGAATGGCTGCATCGCTACGATCCGCAGGCATGGCCGGCGAAAGTGCCCGATGACACCGACGACCCGGCCTGGAGTTTCTGCTTCAACGGCGTGCCGTTGTTCGTCAACATCAGCTCGGCCGCCCATGTGCAACTGAGGAGTCGCAACCTGGGCCGATGCCTGGTGCTGGTGGTCAATCCGCGCGAGAACTTCGACGTGGTCGCCAGCGCAGCCTCGCCGCATGGGCGAGCGTTGCGCGCGCGGATCCGTGATCGCGTGGAGTGCTACAACCAGGCGCCTGCGCCGGCGAGCCTGGGATTCCATGGCGAACCGGCCAACCGCGAATGGATGCAGTACCAACTGGACGAGCCAGGACTGGAGGCGCCTGCGTGCTGCCCATTCTCCACGCAGCGCAGGCGCCTGCGATGATCGGACTCGATCTGAACCTGTTGCTGCTTTACATCGTGACGGTCACGGTGATGATCGCGCTGCCCGGCCCGGTGATGATCCTGGTGGTCAGTGCGGGACTGTCCGGCGGGCCGCGGCGCGCGTTGTCGACCATCGCCGGTACCAATGCGGCCTCGCTGCTGCTGATCGCGCTGTCGGCGCTCATGGTCCAGGGTCTGCTGGCCATCGATGAGGCGTACTTCAACGGCATCAAACTGCTGGGGGCGCTGTACATCGGCTACGTCGGCTGGGGGCTGCTGCGCGCGGTCCCCTTCGAAGGCCGGCCGCAGGCAGGTGGCGGTGTCGGCGGCTTCGGCAAAGGCTTCATGGTCGCCATCGCCAACCCCAAGGACATCATCTTCTTATCCTCGTTCTTCCCGCAGTTCATCGGCATCATGCCGCAGCCGGCACTCAGCCTCGTGGTGTTGACACTGCTCTGGGTGGTGCTTGATTTCGCAACGCTGATGGTGATGTTCCAGCTGGTGCGTCGACTGCTGCGCCCGGTGCTGCAGCGTGCGCTGCTGCGGTGCTCGGGCGTGCTGCTGATCGTTGTGGCACTGGTGGGGGTGGTGCTTGCCGGGCGCGCGTTCTGGAGCGCGTCGGGATGACGGTCAAGCGGCCGTCCCGGCGATGCGTCATCGCACTTAACCACCGCGCCCTGCGGCAGCTCGCCCAGCCAGAGCGGAATGCGAAAGCGCATCCGCACGCAAGCAGTTTTACTGAAACTCGTGAAATCAGGTGCGCTCCCCCCCGTGTTTCCGATCTCCCCTGTTGGCGGCCGCTCCATCTTGCGAGAGCCCTCTCCACCGGGCGCGCCCGTGACTGCGACCGCCCCCGGCCCGCTCCCGCTGCGAGCAGTTGGCAATGGAGGTGCCATGCAGGCCTCGCCCGTGCGCTCTTCCGATCCGGCGCGGGAGGACTGGAGCAAACGGCTTCCTGCGGTGTGGGAGGCGAGGCAGGCAAGCGCCACAGGTCGCACCTCGGATCCATCGCGCCTGCAACAGATTGTTCTCGGTCTCGGAGACGATGATGTCTGGCGCGGCATGAGTTCGCGCCTGGACGAAGCGACGATGGCGCGGTATGCCGATGCGTTGAGAGGCCTCGTTGCCGCGGTCAGCGCACTGCCAACCAGCGTGTGCAAGGCGTATCCGGGTCTGCCAGGCTTCACGCGCCATCACGCGGTCAAGTCATTGCTGGAGTCCAGAACAGATGTGCCCGTACCCCCAAAGGTGCTCGTGAGCATCATGGCGTGGCAGCAGTCCGTCATCGGTGAGTTGTACGCCGCACTTTTCTCCGGTGGCGTGCTTGACTGGGATACGACATGGTTCGACTTCGGCCTGGATCACGACAGTGTCGCCACCGGTGCCATACGCACGGAGCTGTGGGCCGCAATGGTCGTGGGGCCGACTTATTCCAGCATCGAACACGGCGCGGTGGTCTCGCCTGACCAGTTCGACGGTCCGCTTGTGCAGCGACTGCGGGGCGAAGAATCGGCTGAACAGGTAAGCGCTGCAATGCACATCCATGACACTGCATTCAAAAAATGGATTTCATGTGCGGCCGAGACGTTGCGACGTGGCGGAACCCTGTCGTCGGAACATGTCCTACCGTTGAACAGGGACAGCGGCGGATGTGCCCATGCTGGCATCCGGTAACGCTGCGCAATGCGCGTGGAGACCTGACAGCCATCATGGTCGTGGCCGCGAGGGCCGCGAACATGGCGCGGCCCCACCCATCTTCGTTACAGCGTCAGTGCGCCAGCAGGCGCGCGTAAAGTGCGGCACCGTAATGCGGTGGATGCTGGGGTGCCTGCAGGGTGAAGTGCGGGCTGGCAGCGTGCAGCGCGGTCGAGAAAGGACGCATCAACGCATCGCCGGCACTGAATGCACCGCCCGACCAGGACAGCGGCACCGGCTCGCCGGCCTGAAAGTCCAGGCTGATGCGCAGCGCGTCGGCGATGGCAGCCAACTCGTGCCCGGCCCGCTCGAAGATCGAGGCGGCCACCGGGTCGCCTGCCTGTGCTGCGCGCGACACCAGCGGCGACAGCTGCGCCAACTCACCCCGTGAGCCGTGGCCCTCGCCGTATACATGCGCGCAGATGTCCAGGTCATGCTCGCCCAGCTGGAAGTGCTCACGCAGGATGCCGTGCAGCGGCCCGCGCGGCAGGCGGCCATCACTCATCCGCGAGAACGCATTGAGCCCCTGCACGGCAATCCAGTACGCCGACCCTTCATCGGAAAACGCTTCTCCCCAGCCGCCGGCACGTGCAGAGGCCGCACCGCGACGTCCGTAGCCCATCGAGCCCGTGCCGGCGATGATGTTGATGCCGTCGGCGCAGGCCAACGACCCCGCCCAGCCACAGACCATGTCGTTGTCGCAGCTGTAACGTGCGTGACCCAGCACGTCCCCGGGTATCGATTGCAGCCGGGCCGTGGCGCGGCTGTCTTCGCCGTACGCAGGCAGGCCGAAGAACGCCTGGCGGATGGCCTCGCGTCCTGCACCAATCTGCGTCAGGACCTGCTCGATGCCTTCAGCAAGAATCGCACGCACGCCGTCCAGCCCCACCTGCGGGTGATACGTCGTCCCCAGCTGCGCCTCGGCCAGCAGCGTGGCCTGCGCATCGATCAGGGCGAAGCGGGTCTTGGTGCCGCCACCGTCCACGCCCAGGTACAGCGCGCCACTCATGCGTCCAACGCGTACAACTGCACGCCCTGTACCACGCGGTTGACGATGCCGGCCGGGTTCGGATTGTCCGGCGTCACCCCGCGCGCCAGCGAATGCAGGAACGCGTAGATCTGCGCCGCGGCGACATAAGGCCACAGGAGCTCGACATCGTGTGCGTCCTGCAGCCCGTGCACCGCCAGCGTATCGGCGGCGGCCGCATCGCGCGGCTGGGCGGAGATCTCGATCACCCGCGCCGCACAGCCGTCGCGGCGCAGTTCGTCGATCAGGTCGTGGTCGTAGCGCCGCGTGTGCGGATCGTTGGACACGAACACCACTACCAGCGTGGAATTGGTGACGAAGGTCTTCGGGCCATGGCGGAATCCCAGCGGTGAGTCATAGCACGTGACCACGGCCCCGTTGGTCAGCTCGCCGAGCTTCAGCGTGGCTTCGCGCGCCAGGCCCTGCAGCAGCCCGCTGCCCAGATACACCACGCGATCATGGCGGGCTTCGGCCAAGGTGTGGAGCAGGGGCAGGGCGGTGTCGATCACCTGCGCGGTGGCTGCCGCAATGGCGTCGACGCGACCGCCGCGCACGCTGGCAGGCACCAGCGCGGCCAGCGTGGCGTACATCATGCAGCTGAAACTGGAGGTCATCGCAAAGCTGGTGTCGTGCGTCTGCTCGGGCAGCAGCAGGGTCATCGAGCGGGCCACGGGCACCCGCGCCAACGCGCCGGTGGGATTGCAGGTCACCACCAGATGGTGCACCTCATTGACCAGCGATTCGGCCAGCTCGACCGCTGCCAGACTTTCCGGACTGTTGCCGGAACGCCCGAAGGACACCAGCAGCAGGCGCTGGGTCGGGTCCAGGTACAGGCGCGGTGCACAGACGATGTCGGTGGTCGGTACGGCGTCCACGCGTGCGGCCAGCTGGCGGTCCAGCAGCGGTGCAAGGCATTGGCCGATGTACGCCGATGTGCCCGCACCGGTCAGCACGACGCGCGCGGACGGGTCATCGATCAGGGGCCCGACGAACGCGCGCAGCTGATCGGCCATCGTCGCCACCAGGGCATCGGTGGCCTGCAGCATGTCCGGTTGCTGGGCGATCTCGCGCGCGGTCCACAGTGCACCGTTCGCTTCCAGCGTCGGTTCGGGGAAACCGAGAATGTCAGGTGAGGTCATGGTTCGTGCATGCATGGTGGTAGTCATCGAGGACAGCGCTGATATGGGCCATGGCCAGGGACTGCGGATCGAACGTTGCCGTTCCGTTGCGCACCGCGTTCAAGGCATGGGGAAGGTACTGGCCGATGAGCGGCATCGGCGGCGGGTCGGCCCGCAGGTTGTCGAACAGCTGCACCCGCGCCGCTTCGATCTGCGGGTCAGGCCAGTAGTAGCGGATGCGGTCGCTGAGGCTGTACTGCAGATCGGTGGACAGGGCACGGCCTTCGCCGTGGTAATAGCGCTGCCAATAACCGGGTGCATCCTGCATGCGGCGCAGGGTGACCTCGCGCAGCCGCGCGCGCTGGTCATCGGCGATCCATTCGCGCTCGATGGCATCGAGTCCCCACAGTGCTTCGCGCAGGGCGAATGTCAGGCCCGGACCCACCTTCAGGATCGCGAAGTGATCACGCACCAGCGCGGCCAGCGCATCGCGGGTCTGGTAGTCGGTGGAATGCGCTTCGAAGACCAGTCCCGGCACCGTGGTGACCGACTGGCTGAGCGCCTGTGCCTTGCTGCTGTCGTAGTCGATGACGTCGTGGTGGTCGAACTCCACGCCCGGTTGCACCACCGAGGCCAGCACGCGCAGCCACGCCTCGCCCAGGCCGGCGGCCTCGAAGGCGACGCGATGCGCCTGGATGGTGGCCAACGCGGCATCGGCAGTGGTCACCGCCAGGCCTTCGATGGACTCAGTGGCGCCGCCGGGCACGGGCACTTCGGTGCCGATCACATACACCGGCGCCTCGCCACCGGCCTGCTGCCACGCGGCCTCCGCACCACGGCACAGGCGTACGGCACGCCTTACGATCTCGGCTTCCGGCAACGGCTCCGGATCGCCACTGCAGGCCATCGAGCAATCCAGGTGGATCTTGCGGAAGCCGGCAGCGACGTACTCACCGACCATCACCTCGGCCTTGTCCATCGCGGCCGCCGCGTCCAGCGACGTCCACGGATTGGGACCCAGATGATCGCCACCGAGCACGATGCGGCCGGCGTCGAAACCCACGCGCTCGGCGATGTCATGCACGAAGCGCACGAAGTCCGCCGGTCGCATGCCGGTATAGCCGCCATCCTGGTTGACCTGGTTGCAGGTCGCCTCGAACAGCAGCAGATCCTGACCGGTGCGCTGCGCGTGGCGCAGGCTGGCCTCGATGACCAAGGGATGGGCCGAGCAGATCGAGGTCACGCCGATGGCGTGGCCTTGCCGATGCCGCGCGACCAGGTCGAGCAGAACGTGCATGGGGAGTCCTGTCAGGGGAGGGGGGAAGGCGGTGTCTGGCGCTCGGGTTCGAGCACCAGCAGCAGCGATGCGATCAGGGCGAGGACCAGGCCGACCGTCTTCAGCGGGCCCGGCACGACGCTGGCGAACAGCAGCGACAGCACGGCCGTCACCAGCGGTGCGCCTGCGTTGCTCAGCGGCGCCACCACCATGGCCTTGCCGTAGCGGAAGGCAAAGACCAGGGTGAGCGCGCCGATCGCGTTGAGGATCTGGATGCCGGCGGTCATCCACGGCCCGGTCAGGCCCCAGTTGATCGGTTGCGAAAAGTCGGTCATCGCCAAGGCCACCGGTGCCAGCAGCAGCGCGCCGAGCGTCATGTAGGCAAAGATGCTCTCCGCCCGCACCGTGTCGTTGGCCAGCTTCATGAAATAGGCCTGCAGGCCCCACGCCAGCATGATCAGCAGGGATTGCACGAACCAGCCCAGGCCGGCTTCGCCGCGCCCGAAAGATAGATCCAGCAGCGGCAGCGCCACCAGGGCCAGCACGATGCCCAGCGTGCCCTGCCAGCCGGTGCGCTCGCGCAGCAGCAGGAAAGACAGCGCAATGGTCACCACCGGCGACAGCGAAATCACCGGGAACACGAAGTACGCAGGACCGATGGTCAGCGTGTGGAACAGCAGCATCTGCCCACCAGCACCGAGCAGGCCGATGATCAGGCCGTAGCCGATCGCCCGCTTCGAGCGCTCCAGCTGCCAGCCGCCGCGCCATAGGATGTACAGCGCCGGCGGCACCATGGTCAGCGCCCAGACGCAGTACACCAGCGTATCCGGGAAGCCATGCGCAGCAGATAGCGGGGACAGCGCGCCCCACACACCCCACAGGGCCACCGTGGCCAGCGCGAATCCCAACCAGGGGCGACGGCGCGCGGGCGGGGCAGCCATCACGACGGCCTCGGCACTCATGCGCGGGTACCGGCAGGGGTGGCCTGCAGCATCAGGAAGCGCTCGAACCGCGCGGGCAGGCGGGCCACGGTGCCGCCGTCCACCTCGCCCAGATCGGTGTCGTTGAACAGGTCGCGTACCGCCCAACGGCCGGCCGGCAGTCCACGCAGCTCGACCTTGCCGTCCCAGCGGGGCGCATAAAAGGTGTAGTAGCGAGCTCCGTCCTTGGCGATGGCATGCGCTTCGGGCTTGTCGAAGCCGATGTCGTACAGCGTGCCCAGGTACTCGCCCTTGGGCAGCATGTGCGTGTTGTACAGGCCCACCCACCGACGCCACAGCGCTTCGCGCTCGTCGGTCAGCACGAAGCCACCGGGCGGAAGGGGGACCGAGGGATGATCGGTGTCCTTCGGCCAGGTGAACTTGCTGGAGATCACCGCGCCGATGCCCACGCTGGAAGCGAAGTCATCGCGGTTGTCGGACAGCTCCACATGGTCACCGGCGTAGCTGCTGCGGTCGCCGATCAGCGCCTTGATGGATTTACCCTTGCTGCGCACCTGCCACGACGACAGCGGATCCGACGACGGAAACTGGTCGGTGGCCGGCAGGTTGTGGAAGGCGAATGCGGTGCCGCAGGGGCACAGCTCGACGACGGCATCGGGGTTCGCATCGTGCGCCGCGCGGTAGATCGCATCCCAGAATTTCGCCAGGCCGACCACGGAATCCTGCGGGCTGGCGTGCTTGTGTGCCGGATTGAAGCAGGGCGCAACGGCATTGAGATGCTGGCCATCCAGCTTGATGCCCTCGAAGCCCCAGTCGGCGATCGCCTTGCGGGTCAGTTCGACATAGAAATCGATGGTCGGCTGGTAAGCCGGGCACTGGGTCAACGCGTTCCACCAGGTGACGGTCTGGAAGGCGCCTTCCTTGTCCAGCAGCAGCATGTCGACATGGTCGTGCAGCACGTCGCTGCCCGGATCGGCGGCCAACGGGGCCAGCCACAGGCGCGGACGCATGCCGTGGCGGCGTACCTCCGCGGTGAACGCGCGCATGTCCGCATCGCCGCGCGGGAACTTGCGCAGGTCGATCTTCCAGTCGCCTTCGTTGGTCTGCCACCCGTCATCCAGTACCGCCCATTCGAAGCCGAGCTCCTTCGCCTTCGGCAGCGTGGCGAAGATCTGCTCCACGCTGAAGTCGCGCTCGTAGCCCCATGCACACCAGATCGGCGCGAACGCCGAATCGGGCGGACGCGGGCCTTCGATGCCTTCGCCGCGCATGAAGACCTGGTACTGCTGCAGGGGCGCGTAGAAATCGCCTTCGTGCACGGCCAGCAGGGTCCGCTCGGTCACCAGTTCCTGGCCCGGTGCCAAGGTGACGGCCTGCGGTGATTCGATGGCGATGGCCGCACCCTTCGCAGTGCGCTTGACCGGCATGTCCAGTGGGCGCGGGACGGGCTCGACATGGCCAACGGCCAGGCCGACATCGCGGCGCCAGATATTGGCAACCGGCGTGCCGCCGCCGTAGTCCGATGAATCCATGGACAGCGTGTTGCGCTGGTCGAAGCCCGCATCCATCGGCTGCACCCAGTCGCGGCGATCGGTGTGGGTGGCACCGGAAAAACTCCAGAAACCGCCCGGCGCCTCGTCCAGCTGGTACGCGCTGTTGCGCCAACCGGTCACGGCCAGCGGCGCGCTGCCGATGTTGCGGTAACGCACCTGCAGCAGGGCCAGACCGGGCTGCTGGTCAAAACTGCTCACCGCAACCTGCTTCTCCACCCCGTCGCGGGAGCGGCCGGTGAAGACCACCTGCTTGCCGGAGCCATGACGGGGGTCATCCAGCACATGCGCCTGCTGATCCGCCAGTGCAAAGTCGACGATCTCGGTGTCGGCCAGCAGCAGCGCTTCACTGGGCTGCCAGCCGGTCAGGGGCTTGCCGTTGCGGGAAACGCGGGTATGCATGCGCTTGTCGAAGGCAAGGCTCAGCACGGCATCGCCGGCGGCCTGATCCGTCGAACGGGGAGCCATCGCGGCGCGCGCCCAAGGGGCTGCACTCCACGCCATGCTGCCTGCCACGCTTCCGGCAATCAGCTTCAATGCGGTACGGCGTCCAATCGGTGGCATAACGTCATTCCGAGTAACGATGAGGGGCATTCTGCGCACGCGCCAAACGTTGATGCAAGCGTTTTGTTGCGATATGGTTCGATTAAGTTTCGTTTCCTAACAGCGGAGTGCGTCATGGCAGTGAAACAGCAGGTGTTGGCCCTTGGAGTGGCGCTGGCGGCCATCAGTCTCGCGGCCTGCTCGCCGTCACCCGGGGCCGGCAAGACCGCTGCGTCGGTGCCCGCACCGAGCGCTGACGCCGTCACGACGAACACTACGCCCTATGCGATGGCCGACTTTGCCACCGTGCGCAAATTCGATGCCCATGTGCACGCCAACGACCGTGATACCTCCCTGTTGCAGCAGGCGCGCGCGGACAACTTCGAGGTGCTGTCGATCAATGTCGATTACCCGGACTTCCCCAGCCTGCAGGATCAGCATGCGATCGCCGTCGCGCAGGCGAAGCAGGATCCCGCGCACTTCCACTGGGCGACCACATTCTCGATGAAGGGCTATGGCAGCGAGGGCTGGCTGCAGCAGGTCAACACGGGGCTGGACCGCGACATCGCCGAGGGCGCGCGGGCAGTCAAGGTCTGGAAGAACATCGGCATGGTGGAGAAGGATGCGCAGGGCAGGGCGATCATGCTCGACGACCCAGGCCTTGCACCGGTGGCCGAGCATGTGCGCGCGCTGGGTGTGCCGTTGATCGCGCACCAGGGCGAGCCGTACAACTGCTGGCTGCCGCTGGACAAGATGACCACCAACAACGACCGCGAGTACTTTGCCAAGCACCCGCAGTACCACATGTTCCTGCATCCGGAGCAGCCTTCGCACGCCGACCTGATGGCGGTGCGCGACCGCTTCGTCGCCGCGCATCCGCAGTTGCGGGTGATCGGGGCGCACATGGCCAGCCTGGAATACGACGTGGATGTGCTGGCCGGCTTTCTTGACCGGTTTCCGAACGCAACGGTTGATCTGGCTGCACGCATGAGCCAGGTGCAGTATCAGTCCAATGCAGACCGCGCGAAGGTGCGCGACTTCTTCATCCGCTACCAGGACCGGTTGCTCTACGGCACCGATCTGACCCAGTCACCGGGCGCGGATACGGCACAGTTCAAGGCGGAAACGCATGCGGTGTGGCAATCAGACTGGCGCTACCTGGCCACTGACGAAACCCAGCACATCGACGTGCTGGCCGCCGATGTCGCCGGACTGGCGCTGCCGCGTACGGTGATCGACAAGGTGTACTACGGCAACGCAGCACGCGAGTTCAAGCTGTAACGGCGGGCCCAGGAATCCGGGTGACGCCGCGCGGTGCTCGGCCCTGACGGGCGACCGGTGAATGGGCTTCGGTAGCGCCGAGCCGTGCTCGGCGGAGTGGGTCAGCGCGTGTGGGTTGGGTGCAGCCGACTGAAGTCGGCTCTACCCGCCGGCTCTACCCCGCCGGTAGGCGGTTGACCACGCGCGGCGACCGGTGAATGGGCTTTGGTAGCGCCGAGCCGTGCTCGGCGGAGTGGGTCAGTGCGCGTGGGTTGGGTGCAGCCGACTGAAGTCGGCTCTACCCGCTGGCTGTACCCCGCCAGCCGCCGCCGCCGCTGCGCTGCAAATCAGGTCAGCTGCAGGTCCACGCCCAGGGCCCGGCAGTGCTGGGCCACGTCGTCGGGGGCGCCGACATCGGTGATCAGCGTGTCGATGTCCGATACCGGAATGATCCGGTGCAGGCAGACCTTGCCGAACTTGGAGCTGTCGGTGATCGCGACCACCGCACGTGCCGCCTCGACCATCTTGCGGTTGAGCATGGCTTCGGGTTCGTAATGCGTGGTGATGCCGCGCTCCACATCGAATCCATCCACGCCCAGGAACAGCAGATCCACATGCAGGGCATCGAGTGCTTCCACGGTCAGCCCGCCATAGAAGGCCATGTTCTTGCGCCGCAGTTCTCCGCCCAGCATCACCAGGTTGATCCGGGTCTTCGGGCTGAGCACGGTCAGTACGCCGAAATCGTTGGTGACGACGGTCAGATCAATGTCCGGCAGGGCCTCGGCCAGCTGCATCGCCGTGGTGCCCGAATCAATCGCGATGGTGTCGCCCGGCCGTACCATCGCCGCAGCGCGTGCACCGATGCGGCGCTTCTCATCCAGAAACACAGTGCGCTTGGTCTCGTAATGAGGCTCGGCCGCAGGCGCAGCACTCACCGCACCGCTGTCGATGCCGCCGCCGTAGGCCCGCGCCATGACCCCGCGCTCAGCGAGGTAGCGCAGGTCCTTGCGCACGGTCTGCAGGCTCACGCCGAACTGTTGGGCGAGCGAGGACACCTGCACACTGCCGTGCTGGCGAACCAGTTCACTGATCTGTTGGCGGCGATGGCTGGTGTCCCGGGTGGCGACCATGCAGAGAGCTCCTTTCAAACGTTCAAGAGTATGCGCCTTTTCGTTACATTTCGCTATTGATGCAAAACGAAACCTCATATACGCTCGGTTTCGTTGCTTCACCAGCCAGGCCCCCACAGCCACCGTCCTACGCTTCATGCCTCAGGAGAGAGAGCCCGTGAACGCCGTCCGTCCGCATCGCCATTGTCTTTACCATGGAATCACCCTTGCATTGCTGCTGCCCGCCACGGCGTGGTCGCAGCAAGCCAGTCCCGACACGCCGCCGCCCGCCGGTACAACGGTGGCTGCTGCTGAGCAGGCACCTGCCGGCAGCGCCGTCGATCTGGAAACCGTGCAGGTCAGCGGTGTCCGCGCCGCGCTGGCGCGTTCCACCGAACTGAAGCGCGATGCGTCTACCGTGCAGGATTCGATCAGCGCGCTGGAACTGGGCCGCTTCCCGGATGACAACGTGGCCGACTCGCTCAGCCACATCACCGGCGTATCGATCACCCGCACGGCCGGTGGCGAAGGGCAGAAAGTCAGCGTCCGTGGCCTGGGCCCGGAGTACACGCTTACCACCTTCAACAACCGCATCCTCGCCACCGACGGCGCAGGGCGCGACTTCGCCTACGACGTGTTGCCGTCGGACGTGATCAGTGGCGCCGACGTGGTCAAGGGCGCGCAGGCGTCCCTCACGGAAGGGGCGATCGGCGGCCTGATCAACCTGCGTTCGGCCAGCCCGTTCGACAACAAGGGCCAGCATGCGATCGTGCGTGCAGAGGGCGACCACAACCAGATGTCCGAGTTGAACGGCCGCAAGTTCTCTGCGACCTACAGCAACACCTTTGCCGACGACACCATGGGCCTGCTGATCGGCGCGGTCTACGCCGAGCGCAAGGACCGCACGGATATCGCGGGCAATGACGGCGGCTGGACGCGCAATCCGGATCCGGCCGACCCCAGCTGGGGTGGCAATGCCTGGGGCGGCAACATCGACCCGAACGGCAATGGCGAACTGGATCCGGACGAGTATGGGCTGATCGCGCCGGGTCAGTTCCGCGTCGGTTCGGTGCAGGAAGACAAGAAGCGCAAAGCCTTCTCGGGCAAGTTCGAGTGGCGTCCCAACGACGACGTGCGCATCGTGGTGGACGGCCTGAAAACCCGCCTGGATTCGCCGCAGGTGTCTTACCAGCAGTCGTTCTACCCGCTGTTCGCACCGGGCCGTTGGTCGGATATCAACGTGCAGAACGGCATCGTCACCGGCTTCACCATGGACAACCCGGATCCAGAGCAGCGGATGAACCCGGAAGTGCTCAACCAGACAGAGCACCGCGTGGTGGATACCGATCTGTTCGGCATCAACGGCAGCTGGAAGGTCAACGACAGCCTGACCATGACCGGCGATGTGTACCGCTCCACTTCCGAGCGCAAGTCGGGCGGGCAGGACACCTACGTGGTGCTGCGCATGAACCAGCCGAACGTCACGCGCATCGACCTGACCGGCGACGCCGTGCCGAATGTCACAACGACGTTGGATGACGGCCGCGATCTGTCCACGGGGCTGGCCAACGGCCAGTTCAATGACCGTGATTTCAACACGCACTACATGGAACTGCGTGGCGACAACATCAAGGACGAGATCACGGGCGGCACCATCGCCGGCAAGTTGTACGTCGGCGAGTGGGGCGTGGACTCACTGAACTTCGGCATGACCCGCACCGAGCGCAGCAAGCGCCGTGACCTGATCAACAACACCCTCAACGGCGGCGCCGACTACTACTCGGTGGACAACGCGATCAACGTCGGCGACCTGGGAGGCGGCGTGCTGGACCGCACCCTGTCACTGCCGAACTTCATGAACAAAGTGGGCTCGAACTTCCCGCGCAGTTTCCTGGGCTTCGACGTGCCGAACTACCTGGCCAGCCTGGAAGCCTACAACGGCAACCCGCGTCCCGACGGCAGCGTGTACGACTTCGCCAACGCCGCACCGCAGTGGAATCCGCTGGAAAGCTACCGCGTGGAAGAAAAGACCAACGCGTTCTACGTCCAGGCCGACCTGTCCGGCGAGCGCTGGAGCGCGGACGTGGGGGTGCGCGTGGTCAGCACGACGACCCGCGCGCAGGCATGGGATGCCAAGATCATCAGCATCACCGAGAACGGCGCGTTCAACTACACCGCACGCTACGCCGACCCGACCCCGGTGCTGCAGGACGGCAGCTACCGCTACATCCTGCCGTCAGGCAACTTCACCTGGCGCTTCACCGATGACCTGCTGCTGCGCCTGGGTGCGGCCAAGACGATGGCGCGCCCGCCGGTGGACAAGCTCGCACCGACCAACACCACGGCCAGCGTGTCGTGGGGCGAGTTCACCCAGATCTACGGCGGCAACGTGGATCTCAAGCCGTACACCGCGCAGCAGGGCGATGTCTCGCTGGAGTGGTACTTCGACGAGCAGTCGATCGCCAACATGGCGGTGTTCTACAAGCGGATCGAAAACCAGATCACCACCAGCTGGGAGCCGGGCCAGGACATCGGCGTGCCGGGTTACCTGTTCAACGTGATGCGCCCGATCAACGGCGACTACGCCAAGGTGCACGGCATCGAAGCCGGCCTTCAGCACTTCTGGGAGAACGGCCTGGGCTTCCGCGCGCAGTACACGCGCAACTGGTCCAAGAGCTTCGTCGGCGGCGAAGAGCGCCCGCTGGAAGGCATCGCGCCGTCGGTGTATTCGTTGGGCCTGATGTATGAAAAGGGCCCGTGGTCGGTGAGTGCAACGGCCGATTACAGCGACGGTTTCGTGACCGCCACCAACGTGCTGGGTGCGGGCTACAACGAACAGGCCGACGAGATCACCTGGCTGACCGCGAGCATCTCGTATGAGATCAACGACATGTTCAGCGTCAGCCTGCAAGGCCAGAACCTGCTGGACGAAGCACAGACCTACAGCATCAACGGCAACCCGTTGCTGTCGCAGGGCTACTACCGCTACGGCCGCTCGTTCACGCTGGGCTTCAGCGCGCGCTTCTGAGCGAGCGAAGCGTAGTGCCGGTGCGTGACGGTCGCAGACTGTCACGCATCGGGTGAACCTGACCGGGTGAACCTGGACTGGTAGAGCCGACTTCAGTCGGCTGCACCTGCACCTGCTCTTGATCCCGCTCTTGCATTGGTAGAGCCGACTTCAGTCGGCTGCTTTTGCCCTTGTACCTGACTGGTAGAGCCGACTTCAGTCGGCTGCTTTTGCAGGCCGAAGCCGACTGAAGTCGGCTCTACCATTCTCGGTGAAGCCGACTGAAGTCGGCTCTACCATTCTCCGTGCAGCCGACTGAAGTCGGCTCTACCGGTGTCGGCGCTACCTGGCCGGCAGCAGCCGGGGCTGCTTTTCATACCATTCCTTGGCACCGGCCAGATGCCACTGGCGGTTCTCACCGTCCAGTTCGATGCCGGCGCCCAGTACGCCCCAACGCAGATACAGGTCGCCGCGCTTGCCCGGCTTGCCGATGTCCAGCCGGCCGCGCAACGAAAGCCGCGCGTTCTCCGCTTCCAGATCATCGATCACCAGCTGGCCCTGCCGCCAGCGCAACTGGCCGCTGGCCTGCACCTCGCCCGAATCCACCAGCCCCAGTACCCACCGGGGGTAGGCGCTGCGTTCGCCGAATACATCCAGCAACGGGCCCGCATCGCGCAGGCGGATGTCGGCCACCGCATCGGCATTCAGCGGCGCCGACGCACCCAGATGCCCGCTGCGCACCGCCAGCTCGCCCCACCACCCGGCATCGGTGCTGTCGGCGATGCGGACGTCCTGCAGACGTACGGTGGTGCCGCCCAGGTCGAACTGCTTCTGCTCGAAATCCGCCCGCTTGATGCGTGCCCGCAGCAGCGCATCGCCGCGCATCGCGACACCGGCCAGCTGCATCCGCGCACCTTCGCCACGCAGGTCGGCCTTGCCGGTCCCGATGCGGCCGGAGGTATCCAGCTCCACATCGCCACTCAGCAGGCCGGTGCCGCCCAGCAGCCGCAGCTGGTCATTGCCCACGAAGCGGTTGTAGCGCGACAGGTCGGGCACACGCGCGTCGTTGAACCGCAACCGGGCGCGCACGCCTTCCTTCAGCTCTTTCAGGCGTGCATCCCCGGTGAGATCCAAGGACATGGCGCGGCCGTCAAACAGCACCTGATCGGGCGCATCCGTCGGTGCGGCGCGGAACTGGGGAATCTCCACCTTCAACTCCGCCTGCGGCGTGGTGCCCTCGGTGATGCGGCCCTTGGCATGCGCATCGCCGCGCATCCGCACCCCCGCCACATCGGCAATGGCCACCACCTGCGGAACCTCGGCGGTGCTGCCCGGTGCCAGTTGGCCATTGGCCAGTTTCAGGTCTGCCTTCACCAGTCCGCCACCATCCAGCCGGAACCACGGCTTGCGCACGATCAGCTCGGAGATCCAGTTGAGCGATTCGAACTTCCAGCTCGCGCGTACGTCGCCGGAGGTCCGGGGCAGCAGGTCGGACAGATCATCGAACGGAATCGTGCGGCCGGCGATGTGCAGGTCGGCGTCGATCTCGCTGCCGGTGTCCTCGTCCTTCGGCAGCCGGGCCTGCAGGCGGATCTGCTCGGCGACGTTGAGCTGCAGTGCCAACAGGCCGCGATCGGTCGCGTGGTCACCGGCGTGCACCGGCAGGCGCCACACCAGATGGCTACCCGGCCGCAGCACACCGCCGTGATCCATTGCCAGGTCGGCCTGCAATCGCGCCGTAGACGGAATCGTGCCGACCTTGACGTGGGCGCCGGCCGTGTCGATGCGCAGGGCCTGGCTGCGCGCATCCACCTTCAACTCGGCGGTCAGGATGCCGAGCTTGCGGCGTCCGGGCGCTTCGTCGCGGTAATGCCGGGGGAAACTCGCGCGTGCGTCAAGGTGGGCCTGGTCCAGCACGGTCGTGCCATCAAGGCTGATCGTGGCCTCATCGAACGTCGCCGTGCTGTCGAGCAACTCGGCGGGCCCGCCGCGCAGCTGCTTGACGAATCCCACGGTCGCCTGGCCCTTGCCGGCTATCAGCAGCTTGCCGAACTCGCCGCTGCGGACGCTGTCGCTATGGATCTCATCCATACGCACCGTCCATCCCCTGTCGCTGCGCGGCGGGGGCGGGATGGCCTTGTCGACCTGGCGGATCACTGCGCGTACGCCGGCGGCATCCACGCGCGGGATATGGATCTCACGACGCAGCAGGGCGGGCAGCGAAATATACGCGCTTGCCCGCTCACCACTGAACACGAACAACGTCCGGTTGGCCTGCACCCGTACATGTACGTTCCATAGCACTGCATGCCCTGGCACCACGGTCAGGGCAGGGCCGCTGTGCAGCTGGAATTTGTCCGGCTTGCGGTTGGTGACCATGTCGAACAGCGGCGTGTTGAGGAAAATGTTGCCTGCAAGCAGATACAACAGATACAGCGCCAACAGGGTTGCCAGCGCGATACGGACAGGTCGGGGCCAGCGCGGCAGGCGCTGCAGACGCGCAGGAATCAGGGGCATGGTGGACCGCAGGCGGGAATCATGCCGCTACTATCGGCAGCGGCCGGCGGCAACAGCGTGAAGGCTGCAGGCTCAGGTGATACTTTCTGCAGGGGGGCTGCACGTCCCTGTTGCCTGTTACTGGAGTGAACTGCATGTCGCTGCTGTCCAACCTGCTGCCGATCCTGATGATGGCCGGCCCCGCCGTACTGCCCGAACCGCCGGCCAGTGACCCGATGTTCCATGCCGAGCCCGGATCGCTTCAGCCCGAACAGATACGCGCCATGCAGCAGCGCCTGGCCGACTGGCCGCAACTGGGGTATTACCGCGAACAGAATGCCGCCTTGCCTGCCGCCCCGGCCGACCGCCCGCGTGTGGTCTTCTTCGGCGACTCCATCACCGAAGGATGGGGCGCCACCGGCAGCAGTACGTTTTTCCCCGGCAAGGGCTACATCAACCGCGGCATCTCCGGACAGACGACGGCGCAGATGCTGCTGCGCTTCCGCCAGGATGTGATCGCGCTGCGCCCGGCGGTCGTCGTGGTGCTGGCCGGCACCAATGACATCGCCGGCAACACTGGCCCTGCGACACAGGCGATGATCGAGGACAACCTGCACGGCATGGTGGAACTGGCCAAGGCCCATGGCATCGCGGTGGTGCTGTCATCGGTACTTCCCGTGAGCAGTTACCCGTGGCGCGCAGGGCTGCGGCCAGCGGACAAGGTGCGGGCCCTGAACACAGCGCTGAAGCAATACGCAGGCACAGAGGGAATCGTGTTCCTGGACTACCACGCGCTCATGACCAACAAGGAAGGCGGGCTGGATGTCGCGCTGTCGGCGGACGGGGTGCATACCACGCCGGCCGGATACGCGCGCATGGCCCCCCTGGCCGAGGCCGCGATCGCCGACGCACTGGCTGCGGCGGGCGCGGTGCCATCAGGCAGGACGCAGGGGACGGAGCGGTGAAACGAGCCGGGCGGTCTGGTCGCTCGCCGGACGGAATGCTGCGTTGAGCGTGCCCACCACACCGGATGGCCGTTACATCGTCGTCCGCGGACGTCTGTGGCGTGCAGCCAACCCTGGATTGGACGAGGTCACCCGGACGGCGTTGGTGGCCCAACTGATGGACGCGCGGCGAGCGGTGAAAACGGCCCTGGCTGCAGACGACGCAGCGCAGCTTGCTGCCGCACGTGCCGCGGTTGACGCCGCGAAGGTTGGGCTGGGCGAGCGTGGTCCGGTCTGGTGGAGCGACGGGGCGAAGGACTTCAACCGTCATCTGGTGAAGAACACGCCGTATGCAACGTGGTATGCGGCTCTGCCGTGCAGCGAGCAGGGGCCGAACGCATGAAGTGGCGCATCGCGTTGTCCGTCTTGATCTGGCTGTTATGCATTCCGGGGATGATGTGGCAGCTGATGTTCGTAACGGTTGCGCTGGGGCAGCCCCTGAGCTGGGAGGGATGGCCTCCCCTCCAAGACCTCTATCTCTTTGTCGCCGCGCCCGCGAGCTTGGCGGCATGGCCCATTCTGGGTGCGCTGAACCTGCGTTGGTTGGAGCGCCGTCCGCTGCATTGGCGTTGGCCGCTGATGGGGACCTTGCTGGCGGTGGGATGGCTGCTGCCGGGCGTGCTCGGATTGCTGCTGTTCGCCGCGCCGGGTGTCCTGTTTGCCACCTATCTCTGCCTCTGGCACGTCACGATGTGGCGCAGACAGCAGCGAACGGCTTAGCGCTATCGCGCACCGTCCGTCACGTCAGGTCACCACCATCGACGCCTGTACGCGGTCCATCGCATCGAGCTGCAGCTGTGAAGCATCCAGCTGGATGGTGCAACGCAGTCCATCATCGGCAAAGCCGTAGTCGACGTCGGCACCGATCTGGTACGGCAACGCGCGTTCGATCAGCTCACGTCCTGCACCACCGCCACGGATCTGCTGGGGATTCTCCGGCAGGTCGTGTACATCGTGTTCGTTCCAGTCGATGCGCAGCGTAGGGGCGCCGGGGTCAACAGCGCCGGTCTCCAGCAGCGACCACCGCACATGCAGCCGACCTCCCTGTTGGCGCAGCGCTCCGTACTTCACCGCGTTGGTCGCCAGCTCGTGCAACGCCATCGCCAAGGGCTGCACGCTGCCTGATCTCAAGGGAATGTTGTGCGGACCTTCCAGTACGATCTGATCGCCCTGTGCCGCCGGATCGCAATGCGCGGCCAGCTCCCCGCGCAGCAGCGCATCGAACTGCACCCGGTCCAGTTCGCCGAGCCGCGACAGCAGGCCCTGCGCGCGTGCCAGGGCATCCAGGCGGGCATCGAAGCGGCCGGCGAAGTCGGTCATGTCGCGGCTGGTGGCGAGGGTGCGGCTGGCCATCGCACGCACCACCGACATGATGTTCCGTGTCCGGTGTTGCAGCTCATCGACCAGGATGCGGAGCATCGCTTCACTGCGCCGCCGTTCTTCTTCATGTTCGCTACGCTCGGTGACATCGCGCGTGGTCCCGACGATCGCTTCGACGTTGCCGCGCGCGTCCAATTGCGGGACGAAGATGTAGTCGTACATGCGACGCCCCAAAGGACCTTCGAACGGGACGTCCCCACGTACGGGCTTGCCGGTCGCGATCACTTGATCGAGCTCGCGGCCATGCATGGCTGCATGCCAGTCGGGGTAGCCCAGCTCCAGGCAGTTCAGGCCCAGCGCCTCTTCCTCGGTCTTGCCCCACATCCGCAACAGGGCACGATTGGCGTAGGTGAAGCGATGATCGAGGTTGAAGATGTAAGCAAGGTCCGGTGAGCTGTCCAGGAACGCTTTCAGGCGGCGACGCTCGCGTTCTGCGTCATGCAGCGCGTGCACCACCGCATCGGCCGCCCGCTCCAGTGCCAGCTGCTGGTCTTCGCGGTCCAGCACGACGGCCGCGATGCGGGTGCCGAACTGCGCGACCTCTTCTTCCCACCCGCTGAGCGGGCGCGCCTCGGACAGGCACATCAGCAGCCACGCACGCGGACCTGCACCGGCGTGGGTGATGGCAATCGGGTTGCAGGCCTGCAGTCCCTGTTGCTGGCAATGGCCCTGCCACTGCGCCGCCCATGCCGCGTCCGTCGAAACGTCTGGCGACACAGCAGCGACAGACCCGCCAGTGAAGCGCGCGGCAAGCGGGGAGCAAGACGCGCGCTCAAGCTGCTCCAGCAGAGCCGGGGGCATGCTGCTCCCGATGACATAACGCACCAGCGGCTCACGTGCGGAGCTGACGACGACGCACGCCTGCAGACCCGGCTTCATCCGTTCAATCGAGTCGATCAGTACCTGCAGGCACTCGCGCGGCGGTGTGCCCCGTGCCAGCGTATCCAGCAGTGTTGCTTGTTCTCGTACCAGCAGTTCGGCGCGCACCCGGCGGGTCATGTCCAGGCACATGCCGTTGATATGGTCACGCTGCCGATCCAGCCGCCCGCGCAGCATCAGCCAGCGTCGGCTGTTGCCATCGGTCCAGGGGAGTTCGATCTCAAAGTGCGGGGCGTCGCGGGTCTGCCGATGTACGCGCCGCCATGCAGCGCGCAACACGGCAGGTGCGATGCCGCCCAGTTGATCAGCGGCGGTACCCGACGCCGTGAGCTGCCGTCGAGCGATATCGAAGTGCCAGACACCCAGGCGGGAGTCGTCGAGGATCGTTTCGACGGCGACGTCGGACAGGGCAGGGGGCATGGTGGCGAAGGGAAAGTTCGTCAGGCCCACCGTTTTGCCAACCCCGACGCAAAGAGCACGTGAAGGCTGCCCCGGTAGCGCCGACCCATGGTCGGCGAGCGAAGCGGGACTCGAATGTTGCAGGAATCAGCCGAGCGTGGCTCGGCGCTACCCGGCGGTATGCCTTTGGCGAGCCATCACCAACGCAATCGTGCGCCGGCGTACACGCCGAATCCTTCGCCCGGCGTGGAACGGGCCACGTCGCGTCCACCATCGTCATACCCCGGCGTTACCGTGGCGGCGTAGTGCTTGTCGCCCAGGTTGCGCAGCTCCAGCCACCCCTGCCACCGACCACTCGGGGCATCGAAGCCCACACGGCTGCCGAAGATGACGTGGCCGTCCGCGCGGAAGCTGTTCGCGTAGTCAACAAAGGTCTTCGACGCATACTCGGTGTTCACCGCCGCATACAGACCGGACGCGTGGTCGTACCGCAGCTCGGCCTGGTAGTAGTGCCGGGGCAGCCCAGGCAGCCAGTTCTCGCCGAACCGTGCGTCATGCCGGTACCGGAAATCGCTGAACGTGTAGGCCTGCCGCAGTGACATCCGCCCCGTGCTGCCCTGGTACAGGGTGCTGTCCAGCCCGGCTTCCACACCGCGATGCACGGTGGGGCTGGCGTTGTTCTCCGCAATGAACAGGTTCGGGACCGGCGCCACTTCCACGCTCAACAGCTCATGGTTCACGTGCGCGTAGTAGCCGGTAAGTTCCCATTGCCCGATGCCCGCCGTGCCACGCGCGCCGAGCTCAAGCGTCGTCGCGGTCTGGTTGTCCAACGCCACCGGCGCACGCTGCCGTCCACTCGATGCGCCATTGCCCGCAGGGAAGAACAGGTTTGATCCCCAGATCATCGACCAAGGATGTGCCGGCTCGACCGAACGGCTGAGATTGCCGAACCACTGGGCGGCCGGCGAGGCCTGCCACGTGAAGCCGAGCCGCGGCGCGTAATCCCAGTCGCGTTCGTTCAAGCGTTCACCGGTGCGTGGCCAGGTGACCTCCACCTCTCGCCGCGTCTGCACCAGCGCCACGCCCGTCTGCACGCTCAGGGCATCGCTCAGCTGCAGCTCATTGCTGACATGCAGCGTGCTGTCGGTGCCGTGATGGGAGAAGTCGCGCGTGTGGGTTCCGGCGGGATAGCCATTGCTGGGGAAGCGCAGCGTCTCGCGCACGTCCGCATCCAGGTCATGGGTGACGCGCAGGCCGATGGTGGTCACGCTGTCACGGCCGAACACTGTGTGGCGGCGGCGGTAATCCAGCGTCGCGTTGAGGTTGGCGTAATCCAACTGCTGCCGGTAGAGGCTTTCGTTCAAGTCCATCGGGTACTTGTGATACACCACGCCAGCCTGCAGCGATGAATCCTCATCCACCTGCAGCGTGGTCATGTTGCCGATCCACGTGCTGCCGGGTTGTGGCCGGCTGGCATCGATGGCCAGGTTGGCTGGGTTGGCCGCGCGCGGGTCGTTGCGGATCTGCGCGCGGGTCAGGCGCCCGGGCGTCTCGTGGTGGGTCTCGCGATAACGCACGAAGAAGCGCGTCTGCAGGTCCGGGGTGATCTGCCAGCCGATGTTGGCCATTGCGCCTTTGCCGTCGCCGGACGCATGCCGCTGGTAACCGTCGAACTGCGTGTCGGTGTAAGCGACGTAGTAATCCAGTGCGTCCTGCACCCCACCGTAGCCGACGCTGCGCTTCTGGTAGCCACGGCTGCCTGCTTCGTAGTGCAGCTCCAGCCCTGGCGCGTCGCGGCCGCTGCGGCTGACGTAGTTGATGGCACCGCCCAATGCCAGCGCGCCACGCTCGAACCCGTTGGCACCGCGCAGCACGTCCACGCGTGAGAGCCACAGCGGTTCCAGCAGTTCGTACGGCGTACCGCCGGCGCCGGTCAGGGGCAGCCCATCCAGTGATACCGAAATGCCCGAGGCATGCGCACCGGGACCGCGATTGATGCCAGATCCGCGGATGGACACCTTCGTGCCTTCGTTCCCCGGTGACTGCGCGGTGATGCCCGGCTGATAGGCGAGCACGTCCGCGGTGCCGACGACCCGGCCCTGCGATACCTTGGCCAGATCCACGACATTGCCGGCGCCCGGCACCCGCGCAAGCGCCTTGCGGGCGGCGTCGGTGGTATCGGCTGCGGTGACATCGACCCGGTCCAGCGTGGTCGGCTGGGCCGCAGTTTCAGCGCGGGCGGGCAGGGCAGCAAGGGCGGTCAGTACCGCAACGGCAAGCACGCAGGGAGGCAGGACAACAGGCGTCATGAGGAGTAAAACCAGCAGCGGAGTGAGGCCGCGGCCGGGTATGAGCCCTGTAAACCGCAGCGAGGCGGCGAAAGTTAACAGGGCGCATGCAGGTTGTCGAGCCCGCGCTGAAGGGGGCGACGGGTATCGGTAGCGCCGAGCCACGCTCGGCGAGCGCAGCGGCAGGACGTTGACGGCCAGCGGCCGTCAGTACCGATCAGATGGCTCTGCCCAGAATGCCCGGCAGGTCCAATCCCTTTTCTTTCGCGCACTCCAGCGCGATCTCATAGCCGGCATCGGCATGCCGCATCACGCCGGTGGCCGGGTCGTTCCACAGCACGCGGGCGATGCGTTTGGCGGCCGCCTCGGTGCCATCGCAGACGATCACCATGCCGGCATGCTGCGAGAAGCCCATGCCCACGCCGCCGCCGTGATGCAGCGATACCCACGTCGCGCCGCTGGCGGTGTTCAACAGGGCGTTGAGCAGCGGCCAGTCCGATACCGCATCGGAGCCGTCCGCCATCGCTTCGGTTTCGCGGTTGGGCGAGGCCACACTGCCCGAATCCAGATGATCGCGGCCGATCACCACCGGCGCCTTCAGCTCGCCACTGGCAACCATTTCATTGAACGCCAGCCCCAGGCGATCGCGATCCCCCAGCCCGACCCAGCAAATGCGCGCGGGCAGGCCCTGGAACTTGATTTTCTCGGCGGCCATGTCCAGCCAGCGGTGCAGGTGCGGGTTGTCCGGAATCAGTTCCTTCACCTTGGCATCGGTCTTGGCGATGTCTTCCGGATCACCGCTCAGTGCAGCCCAGCGGAACGGGCCGATGCCGCGGCAGAACAACGGACGGATGTAGGCCGGCACGAAGCCGGGGAAATCGAACGCATCTTCAACGCCTTCCTCCAGCGCCATCTGGCGCAGGTTGTTGCCGTAGTCGACGGTCGGGACGCCCAGCGCATGGAAGGCGAGCATCGCGCGGATGTGATTGGCCATCGATTCGCGTGCGGCTTTCTCCACCGTCTTCGGCGCAGACACGCGCTTCTCGTCCCATTCCTCCACGGTCCAGCCCTGCGGCAGATAGCCGTTGACCGGGTCATGTGCGGAGGTCTGGTCGGTCAACAGGTCCGGCTTGACCCCGCGCACCAGCAGTTCGTCCAGCACGTCGGCGACATTGCCGAGCAGGCCGACCGACAGCGGCTTCTTCGCCGTGCACGATTCCTCGATCAACCGCAGCGCTTCATCCAGGTCGTCGGTCCAGGTGTCCAGGTACCCAGTGCGCAGGCGCATCTCGATGCTGGACTTGCGGCATTCCACCGCCAGGCACGAGGCGCCGGCCATCACCGCAGCCAGCGGCTGTGCCCCGCCCATGCCGCCCAGACCACCGGTGAACAGCCACTTGCCGGCCAGGCTGCCGTCATAGTGCTGGCGGCCCATCTCCACGAAGGTCTCGTAGGTGCCCTGCACGATGCCCTGCGCGCCGATGTAGATCCAACTGCCGGCGGTCATCTGGCCGTACATCGCCAGTCCCTTCTTATCCAGCTCGTTGAAGTGATCCCAATTGGCCCAGCGCGGCACCAGGTTGGAATTGGCGATCAGCACGCGCGGTGCATCGACGTGAGTGCGGAACACCCCCACCGGCTTGCCGGACTGCACCAGCAGGGTCTGGTCGTCGTCCAGCCGGGTGAGCGCGGCGACGATCGCATCGAAGCTTTCCCAGTCACGTGCGGCGCGGCCGATGCCGCCGTACACCACCAGTTCCTGCGGCCGCTCGGCCACATCCGGGTGCAGGTTGTTCATCAGCATCCGCAGCGGCGCTTCGGTCAGCCAGCTCTTCGCGGTGAGGGTGGTGCCGGTGGGCGCGATGATGGTGCGGGACGGGTCGTTACGGGTCATGCGGCGCTCCGGGTCGATGCGAATTCAAGGCAGGCGTTCAGCACCTGCGCCAAGGTGTGGCGCAGCGGTGCGGCGTGGTCGTCGTCCAGCGGCGTAGGCCAGCTGTGCGCGTCCAGCGCGGCGGGGGCCGGCTCGTGCATGTAGCCCCGGCAGGCCAGTTCCATCTGCAGGCTGTGCACGCCGCCCGGGATGTCGCTGTAGTGACGGGTGACCCAGCCCCCCTTGAAGCGGCCGTTGCGCACGTGGGGCATGCCGCTGAGTCGGCAGAAATTCTCCACCACGTCCGACAGCGCGTTGTCGCAGGACGTGTCCACCGCGCCCGACGGACCGGCGGTGCCGAGGTTGAACTGCGGCAGTTCACCGTCGAACAGGTGCGGAATCTGCGATCGGATCGAATGCGCGTCGTACACCACCACGGTGGGGTAGCGCTCACGCAGGCGCGCGATCTGCGCACGCAGCGCAGCGTGATAGGGCGCGAAATACGTGTCGCGGCGCCGCGCGATCTCCGCTTCATCCGGTTCCATTCCGTCCGAATACAGGGGCTGATTGTCGAAGGTCGTCAGCGGGCACAGGCCGGTCGTATTCTGGCCCGGATACAACGACACGCCGCTGGGGTCGCGGTTGAGGTCGATCACCGACCGCGAGATCGCCGAACGCACCGTGGTGGCCCCCAGCCCGCGCGCGAAGGCGTAGAGATCATGCACCCACCAGTCGGCGTCACGTCGCGCCAGCCATGGCGAGACGAAACGGCCGCGCAGGTCGTCGGGCAGGTCACTGCCGGTGTGTGGGAAGCTGATCACCAGCGGCGCATCACCTTCATGCACCTCAAGCCAGGACGGATAAGCGTTCATGCAACTGGCTCCACGCTCGGCAGTACCTCGGCGAGTCCAGCAGACAGCGCACCGCTGCGCACCAGGTTCGTTGCCGCCACCATGTCCGGGTGGAAATAGCGGTCGTCTTCCAGCGTCGGCACCTGCGCGCGCAGCAGCACACGCACCGCTTCCAGCGCCCCACTGGACTGCAGCGGGGCATGGAAATCGCAGCCCTGCGCGGCAGCCAGCAGTTCGATACCGACTACATTGGCGGCGTTCTCGGCCATCTGCATCAAGCGGCGTGCGCCATGCGCTGCCATCGACACGTGGTCTTCCTGGTTGGCCGAGGTGGGAATCGAATCCACGCTGGCCGGGTAGGCGCGCTGTTTGTTCTCCGACACCAGCGCGGCGGCGGTGACCTGCGGAATCATGAAGCCGGAGTTCAAGCCAGGACGCGGGGTCAGGAACGCAGGCAGGCCGGACAAGGCAGGGTCGACCAGCATCGCAGTGCGGCGCTCGCTGATCGAGCCGATCTCGCAGATCGCCATCGCCAGCATGTCCGCGGCAAAGGCCACCGGCTCGGCATGGAAGTTGCCACCGCTTAGCGCTTCACCGGTATCGGTGAACACCAGCGGATTGTCCGTCACGCCATTCGCCTCGATTTCCAGCGTCGTGGCGGCCTGGCGGATGATGTCCAGCGCCGCGCCCATTACCTGGGGCTGGCAGCGCAGGCAGTATGGATCCTGCACGCGCACGTCGTTGTCGCGGTGCGATTCGCGGATCGCCGAGCCCTGCATCAGGGTGCGCAGCGCGGCGGCGGTGACGATCTGTCCGCGCTGTCCGCGGATGCTGTGGATGCGCGGATCGAACGGGGTATCAGAGCCCTTGGCCGCTTCCACCGACAGCGCGCCGGTGACCAGCGCAGCCTGGAACACGATCTCGATCTCGAACAGCCCCGCCAGCGCATACGCGGTCGAAAACTGCGTGCCGTTGAGCAGGGCCAGCCCTTCCTTGGCACCCAGCTGCAGCGGCTGCAGGCCCGCCTGCGCCAAGGCCTCGGCGGCCGGCAAGCGAGCGCCCCCCACGAACGCCTCGCCCACGCCGATCATCACGCTGGCCAGGTGCGAAAGCGGCGCCAGATCGCCGGATGCACCGACCGACCCCTGCGCCGGGATCACCGGCACCACGTCGTGCTGCAGCAGCGCTTCAAGCAGCTGCAGGGTCTGCACGCGGATGCCCGATGCGCCCTGCGCCAGGCTGACCAGCTTCAACGCCATCATCAGGCGTACCACCGGCGGCGGCATCGGCTCACCCACACCGGCGGCATGGGACAGCACGATGTTCCGCTGCAGCGTCGCCAGGTCTTCGGGCTCGATGCGCACGCTGGCCAGCTTGCCGAAGCCGGTATTGATGCCATAGACCGGCGCGCCCTTGGCGACGATGGCGTCCACGGTCGCGGCGCTGGCCTGCACGGCCGGCAGGCACGCCGGATCCAGTGCGATGCGTGCGCCGCGATACACCTGCCGCCACTGCGCAAGGGGTACATGGGCGGGGCGAAGGACCAGCGGGGTGTTGCGCGTGTCATCTTGCATTGAAGCGTGCTCCATCAAACAGGGTCGGGCTGCCCGCGCACCACGCGCGCGTGCAGCGGATTGAAGCCGATGCGGTAGACCAGGTCGGCCGGCGCGTCGATGTCCCAGATCGCCAGGTCGCAGTCCATGCCCACCGCCAGCCGGCCGATGCGATCACCCCGGCCCAGTGCCTGGGCGGCATGCCGGGTGAAGCCGGCAATGCACTCTTCCACCGTCAGCCGGAACAGCGTGGCGCCCATGTTCATCGCCAGCAGCGGGCTGGTGAGCGGTGAGGTGCCGGGATTGCAGTCGGTGGCCAGTGCCAGCGGCACGCCGGCTGCACGCAGCGCCGCGATCGGCGGCAGGGTCGTGTCGCGGGTGAAGTAGAACGCGCCGGGCAACAGCACGGCCACGGTGCCGGCCTCGGCCATGGCGGCGATGCCGGCCGCATCCAGATGTTCGACATGGTCGGCCGACAATGCACCGTGGCGCGCGGCGAGTTCGGCACCGTGCTGGTTGCTCAGCTGCTCGGCATGGATCTTGATCGCCAGCCCGTGCGCCTCCGCGGCGGCGAATACCTGGCTGGCCTGCGCGGTGGAGAACGCGATGTTCTCGCAGAAGATGTCGACCGCTTCAGCCAGCCCCTCCGCGGCAATGGCCGGGATCATCACGGTGCAGACTTCGTCGATGTATTCCTGCGCCTCACGCCCCGGCGGCACCGCGTGCGCACCGAGGAAGGTCGGCACGACGTGCACGTTGCACGCTTCCCCCAGTGCGCGTGCAACCTGCAGTTGCTTGCGTTCGTCGTCCAGGGTCAGGCCGTAACCGGATTTGACTTCCAGCGTGGTGATGCCTTCCGCACGCATCGCCAGCAGGCGAGGGCGGCTTTGTCGCGCAAGCTCCTGGTGGTCTGCCGCACGCGTGGCGCGCACCGTGGAGACGATGCCGCCGCCAGCGCGGGCGATGTCGGCATAGCTGACCCCCTGCAGGCGCTGCTCGAACTCGTTGGCGCGGTTGCCGGCGTACACCAGGTGGGTGTGGCAGTCGATCAAGCCGGGGGATATCCAGCGGCCTTCGCCGTCGATACGGCGCGTGGGCTGCAGGTGGGCGCCGCTGCCTGCGGGTCCGACATGGAGGATGCGACCCTCATGCGCGGCAAGCTCGCCATCGCGCAGGATGCCCAAGCCGTCGCCGCACAGGGTGATCAGGTGTACGTTGGTCCACAGGGTGTCGCACTGCATGGGCGTCGCTACACGGTTGCGCTGATATGTCTATACAATATAGGCGTCCTTTCCGGGTTGTCCAGCCATGACCGATGCGATGTCTCCGCCTGCCTTCCACGCTGCCCACGCCCTGCTGCCCGATGGCTGGGCGCGCGATGTCAGGCTGCAGGTACGCGACGGATGCATTGCGTCGGTCGACGCGGGTATTCCGGCGCAGCCCAGCGATACGGCGGTGGAGATTCTGGTCCCCGGCCTTCCCAACCTGCACAGCCATGCGTTCCAGCGGGGCATGGCCGGGCTGACGGAGATCGGCGGCGGCGACGGCGACAGCTTCTGGAGCTGGCGCGAGCTGATGTACCGCTTCCTGGCCCGGCTGGTACCCGACGCGGTCGAGGCCATCGCGGCACAGGCGTACATGGAGATGCTGGAGAGCGGGTTCACCCGCGTCGGCGAATTCCATTACCTGCACCACGATGCCGACGGCAACGCGTATGCGGACCCGGCCGAGATGTCCGCGCGTATCGCCGCTGCGGCCGCGCAGACGGGCATCGGCCTGACCTTGCTGCCGGTGTTCTATGCGCATGCGGACTTCGGTGGCGCGGCGCCCAATCCGGCGCAGCGGCGGTTGATCCACGACGTGGACGGGTTCGCGCGATTGCTGGAAGGCGCGCGCGCCGCGTTGGCCTCGCTGCCGGACGCGGTGCTCGGCATGGCCCCGCACAGCCTGCGCGCGGTAACCGGCGATGAGCTGTCCGCGTTGCTGCCGCTGAACGACGGTCCGGTGCACATCCATATCGCCGAGCAGCTGCGCGAGGTCGATGCCTGCGTGGCGTGGAGCGGCCTGCGCCCGGTGCGTTGGCTGTACGAACACGCCGCAGTGGACGCACGCTGGTGCCTGGTGCACGCCACCCATATCGACGAAGACGAGCGCGCACGCATCGTGGCCAGCCAGGCCGTGGCAGGGCTGTGCCCGATCACCGAAGCCAACCTGGGTGATGGGCTGTTCCCGATGCAGGCCTTCGCGCGCGAGGGCGGGCGCTTCGGTGTCGGCTCCGATTCCAATGTGCTGATCGATGCGGCCGAGGAACTGCGCCTGTTGGAATACGGGCAGCGCCTGAGCCTGCGTGGCCGCAACGTGATCGCACCCGATGCGTCGCGCAGCTCGGGACGGTTCCTGTTCGACGGCGCGGTTGCCGGGGGAGCACAGGCCCTCGGCGTAGCCGCCGGGCTGCAGGTGGGCGCAAGCGCGGACCTGCTGGAACTGGATGCAACGCACCCGGCCCTGGTGGGCCGCAGCGGCGACGCCTTGCTTGACAGCTGGGTGTTTGCCGCACGTAATGGCGCGCTTCGCACGGTGTGGCGACACGGTCGTCCGTGCGTGTCCGGTGGGCGCCATCATCAGCGCGATGCCATCACCGCCCGCTTTGCCCAGGCCCTGCGCGGCGTGCTGGGCTGATTTCCCTACCTCAAGAGACATCCGTGAAGGCCAGCAAGTCCGCCACGCTCAATCAGCGCATCCGCAGCGAACTGGAAGGCCGCATCCTGAGTGGTGAGTGGGCGCCCGGTTTCCGCATCCCGTACGAACACGAGCTGATGGAGCAGTACGATTGCTCGCGGATGACGGTGAACAAGGTGCTGACCGCACTGGCGGAGAGCGGCATGATTGAGCGCCGGCGTCGCGCCGGGTCGTTCGTGGCCAGGCAGTCACCGCACCTGGAGCAGGTCGCGCTGGAGATTCCGGATATCGCGATGCAGGTCAGCGCGATGGGGCATGCCTACGCGTACCGGCTGCTGCGGCGGCAATTGCGTACCGCGCACGAAGGGGATGCGGGAGAGGCCGAATTGGCAGGTACCGCGCGATTGCTGGCGATGGACTGCCTGCACCTGGCGGATGGCCGGCCGCTGGCGCTGGAGCATCGCCTGATCAGCCCGACCGGCGTGCCGGAAGTGCTGGAGGTGGATTTCGCGGTGACGGCGCCGGGCAGCTGGTTGCTGCAGAACGTGTCCTGGACGCGCGCACAGCACCGCATCAGCGCGTGGGGGGCGGACGCGGCCACGGCCAAGCTGCTGGACGTCAAGGCGGGCACAGCGTGTCTGGTGATCGAGCGGCATACGTGGCGCGGTGAGCAGGCCATTACCCGCGTGCGGCAGATATTCCTGGGCGATGCCTGGGACCTAGTGGCCCGTTTCGCACCGGGAAACCGGTGAATGGGTGAGGGCGGGTAGTGACGGCCGCTGGCCGTCAGTCGCCTTGTTCGGGCATTCCGCCGAGCATGGCTCGGCGCTACAGACATCGCGCGGATAGGGACGGCCGCGGGCCGTCAATCGCGTGATCCAGGCATTAAAGCGTGGTGCACTGCCGCCAGCGCACGGGCTCGTCCACGCCGGGACGGGCGTTGAGCTGTACGCGTACGTTGCGCAGGGCGGGGTAGCGCATCACTTCCTCGCAGATGCGGGGCCACACCTCGTCGATCTCCGCGGTGCGGTTCACCGCCAGGGTCTGCCGGGTCTGCCAAATGCCGCTTGCCACGCCGGGCAGGCGGCCCAGGGCGCGCGACAGCTCCTGCTGGTAGCGATCCAGCGTTGCGGTATCCGGATTGATCTCCTGGCCCGCCGGTTCGCGACCCGGGGTATCGGCGGGTGCCGTCGGCGCAGCCGCCGCAGGCGCCACGGCAGGGGCGGCTTCCGCACGGGGTGCCGCTGTGGTCGATTCCACCACCGGTGCCTCGCTGTGCACCGTCTGGTAGCCCACGCCCACCAGCAGCCCCAACGTGCTTGAGGCCAGCGCAGCAATCATGATCCGGCGCAAGGCTTCATGCCGCGCGGCATTCTTCACGCCGGATTCGATATCGCCCGGCAGGTACGGTGACAGCAACGGCCACAGGCGCCGACCGTCCAGCACTTCCACGGACTGCTTTTCAGCAATCGCCTGGCCGTCGCCGTCCACCAGCCCTTCAGTGATCAGGATCCCGCCGCGTGCACCGGCAAGGCGAGCGGCCGCGCCCAGTTCGTTGATGGCGGCCGTGCCGATGCGGTAGGCCAACCCGTGCTTGCACGACACCAACCACTGGTTGGCACCCTCGGCCATCAGGAAGTCGCTGCGCGGTTCGCGGCTGTCGTCCTCATGGCGTCGCATCTCTTCCAGCCCGCGCCGCTCACGCAGGGCGCGCTTGACCAGTTCAGAGAAATCGCGCCAGTGCATGCCGGCCAGGGCCTGCAGCCCGAGACTCATTTCCTTGCGCCGCCGTTTCACCAGCCACAGGTAGGCGGTGGCGAGCAGGAAACAGGTGAGGGCCAGCAACAGGGCCAATATCCAGGAGAACATGCAGGCGGGAACGCTGACGGCAGAGGGGGGCGGACAGTGTAAAGGTCCTGCGTGCCCATCGCGTCAGGGCCACCCTGACACAGCATCAGCCAAGCCAGGTGCCAGACATGAAAAACCCGCCATTACCTGAAGCCGTGAGGGGAGGGACAAACGGCGGTAACAGCGGGTTGAGGTGATTCTGTTCCAGCAGCCTGCTGCTTTGCAACAAAGCAGCAGGAACGCTGTGTTTCCCGCAGCAACTCCAATCAGGGCGTGCTGCCCGGCGACTGGTGGCTGCCCGGGGTGGGGTCGCCGCTGGCGGTGCTGGCAGTGCGGCTTTCCAAGCGGTTGAGACGGGTGGTCAAGGCATCGATGCGCGCATTGAGCGTTGCCACGTCTTCCGCGTTCGGCACGTGCAGGCGCTTCAGCACACCGTGCACGCGGTCTTCGAAGGCTTTCTCGACCTTGTCCCAGGTGCCGGATGCTTTCTCACGTGCCTGGCCCAGATGCTCTTCCACGTTGTCGCGCCAACCCGGGCCGTCTTCGGTGGATTTCTCGCGGCGGCGGTTTTCGAACGCTTCGCCTTCCTTCACCAGGCCATCGAAGAAGCGGTTGCCTTCCGCCTGTGCGCGGCCCAACGCGCCGAGACCGGCCAGCCAGACCTGCTGGGCCGAATCACTGAGGCGCCGGGAAACGCGCTCGGCCTGATCCTGGAAGGACGCCTTGTCCTGCGCGTCGTTGCGGGGGTCGTGCTCGTCGTACTGGTTCATGGGGTCTCCTGCATGGACGGATGCAGGAGTCAGCCTAGCGCTGCGAATGCTGGGGCGGCGTGATGGCCGCCCGCCCGGTCGATCCGTGATTCAGCCGGGCGTTGGCTCAGCCCAGCTTTTCCTGCAGCACGCGCTGGATCTCACTTTCCACCATGCCCTTCATCGCTGACAGCAGGAAGCCCAGCTTGGCCGTCACCCGCACGGCGCTGGCCTGCAGCTCGATGGCACCGTCCACGCCGCTGCCGGAGAAATCCAGCACATCGCCGCGCCAGTTCGACTGCACGCCGAACCGCTCGGTGAGTTTGGCCGCCACGTCCTCGATGGCCTGGCGCGCAGCGGGCGCGGGCAGGGCGTGGGCGTGGACGATATCGATGCTGGACATGGCGGTTCCTTGCGAATGCTGGTGGTGTTTGACCGTGCATTGTGCGCATGGCGACAGCAAACGCCAACTGACAAGGTTCTTCTGCGAATGTCAGCCACCTGCTAGGCTGCGCCGCATGCCTAATCTGCACGTCCATTACAGCCAGAACCCGCAGCCCGACCAGCCCTTGTTGCCGGGGGTGCAGAAAATAGTGCGCCAGGCCAACGGCAGCATCAAACTGGTGGAAGGCAGCCAAGGCAGCCTGCTGCTGGCCCAGCTCAGCCTGGACCAGCGCGGCCTGTGGCTGCAGGTGGCTGCAGGGGTGCGCGGGCTTCATGTCAACGGACGACCGGTGCGGCGCATGGCACTACTGCGTGCCGGCGACGCGGTGTATGTGGAAGGCGTGGAGTTGTTGATCGTGGGTGAGGTGGACACACCGGTCATCGCCCCGTCGGCACAGGCCGCACACCCGTCCGACGAACCGCGCCTGCTGCGTGGTGTCGGCGGACCGCACCACGGCCGCGGCTTTCCGCTGGATCGCCCGCTGGTGGTGGGGCGCAGCGCCGACGCAGATATCCAGATCGACGAGCCGGCCTTCGCCGATCAGCATGCGCGCGTGGAAAGTCACGGCGAACGCATCCTGCTGCGCGACCTCGGCACCGGCGAAGGCAGCCGGGTGAACGGCGTGGCCGTGCGGCATTGCTGGCTGCAGGGCGGCGACCAGGTGGTGTTCGATGGCCAGCATCGTTTCGTGCTGGAGCTGCCGGATGATCCGCGCCAGCGACCGCAGCCGATGGACGAGTACACGTACAGCGAGCCGGATGAAGCCGCGACGGATCTGGCACCGCGCCGCGTCCGGCGTTGGCCGTGGTTGTTGGTGAGCGCGCTACTGCTGGCGGGTGTGCTGAGCCTGCTGCTGTGGTTTGGCGCGCGCTGAGAGATGGCCGCTGCGCTCGCCGAGCGTGGCTCGGCGCTACCGATGTCTCCGGGCGAACGCCGATGGATACCGATGCAACCAAATTTCCCTTGAACGGCCGCCTCTAAAGGCTGGTGCGCTGCGGCATACTAGGGGTCTTGCCTCACAGGTGTGACATGACCCGCGCGTACAACTTCAGTGCCGGCCCTGCAGCGTTGCCGGAAGTGGTCCTGCGCCAGGCGCAGGAAGAGATGCTGGAATGGCATGGTGCTGGCGCCTCCATCGTGGAGATGAGCCATCGCGGACCGGAGTTCATGGCCGTGGCCGCCGCTGCCGAAGCCGATCTGCGGCAACTGCTCAGCGTGCCGGACGACTACGCCGTACTGTTCCTGCCCGGTGGTGCCACCACCCAGCAGGCGCTGATTCCGCTCAATTTCGCCAGCGCCGGCCAACGCGCCGATTATGTGCTGACCGGTCATTGGGGCAATACCGCGGTCAAGCAGGCCTCGCCGTACGTGTCGCCGGTCATCGTCGCCAGCAGCCAGGCCGACGGATTCCGTGACATCCCGGCGCGTGCCGGATGGCAGCTGTCCGACGATGCGGCTTACGTGCATATCACCGCCAATGAAACCATCCACGGCGTGGAGTTCCGCGACACGCCCGATACCGGTGGCGTGCCGCTGGTGGCCGATTTCAGTTCGTCCATCGCCAGCGAACCGCTGGATATCAGCCGCTACGGCGTGATCTATGCCGGCGCGCAGAAGAATCTCGGCCCGGTGGGTATCGCGGTGGTGATCATCCGCCGCGACCTGTTGGAACGCAGCGGGCAATCGCGCGCCGACATTTTTGATTACCGCTCGCACGCCGCGCGCGACTCCATGCTCAATACCCCACCGACCTGGAACTGGTACCTGGCCGGCCTGGTGTTCAAATGGATGCTGGCCGAGGGCGGCGTGGTCGAGTTCGCCAAGCGCAACGCGGCCAAGGCGGCGCTGGTGTACGCGGCGATCGATGCCTCCGGTGGGTTCTACCGCAACGAGGTCGCCGTCGCGGCGCGCTCGCGGATGAATATCCCCTTCTTCCTGCCCACTGCCGAGTTGGATGCGCGATTTGTCGCCGATGCCAAGGCGGCGGGACTGCTCGCCTTGAAAGGCCACAAGGCCGTGGGCGGCATCCGTGCCTCGCTGTACAACGCCATGCCCGTCGCCGGCGCCGAAGCGCTGGTCGCCTTCATGGCGGACTTCCAGCAACGTCACGGTTGAGTCGCTTCACTGTCCATCCCCGGCGCGCGCTCACTGCGCGCCCTGCATCAAGGAACACAGATGGCTAGCAAACCTGCCAAGCCGGCTGCCGCCAAGGCCGCCAAGGCCAAACCCGCCGCGCCGGGAAAGCCCAACGCTGCGTCGAAGGCCAAGGCCGCGAAGGTCGAAGCACCCGCCTCCGCCCCCCCGGTGCTGGCTGATGTGCGCGGCAAGATCGACCAGATCGACCGTGACATCCAGTCGCTGATCGCCGAGCGTGCCCGTTTCGCCCACCAGGTGGGCAAGGCCAAGGGCAAGCTCGCCGCGGCCGTGGATTACTACCGTCCCGAACGCGAAGCCCAGGTGCTGCGCATGGTGGTGGACCGCAACGAAGGCCCGCTCAGCGATGAGCTGCTGGTGCATGTCTACCGCGAGATCATGTCGGCCTGCCTGGCCCAGCAGGAGCCGCTGAAGATCGGTTATCTCGGTCCGGAAGGCACCTTCAGCCAGCAGGCCGTGCTCAAGCATTTCGGTCGCTCGGCGCTGGGCCTGCCGATGGGCAGCATTGAAGAAGTGTTCCAGGAAGTGGAAGCAGGCAACGCCGATTTCGGCGTGGTGCCGGTCGAAAACTCGGGGCAGGGCACCATCCAGATCACCCTGGACATGTTCCTGACCTCCAACCTGAAAATCTGTGGCGAAGCCGAACTGCGCGTGCAGCAGTTCATCATGTCGCGCAGCGGCCGATTGGACGACATCGAGCGCATCTACGCGCATCCGCAGTCCTTCATGCAGACCTCGGCATGGCTGCGTGCCAACCTGCCGAAAGCAGAGAAGATCCCGGTATCGAGCAACGCGGAAGGCGCACGTCGCGCGCGGAACGCCGACGATGCGGCGGCGATCGGTGGCGAGAACGCCGGCCACGTGTACAACCTGAAAAAGGTCGTCACCAAGCCGATCCAGAACGACGCCGACAACACCACGCGCTTCCTGGTGATCGGCCGCAACATCTTCCCGACGTCCGGCCATGACCGCACCTCGGTGCTGGTGTTCATCCATGACAAGCCCGGCGCGCTGTTCGACGTGCTCAGCCCGTTCGCGCGCCATGGCATCAGCATGAACCGCATCGAGTCGCGGCCCTCGCACCACGGCAAGTGGGAGTACGGCTTCTTCATCGATCTGGCGGGGCACATCGACGATGAGCCGATGCAGGCCGCACTGGCCGAGCTGGAAGCGCATGCCGCACAGATCAAGGTGCTGGGCTCATACCCGGTCGCCGTGCCCTGAGTTCATTCCTGCGGGGCCGCCCATGCGCCCCGCACCCAGTTCCATCGCCGCACGGCGGCGCTGACGGAAGCAGCAGACGATGAGCAACACGCAGCATTGGATCGCCCGCAAGGGCCAGCCCCTGCGGGGCAGCCTGGTCATTCCCGGCGACAAATCGGTGTCCCACCGCGCGGTGATGTTCGCCGCGCTGGCCGACGGCACCTCCACCATCGATGGCTTCCTGGAAGGCGAAGATACCCGTGCGACCGCGCGCATCTTCAGCCAGATGGGCGCACGCATGGAAACGCCATCGCCGTCGCGGCGCGTGGTGCATGGCGTGGGCATCGACGGCCTGCAGGCCCCAGTGGGCGAGCTGGATTGCGGCAATGCCGGCACCGGCATGCGGCTGATCGCCGGCGTGCTGGCCGGGCAGGCGTTCGACAGTGTGCTGGTCGGCGATGAATCCTTGTCGCGTCGCCCGATGCGCCGCATCACCGGCCCGCTCGCGCAGATGGGGGCCCAGATCGATACGCAGGACGACGGCACGCCGCCCCTGCACGTGCGCGGTGGCCATGCGCTGCACGGCATCGACTTCGCCTCGCCGGTGGCCAGCGCGCAGGTCAAATCCGCGGTGCTGTTGGCCGGGTTGTATGCCAGCGGCGAAACGTCCGTGGTGGAACCGCATCCGACGCGCGATTACACCGAGCGCATGCTCGCCGCTTTCGGCGTGGACATCGAGTACTCGCCGGGCAAGGCTCGCCTGCGCGGTGGCCAGCGCCTGCGTGCGACGGACATCGTGGTGCCGGCCGATTTTTCGTCGGCCGCGTTCTTCCTGGTCGCGGCGAGCATCATCCCCGGTTCCGAACTGCGACTGCAGCAAGTGGGTTTGAATCCGCGCCGTACCGGGCTGCTGCATGCGCTGCGCCTGATGGGCGCGGACATCCGCGAAGAGAATCCGGCCGAGCAGGGCGGGGAACCGGTCGCCGATCTGGTGGTGCGCTACGCACCGCTGAAGGGCACGCAGATTCCCGAGGCGCTGGTGCCGGACATGATCGACGAGTTCCCGGCGCTGTTCGTGGCCGCCGCCGCAGCGGAAGGCAATACCGTGGTGACCGGCGCGGCCGAACTGCGGGTGAAGGAATCCGACCGCCTGGCCGCCATGGCGACTGGCCTGCGTACGCTGGGTGTGCAGGTGGATGAGACCGAAGACGGCGCCACGATCCATGGCGGCGCCACGCTGGGCAGCGGCACGATTGAAAGCCACGGCGACCACCGCATCGCGATGTCCTTCGCCATTGCCGGGCAGTTGAGCAACGGGGAGGTGCGGATCAACGATGTGGCCAATGTGGCGACCTCGTTCCCCAGGTTCGATGCGCTGGCGGGTGGTGCGGGGTTCGGGTTGGCGTGAGGGTAGTGACGGTCGCTGGCCGTCAGCTTGGCGTGTTACCGCTGCGCTCGCCGAGCGTGGCTCGGCGCTACCGAGGTAATGCCTCCGGAATTGAACGAGGCAGTGCCTCCGCAATTAAAGATGCCGACCCATTGGGTCGGCATTTTCGTTTCATATCACGCGATGTTGCTCAACGCTGGGTGCGGAAGTCCACCGGCACGTTGACCACGCTGGCGACAGCACGGCCATTCTGCATGGCCGGCTCGAACTTCCAGCCACGCACGGTGCTCAACACGGCGCGATCCAGATCGCGGTCACGCTGGCCGGTGCGCGACACGATGCTCGCATCGGTGACGGCACCCGTCGGCGCTACCTTCAGGCTCGCCACCACGCTGCCCTGCACGCCATTACGCAGCGCAGTAGTCGGGTAGGTCGGCTTGGCATTGCTGGTCAGCGGACGCGCTTCGCGGTTGCGTACAGCCGGGGCCGCGCGCTGCTGTGTGGCAGGGGCTGCTGCACGCGGGCGCTCAGCTGGCGCGGTGGCCACGGGGGCATTGGTGGCGGGCAGCATGCGCTCGCCGATCGGCGCCGGCGCCACTTCGGTGTCCGCCATCCGCAACCACACCAAGGCCGCCGCAAACATCGCCACGATCAACGCCATCCACAACAGCGGTGAGGGGCGACGGCGTTCTGCTGCGAGGTCACCATCGGCCTGGTGACGCGACGAAGCGGGCATATCGGGAGCATGGGTCGCACTCATGGTGATTCTCCTGCACTGTCGTTTCCGACGTCGCCCCGAGTCTTGCGCGGTCGGCATGGCGTGTGCGTAAGCATCGCGTCAACGCGGTGCATGGAGTTCAGGTTCGGGTATCGGCACCGTTCAGCGATGCAGACGGGTCGTGATCAACGACCCGGCGTGAAATCGAACGGCACTTCGACACTGCCCGTCACCGGCTGGCCATTGCTCACCGCAGGGGTGAACTTCCAGCGGCGCACCGCTTCCATGGCGGCGCGATCCAGATCGCGCGAACCGCTGCGCTGCACCAGGGTCACGCCATACGCGCGGCCGGTGGCATCCACATCCACGCGCACCACGACGGAACCGGCGTCGCCGCGGCGCAGGGCAGCGGGCGGATAGGTCGGCGGCGGCGACTGGCCCGGGATCGGCATCGGGCGGTCATTGGCCGGGGCACCTGCGGTAGCCGGGGCACTGCCCGGCGCCGGAACGCCCTCCGTCATTGCCGGCGGTGCAGGCGTGGTCTCGACCAGCTGCGGTGTTTCTTCCGACGGCGGGGCAGGGCGCGCCTCGGGCATGTCACTGGACCCGGCCGCAGCGGCCAAGGGCTCCGGCAACGGCTCGACTTCCGCCACTTCCTGCGGCGTCTTCGCTGCCGGTTCGGCCTGGAAGAAGCCCTTGTCGCGGCTTGCCAGCCAGACCGCCACGAAGAGCAACAGCCCGACGGCAAACGCGATGCCGGCGATTTTCAGGCTGTTGCGCGGAATCTGCAGGGTGATCGACTTGCCGGACGTAGAACGGGTAGCAGGCATGACTGAAACCGTGAAGGGACCGGGCGATTCTGGCACAGCCCCGATGAACCGGCGGCAGAAATCCGCATAACAAGCGATAATCGGCTTCCTGATCCACAAACGACCTTCCGCCATGCTCGATCCAGCCCTGCTTCGCCAACAGCCCGCCGACCTCGCCGAACGCCTGCGCACCAGTCGCGGCTTCGAGCTCGACGTGTCTGCATTGGAGTCGCTGGAAAGCGACCGCAAGCGCATCCAGGTGCGCACGCAGGAGCTGCAGAGCCTGCGCAACAGCCGTTCCAAGGCGATCGGCCAGGCCAAGGCGAAGGGCGAAGACGTGTCGGCGATCATGGCCGAAGTGGCCGCGTTCGCAGATGAGCTGAAGGCATCGGAAGTGACCCTCGACGAACTGCGCGAGAAGATCGACGCGATCGCGATGATGATCCCGAACCTCCCGTCTGAGGACGTGCCAGCCGGCGCCGACGAGAGTGACAACGTGGAGCAGTCCCGTTGGGGCACCCCGCGCCAGTTTGATTTCAAGGTGCTCGACCACGTAGAGCTGGGCGCCCGCAACAAATGGCTGGACGGCGAGACCGCGGCCAAGCTGTCCGGCTCGCGCTTCACCGTGCTGCGCGGCCCGATCGCGCGCCTGCATCGCGCCCTGGCCCAGTTCATGCTCGACCTGCACAGCGGCGAGCACGAATACCAGGAAACCAACGTGCCGGTGATCGTCAACGCCGACAGCCTGTACGGCACCGGCCAGTTGCCGAAGTTCGAAGAGGACATGTTCATCACCCATCTGGGTGAGCAGAAGCGTTACCTGATCTCGACCTCGGAAATCTCGCTGACCAACATCGTGCGCGATGAGATCGTCGACGCCGAGCGCCTGCCGCTGCGCATGACCGCCCACTCGCTGTGCTTCCGTTCCGAAGCCGGCAGCGGTGGCCGCGACGTGCGCGGCATGATCCGCCAGCACCAGTTCGAGAAAGTGGAACTGGTCACCGCCTGCCGCCCGGAAGACAGCGACGCCGAACACCAGCGCATGACCCGCTGCGCCGAAGTGGTGCTGGAAAAGCTGGGCCTGCCGTACCGCAAGGTGCTGCTGTGCACCGGCGACATGGGCTTCAGCGCGGTAAAGACGTACGACCTGGAAGTGTGGCTGCCCTCGCAGGACACCTACCGCGAGATCTCCTCGTGCTCCAACACCGGTGACTTCCAGGCCCGTCGCATGCAGGCCCGCTGGCGCAACCCCACCACCGGCAAGCCCGAGCTGCTGCACACGCTCAACGGCTCCGGCGTCGCCGTCGGCCGCGCCATGATCGCCGTGATGGAGAACTACCAGAACGAAGACGGCAGCATCACCGTCCCCGACGTCCTGCGCCCCTACATGGGCGGCCTGGAAACCATCGCCTGACCGACCAACCGGGTAGAGCCGGCTTCAGCCGGCTGCCCTTCGCGCCACGCCACCGTGCAACGACGGCCCCCGGCCGTCCAATCCACCGCACCTCGCGCCACGCCACCGTGCAACGACGGCCCCCGGCCGTCCCACCCAACGCACCGCCGCACCCGCGCGCGCAATGGGCAATGCCGGCCCCGTCCGTCACCCCGCCGCACCCGTGTGCACTCGGTAGAGCCGGCTTCAGCCGGCTGCACTTCGCGGCAATGCCGGCCGCCGGCCGTCAGCCAACCACCGCTGCGCTCGCCGAGCACGGCTCGGCGCTACCCCCCAACACACCGCAAAAAAAACGGCCCCACATCTCTGCAGGGCCGCTACACGGGCTGAAACGGGGGAGGGACACTTTCAGCCCACGGTCACCGGCCGACGACGAGCCGCCAGCAACCGCTGGAACACATCAACCACCTCAGGCCGCAGCCAGCTCCGCTTCCGGCAGGTTCGCCAGCGCCGCGGCGATTGCTTCTTCGCGATGCTTCGGCGAATACGCGATGCCTTCGGCACGCACGAATTCCACGTCATTGATGCCCATGAAGGCAAACACCTGACGCAGCAGCGGCTCCTGGAAGTCCGCCGGCGAATCCGCATAGATGCCGCCACGGCTGCTCACGATGATCACCCGCTTGCCACCGGCCAGCCCAACCTGGCCCGCCTCGGTGTACTTGAATGTCTTGCCGGCCACCGCAACGCGGTCGATCCAAGCCTTCAGCGTGGAGGGGATGCTGAAGTTGTACATCGGCGCACCGATCACCACCACGTCAGCAGCCAGGAACTGCTCCAACACCTGCTGTGCATCGGCGGTTTCTGTCGCATCCAGCTGGGCCAGCGAGCTGCCGCGCAGGTGGGGGATCGGATTTGCATCCAGATCGCGGTATGCCACATCCAAGTCCGTAGCGGAATCCTTGAAACGGCCAACCACCGCCGCGGTCAGCTGGCGGGAAACCGAATTGTCGCCGAGCGCGCTGGCGTCGATATGCAGAAGCTTCATGGCAGTCACCTATGTATGGGGGAGGCTTAAGCGCCGCCGACAGGGCACACGATAGGTTGTTGCCAATGTGGGATAAAGATGGTTGAATGCCACGTATTGTTCTACCTATGGAACTGCGACATGCAAGACCTCAACGATCTCTACTACTTCGCCATGGTGGTCGACCACGGCGGTTTTGCCGCAGCAGAACGTGCGCTCGGCATCCCCAAGTCGCGCCTGAGCCGCCGCATCAGCCAGCTGGAAACCGACCTCGGCGTCCGTCTGCTGCAGCGCTCCACGCGTCGCTTTGCCGTCACCGACGTCGGCACCAGCGTGCACCGCCATGCGCAAACCATGTTGGCTGAAGCCCAAGCCGCCCGCGAGGTGGTGGACCGCTTGAGTGCCGAGCCGCGCGGCCTGGTACGCGCAAGTGTCCCGGTATCGCTGGCGCAGATGCAGTTGCCCAAGCTGCTGCCGAAGTTCCTGGAGCAGTACCCCAAAGTGCGGCTGCAGTTGAACATCAGCAACCGCCGCGTAGACATCATCAACGAAGGCTACGACGTCGCCCTGCGCGTGCGTTCGCGGCTGGATGACGATGGCAGCCTGGTCATGCGCAGCTTCGGCCAGGTGCAGGAACTGCTGGTCGCCAGCCCGAAGTATCTGGATCGGGCCGGCCGCCCGAAGGATCCGGATGAGCTGATCAACCACGTCACGCTGAGCATCAGCGAAGACGAGGCCCGCCAACGTTGGGAACTGCACGGACCGGAAGGCGCCGTGCGCCGGGTCGACCTGCAGCCGCGCGTGGCCGGCTTTGATTTCCCACTGCTACAGAGCATGGTCAAAGATGGTTTCGGCATCACCATGCTGCCGGAAACGGTCTGCGCCGATGCCGTGCGCAAGGGCGAGCTGGAAGTGGTGTTGCCCGAATGGTCGCTGCCGCAGGGCATCTGCCACGCGGTGTTCGCCTCACGCCGCGGCCTGCTGCCGGCCGTGCGGGTCTTCATCGATTTCCTGGCCGAGCACCTGCCGCCGCAGCTGGAAGCCTCACGACTGGATTGCGGCGGCGCCTGCGAGCGGGCCAAAGAGAAGATCAAGGCGACAGCCTTGGGCGCGTTGGCCGTAGACGCCGGCTGACGCAACACGCCCGTCGCCTGGTAGCGCCGAGCCATGCTCGGCGTAAACCTTCACCATCCGGGCTACTGGCACGCGCCGAGCCATGGGCAAACGCCCCCGACGCATGCGAGAATACGCCTCCCCGGACAGCCTCCGGGACTGCAGCACATCGGAGAGATGGCCGAGCGGTTTAAGGCACCGGTCTTGAAAACCGGCGAAGGGTCAAACCTTCCGTGGGTTCGAATCCCACTCTCTCCGCCAAGACCTTTTGTAAGTGACTGAAAAGGCAGTGGAATACTACGCTGCCAAATCCTGTCCCATACAGTCTCCCATACTTCCGTCGCCGATCACCTCGGCGCAGAAGCGGTCAATATCCGTTTTAGCCCACACCGTGCGCGCGCCCAGCTTCCGCTGCTTGGGGAAGCTGCCTTGTGCCATTCGGCGATAGATCGACGCCCGACTCAACGAGGTGCGGATCATTACGACCTCGATGTCCTGGAGGTCAGCGGCCAAATCGGCCGCGGTCTTCGTGCCGCTCATCAGTGCTCCTTCGCCGCGTCGATCGCGGGCGGCTTCGTTTTGCCAGTGCGGCCTCTTGCATGCGCCATGATCCTGGCCACCTCATCTTCGTCACCGCACACCAAAGCGATCAGCGCCAGGCCGCGCGCTTCCCACAGCCGCACGACGCCTTTCCGTGCGCGCGTCAGGTTTACTCCGGAGCGACGGGCCAGCTCGTGGCCCACTTCCCGATGGTCGAGCGCTCCTTCCTTCTGCATTTCAGCCATGGACTATGACCCCACGGATCATGCTCGTGGCAGAATGCCGCCCTGTCCACAGGGGGATATGCGGTTGACTCATTTTAATTATTTGACGCCATGCTTTGACTCTGGTCCCGCATGCGGCCTTGATTGGGCTGGAATTGCCGCCGTTGGTAGCTTTGCGGCTGCGGTAGTTACGTTTGCCGCAGTGCTCGTCGCTTTGCGGGCGGCCCGGGGACAAGAGACGGCGGCTGAGACGGCAGTGGCCGCTGAGCGGGCGAAGGCCGAGCACATCCAGGAGAGAGAGTGGGAAGCCGCTAACGAAGCACATCGGAAGGTTGCTAAACAGCTTGCTCACGCGATCGGTCGCGAACTCGCTTACGCGCGTCGCCAGCTCGTGCCGATACTTTGCTACTGGACCCCGTTTGGCAGAGGAAGGATTTCTGACGCCTTGATTGAGTCCTACGGAAACGATAAGCCGCTCAATGACCTCGTACTTCTGCGAAGCTGCACCGGCAAACTCCAAGGCTTTAAAGATGAAGACGCGCTCGAGTTGCTGACACTCCTTGCTACTTGGCAGTTCTTCAATGGGCACCCTGGCATAAGGGCTGATCAGGTCAGAGTGAAAGCGGAAAAAGACTGGAAAGCATTTGCGCGACCTAGGGTGGAGTTTGGATTGGAGCTCTTGGACATGCTCGAATCTGCAATTGAGAGGATGGAACGGTTTCAGGAAGGAAAGGGTCCCGGAGCGCGTGTCGAACTGGAATCTCTGCCCGACCGCGTCGAAGCTAGGTTGAAGGTGCTCAGAACTCGAATGGCCGAGAAGTGATTCAGCCATTGCCCACCGCCTGGCTGCAGATCGAGGCCAGTGCCAGTCGGGTCTCGGCCCAGTCGCCATCATGTTTTATGGCGATGCCGCCTGCTTCTGCCCATGCGATACAGTTCCTGCCGAAGTCGTCGACCAGGATGTCTCCGGGCTGGTGCATGAAGAGCGGCTTATGGCGTCCGCCCAGCACCGGCAGCACCAAGCACGTCTGCGACAGATGCTCGCGAACCCAGGCCCGCTTCTGCGCGGCCACGTGTGGGTAGTTCGATTTCGGGCAGGCCGTCAGGTTCACCGGATTCAGCTGCTCGACGCTGCGGAAGAAGTCCAGCGCGCCCCTCATCGGCGGCAGGTCGCGGAAGAAGGATGGGTGTACGTTGATGTGCCCCCACATTTTATCGTCGGCCAAGGATCGATGGTCCAGCCCGAACACATGCGGGAACGCGCCGTCAAAGTCGGCCATGACGCCGTCGAGATCGATGTACAGCGTGCGGCCCGGCCCATTCGCGTGGCACGGGCCCGCTGCCTGCGCGGGCGGGGCGTCGATAGCCGCTTCCATCACGTCGACGCACTGGCCAGCTGACCAGCGGTCCACCGAGCTCGAAAAGGACGCCATGGCCAGGAACTTCCGGATGTTTCGGCGTGCCACTGCCAACAGAGGGTTGCTCGGCGCCAGCCGTGCCGACTGGCGGTTGACCAGATTGTTCAGCGCGATCAGGTCGGTGACGCCTGAGCCGGCGTCGCCATAAAGCCGCGTGGCGATGCCCTGCACCAGGTTGGCGGCGGTCTTGCCCGCCATGGTGTTCTGCTGGTTCATGCGGCGATCCTCAGGTCAGCTTCGGCCGGGTCCAGATTGGCCTCGGCGAGTGCGAAAAGCGGCGGAGGGCTGACGCTGTTGCCGACCATGCGGACCTGCGCAATGGTCTTCAGCGGTGTGCCGTTGGCAGTGCGATCGATGATGTAGCTCACCGGGAAGCCCTGTGCGCGGAACAGCTCATGAGGTTTGAGCATGCGCAGACCGATATCCACGATGACGTAGGGGGTGCCCTTGATCAGCACGGTGACCAGCGCGAGGCGGTCCTTTGTGGTGACGGTGTCGAGCGGGTTACGCAGGTCCACAGCGATACCGCTGCCGTAGTACTTCACCAGGAACGCGGCGACGCGCTCGGCGCCTTCGATCTGCTCCGGACTCAGCGTGCACTCAACGAGGGCTTGGTTGCCCGCGCTGGTGATCGTCGGTACAGAAGCATCGGCGGCGGCACCGGGATGGTTGCTGGTGTTGGTCATCAGGTGGGCGGTGACCAGGCGCTGCTGGCTGCCGCTGGCGGTGATGGTGCTGACCGGATCGCGGGCATCATTGCCTGCGCCTTGGTAGAAGCCGCCATTGGCCTGCTCCACGAACGCTGACACGACACCGAAACGCGTTGCCCCGGCAAGTATGGTCGGGACCGGGTCGCGTAGATCGTTGCCGACGACGTTCTGAGCCATCGCGGTCAGGTGGGCGCAGGCCAACGCGTGGTGCTCACCTTGCGCGGCGATGGTGGACAGGGGCTCTTGCGGATCGGCGCTAGCCATGTTGTTGCGGAGCGTGACCAAGCTCGCGGCGGAGATGCCCAGCGCGTGCGCTGCGCCCGCCGGCCGTGCGGCACCTGCTCCCGAGGTGATTGTCGGGACTGGATCAGTCACTGGGTGGCCGATGCTGTCGCCACGGAACTTGACCAGAGAGGGCGCGACCAAAGCGGTGTCGGCCTTCGCCGTCATGGTGTACAGCGGATCTGCGCCGGAGCGCGGCTCGGTCTGCCCGGCACGGCCGCCGACACCGGCAAGGATCGGCGTAACCACGGAGAAGTGCCCGCCCTTGACCCCAGCGCATACGGTTCGCAGCGGCTCATCAGCAGCCATGGTGCGCTGGTTGCTGGCATTGGCGTGCTCTGCGATAAACGGTGCCAGCTCGGGTACGCCCAGCATCAGCTCACCACGGTTTGCTGCAGTGATCGTCTTAAGTGGGTCGTGAATGCTGTGCACTCGATCCGCGCCCTGATGAGTCACCGGAACGATGAAGGGATCTGCGCTCTCCAGCACGTGGCGCACCACGCCCTTGGCCACTCGACGCATGGTGGCGTCGGCCAGTGGCCGCTTGCGGGAGAAGATCGAAGGGCAGGGAAGGCTGAAGTCCAGGCAGTCGGCGGCGCTGACACGCGGCGTCATGCCAGCAGCGGATCCGTGGGTGGGCTTCGGCCAGACGATAGCCTCGCCGTCGCGCCGAGCGAGCAGGAACAGACGCTCACGGCTGGTCCCGGCCCCGAAGTCGCTGGCGATCAGCTTCTTCCACTCCACCACATAGCCGAGGGCGCGCAGGGCAGCGACGAACTGGTCCCAGGTGCGGCCGCTGTGGCGCTTGTCCGGCACCAGCTGCTGGTTGTCCACCGGCACGCGTTCACCGCGCTGAGCAACGGTCCCATCCATGCGCAGCACGCGCCCAGTGGCCTTGCAGCGCTTCGCCACCAGCGGTCCCCAAGTCAGGATCTGCCAGACGTTCTCCATGGAGATGATGCGCGGCGCAGTGTTGGTGCCGAAGAGCGCATCCGCGCGGCGAAGCTGGCCAACCCACTTCAGTACCACCCACGACAGGGCGCGCGTCTTCCGGCTGCGCGGCTGGCCGCCCTTGGCCTGGCTGAAGTGCGTGCAGTCGGGGGAGGCATGGAACCAGCCGATGGGCCGGCCGGCCACGTCCACGCGCGGATCCGCATGCCAGATGTCTTCTCGGTGGTGCTGGGTGAGCGGGTGGTTCGCGGCGTGCATGCCGATGGCCAGCTCGTCATGGTTGTAGGCCAGCGCCGGGTCGACGCCGAGTGCCTGCTTCAGGCCTTCGCTGGCACCGCCGCCGCCGGCGAACAGGTCCACCACGATCTCGCCGGGGCGCAGGCGCGAGCGCTGTGGCGCTGGGAAGTTGAAGGAGCGGGAGCCGTCTGCCATGGATGCCTCGGAGTCTGATGGGGTGATCGGCTACGCGGCTTTGGCCGCGCAGCCGTTGCAGAGCGCGGCCAGGTCTTCCAGCCGAATAGCCTCTGCCATGTAGTAGTCATGTCGCTCCTGCCGGACCGACAGGGTGAACTGCATATCGATGAGCGCTTGCTCGGCTGCGGCGCGCCACGCTTTTGCAAGTCGGGCCGGATCGTGTTCGAAGAGGTCGAGTTGGGTCCGCAATTTCATGTCGGGTCTCGGCTCGGATAGAGCGCGGTGCCTTACGGCATCGCGCGGTCATGGACCTTCCAGAACAATTCCTTCAGCTCCTGCGGAAGGTCGGTACGTGCGCGGCATGCCAGAAACGCGCGTTCCACGATCAGCCCTGCTTCAGAAGCGTCGGCGTTGCCAACGGCTGCCGTGATCGCGCGCTTCTTGCATTCGTCGATAAGCTCTTTGTCGGAAAACTCATCGAGGTCGACGTCGACCTCCACAGTCACGTACGGCATGGCGATCTCCTCAGGCAGCCAGCGCGGCTTCGTCGACCTTGGTGAACGGGTACTTGGCGACCTGGTCTTTGATGTGGGCGCCGAAGTGCTTGCCCTTCGACTCGGCTGCCTGGAAGGCTGCGAAGTCGTCGGCGGTGAAGTTGGCGTAGTGGTACAGGCTGCCCGGGCCGACCACGCCGCCCTTGCGGCTGGTGAAGCGGATGGCCAGGGTGCTGGTCTCGGCGTCGTGGCCGATGGAGTGGATCTGGTTGGACTCGACGTCCTGCAGTGCGATGCGCAGTGCCATGGTGGTGCTCCAGTTGATGAGGGAAGCCGGCGAGTGGACCCGGCCGGCGCGGGGCCCTGTAGGGCAGGGCAGGGGTGATTCGTTACGCGGCCAGCGGGTAGGTTTCGCCGTTTGCCGCAGCGCGCAGGACGCGGATCATTTGCTCGCACATGGCCGGCACCTGGTCGGCGGCGTAGAGCTTCGCGCCGCGCTCGGTGCTGACAGGTTCGAAGCCGAGCTGGCGCAGGCCGTCGGCGCTGATGCACAGCGGGCCGATCAGGGCGCTGATCTCGCCGAGCTTGATCTTCTTGCCCTCTGCTGCCCATGGCGCGGCATCGCCAACAAGGTCGGCAACGGCCTCCATGTAGGGCTTCTGCTGGACGACCGGCGCAGGCTGCGCGGCGACCTCTGCCGGCGCAGTGGCGGCGACCGGCTCGGGAGCAGGTGCCGGCGTGGCCACGGCGACGGCTGCCGCCGCATCCCGCGCCGCCTTTGCGTCCTTCTCCTGCTGCAGCTGAGCGGCACGCGCCTCTTCTTCCTTGCGGATCTTTGCGCGCTCGTCGTCCAGGCGTTGCTGCTCAGCCTGCTGGTGCGCCCCGATGCGAGCCGCGACCAGGTTGCGCAGGTCATCCGGCGCCTTCGTGGCGCACAGCTGCACCCGATCAGCGAACAGCGTCGCGTGTAAGGCATGCTCGTTGAGGATCCCGACGTTGACGCGGATCCGCTCGGCCAGCTGGCTTGCGGCGATCTTGATGTTCGCTGCCGTCGTGCTGACGGCGTCTTCCATGCTGGTGAACGACTTCCTGCCCTTGATCGATGCGCCCAGCTCTGCCGTTACGGCCTGCGCCGGAAACGCGATCGCGTGCTGGCCCATGGAGGCGTTGATCTGGTCGTAGTGGTCCTGCACGTTGGTGCGCCCGGCGTGGACAATCTCGATCCGACGCTCGTCCTTCCGCTTGCCGACCAGCTTCTCCAGCTCCAGGCGAATGCGGCGGGTCTCGGCCTTTACGTCGTCCACGGTGCGGAACATGGCGTCGATGTCGGCCGTCTGGCTCAGGGCGTGCGCCTTGGCTGCGTCCAGCTTCTCTTCCACTGCCTTCGCCCACTTCACCGTCTGCTCGGCATCGGCGAAGTCGTTGTCGGTCTGCAGGTTGCGGTTGATACCGCTCAGCACGCCGATGGCATGGGCACGGAAGTCAGCGAGGTTGCTCGCAGTGACCATGCCCTGCAGCTCGATGCGCAGCGCCGGCAGCTGGTCGGGGGCTTTGCCCACCACAGGCTCGGCGACCGGCACGACCTGGTAAGCGCACACGTCCGCCTCGAACTGCTCCCAACCGGGCACGATCCGCTCACGCAGCTCGGGGTTCGGGTAGTACCAGCAATGCCGTTCTTCAACGAGCTGCCATTCTTCCGTCTGCGGGTCCTGCTTCCACTCCGAGGCCATGAACAGCACGCGCTCGGCCTGGCTGACCATGCACTGCTGCTCCATCTGGATCTGGTGGTAGAGCGGCAGGTCGGTGCCAACGCAGTCCGGCGTCATGCAGGCGCGCAGAATGGCATTGAGCGTCTTGTGCTCGAACGCAGTGTCCTCGAGCAGGGTCAGGCCGTCGAAGCTGGCGGACAGCTTCCCCTGCATACCCACGCACGGATAGAGGTCCTCCCCGACGATGTCCTCAGCCAGCGGGCGGGCCAGTGCTTCGAACTGGTGGCCGTTGTCGAAGATCTGCTGAAGGAACCAGCTGATCTCTTGGGCCACTCCAGTGGCGCGGACCTTCAGCAGTTCGGAGCGGCTGATGTTCGGGAACTCGCCCAGCATGATGGGCGCTTCGCTGGCATTGAGGTGGTCAGCGCGGTGGGCATGCCATTCGGGCGTGCCTTGGATCAGGTTGACGGTACGCATGATCAGCGCTCCAACGCAGTCTGGGTGAGGCCGCCGGCAGCAGCGGCGACGTCGCTCTGAGGCTCGCCTTCGTCTTCATCCTTCGGCGGATTCCGGATTTCCTTCAGCTGCTCGGCCGTGAATCGCGCCTTCGTCTGGAGGGTGGAAATAAGCTCTTCAGCCGACTTACGGCCGCTGGCGATGATGTCCCACCACTTCGACAGGTTCGCGCTGAAGTCAGCATCGGAGTACAGCGGCAGCGCTTTCTCAGCCGTGCCGGTGATGGCAGGGCGGTTCTGGCTACTCACCTGGGTTGCTTCCCCGTTGGAGATGTCCATCACCTCTTCAGCGATGGGCATGCCACGCAACACGTCGGGGAAGACGTCGCGCAAGGCGAAGGCACGGGCACGCATCTGGCGCATACGCTTCGGATACTGGGTCCACGGACCCGCCTTCGTGTCCAACCCCGCCTTTTTGGCATCGTCGATGCTGAAGGTGCGGAACTCTTCGGGCTCCCCGCGGCGCTTGACCCGGCACACGGCGGTGTGACCGTCGTCCGATTCGGTGACGTACTCGCACAGCGGGGAGCTACGCACCAGGGCGATCACCGCATCACCCCACAAGGAGGGGCGACCATTGATGATGGCCAGGTTCTGGATAGCCTGCATCGGCTTCAGACCGAGCTCGCTACCCCACTGGATGGCGATGAAGCAGTTGTCAGGCTTGCCCTTGAAGTCCTTCGGGACAAGGTCGCTGTTAGCGAGATAGTCACAGAACTGCAGGGCCTGCTCGAACGTCTGCGGGCTCAGGTCGAACTGCTGGCGTGGCTGGGCAGCGAGCGTGGTTTGCGGTTGGGCTACAGCGTTCATCGAATGTCGTCCTTGCGGATGTTGATGCGGGTAAGAGGGATCGAGCGGCGGAGGGCCTTCCGGGCTTCCAGCTGGTCGGTGAACTGCTTCCACACCTGGTGGACCTCAGCGACGGTGCGGTAGCCGAAGAAGAGGGCACCGACGCCGCCAACCAGGACGAAGCTGTCGGCGTTGCGCGGGCTGGCCAGCAGCGCAAGCGCGAGGCAGAAGGCGAACAGCACGGCGGCGATGAAGGCCGGGGTGAGCAGACCGACGGGATGGCGGCTCATGCGGGCACCTGCTCGAAATGGCCGGAGGTGCGCACCCACTTGTGGACCGCGTCGTTCGGGTCATACCCGTGGCCGGTGCGGTAGTTGTAGTTGGTGACCGTGTCCTCGAGCATTGCCCACCACGCGCCATCAGGCTTGTTCGCTGCGGCGATGTGCATGTCGTTCAGCTCTTCCATCAGCTCCGGATGGAGCGGCTTTTCCTGACGTTTCCTGTTCACTCGAATGCTCCTGTCTGCAATGCCATGCGCCGGCGGCGGGCGCGCTCCCAGATGCGGTTCTGGGCCTCCTTGGTGCATCCGGCGGCGACGAACTCGCGAACCGTCTCTTTGACGTCCAGACCGGAGCGCGATGCCGCTGCGCGCACGCTCTCCAGCAGGTACTTCTGGCTGGTGGTCTGGATGGGGAAGGCGAGGACCTGGGCGCTCATGCGACACCTGCCTTGGCATAGGCGCGTCCCGGCGGATCGACTTCAATCCAGTCCCCGCTCGCGATGGGGCGGCGGAAGTCATGAGCAAAGTGATCCTGCTGCCCGCTGTTGTTGTGGATGATCGAGGTGCCGTCGGACAGGACCTCAACGAAATCGGTGTAGTCACCGAAGCCCGCGCGATTGCGGTAGCACTTCGACGTGATAGCGCTCATGCGGCTTCCTCCAAGTCGCTGTTTCCGCGCTGGATGGCGTCGGCCTGCTGCGCGAAGGGGTTCGGCAGCGCCCGGCAGGTGTCGATCAGGCTTTGGCGGCGCTTCCGGGACGACTCTTCGTCGGCGAGGCCACGGGGGTAGCTCAGGCCACCGGTCGTGGAGATCTCGTCCGGGAAGCCGATCATCGCCAGTTCGTGCCGGCGCGCTGCCTCCCAGGCCATCTCGTCCGAAGCACCGGCGAACGTGGCGGCGCGGTAGGCCACTTCGATGCCAGGCATGCGCAAGCCGGTGGTCTGGAGGTTGGCCAGCAGCACGGCGCGGTTATGGCGCTCCTCGCGGACTTTGGCTTCCGGATGCAGTTCGGTGATCGAGGCCATGTCAGCACCCCGGTCCGAAGGTCCACCCGAAGACCAGTGCGCCGAAGCGCAGGCCAGCGGCGGTGGTGAACACTGCCAGTGCGTAGACGGCTGCGACGGGCTGCCACAGAGGGCGAGCCTGCCTTGCCTTTCGTGTTGTCTGCGACATGTCGTTTCCCTGTCACCAGCGTCGTGCTGGGGCGATGACGGGATTAAACAACACGTTTAAACGTGAGTCAACATGATGTTTAATTTATTTTCGTCGATTCCTACGGGAGGCAAAAAAAAGCCCCGCACTTGGCGGGGCTTCAAAGCCGGCGCTCTAAGGCTTCAGCGGCACTCCTGAGCAGCCTTGACCGAAGCCGACACGCCGAGCGCATTGTCGAATCTGGACCGCAGCACGATCCCTGTGGAGCCGGCGGAGCTGGGCGTCACTTCGACCACCAGGACAGGCTGCGCGAAGCTGGTCATGCGTAGCACGGTCGCCTTGCCGTCGCGCATCAGAGTGACAGGAGGGCGGATCGCAACCAGCTTGGGGTTGAGGCACCCGATGTAATCGTCCACGGAGCGCGTGCTCTCCAGGGTCAGCAGCGGCGCCTTATCGCGCAGCATTACTTTGTCTTCGCGCGCAGCGGTCGCGCAGCCGGCTAGGGCAGAAGACAGCAGGAATAGGGGGATGATCAACTTCTTCATAGACGCTCCATGTTTACGATCTAGATCAGGCAACCCAGTTGCAGGTCAGACCTTTGATGAGGCCCTTCTCCACGAACGGAACGCCCTCGTGCACGCACTCAACGGCGCACTCGACGGTCGCCAGAAGCGCTTGCAGCGCCTCGTCAGTCAGGCACTCCATTATCCCCGAGACTTCCATCGTCTCCTGCCTCACTAGCCATGCGAGCGAGTACAGCTCGGACAGGTCGCGGATACGGGAATACAGGACATCTCGCTGAATTGCGTTTAGCCCATCGTTCGCTTGTTCGCCTACAACCCGTAGTCGGCGGACCTTCCGCCCGGTGCGTGCTCCCATTGCATCGGCAACAGCCTGTGCCATTTGCCGCAAATCCTGATCCTTATCGGTCATCCCCACTCACCCTCCTGTTCTGAACTTGGCGATGACGCTCTTGCCAGCCGTTGCCAAGTCCCGATCTCCCTCCATGCCGCGTGACCAGTGCTCCATGACCTCCGCGGTAGCGATGTCTATGAGCCGATCACGATCAGCATCTGGGATTGGATCCAGAACCATGTCATCGACGTAGTCAATGAGCCTCACCGTGGTGGCGATGATCTGACGTTGCAGTCCCGCAGGGTGAGACTGAGCCGGCGCGCTGTTCACGAACATGGGTTCGGCGCCTTCCAATATCCACGTAGAGCTGATGCCAAGGGCCTGCTGCGCCTTCGAGGCACCGACCGCGCTTACGCCCCGTGCCTCCCAGTTCTTTACCGTCTGAGGGGACTGGCCGAGCGCCCTGGCGAGCTCAGATTGAGTCGCAACAGGGTGGGGCAGAGATCTGGCGGCCGCGTAGAGGCGGGCTGCGGACGGGTTCATGGTGGCCATTGCCAATTGTCCCGTTACTAAACGGCGCGTTGTTACACGAGATGTTGACTCATGTTTAAACGCAGTGTTTAATGCGGGCATGAACGCCAACTCCAAAGTAGAGCTTCATCCCGATGCCGCCCTGATCGACCGTCTTGGCGGGCCGACTAATGTTGCTCGTTCGCTGGGGTACGACCTGCCGCGCGGCGTCCAGCGCGTGCAGAACTGGAAGTATCGAGGCATCCCCCCTTACACCCGCTTGGCGCGTCAGGACGTGTTCGGTCCGGCTCCCGGCTTGGTACATCGTGCAGCCAATGATGCTGAGAGCGAGATGGGGCATGCGGCCTGAGGAGCTAGGCGGCTGCATCGTCTTCTCCCCATAGCCAAAGGACCTGCCCGCCGCCCGAAGGCACCGGGCCTAGGTCGGGAAGGGCAAGGGGAAAAGCCTTGGGCTTCCCATCGACCCTTCGCAGCACGAACGGCTTCCCGCACATGCGGACCAGCGACACAACCTGATTCACCGACTTCCCTGAGTTGTTCATGTCCATGGCGCTGATCTTGCGCTGGCCCAGCAACCCCTTCCACGTTCACGAAGCGACCCAATGAACATCATCGACGCTGCCCATAAGACCGTAAAAGACTCGCCCGGCGGCGCCGAGGCGCTGGCTACGCGACTGATCACGACCAACGACAGGGGCGAAGAAAAGCCCATGTCCGGCGCCGTTCTCCGCAACAAGGTCAATCCGAACAACACGACGCACCACGTCACGCTCAAGGAAGCGAGCGAGATCATGGACCTCACCGGTGACCACCGCATCCTGGTCGCGCTCGCCGCTGAGCATGGCTACGGCCTGCATCGCCTCGAAGCACCCGAGAACGCCGGTTGCCTCACCAGCACCATCCTGGCTACCTCCGCCAGCAAGGGCCAGTTCGCGGAGGTGCTGAACAACTGCCTCAAGGACGGGCTGATCACCGACAACGAGTTCGCACAGCTTCAGTCGGCGGCCAGCGACGTGCAGGCCGCGATGATCATGCTGATGTCCCGCCTGCGCGAGGCCAAGGGCCAGCGGGGTGTTCTGTGAGCCGCCTCGAAAACGACATCCGCGCGCGCGAGCCCGACCGCCAGAAGATGCAGGCGAAGCTCGACGCATTCCTGGCCAAGGGTGGCCAGATCCAACGGCCGGGAGCGCCATCACCCATCAAGCCCATATCGATGCGCGACTACGGCGACATCACGTGGGCCCGGAGGAATGAGCAATGAGCCACCTTCCCGCACGCAATACCGATCCGGATACGAGCCATGAAGCCGCGCGCGATCTCGTGGATTCGGGCACGCAGGCCCAGCAGCAGGCCCAGGTGGCATCAGCGCTGCGCCAGCATCCGGGCCTGACCAGCCGCGAGCTGGCTTTCTCCGCCTGCCTCGACCGCCACATGGTCGCGCGCAGGCTGCCCGAGCTTGAGGCCGAGGGCCTGGCCGTCCACGGTGCGCCCCGTATCTGCAGCATGAGTCGCAAGCGCTGCCAGACCTGGCTGCCGGTGCTGGACCGCGCCGATCAGGTGCCCTTGGCTGCCTGACATGAATTACTACGAACGCCACCTAGGCGATTACGCCAAGGACACAGGGCACCTCAGCCTGCTGGAGCACGGCGTCTACACGCTGCTGCTGGACAGGTACTACGCGACCGAGTGCGGCATCCCGGCCGAACAGGCTCATCGCATTGCGCGCGCCCGTTCTGTAGATGAGCGCACTGCAGTCGATGTGGTCCTCGCGGAGTTCTTTCGTTTGGAGGAAAACCTCTGGGTTAACGGTCGCGTTGAAGAGGAGCTCGAGAAGGCTCGCGGCCGCATTGCCACTGCGCGCGAAAACGGCCGAAAGGGCGGCAGACCCCCGAAAAAGAACCGAGACGAAACCCAAGAGAAACCCAGCGGGTTTCCGGCGGGTTATGAAAATGAAACCGGATTGAAAGCTCACCAATCACCAGACACCACCTTTACTCCAGATAGATCTCAGCAAGCACCAGAGATCTCTGAGGTAGCGACCTTGGCGGGGCAGGCGTGCTTGCTCATGCGCCGAGCTGGTTGCCACACGACGAACCCGAGCCATCCGGATCTGCTGGCCGCTCTCGAGGACGGCGTCACGCCGCAAGCCCTGAGCGACACCGTCACTGAGGGCCTGAGCCGCGCACCACCGGTGGCCAAGCCCTTTGCCTGGGCGATCAGCACCGCCCGGGCCCGCCACGCCGAAGGCCCCAAGCAACCACCGCAGAACACCGGAACCCATCATGGAACACGTCGCCTCGCTCCTGCCGACCAAGTTGAGCAGTTCATCCGCGCCCGAGAGCAGGGCGGAAACGTCATCGACGCCACGTCTGCAATCGCAGCACGTCATGGATCAACTCTGGAAGCACATGGCACAGATCTACGGCCACAAGTGGACGAGTGGGTACACGGCGGATCCGGCGGGGGCAGCGGCGAAGACGTGGTCGAAGGGACTTTCCGGGTTGTCGGGAAGGCAAATGGCTGACGGCCTGGCCGCCTGCATTGCCACTGCGGATCCGTGGCCGCCGACGCTGCCACAGTTCCGGATGATGTGCCTGGGCATCCCGCCGTTCGACGCGGTGCGCGCCGACGCTGGCCAGCAGGACGGCTTCACCCGGCTGGTGTGGCAGTACCTGGACGGACACCGCTATCGGCTGGCCAGCGCCGACAAGGCCGACAAGCTGCTGCAGGCCGCCTACAACCGGGCGAAGGAGTTCGTGATGCGCGGCGGTGAACTGCCGCCGGCGCCGGTGGCGGAGATCGAGCACGAGGTGCGGCATCCGGTTCCGGCAACCCGCGACCAGGTCGCCCGCCACATGGACGACATCGCGGACCTGCTGGGAGTCGCGGATCCAGCGCCGGAAGTGCAGGCCGCTCCGGCGATCGCGCCGGATGAGGTGCGACATGCCGCCTGAGGTCAGCAAAGAGCTGCTGCTGCGCGCGCGCCAGACCGGCCGCTACATGCGCGAGGCGCACAAGCCGCGCAGCTCGGTGCCGCTGTACGAGATGGGCACCGCCGGCCACATGCAGCGCAAGGAATGGGAGGCCGGCTGGGATCAGCGGGATTACGAGATGAAACTGGGAGTGGCTGCATGAGCGACCTTACCCATGCGGACTTGGTCAAGATTGCCGGTCGCTGGCTACGCAATACCGCAGGTTGCCCGGTGGTGTTGGAAGAGCTGTGCGCAGCGACGGCCAACGGAGAAAACCCGGATGCCATTGGCTGGTACACCGGGCGTTCGATGCTCATCGAATGCAAGGTCAGTCGCTCGGACTTCCTCGCTGATCGGAAGAAGCCGTTCCGCGCGGAACCTTCGAAAGGCCTTGGCCTGTACCGGTACTACATGGCCCCGAAGGGCTTGCTCCGTGCAGCCGAGATGCCCACCGGCTGGGGCCTTCTGGAGGTTTCAGGGAGGCGTGTATTCCTGACCTCCGGGCACGAGCCGAAGACCTGGCACCAAGGTCACAACCCATGGGCATTCGAGCGCCGTTTCCACGAAGGCGAGATGCAGATGATGTTGTCGGCCATGGCCCGCATCAAGGTGCGCGTCGGTGCAGCGGAGTTCCATTCCATGCTTCACCAGCGGCTTATGCAGCCAGCGCCGCAACCGAGCACTCGCGCGGCGGAAACCGCTGCCGCGTGGGCGGCCGTCCTTGCGGAGAAAGCAGCATGAGCGCGATCCAGCCCTCCGACTGGCAGGACCGCGGCGAGGGCATGATGACGACCAAGCAGCAGCGCATGCTCAACGCGATCTGCGGCGACTTGGCCGCCGGCCTGTCCTGGCACGGCCAGCGCCTCACGAAGGATGACTGGCGGCACATGGTGGCCGGCATGATGCTGGGCTGGCGCCTGATGCCTGCCATCGACCGGGGGCAGGGCGCGCCTGGTCACATCATGCTGGGCGGATCCAGCATGAAGCTGACGAAGTCGCTGGCGTGCGACGCCATCACTGTGCTGGTGCATATCGGCGACCACCCGGAAGAGCAGGGCATGCGCGCGCGGCCGGTGCGGTGGTCGGACACGGTGCTGCTGGGGCTGGGTCACAATCCGCGCGATTTTCAGGAGGCTGCGTGATCGGTATCTCTTTCGGCATGTGCAGGCCAACCTCTGGCGATAACTTGCACTGCTTCCTGAGCGGCTATTACTTTTGGCAGAGACTCTTGTGCGAGGTCGTCGATGTACTTCATCTCGCTTGGTCCGAATTGCTCAGACGTCTTGCAAGCGTCAAGGTAGTTATGCAGTCGGTTAGCCGCGTCGGTCACCGTCAGCAGTGCCTCGGCCGCAGTGGGAATATGCATTGCTTCAAAGGGGCGATGACGGATATCGAGGTTTGGGACAATAAGTTCGTATTCCTCGGCGGGGGAATCGGCTGGCCCGTGTCGGATGATTGCTTCCAAGACCGATTCGAAGTTCAGCAGCTCGGGATGGAGAGATATTGCTGTTGCTCTCGACCTGAGCAAAGCCTGAGCTTTCTCATTCGCCAGCGAGCTCTCTGCTTGGGAGCGTCGATCTTCGGCAGCCCTGAGCTTTTCTTCCAGAAGCGCAGCATCTGCCTTTGCTTTTTGCTTGGCTGCGCGCGCGTCTGTGTTGTGTTGCGTGATAAGCGCAATTGCAAAGGTGACGACCGTAAGTCCGGCTTGAGTCCATGTAGCCCATTCGCTCTGCGAGATGCAAAACGAGCCATAGAACCAGCTGCAATAGTTGACCGGATCGGCCATGTCACTTCCCCTGTGTCGATGCAAGTGATTGTAGGTCGGGGGTGCGGCTGATGCACAGCAACTACCGCGACCGCGCATTGCTGGACGCCGTCTATCAGGTCGAGTGCACCCTGCAGATCGAGAACTGTTGCGAGGGCGGCTTCGGCGAGCCCGCGCACAGCAACCAGAGCCGGCACGGCAAGGGCGGTGCGCTCAAGGCGCACGATTGCTTCGTGGCGGCGGGCTGCAGGGCATGCCACCGCGAGCTGGATCAGGGCCGCCGCTTCACCCGAGAAGAGAAGGCCGAGATCTGGCAGCGCGGCCACGAGCGAACGATGCTGGCCCTGTGGCAGAGGGGTTTGATCCAGGTGGCGGCATGAAGTCCTCAGCGTCCCCTAAGCACTGCGTCGTCTGCTAATGCTCTCTTCTTGTAATAGGCGGAGCACTTGGGATGGTTCTTATGTGCGACTACGTCGTTGGATTCGGCGCGCTCACATATGGAAGCAAGGCGACCGCTCCGCGCTACTGATATCGCGGTCGCTGCCGTTATGCCCGCAGCTATCGCCGCCGCAGCCGATAGGGCGAGAATCCACTTCCTGTTGCTTTTAAGGCCACCAGGCCTCGTTAACGCACCCCGGAACCGCACCACAGAAACCACAACCATGCTCCCAGCCACGTAGATACACGCTGCCGCTGCGAGATTTTGGAATCCAAACGCAACAGCGTCTGGGCTGTACATCACATAGGAGCCAAACGCAGTGAGGCCGACCACGATCGCCAGGTCTGATATCAACGAAACGACTGGGTCATACGCACTTCCTGTCACCTTCTCGGGAATCCTGTCCATGGTGTTCACAACGGAGTGTTTTCAGAGATTCTACCCGGCTGCCAGCCGTCGGGCCGGCAATTATTTCACTTTAAGGAGTGCAATTTGATGGCTGACCGCCGCGAGATGCTGGCCCGCCTGAACCCGCAGACTGTGCGCTTTGACGTGGGGCATGGCGGAGGCACGCCCAGTCTGACGACGTCCGATATCGCTGCCGCGCTGGGCATGGTCCCGGCCGGCCTCGGCCGCGAGGTAATGGAGGCGGTGTACCTGCCCGACGGCGCCATGCGGCACCGGCCGAAGCTCGCCGAGGCGGTGCTGGCCATCGTCCGGCCCGAGTTCACCCGCCGCGCGCGGGCGCTGGCTGAAGCGGAGGATGACCTGAGCTTCTCGAAGGAGATGGTCAGCCTCAGCCGGCGCAATCTGTCAGATGCCCAGCGACGGATCCTTCGGGATCGGGAGGCTGCGGTGGTGCTTGCGCGTAGCAGGGCTTGGCCGAGGAACACTTACCACCACCTCTCCCGCATGGTCGACGCTGTGGTGATGGAGCTAGCCAGCGGCAACCGATGCCCGACGTGCATCGGGGCCGGCATCGTCAACGACATGGGCTGCAAGGATTGCAGGTGCACCGGAATCGAGCCAACGCCGGACCGTCGCCGAGCGCTGGCAATGGGCACCGACTCTCCTGCCTACATGCGTAGGTGGAAGCCAGTCTACGAATGGCTGCTGGCTGAACTGAACCATGCGGGGGAAGTGGCAGCAAAGCAGCTCTCCCGCGCATTGAGCAATGCCGAGCACGAGCCGAGGTCACGTGCTGCATAGCGTTCGAGAATATTGTCTTGTTGGAGCAACGGGAATCCGTGTAATTTCACCACTATCGCGAGACTTGGCCGCCGGCCAAACTCATCAGCCCCGCCATCGAGCGGGGCTTTTTTTTTGCGGGCCTGGCCGAGTGGCTAAGGCATCAGCCTTCCAAGCTGACCACATGGGTTCGATTCCCATGGCCCGCTCCATCTACGCCCGCTTCCCCCACACCGGATCAACCCTCGTGCCCAGCCGGGAGCGGGGCGGGCACCCATACCCCGAGCGAGGTTCTGCCCTAGGGCGGTGATCGCTCACCCACACCGAGGCGCGCATGGCTCAGATCACACCCCAACAGGCTGGCGGCGTGAACGTCGTGGCCTTCCTCGACATGCTCGCTTGGTCCGAGGGCACCGATAACGGGAGGCAGCCCACGAGGGACCGCGGCTACGATGTGCTGGTAGGTGGACAAATGTACACCGACTACGCAGATCACCCCCGGGTGCTCGTGGACCTCCCCAGGCTGGGCATCCAATCCACTGCGGCTGGGCGCTATCAGCTTCTGCGCCGCTACTTCGACGCCTACCGCAAGTCGTTGGGCCTCAAGGACTTCACCCCGCTGAGTCAGGATCTGATTGCCCTGCAGCAGATCCGGGAGCGCAGGGCGCTTCCGCTGATCCAAGCCGGCAAGATCGCCGAGGCTATCGCTGCGGTCCGGAACATCTGGGCCAGCCTGCCTGGCGCCGGGTATGGGCAGCATGAGCACAGGCTGGATCAGCTCCTTTCCGTGTTCGCCCGGGCCAAGGCAGCTGCTGAGCGGGGCCAGCCCGCCGATTTCACCAAGGTGACGTTCAGCGTCGATTCCACCGCTGAGATTGTGAGGGCGGGAACGTCCAAGGACGGGACGAAGTGACTGAGCCCGTAAGCACGCTCAAGACGGTCGTGGGCACCTTTACCGCCGCGGTGGTGGGCCCGGCGACGGCTGATGCCCTCCGGCAGGCCGAGCGGGTCATCCTCGGCGTACCTCAGTCAGTGCTGCTGGTCGCCATCGCCGGTGCACTCATCGGCGTGCTGCTCCTTCCCGAGAAGGACGCAGAGCGGGTCTCTGCCGATGCAGCTCGCCCGCGCGGGCGCCGCTGGATGCAGAGCGGCACCCGCCTGCTGGCCTTGGCCGTCGCGGTGATCGCATACGCAATTCTCGCTGCCTGGGTCATCGCTGTCGCAGGCTTTTGGTTCCCCTCACTCGCCGGTGCGCCCCAGCTGCCGCTGGCAGGCATCTCCGGAGTCGTCATTCGCCGCCTGCTGCCGAGCTACCTCAAGCTGGTAGAGCGGGCGACTGGCGCAAATGGAGGCACGTCCCCATGAACAGCGTTCTGCAACTGCTCTCCGCCCTCTGGGCCCTGATCGTCGGCTGGCTTACCGGCATCGTCCGGTGGCTGAGAAAGCCCGGCAGCCTCGTGAAGGTCTTCTGCGCCGTACTGGCGTTCGGTTGTCTCGTTTCCGGCTTGACCGCCTACGAGCGGGAGCAACGGATCCAAGAGCTCAGCGCGCAGGTGGTCAAGGTCAAGGCCGACTGGCGTGCGGATGCCGACCGCCTGCAGGCCGACGTGGACGCGAGGGACGCCCGGCTTGCTGAGGTGGCCACCACACTGCGAGAAGAGGCCGAGAAGCTTGAGCGCCTCAGAGCGGAGAGCGCGCAGGCGCTGAATGAGCTGGCTGGAAAGATCGAGGCATCCGAGAAGGATGCATCCACCTGGCGCGAGCGGTACGAGGGGCGCCCCGATACATGCCAGGCAGCCCTGCAGCTGTTGGACTCGGCCTGCCCGGCTCTGAAGGGGTACTGACATGCGCATTGTTTTCGTCGCGGTACTGGCCAGCTTGGCCGCCTGCAGCAGCTCTCCGCCGAAGGCGCCCCCTTCGGCGCCGGTGCCTGCGGTGGTTAAGGTCCCTGTCGCCACCTATGTACCCATCCCGGCACGCCTGACAAGCCGTTGCGTCTGGTCACGCGAGGGGGAGCCCTCCCAGGTGTTCGCGGTGAGCAATGGTCGCCGACGCTGCCTTCTGCAGTACGAGGCCCAGTTCGACGCCGTCGAGCAGGTGCAGGGGAAGCCTGTGCCGAAGTAGGTGGGGAGCTCCACTCCTTCCTGATGCGGATTGCCGCGAGGGCACAGCTGAGGAAGTAGTAGGTGGCACGGGCAGTGTGGTGGAAGTCTTCAAGGTTCATGGCGGGTGGGAGGTTCCTGTTTGGTTATACGGGTCCCAAAACTCGCGGGCTTGGGCAGGCATAGGGTTCCGCCCGACGTGATTACATTCCACTTGCGGAATTTCCGCTCAGAACCGTTTTTGATCCCGAGGTTGTAGATGGCCAAGCCGACCGACAACAAGACCGGCCGGCCCGATATCGACTGGGAGCGCATTGAGGCGGACTACCGCGCAGGCCTCCTGTCGGTGCGTGAGATAGCCGCCGAGCATGGGATCACCCATGGGGCGATCAACAAGCGCGCCAAGCGTGACAGCTGGACCCGGGATCTTGGGGCGAAGATCAAGGCGAAGGCCGATGCCCTGGTATCCAAGGAGCAGGTATCCAAGGAGGTATCCACCGAGGCCAAGCTATCCGAGCGGATACTGGTGGAGGCCTCCGCGAAGGTCATTGCCGACGTCAGGCTCAGTCACCGCAAGGACATCGCCAGGGCTCGCGCCTTGGCCATGTCGCTACTGGAAGAGCTTGAGTCGCAGACCGGGCACGTGGAATTGGTCGAACGACTGGACGAGCTCGTCGAAGCGCCGGAGAAGCTCCAGGCGCTCTACCGCGGCGTGACCAGCCTTCCCGGGCGTACCAAGACCATGAAGGACCTGGCCGACTCGTTGGCCAAGCTGGTCGGCATGGAGCGGGACGCCTATGGCATAGAGGGTGGTAAGGAGCCGGCCTCGGCGCCGCAGGGCACGGGGGTGGCGATCTACCTGCCCGCCAACGGGCGATGAGCCTGCGGCCTCAGGAGGGCCCGCAGGAGCGGTTCCTGTCCACGCCAGCCGATATCGCCATCTACGGAGGCGCGGCAGGTGGCGGCAAGACGTTCGGCCTGCTGTTGGAGACGATGCGGCACACCGAGATCTCCGAGTTCTCCGCCGTCATCTTCAGGCGCAACGGCACGCAGATCACCGCACCGGGCGGCCTGTGGACGGAATCAACGAAGCTCTACCCGCTGCTGGGGGCTGATCCGCGCACATCGCCGCACGCGCAATGGACGTTCCCGTCCGGCGCTCAGGTGCAGATGCGCCACCTGCAGTACGACACGGACGTCAACGCGTGGCAGGGCTCTCAGATCCCGCTGATCTGCTTCGATGAGCTGACGCACTTCACGCGTGCCCAGTTCTTCTACATGCTCAGCCGCAACCGTTCCACGTCGGGCGTCAAACCCTACGTGCGGGCGACCTGCAACCCCGATGCCGATTCGTGGGTGGCGGAGTTCATCGCCTGGTGGATCGACCAAGAGAGCGGCCTGCCCATCCCGGCCCGGGACGGCGTAGTCCGCTACTTCACCGTGGTCAACGACTCTGTGGTGTGGGGTGACTCCCCAACCGAGGTGGTCGAACGCGCAGGGCTGAAGTCGGTAGCTGGCCTGGCCCCCGAAGCCCTTGTGAAGTCTGCAACCTTCATCGCTGCGAGCGTCTACGACAACAAGGCGCTGCTGGATGCCAACCCCGAATACCTTGCCAACCTCATGGCGCTGTCCCGCGTAGAGCGTGAGCGGCTGCTGGGAGGCAACTGGAAGGTGCGCAAGACGGCCGGGAGCTACTTCCGTCGGACAGACGTCGACGTGATACCGACGCGGCCGAATGATGTCGTCGCATGGGTACGCCGATGGGATCTGGCTGCCACCGAGCCGAGTGAGGTGAGCCCCGATCCTGACTGGACGGCGGGCGTGCTGATGGGGCTGCGCAGCAACGGCAAATTCGTCGTTGGCGATGTGGTCAGGGTGAGGGAGCGGGCCGCTAAGGTCCGCCAGCTCATCCAGAACACCGCTCTCATGGACGGGCGCGGCGTGCGCGTGGTGGTTCCGCAGGATCCCGGCCAAGCCGGCAAGGACCAAGGCGAAAGCCTGGTGATCCAGCTCGCCGGAATGATGGCGAAGGCGGTCCGCGAAACCGGCGACAAGGAGACCCGTAGCGAGCCCTTCGCGGCTCAATGGCAGGTCGGCAATGTCGAGGTGGTCCAAGGGCATTGGAACAAAGACTACTTCGACGAGCTCGAGGTCTTCCCTTCGAAGCAAGCCGGTATCCATGACGATCAGGTTGACGCCTCCTCTGGCGCCTTCAACGAGCTTTCAACCGGCTCCTACAACATTGGGAATGCACTGTAATGGCGAACGTGGCCACCAAGATCAGGGACGGTCTCGTCAACCTGGTCAGCAACCTCGGCACGCCGCGTGACAAGGCAGCCTCGTCCTTCTACGGGCGGCCGCTCTTTACCGATGACGAGGGCTCGAACGCCTACCGTGGTACGTGGCTGGCCCGCAAGATCATTGATATCCCGGCGCTCGACAGCTGCCGTAAGTGGCGCGGATGGAGTGCAGACCAGAAGCAGATCAGCGCGATGGAGGCCGAAGAGAAGCGCCTCGGGGTTCAGCAGAAGCTGTTAGATGCACTGATCCGCGCCCGCCTCAGCGGGGGCGCTGCGCTGTACATCGGGACGGGTGACTCAAATCCCGTGATGCCGTTGAGGCCAGAATCAATCGGTAAAGGAGGCATCCGACACCTCAACGTGTTGTCTAAGCGCGTGCTGCAGGCGGGTGAGCTTGATCGTGATCCCGAGTCGCCAGGGTACGGTCGGCCTGCCTACTACACCCTCAGCAGCGGCGTGGCAGGCACGGTCCGGATCCACCCCTCCCGCTTGGTCATCCTGCAGGGCGCGGCTAAGCCTGATCCGGAGCTGGATGCAGGGGACGGGTGGGGTGACTCGGTGCTGATGGCATTGAGCAAGGCAATCAAGGATGCGGACAGTAGCTCGGGCAATATCGCGTCGCTCGTCTTCGAGGCCAAGGTCGACGTCATCAAGATTCCGCGCTTCATGGCGATGCTGGCGGATCCTGTCTATGAGCAGCAGGTCCTGCAGCGGCTTCAGCTGGCAGCTATGGCCAAGGGCATCAACGGCGCCCTGTTGCTCGACAAGGACGAGGACTACGAGCAGAAGACCGCCAACTTCTCGGGCCTGACAGACGTGCTGCTGGCCTTTATGCAGCTCGTGTCCGGAGCTGCAGATATTCCAATCACGAGGCTTCTAGGTCAGTCACCTGGCGGGCTCAACGCCAGCGGCGATAACGACATCCGGAACTACTACGACCGGATCAGCTCGGGCCAGGAGCTGGTGCTGAGCCCCGCTCTGCAGGTCCTGGATGAATGCCTGATCCGCTCCGCGCTCGGCACCCGTCCCAAAGAGGTGTTCTACAACTGGCGCAGCCTGTGGCAGACCACCGACAAGGAGCGGGCCGACATCGGCAAGACCACCGCCGAGAGCATCAAGATCGTTGCGGAGACGAAGCTGATCCCCGACGACGTGATGACCACGGTGGCAGTGAACATGCTCACCGAGGCAGGCGTGGCGCCCGGTCTGGAATCGGAAATGGCCGAGTACGCGCTGTCGGCGCCCGAAGGCGACGATCCGGACGACGACGAAGATAGGCGGGCAGCGGCCACGCCGGTTGCCGATGCGGCACCTCGCTCGCTGTATGTCCACCGCGACGTTCAGAACGTCAGCGAGATCGCGGCCTGGGCGAGGGGGCAGGGCATCACAGACCTGCGCGACGACCTGCACGTCACCATCGTCCACTCCAGCCAAGCATTCGACTGGATCAAGGCGGGCAACGCCAATGACTGGGGTTCGGACGGCAGGGATGAGCTGGTGATCCCCGAAGGTGGCCCGCGCGCGGTAGAGCCGCTGGGTGGCATGTCGGCGGTGATCCTGTTCGCTTCCTCCCAGTTGGTCTGGCGCCACGAAAGCATCATCCGCGCGGGTGGCTCTCACGACTTCGAGGACTACACCCCGCACATCAGCCTCACAAAGGCGCCCATCGATCTGAGCAAGGTCGAACCGTACCGAGGCCGCATCGTGCTCGGGCCGGAAATCTTCGAAGAGATTCGCGAGGACTGAACCATGCTTGATTGGCTGAAACGCCTGATCGCCGGCCGTGAGCTGGCGGCGCTGGAGCGCTATCGCCTGGCCTGCGGGCTCGCGTGGCGCTGGAACGGTCAGATTCCCGCCTCGGCCAAGACGGCGGAATGGATCCGTGACGTCGGGCAGGGCGAGCGCGGGATGGATATCGAGCGGTTCCGCGAGGAGCTGCTGCGGGAGGTAGCGAAACATGTTCCTTACTGATCGTGTCTCGGTGTCGGCTCCCCGCCGCACCGCAGACGGCTACCTCGTGGCCGACGTCAAGGTCGCCCGCACAGGCGTGCAGGATTACCTCGGCAGTGAGCTGGGAAAGCCCGACATGCCCATCGTCAGGCTGTACCGGCCGCCGGAAGAGGTCTTCTCGAAGGACGCGATGACCAGCTACGCGTATCGCCCGGCAACGGTCGATCACCCGGCGCACATGGTCGATTCGAGCACCTGGAAGGCGGTGTCGGCTGGCCAGACCGGCGGCGAAGTGGTCCGCGACGGCGAGTTCGTCCGGGTGCCGCTGGTGCTGATGGATGGCGCGGCCATCAAGGCCTATGAATCGGGCAAGCGCGAACTTTCCATGGGCTACACCGCCGAAATCGTCTTCCGCGATGGAGTCACGCCCGAGGGCCAGCCCTACGACGCGGTGCAGACGAACCTCCGCATGAACCATCTCGCCCTGGTCGACAAGGCCCGTGGCGGCGCACAGCTTCGCATCGGGGACGGGGGCGCCCCTGGTGCTCCGGATCCCGGCCCCCATCACCACCAGAAGGAACCAACCATGAGCGACAAGACCATCCTGGTCGATGGGCTGTCCGTCGTGACCAACGACGCCGGCGCACAGGCCATCGGCAAGCTGCAGGCGCAGCTGAAGGACGCGCAGACCGCGCAAGCGTCCGCTGACCACACCCACCAGGCGGCCATCGCGGTCAAGGATTCCGAAATCGCCAAGCGCGATGCCGAGATCGACTCCCTGAAGGGCCAGGTGCTCAGCGACGCGGCGCTGGATCAGCGCGTGCAGCAGCGCGGCGACCTGATCGGCAAGGCCAAGGCCATCCACGACGCCGACTACAGCGGCAAGACCGATGCGCAGGTTCGCGCCATCGCTGTGGCGGCCAAGCTCGGCGACGCAGCCGTGGCCGGCAAGCACGAGGCCTACGTGGAGGCACGCTTCGACCACCTCTACGACAGCGCCAAGCCGCGCGACCCCGTGGCGCAGGCGATGCGCGACGGCGCCTTCCAGCGCACGCCGGTCAATGACAACGGCTGGGCAGCTTCGGTTGCCGGGCTGGACTACCGCACCGCTGGCCACAAGGAGGCCTAAGCCATGGCACTGCAGACCAACTACCCGGACACCCAGCCCGCCGCTACCCTCGGCGCGCAGGCGACCATGCTGCCGGCAACCATCATCTCCCGTGACGTGGAGACCGCCCCGGGTATCGGCTTCGGTCGTGCCGTCGCCCAGGGCGTCGCCGACAAGGGCATCGTCCTGGCCGGCACCGGTGCGCTGAAGCTCGTCGGCATCACCCTGCTCGACCGCTCTGCCGTCGGCAGCGTCAACGTTCCGGACAGCTTCGCGCAGCACTCCTCGGCCCGCGTCATCACCAAGGGCGACGTCTGGGTCGCAGCTGCGGTGGCGGTCAAGGCCGGCGATCCGGTCTTCGTCACCGGGGCAGGCACGTTCACCAACGTAGCCACCGACAACACCGCCTTCGTGGGCGCTCGCTGGGACACCAGCACCACCGCCGCCGGCCAGCTGGCCGTCGTCCGTCTCGGCTAAGGAGCCAAACCAATGAATGGACAATCCATCCCCCTGTTCGATGCGCAGGCCGCCCTCGGCTTCGTCGTCGCGCAGGCATCGATCATCGAACCGGGCGTCTACCGGACTCGCTACCCGTCGGTGCAGTACCGCGACCTGATCCCGGTCGACACCTCCGGCAGCGAGTTCGCTACCTCGGTGACGTACTACTCGGCGGATCAGTACGGCAAGGCCGATTGGATCAACGGTAACGCGGACGATATCCCGAAGGCCGGCACCAATCGCGCCCAGCACCAGACCGGCGTGCATACCGCTGGTATTGGTTACGGCTATGGCTGGGAAGAAATCGGCCGTGCCCAGCTGTTGGGCATCAACCTGTCGTCCGACGACGCTGCAGCTGCGCGCCAGGCTTCTGAAGAGATGGTTGATCGCGTGGCGCTGCTGGGCGACGAGCGAAAGGGCTTCACCGGCCTGTTCAACGCTGCGGGCGTGACGCCGGTGGCGGCCGAAACCGGCGGGTGGGATGCCTCCACCGATACCAACCTGATCGTCGGTGTGCTGAACCAGGCGCTGATCAATGTCTTCAACGGCACGAACACCGCATCTATCGCGGACACGCTCCTGCTGCCTTGGACGAAGTTCAACCTGCTCGCCACGCGCAAGATGAGCGACCAGAGCGACATGACCGCCCTGCAGTGGTACATGACCAACAACCTGTACAACGTGCAGACCGGGCAGCAGCTGACGATACGGGGTGTTCGTGGCTTGGACACCGCTGGCGTCGGCGGCACCACGCGTCTGGTCGCCTACCGCAAGGATCCGCAGGTGCTGAAGCTGCACATGCCGATGCCGCACCGCTTCCTGCCGGCCTGGCATAGCGGCCCGCTGCGCTGGGAGATCCCGGGCGTGATGCGCTTGGGTGGCCTGGATGTGCGCCTGCCGAAGGAAGTCGTCTACCTCGACGGCATCTGATCACCACGGCCCCGGCGACATGCTGGGGCCCACTGGAGCGAAGCATGAAGATCACCAACAATCACAGGGGCCCGCTCGGGCTGCCTGATGGCACTGTGCTGGCGCCGGGCGTTGAGGAGACGGTCGCCAACTGGGAGCATCTGAAGAAGAACACCGTGGTGCAGGGCTGGATCAAGGCGAAGATCCTGACCATCAACGGCGATGCAACGCCGCCGCCGGCGTCGCCGAGCCTGCTGGGCTCCAACGTGTTGCCCGTACGCATCGACCTGGTTGACGACGTCTCGGTGTCGCTGGGCGACGTGGTTCGACGCGCTCATGCTGCCTCCGGACTGTCCATCGAAGACTGGAACGGCCTGGACGGCACTCTGCGCGAGGCCAAGCTGGCCGACGCGGTCGAGCAGCTGCGGTCGGAAGCCATCGCCGAGGCGGAGGCGAAGACCCGTGCTGACGCGGCCGCTGCTGCTACCGGCGCTGCAAGCGCGGGCGGCGCTGCTGGTGCGGATGGCGGCAGCGCGCCGGACCCGGTCACCGACAAGGCGGTGCTGGTCGCACGTGCCAAAGAACTGGGCGTTGCAGGCGTCGGCTCGCACTGGGGCACCGGCAAGCTGCAGGAAGCCATCGCCGAGGCCGAGGCGAAGAAGAAGAGCGAGGGCTGACCATGTACGGCACGCTGGAAGGGGCGGACACCTACCACCAGGCGCGCGGCAACGCCGCCTGGGGCGCGGGTGATGACGGCGCGCGCACCGCGGCGCTGAACCGCGCCACGGACTACATCGACGGTCGATACCGGATCCAGTTGCCTTCCGGCCGCTGGGCATCGATGTTCCCCGGCGTGCGTACTGCTGGGCGGGGCCAGCCAAACGAGTGGCCCCGCATCGGTGCGATCGACAACGAAGGTGCACGCATCCCGGCGGATGAGGTGCCCGTCGAGATCCTGCAGGCCACCTACGAGGCTGCGCTGCGCGAGCTGGCGAGGCCGGGCAGTCTGTCACCCGACTTCGTTGCCAGCTCGCTGGCCATCCGGAAGAAGGTGGGACCCATCGAGGTCGCCTACAGCGACAAGGCCGCTGATGGTGGCGTTCCGACGCGCCCGGTGGTCACCATCATTGATGAGATCCTCGCGGCGCTCCTACGCGCGCCAAGGTCGATGCCGGCAGTGAGGGTCGTATGAGCGACTTCTACGACGAAATGCAGGCCGTGGCGGTCGAGATGATTGCCGAGTTCGGCTACCAGACGCAGTTGCAGCGCGACGGCGTGCCTACCGGGCCTCCGCACAACCCTCAGCCTGGCCAGCCCAGCAGTCACGACTGCACAGTGGTGGAACTGGAATACAGCCTCACCAACCGCGACGCCACGCTGGTCCTGAAGGGCGACAAGCTGGGGCTGATCTCTACGGCCATCGATATCGAGCCGGTCAAGGACGACCGGATCCTGCTGGGCGGCGTGCCCTACAACTTCATTGACCTGCAGCCGCTCTCTCCCGGTGGGCAGGTCCTTCTTTATGAGTTCCATGCCCGTCGCTGATGGCCAGCCTATCCTCCCGCGAGATCGAGAAGCTGGCCATCCGGCTGGAGCCGGCCATCCGCCGTGCCTTCGTGCAGGCCCTGATCGAGGTGCAACGGCAGGCGCCGCTGGATCTCGTGGCGGACCTGCTGCGCGCTGGCCAGGTAGACACTGTGCTCGAGGCGCTGGGTCTGGATGCGGCGCGCTTCTCGCCACTCTCAGAGGCGATCCGGCAGGCCTTCGTAGCGGGCGCTGATGCTGGCCTAATAGAGATGCCGCCGCTCCGTCTGTCGCTGGACCCGATCATCACCGGGCGGTATCGCCCCCGGTCCGCGTCGCCGACGCTCCGGCCCTCGTTCGACCTGCGCAACCCAGCCGCCGAGGGCTGGCTTCGTGACAACTCGTCGAAGCTGATCACAGGCATCATCGAGGACCAGCGAACGCTGGTGCGGGGCGCGCTACAGCAGGGCATGGCTGTGGGACGTAATCCCCGCCAGACCGCTCTGGATCTGGTTGGAAGGGTGGGCGAGAGTGGGCGCCGGGCTGGCGGTCTCGTGGGACTCACGGCTCAGCAAGGCCAGTTCGTAGCCAACGTGCGCACGCAGCTGGCCAGCGGCGACCCCAATCAGATGGCGGCCTATTTCGGACGCAAGCGCCGCGACAAGCGCCTGGACGGCATCGTCAAGCGCGCCATCGCGGCCGGCAAGCCCGTGTCACAGGCCGACATCGAGAAGATTGCAGGATGCTACGCAGATCGGCTGCTGGCGCTGCGCGGCGAGATGGTCGCGCGCACGGAGTCCATCACCGCGATGAACGCTGGCCGGGAGGAGTCGTATCGGCAGCAGGTTGAGGCTGGGAAGCTGGCCCCTGAAAACGTCACGTGCACCTGGTCGGCTACCGGTGACCGCCAGACCCGGCACAGCCACGCGGCAATGAACGGGCAGCGGCGTCGGTTCGGCGAGCCATTCGTAACGCCCAGCGGCGCCCAGATGAACTACCCCGGTGACAGCTCGCTCGGTGCAGGTGCGGAAGAGACCATCGGCTGCCGCTGCATGAAGCAATACCGGATCGACATGACGGCGGAGGTGCTGCGTGGCCAACAAGTTCGGTGACCAGGTGAAGGCCTTCGCCGAGAAGGCCAAGCAGCGCCAGTTGGCGATCTTCCGTGAGTCGGCGCAGGCGGTGATGGAGGATGCGAGCACTCCGGAGGGCGAGGGGGGCAAGATGCCCGTGGCCACCGGCTTCCTTCGCAACTCGGCAGTTGCATCAACCGCAGGACCGCCCGACGGCGCTGGCGGTGACCCTTCGCTGGTGTTCTCCGGCGTCGAACTGGGGCAGTCGGTGTGGGCGGGTTGGACTGCCTCCTACGCCCTGCGTATGGAACACGGGTTCTACGGTGAGGACAGCCTCGGCAGGGTCTATGCGCAGTCCGGCAAGGGCTTCATGCGCTCAGCCGCGCAGAACTGGGATTTCATCGTGGACAAGGTGGCAAAGGACGTGAAGGAGCGGATCAAATGAGCGACACGGCCATCTATGACGCCTTCGCAGGGCTCGCCGGCGCGTTCGCTACCGCAACTGACCTCCCGTGCTCCTATCCGGGCCTCGGCTTCACTCCGCCGGCCCAAGGCGCATGGCTGGAGCTGCAGTGGTTCCCCAACCAGACCCAGAACTACGGGATGGGCGACGACGGTCCCTCGCTGCTGCAGGGGTTTGGGCAGCTGTCGGCTTGCTACCGGCCGGGCGCCGGCATCATCGTGGGCACGAAGATCACCGACCAGATCATCGCCGCGTTCGCCAAGGGCACTGCCTTCTCAGGGGTGCGGGTGTACCGGAAGCCGTGGACCAGCTCGATCATCCAGGACCCCGAGCGGATCATGCATCCGGTGACCATTCCCTGGCGGGGCTTCGTGTCGGGTTAGAATCCGGCCATGAGCCCCAAGCCGCCCGCACTTCACCTGGTCCGTAGCGACTCTCCGCCCAACGAGGGCGAATTGAAGCAGTTGCGCGACGCCATCGACCGGATGCGGCAGAACCGCCATCTGCTCGATGCCTTCAACAGGGAGCAGGCGCGCTTCGTTCGTGACGAATATCTCTCGTATGTGGAGGTCGGCTTCACCGCAGCGCAGGCGCTGAAGCTCGTTGCGGCCAAGCTGGCGCCGCCTGCGAAGTAGCTGCGGCCGATAGCGCTGACAACCGCTGCAATCATTTCAGAGGCCCGCATATTGCGGGCCTCTCCTGTTTCACCAACACCCCGCCCCGTGGCGGGTTTTTTTATGCCCATCGCGAGGAGACTCGGCCATGCCCGAAGCACAAACCAATAGCGGTTCCAAGCTTTCCATCTGTGTCCTGCCCCAGAACGAGGACCTCACCGAAACCGCTTTCGCGGCCCTGACCTATGTCCAGGTCAAGAAGGTCGGCAATGTCGGCGAGCGCGGCATCACGACCAACATCGTCACCTACGACACCTGGGATACCGCCGTCGCCCTGAAGGGCAAGGGCATCTCGAATGCCGGCGACCCGGAAGTGGAGATGGCGCGCGATCTCGCCGACCCGGGCCAGATCGCCATGCGCGCCGCTGGCCAGCCCGACGTGCAGGACGCCTATGCGTTCAAGGTCGAGCGTCCGAGCGGCGAGATCGAATACCTGCGCGGCCTGGTGACTGGCCCCCGCACGCCCGGCGGCCGCAACGAAGACTTCGTGCTGCACGTGTACTCGCTGGCCCTGAATCAGGTGCCGGTGGAAGTGCCCGCGCCGTAACCGAACACCTCTGGGATAGGGCGGCCGCCTGACAAGCCGGATCTGATCCGGCCGGCTTCCCCGAGGTTCTCTCCGGATCGATTTCACAGGGATCATGCCATGACCGAATTGAGCACCATCGTTGCTGCCGAGCGCCGCATCGACATCAAGCACCCGGCCACCGACGAACCGGTCGGCCTGGCCATCACCATCCTGCCGGACAGCCACCCGCAGGTCCGTGCAGCCTCCCGCAAGGCTACGAACGAGCGGATGCTCGGCCGCGGCAAGGTCACCGCTGAGAAGCTGGAGGCCGGGCGCCTCGACCTGCTGGTGGCTTCTGTGGGCGGCTGGGACTGGCAGGGCGAGCTGACCTTCCACGGGGAGAAGCCGGAGTTCACCGAAAAGGGACTGCGCGACCTCTTCAAGGAGCTCCCCTGGGTGAGTGACCAGGTCGATATCGCCCTCGGCGACCGTGCCGAGTTTTTTCGCCACGCTGACGAGCCGGCTGGCTGAAGCTGCCTACACCGTCGTCCGCTACGACATGGCGGACGAGAAGGGTGAAACCCGGCGGCAGCGCAACGAGCGCTTTGAGATCACGACGCCGGACGTGGACCTGCCCGAGGAGGGCGCCCACGTCTGGCAGTGGTTCTGGGACCTGTCTGCCCGACGGCGGGCAGGGCCTGAGGCGTTGAGCTTCAGTGACGTCGGCGACTGGCAACGACTGCTGCAGCTGGACCTGCTCCCGCAAGAGGTCGGGATGCTCATGGCGATGGATGACAAGTACCTCGCCGCCGTGCGGGAGGACCAAGCGGCGGCCCGGGAACGGGCACTCGATGCGCAAAACGGGAGCAGGTGAAGATGGCTGATATCGCGGAGCTTGGGTACAAGGTTGATTCCAGCGGACTGCTGGAGGGCACCAAGGCCCTGGACGACAACGCGGCGGCCGCTGACAAGGCCGGTGGTGCTGCGGAACGCTTGGAGAAGGACTATCAGGCGCTTTCGCGCACCATCGAGCGTTCCTCGAGCACTCTGGGTGATCGGCTGGGTGGCGCACTCGACCGCATTGGTACTGGCACCGGGGCGGTCATCGCCGAGTTGCAGGCACTGAACCGCACCAACGTCGAGATGCTGGCCTCGCTCGGCGGGCTGGAGGGCAAGCTTGGCGGCACTGCATCGCAGCTCCAGAGCTACAGTGCAGCCGGCAAGTCCGCTGCCGCTGACACCGCGGCTGTATCCACCGCAAGCCAGAAGCTGCAGACCGATATCGCAGCGCAGGAAGCCCGCTTCAGGTCTGTTGCGCAGCAGGCGGTGGCCTATGCCGAAAGCATGCGCGGCGCAAACGTATCGGATCGAGCGCTGGCCGAAGCCGCGCGGGAGAGCACTTCGGCGCTCAATTCTCGCGCCATGGTGATGGCGAACGCCGGCAGCGAGCAGGAGCGGCTTACCTCGCGGGCGAAGCTCCTGCAGGCGGCCGAGGCCCGCACTGCGGCGCAGGCGAAGGAGTCGGCTCGCGCTACCCAGATGCAGGAGCTCAACCTGCAAAAGCTGCTCGGTCAGATCGACCCTACCGTCGCGGCACTGAACCGTCTGGCCGATCAGGAGCAGCGCCTGGCGAAGGCTCGTGACCTAGGCCTGCTCAAGCCGCAGGTGTTCCAGCAATACCAGTCGCAGCTGGAGGGCGTGCGCGAGAAGACCCTCGCAGCATCACGCGGCAGTGATGGCCTGACCAACGCGTTCGGCAGGCTCAACATGCAGTCCGCCGAGACGCAGCGGAACCTCTCACAACTGGTGACCTACCTGGCGACGGGCAACTTCGGCATGGCGGGCAACCAGATCATGCAGTTGGGGAATCAGGCCGGTATCGCGGGGCGCCTCTTTAGCGTGGCAGGCGTGGCGATCGGCGGCACGGCTGCATCTCTTGGTGCATTTGCGGCGGTGGCCGCGATTGGGTATTTCGAGCTGCGCAAGTTGGAGGGAGGACTGGCCGCAACCGGCAACGCCGCCGGCTTCACGGCTGGCGAGCTGATGGCGATGCGGACGGAGCTGGGGCGTGCCGCAGGCAACTACAGTGAGGTGGGCGCGGCGCTCGGTGCCCTTGCCAGAGAGGGGCAGGCGAGCGGCGCAACACTGGAGCTGATCGCGGCATCTGCGACCAACCTGTCATTGATGACGGGGACAGCCGTTAGCGCGACCGTCAATGAGATCCAGACGCTGGCCACTGGCGGCGCCGATGCGCTGGCCAAGCTCAACGAGCGCTACAACTTCCTCACCCCGGAGGTGTATCGGCACATCGAAGCAGTGCGCGAGCAGCGCGGCGACTACGCTGCCACGCAATCAGCGCTTGAGCAATTTGACGATGTGATGCGTGATCGTGCGAACAACATGGTCGAGAGCGCCGGGATCGTTGAGACGGCATGGAAAGGGGTTGTCTCGACGTTTCGGGGGGCGCTCGAGGCTGTTAAGGCGGTGGGCCGTACTGATCTCGACAGCCAGCTGCAGGACGCTCGGGACAACCTCGAGTTCTTCCGCAATCTGCAGCGAAGCCCCATCCCGGGCGACGCCTCAAGGGGCCGCGCAGGCGAAACTGACATGCGCCAGCGCATCGCTGACCTTACGGCATGGAAGGCCGAGCTGTCAGAGGGGGCCAAGGTTCTAGAGGTGGTGCAGCGTCACAATCGTGACGTTGTCGCTACGGAGCGCGAGGCGGCGAAAGAGCGCGCGGGAGCGGGGGAGGCACTCACTGCTCGCCTCGCGGGTCTGGACCGCGAGGCGCCGAAGCTCCAGGCGCGGAACAAGATCATCGAGATGTACAACAAGCTGGCCGACAATGACGCGCGGCACTTTGACGGGTCGATGCAGCGCCTGATCGCGCAAAGCAACTCCCAGATCGACAAGCAGTTCAACCGCAGTGAGGGTGTCGGTAAGAAGAACGCTGATGATTCGTCCGCGCAGTCGCTTCTCGCCAATCTCCAGAGGCAAATTACCGCCAACGAACAGTTGGCAGAGAGCGGGTCCAAGGTCACCGCCAGTGACCGCCTGGTGATCCAGACGCGCCAGCTGCTGGACGACAAGACCAACACCATGACGGCCTCCACCCGGAAGCTGCTGGAAGCTTTGATTCCGACCCTCCAGGCCACCGACGCGGCCGGGCAAGCCGAGGTGCAGCGCCAGCGCGGCATGCAGGCATCGATTGCGCTGACGGAGCGTCTCTCGCAGCTGGAGAAGCAGCGCCAGGAGCAGGCGCAGGTCGATCTGATGGGGATGGGTCGGGGCGCCGACGCCACGACCATGCTGCAGCGTCAGCTGGATATCCAGAGGCAGTATCTGGACGAAACGGAGAAGCTCGACAAGGCGCAGCGGGACAAGAGCACGGCGCTCAGCCAGGCTGACTACCAGCAGCAGCAACTGGCCCTGCAGGCAAGCTTGGAGCGTTCGCTCGGTATCGAGCGCTCGTACCAGCAGCAGCGGATGACGCTGCTCGGCGATTGGCGTACGGGGGTAACGCGGGTCTGGGAGGATTACGTCTCCTCAGCAACGAACGCCTCGGAGCAGGCTGGCACGGTCGTGAGCAATACGCTGTCGGGGTGGGAGGACATGTGGGTGCGCGCTGCCAAGACCGGCAAGCTGTCTTTCAGCGACTTGGCCAACTCGGTGATCGCCGATATGGCCCGCATGGCGTCAAAGCAGGCCGCGTTGGGACTATTCGGTAACGCGCTGGGTGGGCTGTTCGGGGGCAACTCCGCGCCGTCGACTTACTCAGCACAGAGCTTCGGCAATAACACCGGGTGGCTCACGGACGGCCTTAGCTTCGGCGGTGGCCGCGCGCGCGGCGGCGGCGTCAACCGCGGCTCCTTCTACGAGGTGGGCGAGGGCGGTCGGCCGGAGCTGCTCGAGCAGAATGGCAAGCAGTACCTGATCCCGGGAAACAGCGGCAAGGTCATCCCGGCGGCCCCTTCCGCCGGTGGTGCAGGCGGTGGGGGCGGATCCTACAAGGTGGAGATCAACAACCACGGAGGTGGGCAGGTGCAAACCCGGCAGACCACCGAGCGCATGCCCGACGGCAGCGAGCTGAAGAAACTGGTTATCGACATCGTGGGCGAAAGCCTCGACGGCGGTGATCTCGGATCCCTTGGACGCAACAAGTACGGTTGGCAGGAGACGGTCTGATGAGTGAATGGCCGAGCTATGCCACGGTGCGATTCAGTGGCCTGGCCGAGGGCTTCGACCCCTCGGTTGATCGGGTTGAGATGGAGCGCGGAGTCCCGAAGGAAAGCATCATCAACTCGGACGTGATCTTCCAGATCCAGGCAACTGTCCTGTTCAAGACGCCGGAGGACGCAGATTCCTTCGAAGCCTGGTACTTCAACGACATCAAGCGCATTGGATGGTTCTCCATCCGGCACCCACGGAAGGGACCTCTCACGGCCAGGATCGTCAGCGGCAACATCGGCATGTTGTCTCCGCAGGCCCCTAGGTTCTTCTTCTCCCAACGGACCATGACGTTGGAGTACCTCCGATGAGCACGTTCCTTGAGCGGCGCCAGCGGGTCACAGATACAGCCGGCACGCTGATGCTGCTGGAGGTGAGCGCCCCGTCGTTCGTAGAGACCCTGCGAATCGCCAACGATACCCGCGACTGGACCAGTAACGGTCTGATCTTCGTTGGCGTGCAGTTCGGCTTCAAGATGCCTGACGATGTGCCAGGGCAGGCGCAGCGGGCGCAGCTGGTGCTGAGCAACGTGGGGCGCGCCATTACGGAGGACCTGGAGCGGCTGGCACCAGGCGAGCTGGTCATGTGCCGCATGATCATCACCGACCGCGAGGACCCTAACTTCGTGTGGCAGGAAAGCTTCCTGCCGATGATGACGGTTTCTGTGAACGCGCAGACTGCGCGGGCCAGCTGCGGTGTGGACTTCTACACGCGGCAACAGGCTGTGCGCCTGCGCTTCAACCCGCACGTCTCTCCAGGGATCTTCTGATGCGCACGGCCGACGTCGAGCAGTTCACCTGCATCCCCTATGACGCCAACACGTTCGACTGTGCCGACTTGGTGACGAAGGTGCAGCGCGAACTGTTTGGCCGGTCGGTGGAGATGCCGAGCCGCAGACCGCGCGGCCCGCGCGGCGAAGCGGAACTGGGCGAGCTGTCCAGGCCCTACGCCAAACCCCGCGAGGGACCGCCCCACAACGGTGACCTCGTCCTGATGTTTGATCTCGGACAACGCAACCCCGGCCATGCCGGGGTTTTCTTTTTTCTGGACCACGAAGGCTGGGTCCTGCACAGCAACGAGCGCAGCCGCTGCAGCGTGCTGCATCGCGTCCGTGACCTGACGGGCTTTGGCCTGCGTATCGAGGGATTCTACGAATGGGCCTGATGGATAACCCTGCTGCCGGTGGGCGGCTCATCGTCACGCCGCATCCGGTGTTGGTCGATGGCCAGCGTAACCAGCCCGCCGATCTGCTGCCGGGCGAGTCCCTTTGCACTTTCCTGCACCGGCACGTGATCGATCTGGACGCCCAGGACTGGGTAGTGCTGATCGGCGGCAAGGCAGTGCCGCGCGACATGTGGCCCTATGTCTACCCCAAGCATGGGCAGGTCATCGAGGCCCGTGGCGCGGTGGGCCGCTCTGCTGTGGCGTTGGTGGCCACCCTGGCCCTGACCTATTTCACGTTCGGCTTTGGCGCAGCCACGGCAGGGTGGTGGGGTGCTGGCGCAGCTGCGGGCGCGTGGGGCGGTGCCGCTGCCGCCGGCATCTACATGGCCGGCTCGGTCCTGATCAATCGCGTGCTGCAGCCCAAGCAGCCCAAGGCAGGCGCGGCCGCTCCAACTACCTATTCCATCGCCGCGGGGCGTAACCGTGCGCGGCCCTATGAGCCGCTGGGCCTGCTCATCGGCTCCATGCGCATTGCACCGGACCTGATCAGCACGCCGTACACCTGGTATGAGGGTGACGACCAGTTCCTTTCGATGGTGCTGACGCCCGGGCTCAACGTGCACAGCGTCGAGGCCCTGTACAACGGCGATGCGCTGCTTTCCTCCTACGATGGCGTGCGTGTGTGGCACAACGGTTTCCCGGGCATGCCCAGCCAGGAGATCCCGCTCCACACCAACCCGGACGTCACCGACGGCGGGACGCTGTTGGACACCGGCAACGATCCCAAGCATCAGCCCGGCGCGTGGGTGCAGCGCACCAGCTCGGCAGGCACCATCCGCCTGATGGTCGGCGTCGAGTTCCAGATCTGGGACCGCACGACCAAGGGCAAGGACAAGGTCAACAAAGAGCAGATCCAGATCCAGTATCGGCCGGCAGGAAACGCCGGGTGGCAATCATTCGGATCCTTCAACGTCCAAGGCGACAACAACAAGTCCCAACGTGCCAGCTACGCGATCGACGTGGCCGAGGGCCAGTACGACGTGCGCGTGCGCGTGGCGGGCAACAACACCGATGGCAGTGGCGCCGAAGCCTCGTTCGTCTGGACCACACTGACAAGCGTTCAGCGTGATACGGCGACGTACGCGGGTATATCGCGTATCGGCATCGCCATGAAAGCTAACGGCCAGCTCAACGGTGCTCCCGACGAGATCCGCTGCGTCGCCCATTCGATACCTATCCCGGTCTGGACTGGCTCGGAGTGGGTCACTCAGCGCACCAGCAACCCCGGCGCATGGATCCTTGCCTACGCCCGAGGCATCTACGCACCGAACGGAGACCTTGTTGCCGGCATGGAGATGCCGGAGCGGCAGATCGACATCGAGGGCCTCAAGGCTTTCATGCTCCACTGCGCCGCAAGCGGTTTCACATACGACAACTGGATCACCGATGTCCGCAGCCATCAGCAGGTCCTGGACGCCCTTGCCTTGGCAGGCTTCGGGCAGATCAGCTGGCCGCGTGGGCGCCTGTCCGTGGGCTGGGCTGCCGACGAGCAGCCGCTGTCCGGCGTGGTCAACATGGCCACGATCAAGAAGGGCGCCTTCCAGGTCGATTACACCCTGACCAACGGTGCCGATGGTATCGAGTACACCTACCTCGACAGCACCACGTGGGAGGCCAAGACCCTGCGCGTGCCGGCGCCAGGTATCACCACGATGCTTAACCCGGCGCAGGTCACGGGTGAGGGCATCACCAGCGAGGCCCATGCCGCGATGCTGGCGCGTTGGCACTTGGCGCAGAGCCTGTACCAGTACAAGGCGATCAGCTACAGCACCGACATCGAGCACCTGTCGTACAGCCGCATGTCGATGCTGGCGCTGCAGCACGATCTGACCCAGTGGGGCTACGGCGGCCGCGTTCGTGGCGCTACCTTGGTCAACGGGCGCGTGCGACTGCTCCTCGATGAGCCTGTGCCCGCGCCAGCGCAGGGGAACGCCTACGTGGGCGTGCGCATTCCGGGAGAGCGGGTGTACCGGGTGCTTACGGTGCAGCCTTTCGCGGGCGCCAGCGCTTCGCTGGTCGTGGACTGGCCCTCCGATGCGCCGCTTCCGGGCAGCAGCGCAACCAACCCGGCTTGGGACACGCTATGGATCTATGACTTCAAGCAGACGCCGGGCCTGCGCGTCCGGGTTACCAGCATTCGTCCGGAAAGCGAGCTGAAAGGCGCCGCGGTTGAGGTCGTGGCTGAGAGCCGCGAGTTCTGGCACTACGTTCACACCGGTGAGTACATCCCGTCGCCGAACGAGTCGCTGCTGCAGACCCGGCCGGTGGCCAGCGACCTGAAGATCACCGAGCGCCAGGTGGTGCAGGGCGATACCGAGTACACCGAGCTGCAGGCTACCTTCGCCGTCAGCGGCCCGGTGGGCGACACCGTGGTGCTGTCTGATATCGACGGCAATGCGGCTTTGGAGGAAGTGGCTAGGACCGTGACCCGCACCGCCACGTGGCGGATCCCTGGTGCCGGCACGTACCCGATCACCGTGCGCCCCTACAGCCCGGATGGAAACGCCGGCGTAGCGGCCTCGGTGATCTACACCACCCTCGGGGCAGACGCCCCTCCGGTGCCGGTGGACTTCTTCAACGTCGAGCAGCTGAGCGGCGGTGTGCGGCGGTACACGTGGGGCTTCTTCAGCGACACGATCCAGTCGGCCAACTTTGCCGGTGTCGAGATCCGGTACGTGCCTGGCTCGATCCCCAACCCGGCGTGGGAGCAGATGACCCCGCTCGGTGATGAGGGCTACCACGCCTCCGCGTTCGAGGCGATTCTGCCCGAGGCGGGGCAGTGGACCTTCGCCTGCCGTAGCCGCAACACGTCGGGGACGCTGTCCACGGTAGCCCGGGTGATGACGGTCACGCTGCAGCCGAACCTCGGCCAGATCATCGAGGACTTCGAACAGAGCGTCGCGGAGCTGGTCCAGCTGCAGTTGGACCTGGAGCAGGAGAAGGTCGACCGCTTCAACGAGGACACGCGTGTAAAGCAGCAGGCGGCTGCCGACGCTACTGCCAAGGCCAACGCCGCCCGCGACGCGGCCATCGCCCACGCAGACGCCCTGAGCGCTGTGATTGGGGACCTGGTCGGGGCTGGGGAGTGGGCGCCTGCCACCAGCTATGAAGTCGGCGCGGTGGTGAAGCACGAAGACGGGCTCTACCGCGCGCTTCGGGCGAACATCGATGCCCCGCCTTCGTCCAGCCCCGACGACTGGCAGCTGGTAGGGCAGTTCGCCAGCGTCGGCGATGCCTTGGCGGCTGCGATCGCCATGGCCCACCAGAACGCCTCCGACATCGAGGCCGAGGCGGCCAGGCTGGATGCGATCTTGGTCCGGCTCCCCGCCGGCGACGGCGCGGTGGCATCGGTTCAGGACGTGGAGCAGGTCACCGCACGCGTCGAAGAGAACGAGAATGGCCTGAGTGCACTGGGCCAGCGGCTGACCTCGTTCACGGCGCAGGTAGTCGGCGACCACGCCGGCGACGACGACACTGGGGCCGGTGATCCGGACTCTTACGCTGGCCAGATCACGGTGATGACGGTCGCGGCCGACGCCACGCGCGCTGTGTCAAAGCGTGTGGATACGGTGGTGGCTGACTTCGGCGAGTTCGAGGCCAGCGTTACTGACACCTTCGAGGCATATGCGGACGACCAGCGAGCGCTGGCCGAGCGGGTGACGGAGGTTCAGAGCGAGCTGGAGGGTGCAGTCGAGATCGTCGCCAATAATCTGGAGCTGATGCGCACGGAGGTTTTTGACGGTGAGGGCGGCATTCGCGCGCTGTCAGAGCGCCTGGAGGCCGTGAGGGCCGAGGTGAACGGCGTCGTGGCCGAGGCCATCAGCGGGCTTGATGCCCGTGTAACGGTCAATGAGATGGGGGTGGCCGAGGTCGAGTCACGAGCCTACCTGCGCCTGATCGGGATCGGCCCGGACGGCGTGCCACTGATCGGCGGTATGACCATCAGCAACAACGGCCAGATCGTTCAAACGCGCTTCCAGAGCGACATCTTCGAGATCGCTTCTCCGGATGGCCAGGATGGTATCGAGTTCAGGGACGGCTTCATGCGTGCCTGGGCAGGTCCGACGCAGGCGGTGTTCGGTGCGGGCTTCGGTGCTGAGAACGACTTGATGCTGTTTACCGGCCCTAATGTCGGTGCCAGCCAAGCGACCAAGGCGATGGCGAATCTATGGGCAGACCGCGCCGGGAGTGCTTACTTCGGCGGGACTCTTTCGGCAGGTGTGTTGCTCAACGCGGTAGAGAACACCTCGACGCAGACCATCGGCACCAGCCTACTTAATGGGCCGTTCGATACCAACGGGCGCAACAAGAATGTGGTGATCAGCTTCAGCCGCCGCCACGTCCGCATCAAGCAGGACATGGGAGCAGCTGGGTTCGTGGCTGGCGCTGGAGAGAACACTGTCACGATCAACGTGTATCGCCAGCTCACCGGCCACGCCGAGACGTTGTGGCAGTCGTTCACCCGTGGTGGTGGCGTGGACATCACCAACGAGTTCGATGGTCCAGACATCGCCATTTCGACATGGAGCGGGTCACTGACTGTCAATGACAGCGCAGACGGGGCAACTCAGCGCGCCTACCGCGCGGAGATCGTGGCGTTCACCTCCCAGGACGTCACTCATCAGTCGGGCAGCTTCAACAGCCAGACCATTAGGCAGTCCCTCACGATTGCTTCCACGGAAGTGTAAGAAGCCCGGCATCGCCAACAGGAAGACCAGAATGGCACTGAAGAAAGTAGACCTTGATACCCCGCAGCCTGGTGGTCGTTTCGGCGATCCAACTCGAATCGCGTGGGGGAAGCACAACGAGAACATCGATGAGATCCAGGCTCTCGTAGACGGCGCTGCCGATGTAGGCGCATCAGCGGCGGCGCAGGTGGAGGCGCTGGAAGGGGCGCTGGGGGGCGCCGCGTATGCCGAGACCACGGCCTTCGCGACTGCGGCTCAAGGTAAAAGGGCAGAGAGCTCCGTACAGCCGGAGCAGTTGGTTGATCAATCTGGAAAGAGCCTCGCGACGTTCCGATCCGCTAACCTCGGCGAGGCGCATCGGGCTTCGCCTATGTGTGTATCGCTCGCACGGAGCACTAGTTTCAGTCTTTCAAACAACAATCCATCTGATCCGATCGTATGGGGGGTTCGTGTTGTCGACACTGCAATCCATTGGAGTAGTGACAATCCAACGCGAATTACCGTACCCGCCGGCGCGAGTGGACTCTGGCGGCTTCGGGCTGCCATCGAGTTTCCAGCCCACGCGACTGGTCATCGTGAGGTGATTATCAGGCGAGGCGGAACCACGATCATGGCTCGGGTTTGTGTTCCAGCGATTGACCACATTGGTCGAAGCCAAGTTGTACAGGTTGAGACGGGGCCGATCCCTGCGGTTCAGGGTAACTACTTTGAAGTTCTTTACTATCAGAGCTCGGGCATAACGTTGCAGGGCATCGCCGCCGGAACGAAGTTTCAAGCAGAACGTGTTGGTGATTACCGTGGCCGCTGGGAAGGCGTTCTTTTCTCCGCTGACTACTCTTATCGCAGTGACTGGAGCAAGTACGTCGGCACTGGAGGGACCGTCATCGAGCCATCGGGTCTGTTGGTGACTGCGGACCCTGTAAATCCCAGTCTGCTTGCCGGAAGAATTCGGACTACGAGAGCAAATAACTCTGTTCAGTACCCAAGAGTTCAAGCGCAGACGGCCTCTTTCATAGCCCGAGACGCCAACATCTACGTGGCGCTCTCAATATTCGTCCCCGCAGACACTCACACGCGGCTTGCTGCAGTGGGGCATGGGATCAATCTCCACGAGGTGTACGGTCCGCCATTCGGCACACGCTCGCCTAACCTCATTCAGTATCATCCAGTGCATGGCCTGTGCATCAACGCCTGGATTGACAGTGAAGCTAAGAGGATCTGGACGCTGGCACCCGACAAGTGCGTAGGTCGATGGGTAGACATTGTGCATCGGGTGCAACTGTCAACCGATCCATCCATCGGTTATCACGAACTTTATGCGAACCTTGGGGATGGCAATGGTCGTGTCCAACAGACGTTGTCGGACGGTGTTTCGTCAGGTTTGCGGTTTTATTTTGCGACGGTGCTTCCAGGTGTCAACAATGGAGGCAACAATTTCTCTTCACTGAAGGTTTCATGGGACGGAACAAGTGAGCTGGAAGAGGCTACGATATTCTTCGGGGAGCACCGCGTGGGGCAGGATCTCTTCGTCACAACGGATCGGTCCGAGTTCTCCGCAGCCTACTGAGCACCACACCACGCCCTCATCGGATGAGGGCGTGGTGCGCTGGTCACACCTCCGCCGAAGCTGTTGCGCCACGGCGCTCTTGATATCTTTCAACTATCCGAGCCGTTTGTCTCATGAAAAATGTTTCGTAGTATCGGTAGCTGACCCATGCAAGCGCGAGGGTGATCGGAAGGGTAATTGTGAGAGTCGCCGCGAAATCAGCGGGAGGCGACATGCTTGGAAGGAAGCGTTGAACGAGCTCGATCACCGCAAAGTGGAATATGTAGCAAGAGAAGCTGACTTTTCCAATCCAGGCCAGCGGCTCATTGACCAAGACCTTCCATTGATAGGCGTACATCGCAAATGCTAGTACGAGGAACCACGTTATCCAAAGGTGGTTCTCTTGAATAGGGCCCTTGCGTAGGAGCACAATTAGGACTGGAAGGAACGCCAACAGAGTCAGGACGGTGATCTTGGGGGCGACTCTGTGTAGTAACGCGGGTACTGTAGTCAGTCGTTGGAAGAGGTGGAAGAACACAAAGCCAGCCGCGAAACAGGAGAGCTGATTCGGCAGCCAGCGGTAAGCAAACATTTTGGCCTGCTGTGCATCGGCCGTTGGGAATTGAGAAGCAACAATTGCGTGTGCGGCCATCTCTGCCAACGGGCTTAGTGCCACTGATGCAACGAAGAATACGAGTGCCTTTCGAGGCGTATTCACCAGCAGGAATAGTGCGGGGAAAAGTACGTAGAAGATCATCTCGTTGCTGATCGACCATCCTCCAGGCACCACCGAGCTAGGTGTAAATGGGTTCGTCATGTTCAGGAATAGAAGGTGCAAGGGGTAGTGCCAAAGCTCTGGACCCTCTAACCATCCACGACTGTTCGTGAACCCGTAAAGCGCTGTGTAGAGGGCGATTCCTCCCCAGTAGACAGGCGCGATCCGCATGAAGCGACGGATGAAGAAGGAACCCAGCGGGGCCGGCTCACGGCCGACCCGCTTGGTGAACATGAGCATGATCGTAAACGCGCTGACTAAGTAGAAGAGCGGAACGCCCATCCCGCCAAGCACCGTAATCTTGCGCATTAGCGCCGCTAGACCAGCGTGCCCGTCGAGCGTCATGGAGCCGACGTGTGTCACAACGACGCCAAGGATGGCCATCCCGCGTAGTGAATCAACGAACTCGTATCTGTTGGCGCTCATGTAGAAGCCGTCCGTGGAGATGGCGCGCATGATGCCACAGCAGGGCACGCGTCACTCTTTAGGCAGGTCTTTACTTCAACGCGATCCAGCAGCTCCGCGACGTTGTTCGTGGAAGAGTTCACGGCTTATCGGGTCGTGTTCCGGCAGTATGGGGAGCTGAGCCTTCAGACAGTCAACTCCGGCGGAGGAGCCGCAAGTACGCCGGCAACGACTCCGCTTGTGTATGAGACGGGCAAAACCTATACGCTGCGCGTAACGGTCCAAGGGTCGGTCATTCGTGCATATGTGAATGGCGCACTGATGGTGACCTACTCCAACGCGCTCTTGGCTGCCAATTCGCGGGCAGGCGTGTACTTCTTCGGCAGCGACGCGTAGTGCTTGGAATTCGTAGGCGGTAATTGAGCGTCCGCCTGCCCCACAGCCGTCAGCCGTAGCGGATGTCACAATTCTGGCAGTTGTCTACACCGGCTGGAACAAAAGTTGTGCAATTGCTGCACTTTTCCGCCAGCCGTGGCTCTATGAGGGCGTCGTAGATGTACTGCTGATTGGGGGTTAGGGGCTTCTGATCAGGATGCAACAGCTGCCGGAGGACGCCGGCGCAGCGGTCATCCACCATGTCGCTCTCATATTGAAGGAGTTCTTCCATCGCTTGAACGCGTTGGCTATCTACGAAGTTTCTGGCGGCTTGGACGAATGGGTCCGTGGTCATGGGGCAAGGTCCTTAGGTGAGCCCCTATCCTACTCGGCGTTCGCCTCAATGATAGAGGGGTCATTGTTCCGCGGTGAGTTCACCGCACGGCTCACGCGATAGGCTTCCATCGCTGGAGGCTCGCTGGCGAGCAGCATTGCCATGGCCTCGTTGGGCTCGGCGGCCATCCAGTCGTCCACCTGCCCAGGCTGCAGCCACACCGGCATGCGGTCGTGGATGTCCGCTGACACGCCGCTGCTGTCGCCGGTGATGACGGTGAAGGTTCCGAGGTTTCCCTCCGCGAGTAGCGGGCTGCTGTCCTCCCACAGTCCGGCGGCGAGCAACGGCCCGGCGGCGTGAATGAACCACGGATCCTTCTTCCCGTCCTCGGGGCTGACGGACCATTCGTAGTAGCCGGCCATCGGCACCACGCACCGTCGCTTCTTGAACGCAGTCCGGAACGCCGGTTTCGTGGCCACGGTCTCGATGCGGGCATTGATGGTCGATCCCTGCAGGCCCTTGGCCTTGGCCCAGAAGGGCAGGAGGCCCCATGCCAGCCGGGTGACCTGACGGCCAGTGCCGCGGTCGAGGATGACCGAAGCCCGCTGGGTCGGCGCTAGGTTGTAGCTGGGCGGCAGCTCGAGCAGGTCCTGGGCCAGGTCGGGCAGGCCGAGCTGGTCAGGCTTGAATATCGGGGTCTGGACGAATCGGCCGCACATGAGCTACATCTACGGCATCCAGCGTGATTACTCCGCCTAGAGCATCACAATATTTTATTCACAGTTCGGTTATGTTCGACCTCCCCATCAGGAGCCGGCAATGCCGATTCACGCAGTCGTCTACGCCAGCCACGTGGCCGCTGAGCTACCAGCAGAGCGTCTGGACGCCCTTGTTCAGGACGCTGCGAGGTTCAACGTGATCGCAGGCGTGACCGGCCTGCTTCTATTCGACGGGGAACGCTTTCTGCAGTACCTAGAAGGCCCTGATGATGGATTGCGTGCGGCCTATGGCCGCGTGCTCATCGCGAGCAGTCACTTCGACATTGTGCAACTGGCTCGAGGGCTGATCGGTAGCCGGCTGGCCCCGTACTGGTCTATGACAATGGTAGGTACGCCGCGACGAGACCTCGGCACAATCGCGGTCGCGGACTGGAACAGCTTCGTCCGCCGCGGAAGCTCGGTGAAGCCAACGGCGATGGACCACCTGGTCAGAATCATGGATCGGCACCGGCAGGACGAGTGCCGCGCAGGCTGAACCCTTCACCGCTGTATCGGGCTATGAGACTGCGCCGGCCTATCCTCCTGCCCATGGACGCCGACACCCAGACCCTGACCCCCATGCCTGACGGCTTCTACTGGAAGCCCCGCTGCCACCTCGACACGCTCCCGACAGGCCTGTTCCTGCATGGGGAGCAGGTAGCGTCCATGCAGCAGAGGGTCGATGGCACGTGGCTGGCCAGGCTGACCCCCGAGGATGGCGTGCATGCACCGCTGCTGCTCCGGCACTGTAGCTCGTTTGATGCAGGCCGGCGCGGTTGCGAGATGTGGGCCTTGCGCCACGAGCAGGCGCTGCGGCGGAAGGTGGCAAAAAAGCTACAGTGGATCCAAGACCACGTCGTGTTGCGGGGCAGGGGGAGGCAACTGGACCCCCGCGACGTGATCGGTCCGGCCTAGGCTTGCTCAGCACTGCCAGCTTGTCGGTCTGCTGCGCCTTGGATGTGATCGGATAGCCCAGCTAGCGCCTGCTGGAAAGCTGCATCGAAGAGTGGGGAGCTGCTGCCATCCCCGCCATGCACGTCTGCCACTTCGGGCAGTACATGGGACCACAGCTCCGCCAGAGCTGCAGGCGTAGGGTGGGAGGCTATGACCGCCTGCAGCCCGTACTCCAGAGCCTTGATGTAGCCACGTGAGGCTTGGAGCTCGAGCTCGCAGTTCGTCAGGCGTTCGAGGATCTGGTCTGTGGTCTGCGTCATGCGACATCTCGGGGAGGCTGGCCTCAATCCTACAACCTCAGTCAGCTGCCGTTGCCTGCGTATCGGCCACTGCGACGGCCCGGCCGGACAATGGGCCTATGACGAGAGAGCACGCAGGAAAGGCGCGCTGGGCGCGCGGCAAGGCGGAGGACTTGCATAGGCAGGCCCGGGAGCTGGAGCAGGACCGAAGCGGCGATTGGCAGGCCATGGCCCGCCGCCGGCGAGGGGCTGCATGCCTAAGGCGGGAGGCCGACAGGTTCGACTCGATGGCCGCCCGATGGGGTGACCCCCAACTGACCCCCGCCGCCTGATAAGTCATTGATTGCGCTAGACCACCAATGATCGCGACTGAGTGCCTTAGCCGTTGTTTTTGTTGATGTTCCCCAACCTTGACATGGTAGTGCTCCAAGTTGCTTTCGATGTAACCTCCGGCTTTCGTCCACGGAAGGTTAGAGATGAGCAAAATCACGGCGGGAGGAATCGTAGCCACGGTTCTCTACGGTGTATCCATAGCTTGGTATGTGATCGGGAGCGGTCAAAAAATTGCAGATCTCGAACTCAATGAGCTGGGCGACTTCCTTGCTGGCGTCCTCGGGCCCCTTGGCTTCTTTTGGCTTATCTGTGGATACCTTCAGCAAGGGATCGAGCTACAGCAGAACACGCGCGCTCTCGAGCTTCAGGTTGAGGAGCTTAAGAATTCTGTTGAGCAGCAGCGGGAGCTTGTCTCTGTCACCCGCGAGCAGGTTCATCTTGAGATGGAGGAGGTCCGCCGACAGCGTGAAGTTGCTCGCCGAGCAGGCTTGCCAATCTTTAGCGCGCATGGCGTAGGCGGAAGCTACAGTGGAGGTGCTGGCCGGCTGAGGGCTCCGATAAAGAACGTAGGCGCCGACGTCACGAGCGTGTTGTTTGTTCCGCCGCCTGAAGTGGCTGGGTTTGTAGGGACGCCGGTGCAACTTTGGGCGCGAGGGAAGGATGTTGACATTGTCTGGTTAGTTCCTGCTGGTGAGAAACCTGATGATTTTGAAATCGGGATTAGCTACGTTGACCGAGCAGGCGCGGATGGTGCTGCGATAATTAAAGTTTCTTACTATAGAGAAGAATCATCGCCAGGATGGATGGCTAAACTTAGTGTCGAAAACCCACAGTAGTTACAGAGTCAGGCAGTAGTCAGCCCAGCTTTCCATTAATCCCCGCCTTTTCTCGATTAGCGCTCCGCGACGATAGGCCGCCTCTGTTTTATCCCTAATCGCATGCGCAAGCGCCATCTCTGCGACGTCCCGAGGAAAGTCGGTTTGCTCTGCCGCCCAGTCGCGGAAGCTAGATCGGAAGCCGTGAACGGTGTATGGCAGACCGAATCCCTTCGGCGCTGGTTTCTGGACCAGGTAGAGCATCGCGTTCTCCGAGAGTGCGAACGGCGGAGCGGAGCGGGGGAGGCCGGCCAGGATGCCTGCAGCCGCCGACGTCAGGGGCACGACATGCTCCCGGCCTCCTTTCATTCGTGACGCCGGCACCGTCCATAGCATTGCTTCCAGATCAAACTCCGCCCACGTGGACCCGGTAACCTCCTCGGTGCGGGCCGCGGTGAGGATGGTGAAGCGGAGTGCCCGTCGCGACTTTGCATCGCGTTCCGGCAGCCTGGCCATGAAGGCCGGTACATCGACGAACGGCATGGCCGCATGGTGCCGCTTCGGCTTGACCTTGCTTGGCTTGGGCAGGAGGTTCTCCAGGTGTCCACGCCAACGCGCTGGGTTGTCGCCTTCGCGCAACCCGTGAACCTTCGCCCAGTCCAGCACGCGCTCGATGCGGCCGCGCACGCGGGTTGCGGTCTCTGTCTTGGTAGACCAGATCGGCTTCAGGCATGCCATCACCAAGCTGGTGTTGATCTGAGCGATGGGCAGCGACTCGGCTGGGCCGTAGTCCCTAAGCGACTGGGCCCACTGGTCGGCCTGGGCATTGTTCTTCCAGCCAGCGCGGTGCGCATCGATGTAAGCCTCTGCGGCCTGGCCGAAGGTGGCTCCTGCGCTCCGGGCTGCACGGCGCGCGTCGATGGGATCCTCGCCGCTGGCGAGATGCTTGCGATGCTCCAGAGCCGCGGCGCGCGCCTCCTGTAGGCTGACAACCTGAGTGGAACCCAGGCCCATTTCTCGTAGCCGGCCACCGCGGCGGAAGCGCAGCACCCACGACTTCGAACCGGTCGGCTTCACCAACAGGTATAGGCCACCGCCGTCGGCGTGATAGCCTTGCTTCGTCAGGGTCTGGACCGCTCTGGCACTGAGCCGGTTGATCGGGCGCGCCATTAAAACCGTCCCATACTTTGTCCCATACTTCCGGGTGCGATTGAGTGAGACGGCATGGTATGGGTGTGGAGTCGCACAGACTGATACGCCTAGCTATTGAGTCAACATGAGGCGCAGTGAGACAGCGCAATCGGCCACTCTCTCCGCCAGATACACAAGACGCCCCGAAAGGGGCGTTTTGCGTATCTGGTGGAGAGAGGTGGGTGCCGAAGCGACGCGGGTTCGACGGATTCGCCGGGAGCGAATACGGACAGCCGAATGGCTGGCCCTGGAGCGCGCTGCGCGGAAGGGTTGGGTGCATGGATGGACCCAACAATCGGGTTTCAAGGTGTCGGTTGGCTTGAGTGCCGCCAATCGTTTGTCCAAGCTTGGTCCGGTCATGGCTGATGGTAGGGGTTTTGGGGAGGGTCTATTGATGTCAAGTGCATTGCCTTCGCCCGGCCCGGTAGCTGCTGCAGGGCCTGTGCCACCCACGGCTGATGCGGCACGCCACAGTCACATAGAAGTGCAGATGCGTCCTTGCGTTGCGCACCTTCCTGATCATGGGGTTCTTTAGCCCGTGAGCTAGAGGAGCGGTCTTGATCACTAGTGAGCAAGGCCGGCCACTGAATCGAACCAATACGGAGATGGGATGACGACAATTTACTCACTCAGGGTCGCCAACACCGGCAAGGTTTTTGATAGAAGAAGCCAGCAAGGAGCTGGCTGGATCTCTGCGCTTACCCGTGCCCACCGTGTGACCCATTTCGTTTGTCTTTGCACGCCGACTGGCGAAGGTCGGCTTTCGGTCCAGTTGCGCAACAACTATCACCTGCATCGTTACCCTCGCTCTGGTCCGAGCCATCGTCGGAACTGCCGCTTCTACTCACCGGATGCCACCAGTTCGGGGTTGCAGGGTTACAGCCTCAAGGCGGTCAACGAACTAGACGATGGGGGGCTGAATGTCCGGCTGGACCTTCCACTGCGTCAGCCGCGTCAAGCCAAGACAGAGGCCAAGTCAGCACCGCCGCGCGTTGCGGGACCGGGCGTGAAACGCGACGCGATGTCGCTGCTGGGACTCTTGCATCTGCTCTGGACCGAAAGCGGTCTGATCCAGTGGTACCCGGCAATGGATGGAAAGCGTGGCGAATGGCTTGTCGCCCGTTTGATGGCCGAGCAAGCGCAACGGATCAGTACTGCAAGAATGACCTTAAACGACGTGCTGTTGGTGCCCGCCGCTGATGGTTCCAAGGAAAAGGAAAGGAACCTCCAGGTCGTGGCGACTGCCCGGCAGCACAAGCGCAACGTGGTCGCGATTGCGCCGCTGGCAAGATACAACCCGGATCGTGATGCAGTGCTCGAACGACTGCCCCTGCGCAGCGCCGCTGGCATGCCAGCTATGTACTTGGCCGATATGGCGAGGACGGCGCTAACCGAGAGCTTCGCAGCCGAGTTGAATGCCTGGGAGGCGGGGGCTCAGATCTATGCCATCTTGCATGTGAGCGTTCGGGCCGGAACCAAGCCCTATGCGGACGTGAACAAGGTCGCGCTGATGCGGGTCAGTGAACGCCTGATTCCTCTGGATTCCGGCCATGAGGCGACAGTGGAACAGTTGCTCTACGACAACCGACGCAGCTTCTACAAGCCGCTTCGTTTTGACTCGGCGCTTGATGCGGTATTCCCGGATTTTTGGCTGCTGGACATGGTTCGCGATTACCCGATGGAAGTGTTCGGCATGAACACGCCGGAGTATCTGGCGCGAAAGGTGGTCAAAGTCGCTCACTACAATGCGAGCTACCCATCTGGTTGGTGGCAATGGGATGCCTGTGCGGCTGCTACGATTCCGCCGCTTCCAGTGTCGGCTGAGTCTGCTTGGGTCAGTCGTCCACTGCGGATACGCCGCCAAGGGACTTGGCTCGGCTGCGTGGTCGGCTCATGCCTCGCCTGCGTCATTGCGCACCAATAGTATGATAGCCTTTGCCCTGCTGACAACGATACAGGAGGCCGAATCATGGGAACCGTGCGTAAAACCATCACTGTGACCGACAAGCAGGACGGCTGGATCAAGGCTCAGATCGATGGCGGTCACTACACCAACGACAGCGAATACATCCGCGACCTGATCCGCCGTGAGCAGGAGCGTAGCGCCGAAGTGGAGGCGATCCGTTCGGCGTTGATGGTCGGTGAGTCCAGCGGCGAACCGCGCCCCTTCGACGCTGACGCCTTCAAGCAGCGGATGTCGGCCAAGCATGGTTGAGTATCGCCTTGCACCGGCCGCCGAGCGTGACCTGGAGGTGATCTGGGCCTATACCGTTCAACAGTGGAGCGTGGAGCAAGCGCATCGCTACATCGACATTCTGACCGCCGCTTTTGCTGCTTTGGCGCAGTCGCCCAAGACCGCCCAAGCTTGTGACCACATCCGGCCGGGTTACCGTTGCAGCCGCGTTGAGCGGCACATGGTCTACTTTCGCATCACCGAGTATGGGATCGCGACCATTCGTGTCTTGCATGATCGGATGGATGCGCTGCGTTACCTGTGAGGTTCCGCAATTCCCCCCGTTTCTAGCGGTTGCCTAAAGTGGAGCTATGCTGTCGACGCCGGCCTTCTTGAGCACGGCGATGATCTGGCTGTCGGTGAATCGTGACTTTTCATGCAATCTCCTCGGGAAGGGTTACGAGAAGATTCCATTTATGGCTGCTGCCAACCTGCGGGGCGATTACCCGAGCAGCACTATAAGCTGCAGGCCAACTGCGCGCGCACTCTACGCTGCGTCGTCGGGAAAGACCCGCTTGGCGCAATGCTCTGGCGCACGTGCCAAACAGGTGTCCGCAATTTGGCCAACCGAATCTACTTCCCCGCCTCAAACGGCACCAGCGACGCCCACACCAGCAACAACACCAGCCACAGCCATCTCCAACGCCCCATGCCGTGCCATGCCGCGCGCCAAGGCCCCGGCAGCTTCTCACCACTCATGCCTGCCTCCTCTTTGCCGCCGATCGCAGCGAATCCACGGTGCGCAGTCCATAGAGATACACCCCGGTAAAGCACAGTCCGGTCAGCAGGGTACCGGCCAGCAACCAGAGGAGTCGGATGGGCCAGCCACCGAAACTGCCGAAGTGCAGCGGATCGGCCATTTCCGCAATACGCTGATGCACGCCCAGCGCACGGCCGTCATGCATGCCCATCACCTGCCCGGTGTGCAGGTCGACGGCGATGTTGTTCGCCCGCTCCCGCACCAGCCAGGCGTCGGCTTCGCCCATGAAGAGGATGCTGCCGCCATCGACTGCGGGAATGGCCGCGAGGATGCCGAGCCCGGGCCATTGCTGGCGGACGCTCGCTACCGCGTCATCGACGGCGGCCGGGTCTACGGGGGCAATGCGGTCGCTGCCCTTGGCCAGTTCCATCGTGGGCGCAGCCGGTGCATCGCCGCCGAGCGATTCGATCAGGTACCACGCCCCGGTCAACCCGATCAGCAGCAGAAACCAGAGTGACCACACCCCGGCCAAGCGATGCACATCGCCCCACAGGCGGCGCGGTCGCGAGGGGTCGGGCCGTTTGAAGAAACCGCGCCACCACTTCTTGTAGATGTACAGGCTGCTCAATAGTGAAAGCAGCAACGGGATGGACAGCGCCGCCACTAGTGGCACGCCCCAGGCCACCGGTAGCATCAGGTGGCGGTGGGTGTTGCGGAGCAGCCGTTGCGTATTGAACCAGCCGGTGTCGCCGGTCACCCGCGCGGTATACGGATTGACCCAGACGAAGCGTCGCTTTCCATCGGGCAGGTGCATCTGCGCGCGCGCCGCGAACAGGCGGGTATGGCCGGCGGTGATGCCTTCCAGTTCCCAGTCCGGATGTGCCGTCTGTGCGGCATGGATGACCGCACCCCAGCTGGCCTGCTCGCCCCCGTCAGCCACGCGCATGGGGGAGTGCAGCAGCCAGTCGATCTCCTGCGAGAACACCGCCAGCGTCCCGGTGAGGCAGACAAAGCCCATGAACAGGCAGAGCTTCAGGCCCAGCCAACTGTGCAGGTCGAACCACAGCCGACGCCCGCTCCCGCTGCGCGCAGGGCGGTTGGGGTGCGCTGGCGTAGGCTGGCGCATGGGCAGGCTCAGAAGGAGTACGCCGCTTGCACGTACACGCGGCGTGGCTCACCCGGGAAGTGGCCGGTGCGCTCGGTGAATCCACTGGCGGCATAGACCTTGTCGAACAGGTTCTTGATGTTGGCTTGGAACTGCCACTGCTGCCACTGCGTCTTCCAGCTCATGTCGAACACGGTGTATGGCTTGACCCGTTGGCCATCCAGGCTGACGCGCTCATCCACGTAATCGGCGCCGAAGCCGATAGCGGAGTTGATCGCCGGCAGATCGTAGCGTGTCCACAGGCCGAGCTTGTTCTGCGGCGCATTGGCGAAGCGGTCGCCCGAGGCGTTGGTGATGCCGTTGCTGCCGGCATCCTTCACCCGCGCATCGTTGTAGGCGTAGGTCAGGTTGAGCACCCAGCGCTCGGTGACATCGGCCAGCAGGTCCAGCTCCATGCCCGTACTGCGCACGAGGCCCAGGGCGGCCAGCTGGTTGACGCCGTCCACGATCTCGCCGGTGGCCTGCACGATATTGCTGCGGTCGATCCGGTACGCGGCCAGGTTCAGGGTGACCCGCTCGGCCAGCAGGGATTTCAACCCGACTTCCCATTGTTTGCTGCGCTCGGCATCGAACGGGCCGCCGGCCTCGGCGCTTTGGTTGCCCGCGCTCTGGGGCATGAAGCCGCTGGCAATGTTGGCGTAGACATTGACGCCGTCGCGCACGGTATACGTGCTGCCCAGCCGCCAGCTGATGTCGTTGCCATCCACGGTGGTGCCGGCAATGCGGTCATCGTCCTTGAACCCGTCCCAGCGCAGTCCGGCCAGCACATGCCAGCGCGGTGTCAGGGTCAGTTCGTCCTGCAGGTAGCCGCCATAGCGCTTGCTGCGCGTGCTCGTGCTGCGCCAAGGCAGGGCGGCCAGGTTGTAGTCGCGCCACGAACTTGCGCCGTACACCGGGTTGAACAGGTCGATGCCCGGCACCGGGCCGGCACCCCGCGCCAGATCCGCGCTGTTGGCCGTCTGCGCGGTGAAGTCCGCATCCTGCTGGTACACATCGGCGCCGAACAGCACCTTGTGCTCGATGCTGCCGGTGCTGACGCGCCACACGGCGTTGCCGTTGGCCGTGAATGCGTCGTTGTCGCGGATCTGGTTGCGCAGCTGGCGGGTCATCCATTCGGGCACGCCGTCGCGGTTGCGGTCGATCAGGCCCATCGGCTCGTGGTAGATCTGATGCTCGTTGTTCTCGAACCAGCGTGCCCCCACATCCACGTCCAGGTTGGTGCTGGGCGAGAAGCGGTACTGCGCCAGGGCAACCTTGGCGCGCATGTCGAGAAAGTCGGTGGCTTCGTTGTGGTTCCAGCGACGGTCGGTCAGAAAGCTGCCGTTGTCGTCCACAGGCACGCCGCGCAGGCGGTTGCCGCCCAGGTTCTGGGTGATGTCGGTGAACTGCAGGGTCAGCTCGCCGGTGTCGCCGACGTCGAAGGCCAGCGATGCGTCCCCGATCACGCTCTCGCTGTCCGCGTTCCAGCGCACGCCCTGTTCGGTGTCGCCATACAGCCCTGCGCGATAGCGCACGCTGCCCGCAGCATTCAGTGGCCCGGTGGCGTCGATCGATGCGGCCCTGAAATCGTTGTTGCCGGCCTGCAGTTCGATGCGGCGCTCCGGGGTGGCTTTCGGCTTGCGCGTCACGTAGTTGATGACGCCCCCAGCATCGCCGCCGCCGTACAGAGCGCCGGCCGGCCCCTTCAGGACCTCCACGCGCTCGATGTTGAACAGCTGCGGCACCGAAAAACCAGCGTAGGGGTCGCCACGCAGGCCGTCATACAGCACGTTCTCCTGGCGGAAGCCGCGCAGGGTCACGCCGGCGTAGCTGAAGAAACTGATGCCGCTGATGCTGCGGTACAGGTCGGTGATCTGGCGGGCCGCCTGGTCTTCAATCAGCTCGCGCGGCACCACCTGGATGGACTGCGGCACCAGCGCCAGTGGCGTGTCCGTGCGCGTGCCGACCGTGGCGTCGTCCACCCGGTAGAGGCTCTGGGCGCGACCGAGCACCTGCACGGCGTCCAGCTGGCGCACGTCGGGCGAGGAGGGTGGGGCCGCATGGGCAGACGCACAGGCCGAGGTCAGGGCCAGGCCCAAGGCAGAGAAGCGGAACGGCTTGCGGGTCATCGAGGTGGAGGTCGGTAGGTGCGAATGAGAAATATTAACATGTAGGCCGATAGCGTCGACCGCTCGGTTTGAGGTCCGGTCTGATGTCGCGACGAAGCCGAAGAGGCGCAGGTGCAGGGCATCGCCCGCCGTTCCGACGCTGGGATCGCCGCATTGCCGCGTCGACCCTGCCACTTCGCCAGGCCATCCATAGCCGTATCCGTGACCAATTTCGTTACCCGCCTTCGCCTGCAGCCAATAATGCAAACCCGCCTGTGCAACGCACCTGTAAAATCGTGTTTACCTGTCGACGGTGATTGAGGTCAGCTCTTGTCAGTTCGCGCGCTCGCTCCACACGATTTCGAAGCCGCCAGTGCAATCTGCATAGCGGCATTCACACAATCTGTTGCTCCTACGGTTACCGCTCAGGGTGTCGCGACATTCGGCTCGATCGCAGCCGCGTCATCCTTCGCCAAGCGTTTTGTAGGCGACAACAAAATACTCGTGTTCGAAGAGGCTGGACGCGTAGTCGGTGTCATTGAGCTCAAGGAAGGCCGACACATTTCCATGCTGTTCGTCGACCCGGACGCCCAGGGACGCGGCATCGGGCGACAGCTGGTTGAAGCGGCGCTGGCGCAGGCCCGGGCCGAATTGATCACCGTCAGCGCGTCGCTGCCCTCGGTGCCGGCATACACGCGGTATGGATTCGCCTTGGCCGGTCCGGTGGCTGAAGCTGCTGGGCTTATCTATCAGCCCATGAATCGCGCCCTGGCCGCCTGACTGGCGTCCAGAAAACGATCGGGCAGGCGAGCTTGGCAGGGCGCAACGCCGGGCCAGGACGAAGCGACGGCACACAGCCGCTCACGCTCTGGCGGCGTCAGGGCGAGCAGATGACAAGCCCGCATTGGGGAGCGCTTGCCGATTGCTGCACTGCTCGCACTGCATTACCAGGCCCCCGGTCAGGTGATGGATTGCCCCGTCGGTGATGGTGGTAACGTGGCCACATCGCAGGCAGCGGGCCGTGATGGAATCGACCACCTCGACTTCCGCCTCGGGAATACGGATCATTTCGAATCTCAGGATCTGGAATGCGCCGGTGTTCGTCATAGCTGATCCATGTCGTGACCTGCACTGAACGTACGCTCGCGCATGTGAAGTTGACCTCACCCTTTCGTGGGCCTAGCATCATGGGCTCTTGAGGGCATGAGCACGCTGCTTTCATATTTCCCAAAGTGGGCGCAATGCCAATTCGAGCAATTGCTTACACCAGCAATGCAAGTCCGGGGCTTTCCCTGGCGTCAGTCCAAGATTTCGTCCGAAAAGCCGCTGCGTTCAATATGCAGGCCGGCGTGACGGGTGTGCTGTTATCCGACGGCGAACGGTTCTTCCAATACATCGAAGGGCCGGAGGATGGGTTGTCTGTGGCCTTCGCCCGTGTGATCCATTCTGAGGCCCACACCGACATCATTGAGCTGGGCCGCGCGCGGACAGGTGGACGCCACTTTCCTTACTGGTCTATGCGAGTGCTGTCCACGGATGAGCGGGACATCAGCAAGCTTGTAGCCAGTGCATGGGACAGTTTTGCTCTCCGTCCGGTTCGCGATGAGCAGACCTTGCCTACCGGTGTGGAGGAGCTGTCTCAGATTGTGCTCCCGCACGTGATGGGCGGCCTTTCGATCTCTGTCCCAAGCCAACCGTAGGCGATGCACTGCTTGTGCGTGCAAGGCCGACTATTTGAGCGATGCCTGCCATCACTATCAGGTAACGGTCTGCCAGGAAGACGCGGTCATCGCCGACTTTTTTGTCAGGATGACTAGTGCTTACCGTGACTGGGGGTTAGGGCTGTTTTCTTGCATCTGCGGAACGTGAAAGGGTTTGCCTGGAATCACGAGCATGTGTATCGCATCTACTGCGAGCTGGAACTGAATCTCCGGATCAAGCCACGCAAGCGCATCATCCGAGAGACCCTGGAGCCGCTGGCGGTACCGGAGGCGGCCAACCAGACCTGGTCGCTGGATTTCCTGCAGGATCCGCTGGCCGATGGGCGAAGCATTCGGCTTCTGAATGTACTGACGATTTCAATTGGCACGGACTGGCGACGGAGGTCGAAATCTCCTTGCCTGCGCCGCATGTGATCGGCAGTCTGGAGCAGGTCGTCGAATGGCGAGGCAAGCCTGTTGCGATACGGTGCGACGTGGCCCTGAATACATCAGCGGGGCATTGCAATCGCAGGCCTAACAGCTGAGTATTGCATTGCTCTACATCCAGCCAGGAAATCCGCAGCAGAACGCCAGCATCGAGCACGATAAACCAGACGGTCCGCTACGCGTGACTTGCCAGCAAAATGTTCAACGATATAGAGCTGGGTCATGAAATTGCCGCCTGCTTGCTATGGAATAACAACCATGAGCACCGAATATGGTGGTCGGTGTAATCACGCCAATGCAGAAGCTGGGACTGGAAGTCGGGTTCCAATATTAGCGACGGCTAAAAATGGCGGATCACCATTAGCACAGTATTGAATCGCTGCACGAGCGTTGAACTTGGTCGTCACTCCATTTGTGGAACTCCGACATGTATGAAAGCACGGATTCTGAGCGCCAACGGCGTGACGCCCAATGGAGAGCGGTGTCGGCCCAATTCAAAGTCAGTGTGTACCTCAGCATCGCGACTGCGATCGTCGCTGAGTGCCTAGCTCAATGGTCCCCATTTTCCAGCATGCTTGGTGATGCCTGGGGCGTGGGGTCAAGGGTGGTGATCTACGTAGCGTTGTTATATGCGGTGATCCTGCCAGTGTTGCTGGTGAGAATCTTCGTTGCATTGCGTGATTACAAGGTGCCGACGCGCGCGCTGGGCGATCGCCTACTTTTCGCTGTGCTTGCAGTCGCGACTCTGCCATTGATCATTGCGTTGCCCATATTGCTATTGGTGATAGGACCTCAGGCCGTCGGAAGTGCTCATGCCACGTATACGCTGTTCGCAATGAGCTTGCCGGGGATGGCGTTGGGCGGAAGCGTACTGGCTTACGCAGCGGCTCTTGCCATCTGGATGTTGTTCGGAGGAATGCGACGAATGATGTCCACATGCGGTTGAACTGCAACTTTGTTCCAATGTACGGATACGCGAGCTGAAATTGCGGCGAAGCAGAAGTTGCATGCTACATGGAGCTTGTCAGGCGGCCTCGCCAATGCTCGCGCTGGATCATTTCGGAAAAATCCGGCCGATACGCCGGTTCTGCACGTACACCCGAATATTTACGGTTGACTAGAGGATCGATCTACGCTGGACACTCCCATGCATCTGTTCCGCATCCTGATGACACTTCTGCTGGTGGTCACGTCCGCCTGCCAAGGACCTCATGAGCAATCGCCCATGCACGAAGCCTTGCGCCCATATATGCACCAGCCCGGTGCCGAGCCCGCTGGGGGCAATGCCTTGGCCGTCTATCTGTCCGCCGACGACGGCCGCGTTCTAGTCGGCGGAGCACGAGCTGGCGTTGCAACGACGTCGCGCATTCGACTGTTGGTCCGAGCGGGGCGCGTTCCTGACGCCTATACAAGACACGAGAAGGGCGCTCGTCTAGCCGATGAGGGCGACGGATTTGTCCGCTATTTCCCATCATGTGATGCCTTTGCGCTGGGCATCGTCCGCTTTACTGGCCCCGACGGGCGGCGGGTTCACGCGAGGCAAAGCAGCGGTGGAACGCCGGGCGACGGAAACTATTTAGCAGAAATACAGCTTGATGGAATTTACTTCGAATATTTATACGCCGCGCGCAACCACTCGGATCATTTGCGTGCAGCCGAAATCGTTTCGCAATGGTTTACGAGGGCTAGTGAAAGGTAGTCAGCCTGTCCTATGATGCGATGTGGGACGAGTAGTTTTTTCTCGTGTTTCCGGTTCGGGTGAAGGTGAACAAGTAACTGCTGCAGCTCGACGGCGCTCAACGCACGGTTTAGCGCTGGCATGAACCTCAGCACGGAGATCAAGACCGGCAATCGGCGGGTAATTGACCACCTGCTAAGCCCGTTGCAGCAACACACCGCACAATCGCTGCGCGAGCGCGGAGCTCCCGGCACCACACCCACCGAGGAAAGCGGACATGTTCGAAGGCATGGATCCAGGTCAGCCGAGGCGGGAAGCGCAATGGCAAGAGGTTTCTCGTTTGTTCAAGCCGGCCATGTTGCTGAGCATATGCTTTACATTGGCAGCAGAAGCGATCCATCGCTTGCCGATGGTCAATCAGCTGATAGGCGGTGAACGCGCTGACGACGCGCGTGCATGGGTGTATGTGGCTCTGATGTATCTAGTGTCTGTTCCCCTCCTTTTTTTTCGGATGCGCCGTGCGCTGTCCGGTTTCAAGCCGCCGGACAATGGCCTGGGCACCCGGGTGTTTGTCGCAACCGGAGGCGCCTTGATCTGCATCGGCCTCATTGTGCTGCCGGTTATCGTTCTAGAGTGGGGCCCCAGCGCCGCACTGCGGGGACAGAGCCTTTATCTGCTCTTCTCGGGAAATGTACTTGGTACGACGCTGGTTGGCGGAGTACTCGGCTACGGTGCAGCCTTGGCCGCATGGATGCTTCTTTGCGGCGTGCCCAAGGTTGTTCTGCGGTAGCGGTACACGCGTGACTTGGCCCGCCAGCGACTGGCACCACCATCGCATTTCGCGCAGCTCCGCTCAGACCTTCCCTAGAGAAAGTGGCCACCAAGCACCCCAGTGCCCTGGGCCTCAACCTTGACGCGTAGCGCGATAACAACGCTTGCAACCAGCATGGTGATCGCCGCGACCACGAAGACCGTCGTAATGCCGCCCATGCCGAAGACGAGGCCGCCGAGTGCCGCCCCTGCCGCGATGGATGACTGCACAGCAGCGACCACCATCCCACCGGCACTCTCTGCCTGGTCCGGAAGAGCGCGAGCGACCCAGCTCGACCACGCTACCGGGACGCCGCCGAACGCCAGGCCCCACAGCAAGACAAGGAGGGTCAGCCCCGTGACGTTCACTGGCAGCAAGACCATGCCAAGCGCCGCAATGGCGACCAGCGCGGGCATGACGACGAGCGTGGCGCGCAGAGTGCGCTCCATCAACCAGCCCGCAAATAGAGTGCCGACAAAGTTGGCCACGCCGAACCCGAGCAGCATCAGTGCGATGCCATCAACATCGATCGCCGCGAAGGTTTCCAGGGCGGGACGGATGTAGGTGAACAGCGAATACTGACCGGTATGGGCCAGCACGCAGCCTGCCATGCCGATGGCAATCCCCGGCCGACGCAGCAGTGCCACTACGGACACCGCATGCGTGGTCGAGCGAGGGGCCATACGTGGCAACGTGAACCACTGGAACAGCAGCGTGAGGCTGCCGACCCCAGCAGCCGCCCAGAAGGCGCTCCGCCAGCCAAACAAGCCGCCCAGATAGCTGCCGAGCGGAACGGATACGACCGTGCCCACGGCAATGCCGCTGAAAATGATCGAAAGGGCGCGCGGCACCCGATCTGCTGGCACCAGGCGCATCGCCACGGCCGCTGCCATGCTCCAGAAGCCGCCCAGTGCGATGCCCAGAAGAACGCGCATCACCAGCAGGGTGACAAGGCTGTTCGACACCGCGACCAGTAGATTGGACAGGATCATCAGTACGGTGAAAGAGAGGAGGACATTCCGTCGGTCAAGCCGCTGGGTCAATCCAGGCACCAGCAGTCCGGCGAACAGAGCGACGACCGCCGTCACCGTTACCGCCTGTCCTGCGAGTGCTTCTGACACGCCCAGGTCCGTTGCCATGGGCGTGAGCAGGCTTGCGGGCAGGTATTCGGCCGTGAGAAGCCCAAAGACGCCCATGGCAAGAGAAAACACAGCGACCCATGCCGGCGGCGGCAGCTCTCCCACTGGCTCTGCGGGCACCTCGCGTGCCGGTTCAACGACGACATTACTCATTGCATGGTTCTCGACGAAGCGTGGAATGCCGAGAGTCTAGGGATGGGGTGTCGGATGATCTATGATCATATGACCTGAAGTTTTGATCGAAACACCGAGTCCCTCTATGAGTGAGCATGCTCCCGCGCCTGCGGACCTGATCAACCAGCTGCTGGGCGATATGCATCTGCACGGCGTTGAATATCGCCGTATCCAGACCGGCCCAGACTTTGGTTTGGGATTCGAGTTCAAGCCGGGTCACGCCTACTTTCACTACATTGCGGTGGGCAGCGCTGTGCTGCGTTGTGACGACGGGAGCGAGCACGTGTTGACTGCTGGGGACGCGGTGTTCATGCCGCGCGGCGAAGGGCATGCGCTGGTGTCCAGCCAGAAGCAGCGGGTAAGCCCCATCGACAGCTTTTCAGCAGCTCCCCTCAGCGATTCAGTGGCGGGGGTCGACACGTGTCCGAGCACGCATGCGGTGCCCAGTGCGGTGCTCCTCTACGGACGCATGGCGTTTGATCTTGGTGGCATGCAGGGGCTGAGCAAGTTGATGCCGAGCGTGATGCTTGCCGGTTACAACGACGCCCAATTCGCTGGACTCTTGCCGTTGATCGATTCAATGAAGCGCGAGGTGTGCTCGGGGCGGATCGGCTTTGCCGGCATATTGGCGCGACTGGCGGATGTGATTGCGGCCATGATCGTGCGGGGCTGGGTGGAGCGGGGGTGCGACGATGCGTCGGGGTTGGTTGCAGCATTGCGCGATCCCCGCTTGGCTCGGTCATTACTGGCGCTGCATGACGACCCGGGCCGGGACTGGACGGTAGACACCTTGGCGGCGGAGTCGCACGTGTCCCGATCCGTCTTCGCCGAGCGCTTCCAGAGCACCATCGGCGTGCCGCCACTCCGATATGTCACGCAGATCCGGATGCATCTGGCGACACGATGGCTCTCGGTCAACAAGCTTCCGATCGAAGAGGTCGCACTTCGATTGGGATACACCTCGCAAGCGGCGTTCAGCCGAGCCTTCAAACGAGTGAACGGTCAATCGCCTGGCGCGAGCAAGCGGAATCGGGTCGCCTGACAGCGCATTGCCACGTCCCAGCTGCGCCCACGCGACCGCCGTTGCGGGCCCGCGACAAGTCGGCAGGACGCGCGGAGGTCAGTCAAACACCCCCGCAGCCGAAAGCCTGAGCAACTCATCCACGACGTACCGCACCTTGGGACGCAGATTGCGTGTGCGAGGCCACAGCGCGTGAATCTCGATGTAGTGCTGCGCACAGTCCTCCAGGACCAGCTGCAGTGAGCCTGCCTCCAAATAGGGGCGCACCAGGGAAATGGGCATCTGACAGATGCCAAGACCGCCGACCGCAGCTGCGATGACCCCATCGCCATCGCTCAGGTGGTGCGTCCCCCTCGGAACAAACCCAGGCTTCATATTCTCTGGGCCGACGCGCCACGGGACGGCTTGTCCATAGCGGAGTCCGACGATGCTGCGATGGGTGCGGAGTTCATCTATCGTTCGGGGCACCCCGAAGGTCTGGAGATAGGAAGGTGATGCGCAAAGCACCAACCGTTGGTGGCCAAGCTTGCGCGCAACCAGACTGGCTGAATGTTCGAGCGCTCCGAATCGAATCGTCAGATCGATGCCTTCTTCAACGGGATCGACCAGATGATCCGTGAACGTCAGCGTGTAGTGGAGGTCGGGATGCGCAGCACCGATGCGCAGCAATATCGGCAGGAGTACGTGGCGCCCGAACGAGGTCGGCATGTCGATGCGTAGCCTTCCGACAGGCAGGGATGACCTGGACGCCAAAGATGCCTCGGCGCTGGCGATTTCCTCCAACGCGGCAGCGCATGTGGCGAAATAGGATTCGCCGTCCGCCGTGAGGGCGATTCGCCGCGTCGTGCGATGGAAGAGGCGCACCCCCAGCCTGCTCTCCAGTCGCGCGATGGCCTTGCCCACGGCCGACCGCGATATCCCTAGCGTCTCGGCTGCCTCCGTGAACGTAGTCGACCGGGCGGCGGTCACGAAGGTCGTCAAACCTGTCAGGGATTCGACAGCAAGCATGCGGATCCTATTGGGGAATTGTGTTCCCTAATGAGGGGATAGTTGGCTCCTTTATGCCGCATCCTGTCAACCTTATCTTGGTAGTCACTACATCGTTTGAGACGTCCGTTATGACACCCAAGCTGTTTGCACCCTTTGACCTCGCTGGAACACCGCTGAGCAACCGCGTCGTGATGGCGCCGATGACTCGCGCCCGGAACCCTGGCTGCGTTGCCAACGCCTTGACCGCTGAATACTACGCACAGCGATCCAGTGCGGGCTTGATCATCAGCGAGGGAACGCCCGTGTCGCCGGAAGGTCAGGGCTACATTGATGTCCCGGGGATGTGGTCCTCGGAACAGGTTGCCGGTTGGAAACGTGTGACCGACGCAGTGCATGCGGACCAGGGCAAGATCTTCGCCCAGCTGTGGCACGTAGGGCGCATGTCGCACTCCTCTCTGCAGCCTGGCGGTGCGGCACCGGTCAGCGCAAGCAGCCGGCCGGTTGCTTCCAGCTCGAAGAGTTTTGCGTTCATCTACCGCGAAGACGGGTCGCGTGGGACGGCGGAGCCAGGTCAGGCGCGCCCACTCGAAACCGAAGAGGTGCAACGGGTTGTGAGCGACTTTGTCGAGGCGGCCCAGCGGGCGCGCGAGGCCGGCTTTGATGGGATCGAGATTCACGCTGCCAACGGCTACCTGTTCGAGCAGTTCCTCAACCCGGTGACGAATGACAGGACGGATGCTTACGGTGGTTCGCTGCAGAATCGGGCGCGCCTGATCCTGGACACGGTCGATGCGATCGCCAGCCGGATCGGGTCGAGCAGGGTGGGTATCCGCCTGGCTCCGAATAATCGTCAGTTCGACATGCCGGAGTACCCGGAGAACGAGGCCAGTTATCTGTACCTCGCCAACGAGTTGGCCACCCGGGATCTCGCGTACGTCCACCTCAACAACAATTTGTCCCATGGCGAGTCAGCATTCGACGAAGCGTTCCTGCGCACATTCAAGCGTGCTTACGCCGGGGTCGTTATCTTGGCCGGTGGCATGACCCGCGAATCCTCGTTGAGGCTGGTCGAGGAGGGAGTAATCGATCTGGCAGCCTTCGGCCAGCCGTTCATTGCCAATCCCGACCTGGTAGAGCGCCTGGAGAGCGACCTTCCGCTCGCGCTGCCTGATCGCGCGACGTACTACGGCGGCGGCGCAGAGGGGTACACCGATTACGCGCGGGCTACCTGACCGTTAGAGATGGATGATCGGCCTCGGAAGGGGCGATCATCCGCTCACTGATTTGCTATGTTGAACACGCCCGATCCAGGGAAACCAGAGGTGTGGTGCTTCAGTGATAGAGACCCGCCTGCTCCAGCAGTTCGTTGCCGTTGCCGAAGAGCTCCATTTCAATCGGGCTGCTGAGCGGTTGCACATGGCGCAGCCCCCGCTGAGCCAGGCGATCCGCAAGCTTGAGAGCGCTGTCGGTGCACCTCTCTTCGTGCGCACCCATCGCAGTGTGGCGCTGACCCCGGCCGGTGCGGCATTTCTTCTCACGGCGCGCACCACCCTGAGCGCTTTGGAGGAGGGGGTAGCGCAGACGCGACGGGTTGCGCAGGGGATTGAGGGCCACCTCACGCTGACTTTCATCAACATTGCGCCCTATACCCCTCTGCTGCGAGCACTGCGCGGTTTTCGAAACGCCTGCCCCGGCATTGCGTTCACCATGGTGGAAGCCACAACCCAGGAGCAGGTCATCGCGCTGGAACAGGGCAGGGCGGATATCGGATTCATGCGGACGCCAGGAACGTCTGTCCCGCACTTGCGCATGGCCACCGTATCCAGCGAACGGATTTACGTGGCGCTGCCCGCCGGCCATCGGCTGGAAGCGGCCCCGACCATTGAGCTGGCGTCGCTCAAGGACGATGCGTTCGTCGCCTCACCGCGGACGCTTGGCAAGGGGTTCCATGACCAGCTGATCAGCCTTTGCCAGGCAGCAGGGTTCGTTCCCAGCATCGTGCAGCACGGCCGACAGATGCAGACCCTGATCGCCTTGGTGGCCGCCGGGTTTGGTGTGGCACTGCTCCCCGCGTCCTTGGCGACGACTGCGCGGGAAGACGTAGTGTTCCGCCCACTCCAAGCGGACCCATCCGATGAAATGGCCCGCCTGGACCTGTTCATGGCGTGGAACGAAACCCGGGCATCCACACTCCGCGACCGGCTGATACAGGCTGTCCTGCAGAGTCTGTCAGCGTCGTGACCTGACAAGACGCGCCGCGTCTTGCTGCGGTATGTAGAGCGTCCTTCACCAGCGCCACGCCAGCCACTACGCTTCGGCAGCATTGCTGTTGAGGATTTTCAATGCCTGCCGCCATCTATGTGTTTTCGCTGTGCGCATTCGCGTTCGGCCTTTCCGAGTTCGTTGTCGCTGGCCTGTTGACCGCGCTTGCCGACGACCTTGACGCACCGATCTCCCTGGTTGGCACGGCCATCGCCGCCTATGCACTGGGCGCCGCCATCGGTGCGCCTTTCCTCACTGCGCTGGTCGCCCACTGGCGGGACAGGAACATCCTGCTTCTGGCAACGGCGTTGCTTGGGGTGGGCAGCTTGCTGATGAGCGCATCACCCAATCTGGTGTTCCTGCTGGTTGTTCGCTTCGTGGTCGGCCTGGGCCACGGCGTGTTCATGGCGGTGGCCTCCGACGCAGCGACAAGGCTGGTGGATCCACAGCGGTCAGGCCGGGCGCTGTCGGTGGTGTGGATCGGATTGACGCTTGCATTGGCAATCGGTGTTCCCCTGGGCACCTATCTGGGCAGCCTGTGGAGTTGGCGGGTGGTCTTCCTGGCCATCGGCGTACTCAGTGTGGGGGGAATGCTGGGATTGGCACTGTCCATGCCACGCGGCGAGGTCGCGGTGGACTCAACCGGCGGTGGCGCGTGGAAGGGCATCCAGGCGGTTGCCCATCCCCAGCTGCTGGTGACGGCCAGTATCGGCGCACTCGTCAGCATCGCCACCTTCGCGTTCTTTACGTTTGTTTCGCCCTACTTGCAGCAGGTAACTGCGGTGAATATGCAGTGGCTGAGCCTGGGAATGTTGTTGTTCGGCGTCTGTGCGATCGCGGGCAATCTGCTGGGCGGATTCCTTGCCGACGCGATGGACGTGGATCGCAGTATCCGATTTGCGTTGATCGCATTGGCGCTGAATCTGCTGGGGTTGTGGGGCTTCGCACGCATGCCGGTCCCGATGATGATTCTGATCGGCACGCTGGGCATCTGCTTCTTTTCTATTGTGACGCTGCTGACCCTTCGTCTGCTCCGGCTGGCTCAGCGCTTCATTCCCGCCTACAGCTCGGTGGCAGCGGGATTGAATATCGCTTCCTTCAATCTGGGGACCGCGCTGGGTGGTGCGTTGGGAGGCCTCACGATAAGCTTTGCGACCTTGGCTTCCGTCCCGCTGACGGGGGCGTCGGCCGCGGTGCTGGCCGTCGTGGTGCTGTACCTGCAGAGGCGGTGGATGAGCGAGCCTTCAGAGGACATACCGCAACAAGCCGGGCAGGGCACTTGACTCAAACACTGGCACTGGAAAATAAGGGATTGGCATGAAGGTGTACTGGAATGACTGCGGCGAAGGGCCAACGTCTGATGCCCCCGTGGAGCTTGATCTCGCGCAGACACAGCTGGTCTGGTCCGATGAAGTCCGAGGGGTGGAGGGTAACTTTCTCGGTATCACGGATGGTTCCGGAAACACAGTCCAGTTCTATTTTACCGAGGGCATTCCAGACGACGTTGAAGATGCGAGTCATCTCACCATCGTTCTTGTCGACTTCCCCGTCATCGAAGAGGGCGGCTCGTATTCAAAACAGGTCGCCATAGGTGAGGTCGCCGGACTTGTAGCAAAAGTGTTTGAGATGGGCGCGAGCTATCGGTCTTTCAGTGGCTTGGCGGTCCCAAGAAGCAAGCGCAACACGTGATCTAAATTCAGCGATCTCTTTGTCCATCACTTCGGCGGGTGTCTTCCAGCCCAGCGTCTGGCGGGGCCGTGTGTTCATGAGCATTGCAACTTGGTTGAGATATTCCTGGCTCGCACTCGACAGATCGATGCCCTTGGGCAGGAACTGCCGAAGCAACCCGTTGGTGTTCTCGTTGCTGCCGCGCTGCCAGGGCGCGTGTGGATCAGCAAACCACACGTCGATATCCAGGCGGCCCATCAGCTCTGGGTAGCACGTCAGCTCCGTGCCTCGGTCGTAGGTCAAACTGGTACGCATGGATTTAGGCAGCTTCTTCATTTGGCGACTGAAGCCCTCCAGTGCCGCTTCAGCTGTGCATCCGTCCATCTTGCAGAGGATCACAAAACGCGTCTTTCGTTTGACCAGTGTCCCTACGCAGGAGCGATTGAAAGCCCCCTTGATCAAGTCGCCTTCCCAGTGGCCAGGAACCAATTGTTGCTGCACTTCCTCCGGGCGATGCACGATACGCAGCTGCTCAGGAACCCACGTCCGCTTCGCTGCCGTCGTACGGCGCAGACCCCGCGTCGGCTTGCTCTGCCGAAGTGCTTCCACCAGCTCCTTCTTCAGCCCTCCGCGCGGGTGGGCATAGATGCTGGGATAAATAGACTCGTGGCTGATGCGCTGGCTGGAGTCGTCGGGATGCATGTGGCGAAGCTTGGCAGCAATCTGCTGGGGCGACCAGGGATACAGCACCAAGTGATCACGAACGAACTGAGACAGCTCGCTGCCTCCGATAAGCTTGCGACGCCGGACAGGGCATAGTCGGCGCGTGCGATAGGCTTTACCGGCCTCGGTGGCGCTGTACGCCGCCGCACCTTGCCGGGCTATCTCGCGGCTGAGGGTCGAGGGACTGCGGCCCAAACGTTTGGCGATGGATCGCATGCTCTTGCCATCCTGGATCTCGATCTGGACGACGGCACGCTCTTCCGCGCTCAAATGGTAGTAATGCTTGGATATGCTGACACCCTACTGGTTAGTGGGTGTTGCACTTGGAAATTGAGTCTAAGCTGTTCAGCCAGAACATCTGGAATTCTTCGTGCGCATTGCCAGAGCGAACAGGGCGGAGGATTCAAGCTACACATGGCCTCACGTGTCAGTGTAGCGGCGCCCCTTTTTAACCTGTGCACGAACGCGCTACTATGCTCTTTTGCAATCCAAGGAAGGTGCATGCTTAAGGTCTCAGGGGCTAATTACTATGATTCGCTACCGCCAGCGCAGTTCGATGTGGGCGATATTTGGGAAGGTCTACCGGCCTTTGGCCATCTAGGTCTAGTCGCACTAAAGGGGCTCGTCATAACGCCTGCTTGCGATTTGGCGAATAGAAAAGTCGAGACATTGACCTATTTGCCGATAGTCAATCTTTCTGACTATTTGGTTGGAAGGGCGTTCTCGGTCGAAGTGCTTCGTGTCCTGAAGGCGCAAGTAAAGAGCCTGGGTCTCGATCCGTCAGCATTCGATGGCCTAAGGGGGGTTTCTCTTCCGCCCATTGAAGCGCTCAAAGTGCTACATCGAAGCGCGACCGATGAACTTTCCACATGTAAATCAGTCAAGAACGCTCAATGTTATAAAAGGGTTATAGGTGCGATTAATCACATTATCTCCATAAGGAAGAGGTGCGACGATCGGACTGTTCAGGAGCTGCGTGAGATATTGGGCGTAAAAGACTTCGATCGAGCTGTGAGGGAGATTGTGAGAAACGCATACTCCAACGACTTGCATTTCTTGCCCAGCGATGGGCGAATTGCGGAAACTAGCGTCATCAATGAACATTGCGTCGCCTTGTTTAGGTACGCGATGTCTATCCCGGTAGAGCTTCTTGAGCTCGCGCAGGAGCCGAATTACCGCGATTGGCCGGCGGCTGTAGCAGGCATGGCTGGCGAATTTCCTCTCGTGGTCCACGCGCCTATTAGACCGATGCGAATCGGTCGCCTCAAGGCGCTCTTCGTACCGGATTTGGTAAGCAGATTTACGTCCCTTCATGTTCGAATGGGATCTCCCGATTTTTCCTCGGAAACAGTTTCTGAGTACTCAACGCAAATTGGGGCGTATAAATGAGATATCTTGCGATTTCCGAATCTGTCGCTTCCTGGATGCTGGGAAAGCCGCAAATAATTGACGCCGTGTACCGCTCGATAATTGTCGATGACGCTGCAGAGATTTTAGATGGTGCGGAGTTCGTTGATGCCAACTTGCACATCTCTGCGCCTGACGTGGAGCTCGTGGCCATGTGGAATGCAGACTATCTAACTGGCACGGGGGATGAGTCTTGGGGCTTTGTGAGGCTTGATGGCGAATTGGGTCTTTGTGAGGTGCCTGCTATCACTCGAGTGGCATTTGAGCGTGTGCTGTATCTCGTCAGTCAGCGGCTCCAGATGTTGCTGATAGACGCGGCACTCTTTCCACGGACGGCTTCAAACGGTGTACACACCTGTTTGGCCGCTCGGGGTACCGACGCAAGACAGTTGAGTCTTGCCTACTTTGAGAAGACTGTTCTTCAGGAGAAGCAGCGACAGCAGGCAATCGTCTGCGTGGGTCCGAGCGCGGTTTGGCGCGATTTGGAGCGCGTTGCTGAGGATGCGGGACGTGAGCTTGATATCTTAGTTGCGAGAGCAAATGCAGCAATCGCTGTGGGGCGGAAATCAAAGATTGCTGGCGGGCATCTGTTCTCAGCTATACGAGACTATCTTGCCGCATTTAAATCGCACGGGGATGTGTCGTCGTTCGAGAACGTTGAGACTGCAGTAGCCAATTCCGACATTGATGGAGTCGCGAGGCTGCAGGCAATGAGTAAGACCTATACTGACTGGATAGGGTCCACAACTACATTGACCGAGGCCCAGCGGAGAATCCTAAATTCCGACGCACTTGAGCGGCATCCGATTCGTATCGTAGGTCCGGGTGGTTCTGGAAAAACTTTGCTAATGCAGCTTTTATGCGTTCGTCGATTGCGAAAAGCTGCTGAGATCGGAAACGATGTCCGTATCCTTTATCTCGTCCATAACGACGCAATGTCTAAGATGGTTAGGCAGCGCTTTGATGTTCTGCTAAGCGATGTTCTACTATCTGCCGACAGGTCTATTCTCGAAATAAAGACTCTCAGTCAGTTCGCGCGAGACATGCTGGAGCTTGAAGATACAAGTGTGATTGATGTGGATGCACATGGCGCAAAGGAGTATCAATACTCCCAGGTCCTGACCGCACTCGAAGCTCGTCTTGAATCCGGTTGCTCCAAGTTAGGCCGGCTATTTGGACCGATGAAGCTGGATCACAAGAATAGAGGCGTTTTAGCCATTCTTGTGATGAGTGAGATATCTCTCGTCATCAAGGGGCAGGGACTGACGCGAGATCGGCGTCGCTATGTACACTCATCCCGTCCGCTTAGTCGGCTTCATGCGGCATTGGATGAGGCGGACCGAGAACTTCTATTCTCAATTTACGAAGACTATCATCGAGAAGTGTTCGAAGTGAACGAGGTTTTGGACTCGGACGATATGGCGATATCTCTTTTGGGTAGGATAAGGACCCCAATCTGGGATCTGAGGCGGCGAAAACAGGGCTATGACTATATTTTTGTCGATGAGACGCAGCTCTTCAATGAGAATGAGAGAAGGATAATTCCGTTGCTCTCAAACGGGGCGAGGAGGTATGTGCCGGTGGCGCTGGCGCTGGATGAAGCGCAATCTATATATGGGCAGTCGTCTGCAGGTTTTGCCGCTTTGGGTATGGAGGGAATGACGAGCGAGAGTTTGAGCTCCATCCACCGATCGACGAAGTCGATTGTTGAACTGGCCTTCTTCGTTATCCAACACAGTACGGATCTCTTCGGCGCAGACTTCCCCGATTTCACGGCGATCGCAGATAAGATTGAGAAAGACGATCATCCGCTGGCCGAGCGTCCACGTGTTGAGTCTGTCGCCGACGCTAAGCAGTCTCTGGGTAAGTTCGTACTTAAGCGTGTTCGCGACCTCCGGAAGTCGAATATTCGTCAGATAGCGGTAATTGTTCATGCCGACCAGTACTGGGATCAGGTTAGAGAGGAGTTGCAGGGCTCTGATCTACCTCTACAGATACTGGAGACTCGCGGAACTAGAATTCCGGCTGAACAGCCTGTGGTCGTACTGACTCGACCCGCATACGTTGGCGGTCAGGAATTCGACGCGGTCGTGCTGGTGGGGCTCGAGCAAGGAGTCACCCCGCCTCGTCTGGCTGATAATGAGACTTTATCTGTTGCTATCGAGCAGCAGGTGCTTCGAGAAATATATCTTTCCGTTACGCGCGCCAGATATCGTGTTGTCGTCGCGCTGTCGCGAGGTGCGGCTCTCACTGCCATCTTGTCAGAAGCTGTGCAGCGCGGTGTATTGTCCAATTCGCAAGGTGCAAGCGACGAGTAGGATGTAAGGAGTATCGATATTGTCGAGTTTCCCGTCATCGAGAAGCTCGGCTCTTACTCAAAAAATCTAGCAAATGGGGGGCGTACTCTCTAAAAAACTTTTGAGATGAAGGTGAGCCACGGCATCTTTCAGTGGCTTGCGTTGTAGTGATTGGTAAAATATCGACGAGGCGCGAGCATAGCGTGCAATCATACTTTCTTGCGGGTGCTAGGGCGTGCGTGTGACTGACCATCCCGGTCCGGTACACTTCAGTGAGCACGTTCGCCACCTTCGGAGAGTCCCGGTATGCCGTATCTCAGTTTTCATGTCTCTGCGGACGCATCGCAAGCCCAGTCAGACGACGTCGCACGTGTCCTCACGGAGCTTACGGCGACCGTGCTCGGCAAGAAGCGCGAGCTTACTTCGGTCGAGATAAAGGCAACGTCGCCTGAAAGTTGGTACATCGGTGGCAAGCGTGTTGCGGGGCAGGACGTGGTGACGTTCTACCTGGACATCAAGGTAACCGAGGGGACCAACACCAAGAATGAAAAGTCCCAGTACGTCCGTCAGGTCTTTGATGCGGTGGCTGAAATCTTCGGGCCACTGGCGCCTGCGAGTTATATCGTGATCCACGAAGTGCATGCAGACGCGTGGGGCTATGAGGGGAAGACGCAAGAGTACCGTTACATCTCTGGTGTCTCGCTCTAAGACGCTTATCGGCGCATTTCAGGATTTCGTTGCGGCTGGCCTGACGGTGATGCCCTTGGATTACGGCCGCATCCGAAAAAGTGAGCGATGCAGCCGACTGCCCACTCAAATTCCCCTGCTCTCCACATCCGGAAACACCCGCTCACAGAGAAAATCAACGAGCGCCCGGATCTTCGGCGAGGGATGCTTGCTCGCCGGCCACAGCACATGGAACACGCCGCTGCGCTGCACGTAGTCACTCAGGATCGGCGTGAGCCGGCCATCAGCCAACGGCTCGCGCACCGCGAAGTCCGGAAGGTAGGCAATTCCAAGCCCGCGCAGTGCAAAACAGACGCGCGTCTCGATGTTGTTGCAGATCATCGACGTGGGCAGCTGTAACTCTGGGTCACCTGATGCCTGCCCCAGTGCCCAGGTCTCCAGCTTGCCGCTGTTGGGAAAGCGGTAGTGCAGGCAGGTGTGTTGCCGTAGATCGTCTGGCGCCATCGGTGTCCCTCGACGCGTCAGATACGCCGGCGAGGCCACCAGTCGCATCTGGAAGGCGCCCAGCCGACGGGCCGACAGGCGTGAATCGGCCGGCTCGCCCGTGCGAACCACCGCGTCAAAGCCTTCTTCGATCACGTCGACCATCCGGTCGGTGAAGTCCAGATCGAGCTCGATCTCCGGGTATGCCCGCATGAACTCGCCGAGCACCGGCAGCACCAGCGAGCTGACCAGCGGCAGGCTGATCCGCAGCCGTCCGCGCGGGGCGGCGCTGGCCTGCGACAGTTCCATTTCGGCCGCTTCAATCTCAGCCAGGATGCGGCGGCTGCGCTCCAGGAAGAGCGTGCCCTCGGCCGTCAACGTGACGCTGCGCGTGCTGCGGTGGAACAAGCGCACCCCCAGCTTCTCTTCCAGCCGCGCTACGCTCTTCCCCACCGCCGACGCCGATACGCCCAACAGCCGTCCCGCCGCGACGAAGCTCCGCGTTTCGGCGACCTGCACGAACACCACGAAGCCACTCAGGCTGTCCATGATTTCTTCACTGTCCATTGCGGACAAGGTGTTCCGCACATCGAGGAACTGTAGCCCAGTTTTTCTTTAATCGCCCGGTATCTATCGTCATGACCTGACCCACGAAACGAGTTCAATGCCATGGCGCGTCATCCAATTTCTCTGCGCGAACATCTCCGGCCTTCATCGCTGGCCCAGCGTGTCGAGCAGGCTGAGTTCCGTCCCATGTTGGCTGACGGCCGCCCCGCAACCCTGACGACGCAGAGGGGCTCTGCCGCCCAGGGGCGCCTGCCGCTGGCGTCGCTGCTGGCGCTGGCGATGGCGGCGTTCATTACCATCCTGACCGAAGCGCTGCCTGCTGGTCTGTTGCCGCAGATGGCGCACAGTCTGGCGGTGTCTGAAGCCTGGGTCGGGCAGACCGTCACCCTCTACGCTGTGGGTTCCCTGTTGGCGGCGATTCCACTGACGGCCTCGACGCAGGGCCTACGTCGCCGACCCCTGTTGTTGGCGGCCCTTGCGGGCTTTGTAGTGGCCAATACCGTGACGACATTTTCTGCCAGCTATGTCCTGACCATGGCGGCGCGTTTTGTGGCGGGCGTGTCGGCCGGACTGGTGTGGGCGCTGCTGGCCGGTTACGCCGCGCGCATGGTTCCGGCCCATCAGAAGGGCCGTGCGATTGCGGTTGCGATGGTCGGCACACCGTTGGCGCTGTCGCTGGGCGTGCCCGCCGGCACCTACATTGGCAATCTGGTCGGCTGGCGGATGTGCTTTGGCATCATGAGCGCGCTGGCGCTGGTGCTCATGGTGTGGGCGCGCATCAAACTGCCAGATTTTGCAGGCCAGCCCGCCGGCAGGGCGTCGTCGCTGCGACAGGTCTTCACGTTGCCCGGCGTGCGCCCGGTCCTGTTCGTCGTCCTGGCTTTCGTGTTGGCGCATAACGTTCTCTATACCTACATCGCGCCGTTTCTGGCGGCGGCGGGCATGGTGGAGCGGACGGGCGTGGTGCTACTGCTGTTCGGCGTCTCGTCGCTGCTGGGGATCTGGATCGTTGGCGTACTGATCGACCGTCGGCTGCGTGCACTGACGCTCGCCAGCATGGCGCTGTTCGGAATGGCCGCGTTGGCGCTCGGCGTGGCCGGTGATGCGCCCAAGGTCGTGTATGTGGCGGTGGCAGCCTGGGGCCTGGCGTTCGGTGGGTCGGCGACGCTGTTCCAGACAGCATTGGCCAACGTGGCAGGGGACGCTGCAGATGTCGCACAGGCGATGCTGGTCACGGCGTGGAACCTGGCGATTGCCGGAGGCGCCCTGGTGGGAGGCGTGCTGCTTGAGCGGGTGGGCGTCCACGGTTTCCCGCCCGCCTTGCTGGGGCTTTTGATGGCGGCGCTGGGGGTGGTGTGGGCAGCCAGGCGGCACGGGTTTTCTGCTCCGGTGCCAGCGCCTTCATTTGCCCACAAAACCGAGCAGCGCTAACCTCCCGCAATGACAATTCCACTCTCCGCAGCGCCCGAGACCGTCCGCGGCCCCGCTGAGCATGATGTGCGCACCCAGATCATCGAGGCGGCCACGGCGCACTTCAGCCACTACGGTTATGACAAGACCACGGTGTCCGACCTGGCCAAGGCCATCGGCTTTTCGAAGGCGTACATCTACAAGTTCTTCCCGTCCAAGCAGGCCATTGGCGAAGTGATCTGTGCCAACTGCCTGAGTCAGATCGAAGCGGACGTGCATCAGGCCCTTAGTGCGACGGCTGCGCCGCCAGAGAAGCTGCAGGTGCTGTTCACGGTGATTGTCGAGTCCAGTCTTCGGCTGTTTCTGCAGGACCGGCGCCTCTACGAAATCGCGGTCGCGGCCGCGACCGATCAGTGGCCCTCGGCGCAGGCCTACCAGGCCCGTATCCGGAAACAGGTCGAGGACATCCTCAAAGAGGGGCGTGCATCGGGCGAGTTCGAGACCGTGTCAGACCTGCAGATGACGAGCCACGCGGTCTATCAGGTGCTGGCCCCGTACCTGAACCCCGTAACGCTTCCCCATCTGAAGGCGTTGCACGCTGAACATCCTCAAGCGCTGCAGCAGCTGGTCCTGCGGAGCCTTGCGCCACAACGGTAGTGACTGTTGACGAAAACGGTCACTAGGAACAGAATGCATCCGGATATCCATTCCGGAAGACCGTATGCGGCGCCGTCTTGTAGTTTCAGCCCTCTCCTGTGTTGTTCCGTTGTTCCTTGTGGCGTGCGGAAAGTCGGAAGACGTCGACCCCCGGACCGCTCCGCCCATCGTCCGGGTTGCTCAGGTGCAACCGGCCGCAGGAAACGCGCGCACGTTTACCGGTACCATCGCCGCCCGCGTGCAGAGCGATCTCGCCTTTCGCGTGGGGGGCAAAGTCACCGAGCGCCTCGTAGAGACCGGTCAGACCGTCAGGCGCGGCGACGTGCTCTACCGGATTGATCCGCTTGATCTGAACCTGGCAGCGGCCTCGCAACAGCAAGCCGTTATCGCGGCCCGGGCGCAAAGCGTGCAGGCCACCGCGGACGAAGTGCGGTACCGCGATCTGGCGACCAAGGGCGTCGTGTCCCGGTCGGCCTACGATCAGATCAAAGCGGCGGCAGATGCAGCATCGGCGCAGCTCAAGGCGGCCGAGGCGCAATCCCGGGTTGCACGCAATGCCAGCCAGTACACCGTGCTCGTCGCCGATGCCGATGGGGTGGTGATGTCCATCGCTGCGGAGCCCGGCCAGGTCGTCGCGGCGGGACAGATCGTCGCCCGGCTTGCCCGTGCAGGTAGTCGAGAGGCGCTGGTCCAACTGCCCGAGATGCTGCGTCCCTCGATCGGCTCGGTGGCCTCGGCGTCCGCGTTCGGGGGGAGCGTCAAGATTCCCGCCCGGTTGCGCGTGCTCTCTGAATCGGCCGACCCCGCAACCCGCACGTTTGAAGCGCGCTACACCCTGGAAGAGGGCGGCACGGCGCTGCCCTTGGGTTCAACAGTGGCCGTAGAGATGGCCGGTGCTGTACCTGCCGGCGCGTCCGCAGGCGTTGAAGTGCCGCTGGGTGCGCTGTTCGATCCCGGCACCGGCCCCGGCGTCTGGGTGATCGGCGGCAAGCCGCTCAAAGCCCGTTGGATGCCGGTGGCGGTCAAGCAATTGGGCGATGACCACGCCCTGGTTGCGGGTGCCCTGAACGCATCGGATCGCGTGGCGGCCCTTGGCGCCCATCTGCTGCGCGAAGGCCAGCTGGTTCGATTGGCTGACACGGCCAGCAACGCCGCGGCAGACGGAGTGCGTCCGTGAGTGGCTTCAACCTGTCAGCGCTTGCGGTACGCGAGCGCGCCATTACGGTCTTTTTGATCTTTCTGATCTCTGTTGCCGGCATCGTCTCGTTCTTCCAGCTCGGCCGCGCCGAGGACCCCGCGTTCACCGTCAAAGTCGTGACCATCGTGACGGCGTGGCCGGGCGCCACGCCGACGGAAATGCAGGATCAGGTCGCCGAGAAGCTGGAAAAGCGCCTGCAGGAGCTGCGGTGGTACGACCGCAGCGAAACCTACACCCGACCCGGATTGTCCTTCACCACGCTGACGTTGCAGGACGGCACGCCCCCTTCGGCCGTGCAGGAAGAGTTCTATCAAGCGCGCAAGAAAATGGCGGACGAAGCCGCCAATCTGCCGGCGGGCGTCATCGGTCCGATGGTCAACGACGAATATGCGGATGTCACCTTCGCGCTGTTCGCCTTGAAAGCGAAGGGGGAGCCCTTCCGTTTACTCGCGCGCGATGCGGAGACCCTGCGCCAGCGATTGCTGCACGTGCCCGGTGTAAAGAAGGTCAACATCATTGGCGAGCAGTCCGAGCGCATCTATGTGGAGCTGTCCCATGAGCGGCTGGCGAACCTCGGCATCACACCGCAGGACGTGTTCGGGGCGCTGAACGGCCAGAACGCCCTCACGCCGGCCGGCTCTGTGGAGGCCAAAGGGCCGCAGATCTTCATTCGCCTGGATGGTGCGCTGGATCAGCTGGAAAAGATCCGGGATACGCCCATCGTGGCACAGGGCAGGACGCTGAAGCTGCGGGACATTGCCACCGTCAAGCGGGGTTATGAGGATCCGTCGACCTTCATGATCCGCAACGGTGGCGAGCCGGCCATGCTGCTGGGCATCGTCATGCGTGACGGCTGGAATGGCCTGGATCTTGGTGAATCCCTCGATGCAGAGGTCAAGAAGATCAACGACGGGCTGCCGGTGGGGATGGCCTTGGACAAGGTCACCGATCAGGCGGTGAACATCAGCTCGTCGGTAGACGAGTTCATGATGAAATTCTTCGCCGCGCTGCTGGTGGTGATGCTGGTCTGCTTCGTCAGCATGGGCTGGCGGGTGGGTGTGGTGGTGGCGGCGGCCGTGCCGCTGACGCTGGCTGCGGTGTTCATGGTGATGGCCGCCACCGGCAAGAACTTTGACCGGATCACGCTGGGTTCGTTGATCCTGGCACTCGGCCTGCTGGTCGACGACGCGATCATTGCCATCGAAATGATGGTGGTGAAAATGGAAGAGGGCTACAGCCGGGTCAAGGCATCGGCCTACGCGTGGAGTCACACGGCAGCCCCCATGCTGGCGGGCACGCTGGTGACCGCCGTGGGCTTCATGCCCAATGGCTTTGCCCGGTCCACCGCAGGCGAATACACCAGCAACATGTTCTGGATCGTGGGCATCGCGCTGATCGTGTCGTGGGTGGTCGCGGTGTTTTTCACGCCCTACCTGGGCGTGAAGCTGCTGCCCGAACTCAAGACCGTCGAAGGCGGGCACAGCAGTCTCTACGACACGCCGCGCTACCACCGTTTCCGATCGATCCTGGCGCGTGTGATTGCGCGCAAGTGGCTTGCCGCTGGCTCGGTGATTGCGCTGTTCGTGCTTTCGGTGGTGGGGATGGGGTTGGTCAAGAAGCAGTTCTTCCCTATCTCTGATCGCCCGGAGGTGTTGGTCGAAGTGCAGATGCCCTACGGCACGGCCATCGAACAGACCAGCCTGGCGACGCGGAAGGTCGAGAAATGGCTTTCTGCGCAGGAAGAATCGAAGATCGTCACGGCCTACATCGGCAAAGGGGCGCCACGGTTCTATCTGGCCATCTCGCCGGAACTACCGGATCCCGCGTTTGCCAAGATCGTGGTGCGTACCGACAGCCAGGAACAGCGCGATTCCCTGAAAGCAAAGCTGCGTCAGGCGGTGTCCGAGGGGCTGGCACCGGAAGCAAGCGTGCGTGTGACGCAGCTGGTGTTTGGTCCTTATTCGCCTTATCCCGTGGCCTATCGGGTCAGCGGACCAGATGTCGACGTGATCCGTGGCATCGCGGCCAAGGTCGAGCAGACCCTGCACGCCAGCCCGATGATGCGCACCGTCAACAGCGACTGGGGCGTGCGCACGCCGACGCTGCACTTCACCTTGGATCAGGACCGCCTGCAGGCGATGGGGATGACCTCGGCCTCTGTTTCGCAGCAGCTGCAGTTCTTCCTGAGTGGCGTGCCGGTGACGGCGGTTCGCGAGGACATCCGCACCGTTGAAGTGGTGGCGCGGTCCGGCGGGGAAACACGGCTGGATCCTGCTCGGATTGCGGACTTCACCCTGGTCGGGGCGGCTGGCCAGCGCGTGCCCCTGTCCCAGATCGGCGCGGTGGAGGTCCGGATGGAAGAGCCGGTGCTGCGCCGTCGTGATCGCGTTCCCACCATCACCGTGCGCGGTGACATTGACGATGCGCTGCAGCCACCGGACGTATCCACCGCGATCAGCATGCAGCTTGAGCCGCTCATTGCCTCGCTGCCCGAGGGCTACGCCATTACCCAGGCGGGGTCCATCGAGGAATCCGGCAAGGCCATGAGCGCGATGCTGCCGCTGTTCCCGATCATGCTGGCGGTGACCCTGCTGATCATCATCCTGCAGGTACGCTCCATCTCGGCGATGATCATGGTCTTCATGACCAGTCCGTTGGGGCTGATCGGCGTGGTGCCGACCCTGCTGCTGTTCCAGCAGCCGTTCGGCATCAATGCGCTGGTGGGCTTGATTGCCCTGTCGGGCATCCTGATGCGCAACACGCTCATCCTCATCGGGCAGATCCACGAGAACGAAGCAGCCGGGATGGAGACCTTCCACGCCATCATCGAGGCGACGGTGCATCGCGCGCGCCCGGTGATCCTGACCTCCCTGGCGGCGGTGCTTGCGTTCATTCCGCTGACCCACTCGGTGTTCTGGGGAACGCTCGCCTACACGTTGATCGGCGGCACCATCGCCGGCACGGTGATGACGCTGGTGTTCCTCCCGGCGATGTATGCCATCTGGTTCAAGGTCCGGGCGGGAAAAGCCCCCGCTGTCTGACAGCGACCCGGACCTCTTTTATATGGGAAGTGACTCATGAGCATTGCTGACAAAGATCGCATCGTGGTGACCGGAATGGGCGCGGTCAGCCCACTCGGCTGCGGCGTTGAAACGGTTTGGTCGCGCCTGTTGGCCGGATGCTCTGGCATCGGGTCGCTGGGTGCCGAGCTTGCGGAGGGAACCGGCTGTGCAGTCGGTGGTCGCGTACCTGATCGTCTTCAAGACCCGGAAGCGGGCTTTGATTCCACCGGCATCATCGCGCCGAAGGACCTCAAGAAGATGGATCGGTTTGTCGAGTTCGCGCTGGTCGCCGCCCACGAAGCGCTCGAACAGGCGGGCTGGCGCGAAGCGGATGAGCGCGGGCTGCTGCGAACCGCGACGGTGATTGCCACCGGCATCGGTGGGTTCGGATCGATCGTCAATGCCGTCCACACCAACGAAAGCCGGGGGCCTGGCCGGCTGTCGCCGTTCACTGCGCCCACGTTCCTGGCCAACATGGCGGCGGGGCAGGCGTCGATCCGTTATGGCTTCAAGGGTCCGCAGGGCGCCCCTGTCACGGCCTGCGCGGCAGGCGTCCAAGCGATCGGTGATGCGGCGCGCCTCATTCGTTCCGGCGAGGCGGACATCGCGCTGTGCGGCGGCGCCGAGGCCGCGATGCACCGGGTCAGTCTGGGCGGCTTCGCTGCTGCCAAGGCGTTGAGCACGTCGTTCAATGACACGCCCCACGCCGCGTCTCGCCCGTTTGATGAGCAGCGGGACGGGTTTGTCATGTCTGAAGGGGCAGGGCTGTTGGTGATCGAGCGGCTGGATCATGCGCTGGCGCGCGGTGCTACGCCACTGGCAGAACTGGTCGGCTATGGCACGACGTCGGACGCGTATCACCTTACTGCCGGGCCCGACGACGGCAGCGGCGCGCGGCGGGCGATGGAGATTGCGCTGACCCAGGCCGGCATTTCTCCGGACCAGGTCCACCACATCAACGCGCACGCAACCTCGACCCAGGTGGGCGATCGGGCAGAGCTTGCCGCCATGCGTGCGTTGTTTGGTTCGCGTGCCGATCTGCTGATCGCCGCCACCAAGTCGAGCACGGGACATCTTCTGGGTGGTGCGGGTGGCATCGAGGCGATCTTTACGGTGCTCGCGTTGCGCGATCAGATCGTGCCTGCCACGCTCAACCTGGAGCATCCCGATGCGCTCGCCGCTGGGCTGTCGATTGTCTGCGGGCAACCCCAGAAGGCCGACATCCAGTTCGCGCTGACCAACGGGTTTGGCTTCGGCGGAGTAAATGCCAGCGCGTTGTTCAAACGCCTGTGAGCATCTGCGGGCCCGCGCACAGTGCCAGCAGAACGGCGTTGCGCTGGGAAGATGCGAGATCGAGAAGTCGGCAGCGCATTCTGGAGGTCGCCAGCACGATGTTTGCGCACTGCGGCTTCGAGAACGCGACGATGAATCGCATTGCAGACGGGTGCGGAATCACCAAGGCGACGATCTACGCATATTTCCGTGACAAGGAATCCCTTTACCGGGTGGTGATGGACGGCCACCTTGATGGACTCCCTGCCGCGGACGTGGACCTGCCGAACAGCGCCCCTACCGCCAAGGCGTTGCAGCGGATCCTGGAGGGCATGGCGCGCCTTGCCGCGCATCCAGGCTGCCGGGCGTTTTGCCAGGCGCTGGCACGTTCTGAGCACGATCACAGCATTTACTTCGCCCGCTGGGAGACGGTGCTGCACCCGTTTCTGGCCTTGGCAGCGCGGACGTTTGCAAACGCGCCACCACAGCTGAAGATGTGGGATGACGGTGAGACCTTCGTCCGGCTGGTAGCGGAAGAACAGGGCTTGCCGCGTGGCCCATCACCGATGTTCAGACGTGGGATGACCGAAGCGCTCGTTGTCCAGGCCTGCCCGCTCGGATAGAGGGCCTTCGACGCCCTGCGGACGAGGCAGCCCGTCGCGGCGACTGTCAGCAACGCCTTGGTTCTGATGCGATGCCATGACGAGAAACGCAGCAATCCTCATGGACGCTCAAGGCCGTCCCACCCACGATGTCGGTGCTGACCCGCAGGGCCAGCCGGGATTGGCATCCCGAACGTCGTTATCAAAGCATCTCTGTTGTCGCCTTCGGGCACGGCGGAGCATGCGCCCTCGTGCCATCCTTTTGGCGGACGGTGCGGGGGATCGCATGATCCGCCGGTTAACTGCTTTGTACGACGCCGGTATGCCAACCCGCACCGTCCGCCGCCCAGCGCCTGTGCGCTGGCGGCCGCATGCGAGGCCTTTCATGTCTGTAGAACTCACTGCCGGCGCACGCCTGTACGCCGTGATCGGCGAAGCCGTACACGACCTTCCGCCACGTTTCGTCAGCCGTCTTGAAGGCATCCTGAAGGCCCAGGAAGACGCGCAGTACGCCGGGCATCCCGTCGTGCCATCAGCCTCCCAGCAGTCCGGTCACATCAATGGCGGCAAACGCGCTCATCTGATGATGATCGAGCGCAAGCTCTCCGGTCTGGACGCCATTCTGGAGATCCTCCATGCCGCGCATATCGACGCCGCCGACGGAGCCGACGAGCCGGTGATCGGCGAGCACCTGGTGGAGGGTCTGCTGGTGGCAGGGCGCGATCTGCTGAAGACCTCGCGCGATGCACTGAGCGGCACGTTGTGAGCGCGTCGTCGGGACGTTGCGAGGCGCACTGCACGCTGCCGTATCAATACCACCCCAGATACAGCGTAGCGACGCCCCATGTATCGGTCAGGCCATGCGCCACGATCATCGCCCACAGATTGCGCCCGTAGCGCAGATACACATAGCCGAAGAGCACGCCGACCACGCCGGTAAGCAGGACGCCGGACAGGCCCTGCGACGCGTGCATCAGGCCGAAGGCCGCGCCACCCAGCAGCGCGGCGAGCAGCAACCCGCCGCGCAGGCGGCCGACCAGGCGCTCCAGCTGATGCATCAAGAAGGCACGGAACACCAGTTCCTCTCCTACTGCGGCACTTAGCCACGCACCGCCGACGAGCTGGGCGGCGGCGGCGATGTTTCCCCGCAGCGCGCCGTAGCCGCTGTAGTCGGCCTTGGTCCCGGTCAGCTGATCCATCAGCGGCTGCACGAAGGGATTGACCAGCCCGATCACGATCACCAGCAAAAGGAGGATCCAGCCCAGCGTCGCGCGCAGGGAGCGCGGCTTCAGTCCGCAGGCGTCCCATGAGCGCGTTTCCAGCCAGACCAGACCGACCGCAAGAGCACCCACCACTGGCATCCGCCACGGGAAGGACAGCCAGTGGAAGTGGGCGAGGGCCCCGATGAACATGATGGCAGCGATGCGCGCAAGCGGATGGCAAAGCGCGGACATCAAGGCGGGTGGTGGTGGGGCAGGGTGGCCAAGCGGAGGCATGCGAGTGCGTGATCAGGACAGGGAGCCCAAGCGTAGCCAGCCGTATCGGCGGTTCCCCGTGCCAGAGGACATGCATCGACCTTGTTATCGAAACTGTGATGCGCTCGTTATATTTCGCTATTGATGCATAACGAAACATAAGCTACCGTCAATCCCGCCATAGATGCGGCCTGACGACTCACAGCCCGCATGCACCGCCCCCTCGTTGCCGTCTTTCCCCGCGCACCTGAAGAGGTAAGTCCATGTCGTCACGTCCCGTCCGCGCAGCCTTGGCTGCCGCTGTTCTGGCGAGCGCGCTCAGCGCCGCCTGTGCCCATGCCGGCACCCTGACCCCGGCCGTATCCACCCAGGAGTTCGACAACCCGCACCGCGGCTTCATGCTGTGGGGCAGTTCCTATGCCGTGGATGGCGGCGTGGACAACTTCCACGGTGCGCACATCTATCACGTGTACCTGCCGTGGCGGATCATCGAAACCGCAGACCAGGTATTCGACTGGAATGCCGTGGAAACCCATTACCTGCAGCCGATCCTCGCCGACGATCCGTTGGCGACCTTCGTGCTGCGCCCGGTGGCCGATTATCCGGAAAGTGCCGCCAGCCAGATCGACGCGCAATACACCGGCGGTGAAAACGAGCGCGACTATCCCAAATTCCTGGAACAGGCGCCGCTCAATATTCCGTACACGGTACGCGCCAAGTGCGATTCCGATGGCCCCATCCGCAGCCTGGATTACAACAACCCGGCGGCGCGACAGCAGATGCAGCAGTTCGTGCAGGCGCTGGCCGTACGCTTCGACGGCGATCCGCGCATCACCGCGATCCAGGTCGGCTTGCTGGGGTTCTGGGGCGAGTGGCACACCAGCGGGTGCGACGACCTGCAGCCGAACGCGCAGACACGCTCGCTGATCCGTGACGCGTACACGGCAGCCTTCATCAAGACCCCGCTGCAGACGCGCTATGCGCGCGCATCGGACGTGGGCTCGGCGATGTTCGGCTTCCACGAAGATTACTTCCCGTCCTTCACTGGCAAGTGCAATGCCTTCAGCCCGCAGATGCCGGACTGCAGCGACGATGGCTGGTGGAACCTGGAGTACGGCCTGACCAACGAGGTGCCGGCGGCGCGCCAGAACTGGATGGTCAATCCGATCAGCGGCGAGAGCCCCAACACCGACCAGAAGAACACCTGGATCAACCGCACCGCCAACGTGCGCAAGCTGCTGCGCGACTATCACTTCAGCTTCCTCGGCCCGGCGGGTGCCCACGAAACCAGCGGCAATGCGAGCAAGCTGAAGGACATCAAGCGCGACCTCGGCTATCGCTTGGGCATTACCAAGGTGACCTGGCCCACTACCCAGGTGCGAGGCCAGCAGGCCGCGCTGCAGTTGGACATCACCAACCATGGCTCAGCCCCGCTGTACAACGCATACCACGTGGAACTGCACTGGGTGGCGGCCGACGGCAGCACCAAGGCCCGCACCTCCATCCCGGCCGTGGCCTTGAGCGAGATCATGCCCGGCACGGTGCAGGCACGCAGCACGACGTTCACCGTGCCCGGCACGCTGACGGCAGGCAGCTATTCGCTGCGCCTGGCGCTGGCCGACGACGCGCCGGGCCGCCGCAACATCGCCCCCCAGAACGACGGCCAGGACACACAGCGCCGCCTGCCCCTGGGACAAGTGCAGGTCAACTGAGCCCGCAGGAGCATTAAGAGGGCTTCCGAGGGTAGAGCCGACTTCAGTCGGCTCCTCCCCTCCACTCCAAGGGCACGGCTGGCGTGGTATCGCGGTTTCGCTCAAGCGCGTCGACATCCGCATTGGTCATCCCAGCCTCCCGACCGAGTTCAGCCAGTGCCGTGCCCACATGCAGGCACTCACCAGGGTGGACCGAATCTTCCAAAATGGTGTGGATTTCGGCCTCCGAACTGCGCCCGTGCCGCGCGGTGCGGACCTTGATTGTCTGTTGTGCCGCGCATGGCAGGTGGCGGATGGTGGTGATAGGCATCGAGTGGGCTCCTTCAGGAGTGCGCCGTATGCAATCACATTAAAAAATACTGGTGCCTTTCCGTCTAAGGCAGGCGTCAGCCCTTGCCCATCAGGCCATCGGCACCTTTCCACGTCGTCACATTTACGTCATCATGCCGCCCATTCCTTTACCTCAAGCCGCCGCCAGAGGGAGTCATTCCTGCCTGGAGGCCTTGCCGTGTCCGTTGTCCCGTTCCGTCCCATCCCCGCTGTTTCTCCGTTGACCCAGGCCATTCTGGCCGGTCTCGCCCTGGGGCTGCTGACCTCTGCCGCCCATGCGCAGCAGACCACGGCGCAGGCCGACGACGAGGCGGCCCGCACGCTGCAGACCGTGCAGGTCACTGCGAACCAGCTGGGTACCGTCACCGAGGGCAGCGATTCCTATACGCCCGGCACCATCGCCACCGCCACGCGCCTGGTGCTGACGCCGCGGCAGACCCCGCAGTCGATCAGCGTGATCACCCGGCAGGAAATGAATGACTTCGGCCTCAACGGCATCGACGATGTCATGAAGGTCACCCCGGGCATCAGCATCGTGACCTACGACAGCGAGCGCACCGAGTACTACGCACGCGGGTTTGCGGTGCAGAACTTCCAGTACGACGGCATTCCGATGGCGCGCGATTCGGCGTACTCGGCGGGCAATACGCTCAGCGACATGGCCATCTACGACCGTGTGGAAGTACTGAAGGGCGCCACCGGCCTGCTGACCGGCATGGGCGACCCGGGCGCCACGATCAACCTGATCCGCAAGAAGCCCACCCGCGAGCTGGCCGGTAGCGTAGGTCTGGGGGTCGGCTCGTGGGACAGCTACCGTGCCGAAGTGGATGTGAGTGGCCCGCTGACCGCAAGCGGACGCGTGCGCGGCCGCGCGGTGGCGGCGCAGCAGGACAAGCATTCCAACGTCGACCATTACCAGCGCACCAACCAGGTGTTCTACGGCATCCTCGAAGCGGACATCGATGACAGCACCCTGCTGACCGTCGGCGCTGATTATCAGGACAGTGATCCGCAGGGTTCCAGCTGGGGCGGCATTCCGCTGCTGGACACCACCGGCAACTTCAACAAGATGCCGCGCTCGTTCAACAACGGCGCGCGCTGGAGCAGCTGGGCGCAATACAGCCGCACCGCCTTCGCGACGCTGGAACATACCTTCAGCAACGACTGGGTGGCCAAGCTGCAGCTCAACCACCAGGTCAACGGCTACGACGCGCCGCTGGGCGCGGCGGCCGGCGGCAACCCGGACCCGGTCACCGGTGAAGGCGTGAGCATGTGGCTGGGCAAGTACGTGGGCAAGACCACCAGCAATGCCGCCGACCTGTATGTCAGCGGCAAGTTCGACTGGTTCGGTCGCCAGCACGAGCTGGTGGTCGGTGGCAGCGTGTCGCGCAAGCGCTGGATCAACAACGGGTACTCGCCGCAGCCGGGATACGTGAGCAGCGTCGACGATTATTACGGCTGGACCGGCGATGTGCCCGAGCCGGACTGGCAGTGGGGCTACGGCGATAACCAGGTCACCCGCGAGAGCGGTGCGTACCTGGTCGGCCGCTTCGACCTGGCCGATCCGCTGAAGCTGATCCTGGGCACCCGCATCGCCAATTACACCTCACCGGACACCGACGAAAGTGGCGTAGTGGTGCCGTATGCCGGCGTGGTCTATGACCTCAACAAGAATTACTCGGTGTTTGCCAGCTACAGCAGTATCTTCAAGCCGCAGGGCAACCAGGACGAGCAGGGCAGGGTGCTGGATCCGCTGGAAGGGCGCAGCGTCGAGGCCGGCCTGAAGGCGGAGTTCCTGGAAGGGCGTTTCAACGCCAGTGCAGCGGTATTCCAGCTGGAGCAGGACAACTATGCCGAGCCCAGCGGCGGCCTGACCCCCGGCGGTGGTATCGCCTACCGTGGCTTGATGGGCGTGCGTACCAAGGGCTACGAGCTGGAGATGTCCGGCCAGGTCGCGCCGGGCTGGCAGGTGCAGGGCGGCTATGCGCACCAGATCGCACGCCAGCAGTCGACCAAGGTCTCCACGCTGGAGCCGGAAGACCAGTTCAGCGTGCACACCACCTACCGCCTGCAGCGGGGCGTGCCAGGCCTGAGCATCGGCGGCGGCGCGCGCTGGCAGGGCACCACCTTCGGCACCATCACCAACCCGGTTGATGGGGGCAGCCTGGTGCATCGCACCGAGCCGTATTGGCTGCTGGATGCAATGGCGCGGTATGAGTTCAACGACCAGCTGTCGGCCACGCTCAACGTCAACAACCTGCTGGACAAGCACTACTACACGATCTTCAACTGGTACAGCACGTACACGTGGGGCGAGCCGCGCAATGTCCGGCTGACGGTGAACTACACGTTCTAGGAAGCCGCCTGCGTGGCCGCTTCGAGGATGAGAGCCGCTGGGGTCGGACATCCCCAGCGGCCATCGTCACTGCGTCGGGTATCAGCCCGCCGCAGCCGCCTCCTTGGCGCCTGCCTTGGCAATCATCGTCAGCTTCTCGTCGGTGACCTTTTCTTCTTCCAGGGTCTCCAGCAGCAGCGGCAGGGCGTCCTTGTAGCCCAGCTGCTTGGCCAGCGCGGCGATGGTGCCGTACGAGGCAATTTCGTAGTGCTCCACTTTCTGCGCGCCACCAATCAGTGCCGCATCGCGGACCGGGCCCTTCTCTACGCTGTCGATCACTTCCTTGCCTTCTTCCACCAGGCCTTCCATCGCTGCGCACTTGATGCGCTTCAGGCGGATGCCCAGCGTCTCGACCACCTGGTCGATGCGCTCGATCTGGCCATTGGTTTCTTCCAGATGGGTCTCAAAGGCCGCCACCAGATCCGGGTTGGTCGCAGCACGGGCCAGGCGGGGCAGGGCCTTGGTCAGCTGCTTTTCGGCGCTGTAGATATCGGACAGCTCGTGGATGAAGAGGTCTTCGAGGGTCTTGATGGCCATGCGGATTCTCCGGCTGGGGTGGGTGGGAGCGCAACGTTAGGCGCGGGTCCGTTAGCGTCCGCTGGAGGAAGGGTGAAGGGGGCATGCAGGTGGGGCGGGGAGGGAGGGCAGCCGACTGAAGTCGGCTCTACCACGTCGGCTCTACCAAACCGGGTTCACGGTGTGGGGACACGGGTGAGCTTAGAAGAAGTGCGTTGGTCTTACGGGAGGTGCGTGATGAAAACCACATGGACGACTGGCGCGCTGGCGCTGATGCTTACTGCGTGTGGCGGCGCGGACACGCCCTCCAAGGTGCAGGCGCCCGGTGCGGAGGAAAGCGCGAAGACCAAGGCGCTCGATGCCGGTGCGGCAGTGCTGCAGAACCGGCCGCCGGTCGAGGCCCTGAATGCCTATCTGGACGGCTTCCATTTCTACAACGGTCGGCCGGATGTGCAGATGGAGGCGCATCACTACTGCGCCATCCTCAACGAAGAAGTCATCCAGTGCGCGATCTACGACGGTAACGTCGCCGATGCGAAGCTGATGGGCGTGGAATACATCATCAGCGGGGCACTGTTCGCGGGGCTGCCGGAGGCCGAGAAGGCGCTCTGGCACAGCCACGTGCATGAGGTGCGGTCGGGTCAGTTGGTGGCTCCTGGCATCCCGGAAGTGGCAGAGCACGCCTTGATGGAGAAGCTGGTAGGCACCTATGGAAAGACCTGGCACACCTGGCACACCGATCAGGACAAGCGACTGCCGCTGGGCGTGCCGCAGTTGATGATGGGCTTCACTGCGGACGGCCAAGCGGATCCGGCCATGGTCAGGGCGCGCGACGAGCGGCTGGGGGTGGACAGCGATGCCAGGAAAGCCAAGCGCGTGGACATTGCCGCGCCTGCCGTCGATGCAGGTGCAGATGCGTGGCAGCGGGGAAACGTCATTCAGATTCCGGACCCCACGGGCGCAGATCATCAGCATCCGGTTGAGCCGACGCCGTAACCCGGATCAGCGCGGCGGAGCGGGTGAGCTGCCCGCTCCGCACGGTGCTTCAGGGAATCAGGTGCTGGTCGCGCAGTTTCTGGAACAGCGCAAAGAACGCGTCGTCGCTGGGCTGGTATTCCAGGAAACCCATGCGCCGGCTCTTGGACATGTCGGTGACGACTTCCAGCGGACGCCCCAGGTCGGCATCGGTATGCCACGGTGATACCAGCCGGTTGATGTCCGCCTCGGCCAGGCCATTCTCGGCTGCCAGCTGTGCCCACGTTGCGGCGTCGTCGGCCATCTGCTGCTCCAGTGGACGGACCTCGCCGTTGAAGGGGGCAGCCTCCAGACCGAACCAGTGCGCGATGCGGCCCCACATCCAGCTCCAGCGGAAGATGTCGCCGTTGACGATGTTGAACGCCTCGTTGGCCGCTGCGGGCGTCTGCGCCGCCCACCGCAGCTGCCGTGCCAGCTGGCCTGCATCGGTCATGTCGGTCAGGCCATCCCATTGCGCCTGCGAGCCGGGGAAATAGAACGGCCGCCCGGTTGTCTTGCACAGGGTGGCATACACCGCCAGGGTGGTTCCCATGTTCATCGCGTTGCCAACGGCCGCGCCGATCACGGTGTGCGGGCGGTGCACGCTCCAGGTGAACCCATCGCGCGCCGCTGCAGCAAAGACTTCGTCTTCCTGCGCGTAATAGAAGTTCTCCACCGGCAGGCGCGGCTGCTCTTCGCGGAACGGCGTCTGCGGCAGCACGCCCTGGGCGTAGGCTTCAAACGGGCCGAGGTAGTGTTTGAGTCCAGTCACCAGGGCGACGTGCTGCACGCTGCCCGCCGGCTGCAGGGCGTCGAGCAGGTTGCGCACCATCGCCGCATTGACGCGGATATTCTCGGCCTCGGTGGCCTGGCGGGACCAGGTGGTGATGAATACATGGGTGGGGGACAGCCCTGCCAGTGCGCTGCGGGTGGCCTGTGCGTCCTGCAGGTCGGCCGATACGCCGGTGACCCCGGCCGGCAGATTGGCCAGGTTGCGTGCCATGCCATGTACCTGCCAACCGGCCTGCAGCAGCTCCTGTACGAGGGCGCTGCCGGTAATGCCGGTCGCGCCGACCACCAATGCGTTCTGGTTCATCATGTCGCCTTCTCATCAAATGCAGGGTCACACCTTAAAATAGCGGCCTCGGCTTCGAAAGAAGGCACCAAACGGTAACCAGGGCATGAAGTCAGGTAGCGCGGAAGAAGAATGGCGGGAGGATTGCGCCCCGCGGCGGGTGCTGGAGCTGTTCAGCACGAAGTGGACATCGATGGTGCTGCACACCTTGGCGGTACGCCATGAGGGCACCGCCCGCAGCAACGCGCTCCATCGAAGCCTGCCCGCCATTTCCAAGAAGATGCTGATCCAGACCCTGCGCGAGATGGAGACGGCCGGCATCGTGCTCCGCACAGAGCACCCGACCTTGCCGCCATCCGTGGAATATGGGCTGACCGCGCTGGGCCGGCAGTTGGTGGAGCCGATCGAGCTGATCTACGACTGGGCGCGGCGGAACGCCAGCACGCTGGACGCGCTGCAGCCCCGGGCGACCTCGCGGCGGCGCTGAGTCGGTCCGGGAAAGCGTTGGCATTTCAGCGCGAGCAGGCGTGACCGGTATACGCTGCGCGAACGGGGCAGGGCTATGAAGTGGACCTGCCCTTGCAATTGATTCCGGAAGTGGTGCGTGCCCTGGTCGCGCGCAACGTGGCGGTGTATCAGGTGCGGCACGAACGGCTGGCTGTGTAGCCGTCCGTGCCAGCGCCCGATGGGGCGTCGGCAATGGCCTGTCTGGTGGGCATCCCCATGACGCAAGCGTCTGGTAGCTGCCGGCCGGGACCGAACGGGCAACAGCACGCGATAACCCCCAAGGCCTGTGCCCACTCGCATCTTGCATGGGTGGCGTCGCACCTGGCTTGCTGGTGTCGTTTGCGGGTACAGCGACGCACCAAGGCCTGTGCGATCTTCTGATGGACGCTTTTGAGGGCGCAGGAACTGCAGGCAGGCGCGACCGGTCCATAGCCCACGCCCACGTCTGTTCCGGCATCGTCAGCAACGCCCGCCGCCAAGCGCTGACACTCCCTGTCGTGCGAGATATTCCATGCTCATCTACTTGCTCGCCGCTGTACCTGCCTATCCGCTGTTAAACGGGCGCATGGATGGCACGCGATGACCACGCGGACACGCTGCACGCGCTGCCACTGCGCCATCTCCCTGAGTTTTGTCGATTGCTGCCGGCAACGCGTCGTTCCAGATGATGCAACGGCCACTCTGTGGGCGGCGCATTGCACGGTCTGCGGGCGGCAGCTGAGGCTGCCCTTCCTGGTGGACTTCGTCGCGGTGATGGTGGCCATCGCGGTGGCCGGTGCGGTGGGGCTTCTACTGGTCCAGATCACAGGGTGGGGGTGGCCGGCAGGTGTGCTGGCGCTGCCGCTTCTCTGGTTGGTGGCCGGGGCTGGGCGCTACTGTTTCGTCTCCCGACGGGGCGTGTTGTAGCGAGCGTCTTCAACGCAGGGCAGTGGCTGTTTTCAGGCGCGTACGCACGGCCCAGTCGCGACATTCCTGATAGGCCTCTTGGCTGGGCCAGGCGTCCATGTCGGCCGGCTCGCGCATCCGCCTCACCAACGCGGCCGTCTTCTCCCGATCTCCCGCCAGGCAGGAAAAATAAGCGAAGTTCTGGATGTTCCACTCTGCGGGATACTGCTGCAGTACGTCATCCATGCTGCGGCTCATGGTCGGCCAATCGACGCGCGAATTGCCCGGAAAGTCCATGTCGAACTGTGTGTTGATGGCCACCCAGTAAATTCGTGCATACAGCGAGGTGCCTTCGGTCGCTCGGGTCCTGCGCACGGTCTGTTGCGCGAAATCTTCGATGCGTCCCGCGCTGCCGCCCCACTTGGGCAACAGAGCTTCCGTAGCGGAGAAATACAGGCCGTAATAGCGGGGGTGTCGGGCAGTTCCCTCATCGAACAACGCATCGAACTGCCCGTAAGACCAGTCCTGCAGTCGCGCTACTTCCAGCATGCGGTGATACCAATGCGGATCGCGTGCGGCCTGGGTCTTGTGTTTCATCAAGTGGGCACGCGCCAGGTCGACGTTCTCGCGGAACGGAGCCCAGTTCTCTTCCTTCACCGTGCGCGCGAACCCCCCACCCCGATACTGGAAGGCGCGGTTCAACAACAAAATGCCCTTGGCAATATGCGGTGTAGGGGCGTCCGGCGAATGTTTGATCCACGCATCGACGAAGGCGATCCGCGGTGCCCATGCGGCAGTGCGCTTATACCCCAGGTAGGCGTTGACGCCATTATAGAAATGCTCCAGCTTCCAGGTGCCGCTGGACGTGCGCTCGTCCGGTTGCCGGTAACGCTCGGCCAGCGCTTCCAGCGCGTCGAAGTCGCGGGCGTCCATCAGGCTGTATACGGTCTCCTTGATTGCGGTGCGCTCGGCGCTTTCGTTTGCTTGGCAAGGCGCGATGAAGAGCGCACAGGCGGCGAGGAGCAGCAGGCAGAGCAGGACGTTCCGGTCCATGGGCATTCCTTTGCGGTGTGGGCACGTGATGTCAGGATGGCACGCCAGCGATGGTAGCGCGGTGTCGGATGGGAGGGAATCGCAGGGAGGGAAGGCCGCTTCAGGACCCGGGAAAGCCCGGCCCACGCCGCAGGCGGATCGGGCCGGCGTCGATCGTGTCCGGATCGCTTTGCGTATCGCCCTGGGTAACGATGATCGTGCCGGCGCGCGCCAGATCGGCTGCTGCATCGCGGACCGGCTGCATCAGGACGCGCCACGCTGTTTCACTCTCGGCCAGTGCCCGTGCAACGTCGGAAGGGCAGATGGAAGAGGCGGGAGCGCGTTGCTGCAGCAGTGCGATGATCGTGTGGGCGATATCCATCCTGGCACCCTAATCGGGTCCGGGTGACCACGGTGTCTGGCGCGGTTCGGCGCGAGGGCGACGACGCCCATCAACCTGCTTACGAATGTTTCACGCGACGCAAATGGCTGCTGGATAGGATGCTGGCCTCGCTGTCATCACGGAATGATCCAGTACATGAGCTCATCCACGCGCGTCTTCGCGTTGTCTGCTTTCCCGTTGCTGCTGGCTGCATTGGCCGGCTGCTCGAAATCGCCGGACGGCGAGCCCGCCGCGACTGCGGAGTCACGTATTGCCCGAGATGCGCCGGACCCGCAAGGCGAAGAGGCCCAGCCAGATGCGCAGAATCAGGGGCCCGAGTTTCCCATCATTCCCAGCATCGTCGTCCCGGAGATAATCGGCGTCACCCCGGCGCAGCGCGCGCTGGAATCGTCCCTGCAGTCGATCCTCAATCCCGTTGAAGGCATCACCGTATCGCCTGCGCGCTGCAGTACCGATGGCAGCCTGATCAACGAGGGCGGCATCACCGAGGTGGACGAGCAAGGCAAGCTGACCCGCAACGGCGATGAAGGCATTTTCATGATCAACCCCGACGGAAGCGGCACGGCCAACTTCGAGGGCGGCCTGGTGCGGGTGAATGCCGACGGCAGCGGCACCATCAACGGCAATCCGTCCGGCGGTGGCGACGATGCGATCATCACCGTCCAGGCCGACGGCTCGGGTACCTACAACGGCGTCGCTGGCCTGATCCAACTGGACGGCAAAGGCGCGGGCACCTGGAACGGCGATAGTGGCCTGATCACCAACAACGGCGACGGCAGCGGTACCTGGAATGGCCCGAAGGGGCTGGTGCGGGTGAATGCCGATGGCTCGGGGACATGGAACGGCGAAGAGGGCCTGGTCTACAACAACGGCGATGGCACCGGTACCGTGGGTCCGCCTGCGCGCCCGGTGAAGATGGCGCCACTGCCGCCGCTGCCCAAGGCCGGTCGCTTCCCGCCGCTGAAGAAATTCGCACCGCCCGGTGCGCCGTGCGGTTACGTGATCACGCTCAACGACCGCGTGCTGTTCGACTTCGACAAGTCCGACATCCGCCCGGACGCGGCCAGCCTGCTGGATACGCTGGCCGGTGCGCTGAAGGATGTGAAGTCCACCGGTATGCAGGTGCGCGGTCATACCGACTCCAAGGGCGCCGATGCCTACAACCAGCAACTGTCGGAACGTCGCGCGGCATCGGTGGTCGCGGCGCTGCGTGAGCGCGGCACCGCCCAGCAGGCCGATGCGAAGGGGTACGGCGAAACCGAGCCGGTTGCCCCCAATGAAATCGAAGGCAAAGACAATCCGGGCGGGCGGCAGTTGAATCGCCGCGTCGAGATTTTCGTCCGTTCGTAATAGATCGTCCGCCAATGCGGACTGCCATGGAGATGTGGATGAAAGCTACCGTTCTTGCCGCCTTGACCGCCGCTGCCGCGCTGCTGCCGGCACTGCCCGCAGCGGCTGATGATTTCAGCCTGGGCTACGACGTGGACCGTTTCCCGGCCAGCAAGCTCAGCATGCAGGCCTGTCGCGCCGCCGTATCGCGCGGTGCCGCCGCGCTGGGTTACACCACCCGCGTCGACCAGGACCAGAAGACCCTGGTGCTGCATGTGTCCGCGCCGCGCACCGATGGCCGGTCGTTGATCGCTTACTGCATCAGCGCAGGCGACCAGACCGTTTTCGTGATCCAGGCGTTCGACTACTCCGGACCTGGTAACCCCGACGTGGACCGGGTCAAGGCCCGCGTCGGCGCGGAAGTGCGCAAGTCAGTGCGGTGAGCCGAGCGCGTTGACCTCGCGGTTTTCCACTACGCGGGGCGGATTGGGCGTACGCACAAGCGAGATCATCGCGCGCCCGATCGCCCCGTTGGTGGTGGCCGCGGCCGGTACGTTCTTCACGATCAAGCTCTGCAGGGGAGCGGCCAGGGTGTGCATGGCGCGCAGCAGCCCATGCGGGCTGTGCGTGCCTTCCTCCGGCAGGATGCCACCCGGCCGCACCATGACGGTGGTGATGGGAAGTGCCTGCAGGGCTGCTTCGGTTTCGCCCTTGATGCGCAGTGGCATCAGTCGGCTGTCCGGGTCCGAGTTGGCACCTGAGATGTAGAACAACCGCCCCTGTGGATTGGCCGAGGCGTAGGCGCGTGCCACCGCCAAGGTGAGGTCCAGCGTGACGTGCCGGTAGGTCGCTTCGGCGGTACCGATGGGGGGCGCGCCGGCGCAGTAGAAACAGGCGTCGATGTCGGCCAGCTGCGGCGCGACAGTCGCGGCCTGCGCGAAATCTTCCAGCCGTACTTCATGGAGCTTCGGATGAGGGCGGTCGATCGCACTGCGTGTCAGCACCGTAACGCGGGTGACGTCTGCCGCGTCAAGGCAGGCATTGAGCACGCCCTGGCCCAGCAGGCCGGTCGCTCCGGTCAGAAGGATATGCATGGTGGGTGTTCCTGCGCGGTGGGGCCATCGACTCTACAAGCGCAGGCAGGGAAGGGTGGTGATGGCCGCTGACCATCAGCCCCGCGCGTCAACTCACGTCCTCTCCCGCCGCATCGGTCGGTGCCGCCACCTACCCGCATCACGGCCAGTTGTGTACAGTCCGCGCAATCATGCGCTCAGGGAGGAATCGGGTTTGGCCACGCAGAAATGGGTTCGTCTTACCGTCGGCATCGTATCGACGCTCGTCGTGGGTTACCTGCTTTCAGGCTACCTGACCCTGGTCTTCCTCGGTCTGGATACCGCGCACTGGTCCTGGGATACGTATCACCAGTACTTCAGCGCGCTGGACCAGCCGCAGGTCGCCCCGTTCGTGGGCAAGATCAAGGCCGCCGGCTACGTGGGCTTCGGCCTGCCGCTGCTCATTTTCTTCGTCGTGTGCGCCTTCCTGCTGCTGCGTCGGAAGAAAAAGGGGCTGCATGGCGATGCACGGTTCGCCAACGGGTCTGATCTGTCATCACATGGGCTGTTCAAGAAGACCGGTGACAGCATCGTGGTGGGCAGTTACAAGGGCAAGCTGGTGCGCCTGTCGGGCCAGCAGTTCGTGATCCTTGCCGCGCCGACGCGCTCGGGCAAGGGTGTGGGCGTGGTGATCCCGAACCTGCTGGAATACGAAGAGTCCGTCGTGGTGCTGGACATCAAACAGGAAAACTTCGAGCTGACCAGCGGCTGGCGCGCCCAGCAGGGTCACGAGGTGTTCCTGTTCAACCCCTTCGCGGAAGACCGCCGCAGCCATCGCTGGAACCCGCTCAGCTATGTGTCCAACGATCCCGCGTTCCGGGTGTCGGACCTGATGAGCATTGCGGCAATGCTCTACCCGGACGGCTCGGACGATCAGAAATTCTGGGTCAGCCAGGCGCGCAACGCCTTCATGGCGTTCACCCTGTACCTGTTCGACAACCATGACGATGAGCTGCGCAGCGGCTTCCCGGGCGGGCAGGGCGTGCCGACGCTGGGCGCGATCTACCGCATCTCCTCCGGCGACGGCAGCGACCTGCGCAAGTACCTGCAGACCCTGGCGGGGCGCCCGTTCCTGACCAGCAATGCGAAGTCCGCCTTTGCCAACCTGTTGTCGCAGGCGGACGAAACCTTCGCCTCCATCATGGGCACCTTCAAAGAGCCGCTCAACGCGTGGATCAATCCGGTACTGGATGCGGCCACCAGCACCAACGACTTCCTGCTGACCGACCTGCGCAAGAAGAAGATGACCATCTACATCGGCATCCAGCCCAACAAGCTGGCCGAAAGCCGGATGATCATCAACCTGTTCTTCAGCCAGATCATCAACCTCAATACCAAGGAACTGCCCAAGTCCAATCCGGACCTCAAGCACCAGGTGCTGCTGCTGATGGACGAATTCACCTCGATCGGCAAGGTGGACATCATTGCCTCGGCGGTGTCCTACATGGCCGGCTACAACGTGCGCCTGCTGCCGATCATCCAGAGCATGGCGCAGCTGGATGCCACCTACGGCCGGGATGTATCGCGCACCATCATCACCAACCACGCCCTGCAGATCCTGTATGCACCGCGTGAGCAGCAGGATGCCAACGACTACTCGGACATGCTGGGCTACACGACGCTGCGCAAGAAGAACATCACCAAGGGCCGTGAAAAGACCCACAGCTTCAGTGAAGAGCGCCGCGCGCTGATGCTGCCGCAGGAGCTGAAGGCGATGGGCACGGACAAGGAGGTGTTCCTCTATGAGGGCATCCCGCATCCGGTGATGTGCGACAAGATCCGCTATTACAAGGACCGCCACTTCACCTCGCGCCTGCTACCAAAGGTCGACGTGCCAAGCTTGCAGATATGACGCATGGCGCCACGTCGCGTGTCGCATAAACGCGTTCATGACGCTGAAGTAGTGAAGTGGGTCATCTTTTTGGCGTGATCTTGTACAACTTTCATGCTTTCTTGACGCACTTTTGACCTCTATGTATGAGACCCTTCCGCATCGGTTCAGTGCATCGAACTGTTGGAATTGTTCAGGTGGCTGTATCGGCCACCGCAACAGGGATGGCTTCGAACGAGGTGAAGGTCGGTGCTGCAGGCCCACAGGGCAGGTACACCGACCGGTGGGCAGGCGGCCACGGCCGCAGGGGAGACGGTTTCACGCAGCGGCATAGGCCGGCGTGCAACCGGTTCCAGCGTGCAGATGCAACGCTGGACTGCCGAACCACCCGATTCGCAGCTGCTTTTTCGTACGTCAAAGGATGTTCGTATGCGGCAAGCGTTGGTAAAGACTTTTATCGCCGTGGCGGCGGTAGCAATGGCAGGCTGTGCAACCAAACCCGCACCGGACTTCGGTGGGCGTTGGAAGCCAGTCAATCGCTTCGACGCCGCGCCCACGGAAATCCCCCTGTACACCAGCTATGCCTTCCAGGCATCGCCGATGGATGGCACCTTGAAGGCCATGCTCGAGCGCTGGGCAGCGGATTCGGGCATGACCCTGGATTACCGCCTCGGATCGGATTACACGCTGCATGGCGGCGTATCCCGCATATCGACGACGAGTGCGCAGCAGGCGGTGGCCGATGTGACCACAGCCTATGCCGCACAGGGCGTTTACGTGAGCATCGTGGGCAACAAGATCGTCGCTGGCAGCAGTGCGGCGGTGCCGACGGCGGCCACTACGCCTGCGCCTGTCGTGACCGCGCCCGCACCCGCACCGGTAAGCGCTGCGCCCAGCGGTAGCTGACAGCTGTTGTTTTTCTCCACGTAGTGTCCTGCACGCGGTGCGGGACATGGCGCTCATTGACGTCCACGTAGTCCGGAAGAATCCATGTTCCGTAAGAAAGACCCAGGCAACAGTCCCAAGGTCGAGCAGGCTGTGGCGAAGGCCGTCAGCTACGAGATCACCGTGGCCGACATGGCGCGCAAGAGTGAGCGTCGTGCGTGGTGGGTGGCGAGCGCCTCCTTGCTGATGTCCTTGGCGCTGGCGGGTGGGTACTACTACGTGCTGCCGTTGAAGGAAAAAGTGCCCTTCCTGGTGATGGCTGATGCATACACCGGCACGGCGTCGGTAGCGCGCTTGTCCGGGAATCTGGGCGAGAACTCGATCACCAGCAACGAGGCGATCAACCGCAGCAACGTGGCGCAGTACGTGCTGGCGCGCGAATCCTACGACTACGCGATCATGGGCCTGCGGGACTGGGAACAGGTCTTCGTGATGTCCGATCAGGCGGTGGGTGCAGCGCTGCAGGCGCAGTACAACCGTAGCAATCCGCAGAGTCCGCTGGTGCTGTATGGCACCGAGCGCGCGCTGCGGGTGAAGATCCTCAGCATTACCCCGCTGGGCACGTTGCCCAACGGTGGCTTCCGCGGGGCCTCGGTACGCATCCAGCGCACGTTGCTGGACAAGCGCACCGGCGCATCGACCTACCTGGACAACCAGCTGGTCACGCTGCGCTTCGAATACAAGGCTGCCCTGGCACTGAGTGAGCAGGAACGCGTGCTCAATCCGCTGTCGTTCCAGGTGACCGAATACCGCGTGGACCGTGATTACGCCGCTGCAGGCGTACCGGTGCCGGATGCCTCGACCGCCGCCCCGGCTGCCACGTCGGCCGTGCCCAGCGACGTCGCAGCCCAGCCGGCAGCAGAGGTCCCGGTCGCCCGTTTCGATCCGATCACCGGCCAGCCGCTGGCTGAGCCTGTGCAGACCGCTCCGGGCCAGATGGTGCCTGCGCAGCCACTGCCGCCGGGCACGAATCCGAACCAGGCCGCGCCTGGCACTTACACGCCGCAGCCGGTCCCCGCGCAGGGCACCCCGGTTCCCGGCGCGCCGGCGCAGGCTGCGCCGGGCCAAGGCACGCCGCTGCCGGCGCGCAATCTTTCCAGCGGAACTGCTGATGGAGCAAGCAACCGATGAGTAGTCGCAAGATCAGGACATGTGCATGGTTGGTCGCCGGGGCGTTGGCCCTGTCGGCTGCCAGTGCGTCGGCGCAGGGCGTCGACCAGTACGAGTATGAAAAGGACCGGATCTATCAGGTGCGCACCGGCCTGGGTCTTACCACTCAGATCGAGCTCAGCCCGAACGAAAAGATCCTCGACTACAGCACCGGATTCAGCGCGGGCTGGGAACTGACCCGTCGCGGCAACGTGTTCTATCTGAAGCCGAAGAACGTGGACGTGGACACCAACATGATGGTGCGCACGGAAACCCACCACTACATCTTCGAACTGAAGGTCGTGGCCACCGACTGGCGCCAGCTGGACCAGGCACGTCGGGCAGGTGTGCAGTACCGCATCGCCTTTACGTATCCCAGCGACAGCGAGTTCGGTGTCGCCCAGGAAGCGGTGGAAGAAGAGGCCAAGCCGCTGCTCAGCACGGTGCTGGCCAAGGATCGTCGTTACAATTTCGACTATTCCTATTCCACCCGCCGCGCCAAGAAGATGGGGTGGTTGATTCCGGTCAACACCTATGACGATGGTCGCTTCACCTACGTGCGGCTGCCCGCGTCGCCGGAGTACAAGACCGGCATCTTCCCGGCGGTGTTCGGCCGCGAGACGGAAAACGGCGAAGACTTCGTGGTCAATACGACCGTGGAAGGCAACACGCTGGTGGTGCACGGCACCCATCCGTACCTGGTGATCCGCCATGGCGATAACGTTGTTGGCCTGCGAAGGAACGTCAAGAAATGAGCCAGACCACTCCCCCGGGTAATGGACCCGACGACAGGCGCGATGGCACGCAGCCGGAAAACAACCCGTATTTCAACCGGGTAGATCCGGAGCCTACGCCTGACCTGGACGCTTCGGCCCCGCGTCTGCGGACGGTGGAAGAGCGCCGCCTGGATCGCAAGGCGCTGCTGTTCCTGGGTGGCATCCTGCTGCTGCTGCTGGCCATGGGCTACCTGCTGTTCCGCAAGGGCAACGAGCCGGAGCCGGCACCGGTGCCGCGTGCTGAAGCACGTACCACCACGCCCGTGCTGCCGACCATCCCGAGCGCGACGCCGATCGAAGCGCCTGCCGAGCCGATTCCGATGTTGCCGCCGCCGCCGGTCGATGACACAGCGCCGTCGTACGCCGGTGGTGATCGCGGTGATCGCGGCCCGCGTGGCCCGACCTTGCTGGAGCGCCGCATCGCTGCTGCCGAAGCGCTGGGTGAAGGCCAGGGACAGACCCTGGGGCAGTATCCGCAGCCGCAAGGCCAGGCCAATCCGTATCTGCCGGGCGGTCCGCTGGATCCGGCCGCGCAGGGTGCCGGTGGTGGTGGTGCCCAGGGTGCGCAGGGCGGGATGCTGGGCCGGGAAGGCGAAGCATTGCCGACCTCCGCTGCCTTCATCCGCAGTCCGGATGCACTGCTGGTGCGCGGCACCTATCTGCGTTGCGTACTGGAAACGCGGATCATCACCGACATCCCGGGCTACACCTCGTGCCTGGTGACCGAGCCGGTGTATTCGATCAACGGTCGGACGCTGCTGCTGCCGAAGGGCTCGAAGATCTACGGCAGCTACAACGGTGGCCCGGTGGCCAAGCGCGTGGACGTCATCTGGGACCGCATCACGACGCCGAACGGCATCGACGTGGCCATGTCCAGCCCCGGTACCGACGGACTGGGTGGCGCCGGCGTGCCCGGGCAGTACACCGCCCACTGGGGCAAGCGTCTGACCAGCGCGCTGATGATCAGCCTGCTGGCCGATGCCTTCAAATACGCCGCGGCGGAAAACGGTCCGGAAACCACCACGATCGGCAGCAATGGGTTCGCGGTGCAGAGCCCGTATGAAAGCGCGACCGCGCGGACCATGGAGCGCCTGGCCGGTGAAGCGCTGGCGGATCGGCCGCAGCCGACCGTCACCGTCAACCAGGGCACCGTGATGAACGTCTACGTCGCCAAAGACGTTGATTTCAGCGCCGTGCTCGGCCGCCGGATGTAAGGAGCGAGAAGGACCGTGGACGCAGAAACTTCCCCCATCGCACTGGTTTCCAGTGAATTCCTGCAGTACCAGTATGAAGTGCTGGGCATTGCCGGGTTCATGGAATCGCAGGACGTGACGGAAATCTGCATCAACCGTCCGGGCGAGCTGTACCTGGAAACCCGCAATGGCTGGGAACGGGTCGCTGTTCCCACGCTGACCTTCGAGCGCGCACGCCAGTTCTGTACGGCGGTGGTCAACGAGAGCAACACCGGGCAGCGCATCACCGATGCCGACCCGATGGTCTCGTTGACCTTCCCCAGCGGCCCGCGTGCGCAGTTCGTGATTCCCCCGGCGTGTGACGGCGGCAAGGTCTCCATCACCATCCGTCTGCCGTCCAAGCACACGCGCACGTTGTCGCAGTACCAGGACGATGGGTTCTTCGACCAGATCCTGGAGCAGGATGCTGGCCTGAACACCCAGGACCAGGAGTTGCTGGCGCTGCGCCAGTCGCGCGAGTACGCCGAGTTCTTCAAGCGCGCCGTGCACTACCGCAAGAACATCGTGGTGTCCGGTGCCACCGGCAGCGGCAAGACGACATTCATGAAATCGCTGGTCAACCATATCCCCGCGGAAGAGCGGTTGGTGACCATCGAAGACGCGCGCGAACTGTTCATCACCCAGCCCAATGTCGTGCACCTGTTGTACTCGAAGGGCGGGCAGAGCAGCAGCAACGTCAGCGCCAAGACCTGCATGGAAGCCTGCCTGCGCATGAAGCCGGACCGGATCATCCTGGCCGAGCTGCGCGGCGATGAGGCGTTCTACTTCATCCGCAACTGTGCGTCCGGCCATCCCGGTTCCATCACCAGCTGCCATGCCGGCAGCCCGGAACAGACCTGGGACCAGTTGGCGCTGATGGTGAAGGCGTCGTCGGAAGGCTCGGGGCTGGAGTTTGCCGTGATCAAGCGCCTGCTGCAGATGACCATCGATATCGTGGTGCATGTAAAGGCGCACGCAGGTTCGCGCTACATCACCGGCATCGATTTCAATCCCGGCCGCACCCAAGGGCAGGAGCAGTAACCATGGCCATGCAGAACCATCGACCGTACCGCGCAGGCAAGGGGAGGGCACGCTGATGCTGCCTGGACTCGAAGTACTGGCCTGTCCGGAAATGGCCGTCTCCATGGACGTGATGAAGCACGTGGTGCAGGTGGAATCCTCGCGCAACCCGTACGCGATTGGCGTAGTGGGCGGCGCATTGGCGCGCCAGCCGCAGCGTCTGGACGAAGCGGTGGCGACGGCCAAGATGCTGGAACAGAATGGCTACAACTTCTCGCTGGGGTTGGGTCAGGTGAACCGCTACAACCTGGCCAAGTACGGCCTGAACAGTTACGAGAAAGCGTTCGAGACCTGCCCGAACCTGCAGGCGGCCTCGCGCATCCTCGCTGAGTGCCACTCGCGTTCTGGCGGCGACTGGGGCAAGTCGTTCAGTTGCTACTACTCGGGCAACTTCACCACCGGTTTCCGCCACGGCTATGTGGACAAGGTGTTCAACTCGATGCGGCGTGGCCAGATGGTGGCCGCCGTTGGCGGGGTGCAGCCGATCCGGGTGATCGACCGACAGGGCCCGCGTCCAGCCTCTGCCACGCGGCAGCCGCTACCGGAGCACGTCACGCGTTTGAACAACCGGATCGCCGGGTCGGCGTCGGCACCGGTAGTTGTTGCGCAGCCGGATGATCCGGCGCGCGCCTACGTGGTGTATCCCAATACGAATGACATGGTCCGTGGCAGCTTGCTGCGCACGGCCGACGGCGCCTTGTCGCGCGCGGTCATGGGCCTGGTGGATCGCGCGGTGCAGCCGCAGCAGTCCGCTCAGCCGGTGGCCGGCGGCATGTATGCCGAGCCGCCGCAGCAGCAGATGGCCGCGCCTGCGCCCGGATATGCGCAGCCGATGCAGGAGCAACCGGTACTGGTGCAGCCGTGGGGACAGCGCAACGCGCCGGCCCAAGGCGCCGCACCCGTCCAACAGGCGCCGCAGCAGCGGGCACCGCAAGGCCCGCCTGTCGATGACGCCTTTGTTTTCTGACCCTTTTTACCGGGGCGCCCCCGCACCCCTTCACCCGCAACATCCCTCCAGCACAGCAGAAGGAACGAAATCCATGAACAAGTCCCACATCGATCTGGCGCATGCCAAGCGCACTGCCAAGACCCTTGCACTGGCCACCGCCTTCGTTGGCGCTCTGTTCGTGCCGGAAGTGTTCGCGCAGGAAGGTTTCGCCGACACCGACAAGAAGGTCTGCGGCTTCTTCGACAGCATCAGCGGCCTGCTGAACATGGCCTCCATCGCCGTGGTCACCATCGCAGTGATCTTCGCCGGTTACCAGATCGCGTTCGCCCATAAGCGCATTTCCGACGTGTCGCCGATCCTGATCGGTGGCCTGCTGATCGGTGCAGCCAGCCAGATCGCCAAGATGCTGCTGGGTGACGGCGCTACCGAATGCACCGCCGCGCTGATCCAGGCGTCCAGCTCCTACTATGCATAAGAACGTCGTCTTCCGCGGATGCACACGGCCGGCGATGTTCCTCGGCGTGCCGTATGTCCCGTTCTTCATGGTCGCCGGCGGTCTGCTGCTGCTGTCCATGTACTGGAATCTGTGGGTACTGCTCGCGATTCCAGTGGCGGTTTTCATCATGCGGCAGATGGCAAAGCGCGACGAAATGATCTTCCGCTTGATGGGTCTGCGCCTGCAGTTCAAGTTCCGCGCGCGGAACCTGCAGGATCATGACGGCATGTGGGTGTTCAGTCCGAACGCGTATCGCAAGACCCCGGCACCGGACGACCATCGTCGTCCCGCGCGTCGGCGCTGACCGTTTTTCCAGCAGTACGTTCGTCCAGCGATCCAGGAGAGTTGCATGTTCAGTCCCGATACGTCGATCAGCGAGTTCATTCCCTTGTCCTCGCACGTTGCACCGTCTGTGGTGAAGACCACCGGTGGCGACTATCTGCTGACCTGGCACCTGGAAGGCCTGCCCTTCGTGGGCCGCGAAGAGTGGGAGCTGGAGCACAAGCACAACACGTTCAATCGGTTGCTGCAGTCCCTGCGCGCGCCTGACTTCGTCAATGTCGCCTTCTGGGTGCATGACGTACGTCGCCGCCGCAAGCTGAAGTCGCGCAGCACGTTCCGTGAGCGCTTCAACCAGGACGTGTCGGATGTGTACATGGACATGCTGTCCAGCCAGCGCATCATGCAGAACGAGCTGTACATGACGATGATCTACCGCCCCGTCGTGGCCGGTAAGCGCTTCGTGGAAAAGTCGGGGAACGTCGAACGCCTGCAGGCCGAACAGGATCAGGCGGTCGACAAGTTGATGGAGCTGGCGGGCAACGTGGAAGCGGTGATCCGTGACTACGCCCCGTACCGGTTGGGGATGTACGAAGCAGCCAACGGCGTGGTGTTTTCCGAAACGCTGGAGTTCTTCGGTTACCTGATCAACCGGATCGACGAACCGGTGCCGGTGCTGGCCGCGCCGGTCGCCGATTACCTGCCGGTCAGCCGGCACATGTTCTCGCCGAAGACCGGCGATTTCGTGATCAACACGCCAAACGGCGAGAACCACTTCGGCGCGATCCTCAACATCAAGGAGTTCGCCGAAGGCACGTGGCCGGGTGTGCTCAATGGGTTGAAGTACCTGGATTTCGAGTACGTCATCACCCATTCCTTCAGCCCGATGGGTCGCCAGGATGCACTGAAGATCCTCGACCGCACCAAGGGCATGATGATCTCCTCCGGTGACAAGGCCGTCAGCCAGATCACCGAGCTGGATTACGCCATGGACCAGCTGTCCTCCGGCAATTTCGTGCTCGGCGAGTACCATTACATCATTGCCGTGTATGCCGAGAGCCAGGTCAAGCTGGCCAACAACGTGTCGGCTACCCGCGCGGAACTTTCCAATGCCGGCTTCGTGTCGGCCAAGGAAGACCTGGCGGTCACCTCGTCGTTCTACTCGCAGATTCCGGCCAACTGGCGCTACCGCACCCGTCTGGCCAACCTGAGCTCGTTGAACTTCCTCGGCCTGTCGCCGCTGCACAACTTCGCCACCGGCAAGCAGCAGAACAATCCGTGGGGCGAGTGTGTGACCACGCTGCAGACCACCAACGGCCAGCCGTACTACTTCAATTTCCATGCCACCCACCCGGCGGAGAACTCGCTGGGCGAAAAGGCGATCGCCAACACCATGGTGATCGGCAAATCCGGTACGGGTAAGACCGCGCTGATCAACTTCCTGCTCAGCCAGGTGCAGAAGTATGATCCGGCGCCGACCATCTTCTTCTTCGATAAAGACCGGGGCGCGGAGATCTTCGTCCGTGCCTGCGGCGGCAACTACCTTGCGCTGGAGAATGGACGCCCGACCGGCTTCAATCCGTTCCAGTGTGAGCGCAACGAATCCAACGTGCAGTTCCTGGCCGATCTGGTCAAGGTGCTGGCCGGCAAGACGCAGTACAGCGCTCGTGAAGAAGAGGACATCTTCCGCGCCGTGGAGAGCATGCTCGATACGCCGATGCACCTGCGCAGCATGACCAACTTCCAGAAGAGCCTGCCCAACATGGGCGATGACGGCCTGTATGCGCGCATGCGCCGCTGGACGTCGGGCAACTCGTTGGGCTGGGTGTTCGACAATCCGGTGGACACCATCGACCTGACGCGCGCGAACATCATCGGCTTCGATTACACCGAAGTGATCGACAATCCGGAAGTGCGCGTGCCGGTCATCCAGTACCTGCTGCACAAGCTGGAATCCCTGATCGACGGGCGTCGCCTGATCTACGTGATGGACGAGTTCTGGAAGATCCTTGACGGCAGCGGCGGCCTGAAGGAGTTCGCCAAGAACAAGCAGAAGACCATCCGTAAGCAGAACGGCCTGGGCATTTTCGCCACGCAGAGCCCGGAGGATGCGCTGAACAGCGATATCGCCGCGGCGCTGATCGAACAGACCGCGACGCTGATCCTGTTGCCGAACCCCAACGCCAGCCGCGAAGACTATATCGAAGGCCTGAAACTGACCGAAGCCGAGTTCAAGGTCGTCACCGCCCTGGATGAACGCTCGCGGTGTTTCCTGGTCAAGCAGGGGCATGCGTCCAACGTCTGTCAGCTTAATCTTCGCGGTATGGACGACATTCTGTCGGTCATTTCAGCCTCGACGGACAATATCGATGTCATGCACCATGTACTCCATGACGCTGCAGTGCGCGAGAAAGTCAGCGAGGCCGATCTCACACCGGAACAGTGGTTGGAAGATTTCTACAAGCAGCGGAAGGGCTCGGGTAAGCCGGCCTCTTCCAGCAGGGAGCAGGCCGCATGAACACCAAACAGACTCACCGCATGGAGGTTCTCATGACTCGTCCAAATTCCAAGCCCCCGCGCACGGCGCGTCGCATGACCAAACTCTGCTCCAGCCTGGTACTGGGCGCCTCGATGCTGTTCGCGACCAACGTCGGCGCCTCTGGTGTGCCGGTGTTCGACGGCGCGAACTGGTTCGAAAACATGTGGTCAAAGATCCAGTCCGGGGCAGAGTTCGCCAAGGATGAACTGCGCTGGGCCGAGCAGCTGAAGCGCTACACCGATGCGTTGGTGACCATCAGCGGCACGATCAACAACTTCGGCCTGCCGGCGGGTGCACCACTGACCACCGTGCCGGACGACTACATGGTGGCCGAGACCTGCGGCGGCGCCGATCTCAGCCTGACCGGTCTGTTCAAGCGTTTCGTCTACCAGCCCGAGGGTGACTGGAAGGCCCAGCAGCAGACGATCTGCTCGCGCATCCGTGTCATCCGCAACCGGAAGTACAACGAGTCCATCGAGTTCGCCGGCGGCACCATGGCGCAGATGCAGGCCGCGCTGGATCGCATCAATAATCTGCGTACGGGGAGCAAACTGCTAGGCAACGTGACCGCAGTTGACAGCGAGTCGCTGCGCACGGCCAACGATATCGCGGTCAAGACGCGCGAGTGGGAGACGCGCATGAAGGCCTACGACGCGTTCATCTCCGTCGAGGAAGAGAACCTGAAAGTAATCGCGATGGGTGCGCTGAAAGGCAAGTCCAACCGGCTTGCGCGTGATCTGGTGAAGACGGCAGCCCTCAAGACTGCCCTCAGCATCAAGTAAGACCGCTGCATCACCGTTTGATGCGCAACGACAGGCTGTCGCTGGGCAAACAGGAATAATTTCCAAGGATCGCAGGAATGATGTTCAGGGCACTCGACAATTTCCACTTCTCCGACGGGTTACTGCACCTGCTGCAGAACGTCGCACGCGTGCAGTCCTCCATCGGTGACTTCGTTTTCTTCCGCCTGATCCTGGATTACCTGGAAAAGCGGATCAGCGATTTCGGCGTGGCGTTGCTCGGCAACATGATGACCTGGGTAGGCGGTATCGCCCTCACCCTGATGACGCTGTGGGTGCTGGTGCAGGGTTTCCGCATCGTCACCGGCCGCAGCCGCGAATCCATGATGGCGCTGGTGACCGACATGGCGCGTGCCGCGCTGATTGTCAGTATCGCCACGAGCATGGCCATGTTCGGCACCAAGGTGCATGACTTCCTCGCCAACGACGTCAAGAACGAGATTTCGCAGGTCGTCACGGATTCGGACAAGAAGCCGGAGGACCAGATCGATGACGCGCTGGCGTGGATGCAGGTTGCCATGTCCAGCATCGACGCGATCAACGTGGCGGGCGATCCCGTACTGGCAGGCGACAAGAACCGCGCCATGATGCTTATTGCCCTCGGTACGGGTGGGCCAGCGGTCACTGCGGGCTCCATGCTGCTGCTGTATCAGATCGCTTTGGCGTTGTTCATCGGCCTTGGGCCACTCTTCATCCTCTGTCTGTTGTTCGACCAGACCAAGGCGTTGTTCCAGAAATGGCTCTTCTACGGCATAGGCACGATGTTTTCACTGGCCGTCCTCGCAGCGATGGTGTCCATTGCGCTGGACATGGTGATCCGTGTCGCCGGTGCATTCTGGGCTACGGCTTTGGTTGATACCTTCCTGATGAACGGCAGCATGAGTGATGGCATGACCAGCCAGGCCATGCAGCAGGGTGGCATGGGCTTGATCCTGACGACGTTGATCTTGACCGCGCCGCCGATGGCAGCGTTCTTCTTCCAAGGGACTTTGGGTAGCTTTATGGCGTATTCGCAGATTGGTGGTAGTGCGGGACAGGCAGCGCCAGGGCCCCAGGGCCAGCCGCCTGGGTCGTATACGCCGGCGTCACCTTCGAATCTCGGCAGTGAGACACGGTCGTCAGGGGAGACTTCTCAGGACCTTGGTCGAACCGTTATGGGATCCTCGGCTAGCCCTTACGTTGCTCCTCCAACTTCAGGACAGCGCGGCGCAGCCCGCGAATAGTAGGCTCAATAGTAGGGTTCAGAAGTTATGACTAGATTATTTCCCTTGTTACTCGCCTCTGTAGCGATGATGGGTTTTACACCTAGGCTTGCCTACGCTGAGGGCAATTGCCCTCCAGGCCAGTATCCGGTGGGAGGCGGTGGCGTTCAGGGATGTGCGCCCATACCCCAGGCCGCACCGCCACCTCCGACACCTACTGGTGAATGGATAACGACCTGGGGCGCAGTTGTGAACTCCCCGACTACCGGCGCGACGGGAGTTGCGACAGGAAAGTTTAAAAAGTCTGATGCGCTGGCCGAAGCACGCTCTTTCTGCGGGAGCAAGGGCGCTACGGATTGTAGGGAGGAATACACCTACAAGAATCAATGCATGGCTGTCGCTGATCCCCCGGCCCCTTCACAGTGGCACGCCCAGTATGCTCGCGCGAATACCATCGAGAGAGCGGTGGAAATCGCCATGACCTCATGTACGGAGGCGGGCGCGCCCACATGCAAGATTACCTACGCCGACTGCACGAAGCCAGTGTTCAGGAAGTTCTAGAACTTGGCATCTGTGGGCAGTTGATAAAAGGCCTCTGCTGAGCGCGGCGACGCTTCGTGGGACCGTTCCGGTCGATCCTGGGAAGTACGGTGCAGCAAACAAATGAATTGGTCCTCGAAACTGGAGCGTTGTATGGGCGGACGAATCGGGAATCTTCCTTCTGGGTTTGCAGTGTTGCTTCTCGCATGCGCAACCTTTGCATCTCCGGCAGTGGTTGCAGAAGGGAGGTGCCCGCCGGGGCAGTTCCCGGTGGGAGGCCCTGGCATGCTCGGTTGCGCACCTATAAATGGTGCAGCCCCAGCGCAATCAGCGCCGCAGCCGACGGGTAAATGGATTGACACGTGGGGCGCCATAGCGGTGTCAGACGCGAGTGGCGACAGCGGCGTTTCGAGCGGAAAGCTGAGCAGATCCGACGCCGTCTCGGAGGCGCTTCAGAACTGCACGGCAGGGGGGTCTGCGGATTGCAAAGCGCAGGTGACATACAAAAACCAATGCGTCGCGGTGGCGAAGTCCTCCATCGCTACTCAGGAAGGTGTGGCTTACACCGGTCCTGAAGAAACGGTGCGGGCTGAAGCTCTCGCGCGTTGCTCCCGCGGCGGCAGGCACTGTCAGATAAAGTATGTCGACTGCACGAAGCCAATTTTCCAGCGATTTTAGTTTCTTTCTTCTTGTTGGTGCCAACTGCCTAAGTAGACAGTAGTAAGCAAGCCTCGTGGGCTGGAGCCTTGGATGATCATGAGAAGCCTGGTTTTTCTCACCCTTCTCTTACTTGGCGGGGGAGCCGCTGCAGAGGGGCGGTGCCCACCAGGCCAGTTTCCTGTAGGAGGTCCTGGGATGCTTGGGTGTGCTCCTATTCCAGGGGGGCAGGCTCCAGCGCAGGAGCCGCCCAAACCGAATGGACGCTGGCACTCCAGGTTTGGCGCCATCGCAGAGGATGCCTCCGCAGGTGAGCGTGGCGTCGTGCTATCCACCGGCGTGGCAGAGGCTCAATCTTCAAGTGGTGAAGCCAGCTCGCTCGCAATCAAGAATTGCGAGCAGAACGGCGGCTTGAGATGCAAGGTCGTGACTTCCTACACTGATAGCTGCATTGCCTTGGCGGATCCGATTCCTCGCCCTCGACCTCCGTCAATGAAGTCTGTCAGCGCTGGTGGACGAACGGAGGCCCTTGCCATCGACGCAGCACGCAAGGGGTGCTCGCCCCAGGACGGTGGCAAGAGCTGCAACATTGCATACGCGGCCTGCAGCCTGCCCCTATTTGAGGCATTTCGCTGACTCGAAGGACGTCCCGACTACTCCGATTCTCATCGCTGCGCCGATGCCAGTGATCTTCTTCCACGTCGCGATGTGCACGCTCATGGCTTAATCGCAGGTCCGTTGCACGATCTTCGGTCAGCGCCAAGTCTCACGTGACAACTGCGTTGCCTTGGTGGAGCGCAGCGTTTATAGGATCCAAGATATGTTTCGTTTCGTAGTCATTCTGGCCGTGTCCGTTGGCGCTCTACTTCCAATGGGTGAGGGTGTGAAGGCTGAAGGACGCTGCCCGCCTGGCCAGTTTCCGGTTGGAGGCCAGGGCATGCTGGGTTGCGCGCCAATCCCGAAGGCTGCTGCAGAGCCTGCCGCACCGCGACCTACCGGCAGATGGATTGAGACGTGGGGGGCCTTTGCAGTTTCAGGCACCACCGGCGGAGCCGCGACGGGCTTGCGAAGCAAGGCGGAAGCATCCAGAGCCGCTATCGCCGACTGTGCGAAGGATGGCGCCAAGAACTGCGCAGTGAAAATGACCTATAAGAATCAATGCATGGCGGCGATGTATTTTGGCCCGGGATACGAGAGCAGGCTTCGGTCCGCCGCAACGGCCGACATCGCCAGCCAAGGCTTGGAACGTGACTGTAGGGCGCAGGTTCCGAACGGCGTATGCGAAATCATCTACACCGGCTGTAGCGAGCCGATTTTCGAGAAGTTCTAGCGTTCGATCAGGACTAGCGTCGGATTTAGCCCCCAGAGGATGTATGTTCAAGCAAGCACACTACTTCCAAGTCTTGGTCGCGCTTTCGGTGTTGGTCCTGCCTTGTTTCGCGGCCAGTGCCGAGGGCAACTGCCCTCCCGGTCATTACCCCGTTGGCGGACAAGGCGTCATGGGGTGTGCGCCGATATCCAATTATGGCGGAGCGCAGCCGGGGCAGCCTCAGCAGCCTGCGGTGGATCCTGGGCGGTATGAAGCGCGTTGGGGAGCGTTCGCACTCTCTGACACCACCACTGACGCGGGTGTTGCAGCAGACGAAGTGAGTCGCAGCGCGGCCGTTGCGACTGCGCTTGGAAAATGCTCGCGCAATGGCGTGAAGGATTGCCGGGTCATCTTGGATTACAGCAGCCAGTGTGCCGCGTGGGTTGTGCCACCGGCTGATGTGCCTGGTGCGAAGGTAGGCTTGGGCGTTGGCAAGACGACCGAAGCGGCCATTGGCGATGGATTGATGAAGTGCAAGCCTGCTGCAGGCGGGACGTGCACGGTCGCTTACAGCGGTTGCAGTCTGCCAAAGTACATTCGCTGAGTGTTGGTTCCGTTCGAGGAGGGGGCGCAGATAAATGGGCTCCCGTCAGATAGGCGGTTGACGGTGCGATCTGGCAACCTTGCCTTGCGCGTGGACGGACTACACCCTCAGCAAGGCTGAGGTAACGTTTTCAAGTAAGTTGCAATGCCTCGTAAGTCCTCTGTAGGTCAGACTGGGGGAGGGTTTTCCGGCGTGATGGAGAGCGACAGTGATAAGGAGAAGTGCGTGCTTGAGCGATTGATCTTCATGGCAACGCTTGTCGCGTTCGCCTTCCTGCCGTTCGCAGCCAGCGCGGAAGGCCGCTGTCCGCCGGGGCAGTTTCCCGTAGGCGGGCCTGGCATGCTGGGTTGCGCACCTACCGGGGGCGGCGCACCGTCACCCCTCGCTGAGGCGTGGACCGCGCCATGGGGCGCTATCGCGACCTCACCGACACAGTTGGCCATGGGCGTTTCCAACACCCAGAACCGCAAGCGGCGCGCGGAGCGGGAAGCGCTGGATCAGTGCAAACGCAGTGGTGCGAAGGACTGCGTGATACGTGTGAGCTATCAGAATTCCTGCGTGGCGGTCGCGTCGCCGCCGGAGCCGACGCCACAGCATCTTGTGGTCGGCAGAGCATTCACCCTCGAGAATGCGATCACAACGGCGACGGCCGAATGCTTCCTCCAGGGTGTGGGGGAATGCAAAGTAGGGTATTCGGATTGCTCGGTCGCGGTGCGTATACGCTGATTGCGATGCGCCGTGTGGGCCGGGTGTTACCCGGCCCAACCCATCTGTAAGACGACTTTAGGCATTCATGCTGCGTGCTGCCGTCTGGCTCTGCTCGATCTGCATATCGCGGTCCTGCGACGCCACCTGTTGGGCAGCCTGCTGCGACGCGACGCGTTCGCTGGACTGATCCAGTGGGATGTTCATCGCTTCAGTGGTTGCCACCGACACCCGCAGATGCGCCGGATCGTTGACCTCACCCTGCACCCCGAAGGTGCGCGAGGCATCGTTACTCATCAGCACGTTGTCGATACGGGTACCGCCATTGGCATGCATTTCCGCCGCCAGGCTGCCGGCCAATTGGCCCGTGTGCTGATCCGGCGTACGCCCCGCGCGCAGGTCCTGCGCTTCCACGCCGCGCAGAGCGTCCTGGAACAGCAGGTTGCCGGGGTGGCCGGGGCTGTCCATGCGCATGGCGCCGTCGCGCTTGTGCGATTGTTCTTCGGCCGCCTTGCGTGCGGGTTCGCCGGGGTCAAGCGGGCCGCGGATACGGTCGTAGATGTCCACTGCGTTGCCGATACCGCCGCGCGTGGCTGTGGTCAGACCGCCACGCAGAAACTCCAGCTTGTCGCGGTACTCGTTGATCATGCCCGCGTTCTGCTTGGCCAACGCTTGCGAGGCTGGATTGTCCAGCACCGATTGCTTGTCCAGGAAGTTCGTCATCATGTGTGAATCCAGCGAGCGACCGGCGGCCAGCAAGGCAGAGTCGGGCATCAGGAAGCCGGCAACGGCGCCGTTGCGGAAGCCGGATCCGTACAGGTTCTTGATCTCGGTCTCATTGGCGTAGACCTTGACCTGGCCATAGTGGCCGGAGGCCGCGCTGACCGGGTCGGCGGACATCACGTGGTTGACCATCGCATTGCCCCCTTCCGGAATGCGGTAACCCAGGCTGGCCGCGCCGTAGGCATTGAAGGTTTCGCCCTTCAGGCCGTGGTGGTGCGCAGAGATCTGTGCGAGCGAGCCACCGAGCGAATGACCGGTGACCGTGACATCCAGGTGCTGGCCGCTACGGGTTTCTTCGCGCTGCGCGAACTGATTGGCCCGTGCAGTCAATGCAATCGCATCGTCGGCCTGCAGGTTGGTGCGGGCGACCACCATGCCGAGGTCGGCAACCACATCGTGCAGCGGCTGCTCGGTGCCCCGATGGGCGACGACGATTTCGTTGGTATCTACCCGCTGGTAAATGAAACCCTGGTAGCCGTTCTTGTTGTTGACGTGCTCCAGGATGCGGTAGCTGTGGTCACCGATCGGGACCACCTCCGCTTCATCGGGCGCCCAGCGGCCGACAGCGCGATCCTTGTAGGCATCATCGGCGAGCGCGGCGTAATCCTGGCTGCGCAGGCTCATGAGCGCGCCTCTTTACCGGTCAGCGTCACCGAGAACAGTGCGTCACGCAGCTCGGGCTTGAAGCCCTCCGGAGCGTCTTTTCCGTAATCGGCGTAGTTGTCCATCTCGTCGCGCGGGTAGCCGAGGTCGGCGTAGTGCTGGGTTTCCCGCTCACCCTTCACGAAACGGTCCGCATCGATGAAGGACACGAAGCGGGTCTCACCCTCCGCACCCGTAGCCTTCAGCGTGGCGCCGGCTCCACTGAACTTCCACTGGCAGACGCCGCGATCGTAGTAGTCCTCATCCAGCATGCGATCAAGATAGACCGTCCCTTGGTACTCGGTGTCGGAGATTTTCTTCAGCTCTACCGGTTCCTTGCTGGTGATGCGGCCCGCGCGGCCGGTCGCCGGCACGATGCGCCCGCATTCCTGCTCGTTGACGACGTCGTACTGGGCGGTGCCGTTGACCACGGTGAACGGGCCGGGCGCATCGTCGATTTTCAGCACGAATTGGTAAGCCTGGCGGGGTGCGGGATTGAGCTTGGCCAGCCCGCGGCCGCCCTGTTCAACGTCCTGTTCTGCAGTAGCGATTTCCTGATTCATGGCGGTCTCCGAATGGCAGGCAGTAAGAAGCAGCAACACAGCGCACGGCAGAAGTGATCGGCGCACTGGGGGCCTCCTGGATGGTGGGGAAAAGAGTGAAGCAGGTGGGGTCATGGGGCAGCACTCACGGGCGCGCCTCTTTACCCATCAGGGTGGCTGAAAACAAAGACCCGCGCAGTTCAGGCTTGAAGCCCTCCGGGGCGTCCTCACCGTAGTCGGCGTAGTCGTTCAGCGATTCGCGGGGATAGCCCATGTCGGCGTAATGCCGGGTTTTGGTCTCACCCTTGATGAAGCGGTTAGCTGGGATGAAGGACAGGAAGCGGGTCTCGCCATCGGCACCGGTTGCTTTCAGCATGGCGCCCGCTCCGCTGAACTTCCACCGGCAGACGCCGCGATCGTAATAGTCTGCGTCGAGCATGCGATCCAGATGGACTGTGCCGCGGTACTCGGTGTCGGAGATCTTCTCCAACGCGACCGGTTCCTGGCTGGTGATGCGCCCGGCGCGTCCGGTCGACGCCACGATGCGTCCGCATTCCTGTTCGTTGATGACGTCGTACTGGGCACTTCCTTCAACCACCGCAAACGGGCCGGGCGCATCGTTGATCGTCACGACGAATGCGTACGTCTGGCGGGGGGCAGGATTCAGCGCGGCCAGCCCGCGGTCGCCCGTGTCCTGCTGCTCCACCCCGGAGTGACAGGCGGCAAGCAGCATGAGGACTAAGCAGGGCAGGACGGCGTTTCGCATGGAAAGCGTCTTCGCGGACCCGGGAAATGGCAATGAGGAGCGATCAGGCATGCATCTGCCGCGTTGCGT